>JAZQAO010000037.1:0-3229 GCA_045545295.1 Clostridia bacterium
TGAGGTTGATAGGTTGCATGTGTAAGCGTGGTGACACGTTCAGCTTGGCAATACTAATAGGTCGAGGGCTTGACCAATGTTTATATCTCAAGTTCCATTACTACTTCGTTTCCACCTTTGTTCAGTTTTCAGGGTGTATTGCAGGATATGCACCTTTAGCTCAGTTGGTAGAGCACCTGACTCTTAATCAGGGTGTCCAGGGTTCGAGTCCCTGAAGGTGTACCACTTTATGGCCCGTTGGTCAAGTGGCCTAAGACTCCGGCCTCTCACGCCGGCAACAGGGGTTCGAATCCCCTACGGGTCACCAAAGGAAGAAGTTAATGCGTGAACAGCGCGTAACGATATATTAGTCGGTGTTGATGACGTTGAGGGTCCACCCGTTCCCATCCCGAACACGGTAGTTAAGCTCAACAGTGCCGAAAATACTTGGCTGGAAGCGGCCCGGGAAGATAGGTCGACGCCGACACTTTTTAATTCTGCCTTAATAGCTCAGTCGGTAGAGCTAAGGGATGTTAACTGCTTCGCAGGCTTGCGCTTCCGGCGGAAGAAACAGCAAGCCGAGAAGAGGAAGAAACACAGAGCAGTGCGAAGCGCTCCAAGTGAGCAATGCGACAATGTTTCTGACCGATGGTGTCACAGACACCGCCCTATGTTTTCTCCCATAAAAACCGTATATGCCTTAATAGCTCAGTCGGTAGAGCACGCGGCTGTTAACCGCGGTGTCACAGGTTCGAGTCCTGTTTGAGGCGCCAGCAAAAAGAACCATCCGATTGGATGGTTCTTTTTGTTTACTCTGAGCCGAAAAAAACACAGACCGGTGCGATGCGCTCAAGCGAGCAATGCTGCATTGTTCTGACTGACTTTTCTTCAAGTTTGAGGCCTGTTTTTTGTATGATTATTTTGCTTTTATAGTTTATTATGGAGTGTAATCTTTTTTTATTATAAAATGTCATATATTCAACTAAAGAGTATTTAAATTTTATAATGATTATGATATAATCAAAAAAATATTTTTTTGATTACAGTAATATATATTATTTCAAATATAAAATGAGGTTTGTTTATGTGGTATAATGAAAGTGTGATATATCAGATTTATCCTTTGGGGTTTTGCGGTGCACCAAAACATAATGACGGCGTGCTTAAATCACGAATACGAAAGGTTGCGGATTTGACAGAGCATCTTGTGAAGCTTAATGTGAATGCTGTATATTTCTGCCCTGTTTTTGAAAGCACAGCACACGGTTATGATACTTCTGATTTTTCGAAAATTGATGTAAGGCTCGGCACAAACGAAGATTTTAAATTTGTCTGTGATAAACTGCATGAAAGTAACATCAAAGTAATTCTTGACGGTGTTTTTAATCATGTGGGCAGAGAATTTTTCGCATTCAGGGATGTAAGGGAAAAGAAATGGGAATCCCCCTTCAAAGATTGGTTTCATATTAGCTTTGACGGCGACAGTTCCTACAATGACGGCTTTTGGTACGAAGGCTGGGAAGGTCATTACGAGCTTGTGAAACTAAATCTTGACAATCCCCAAGTTAAGAATTATCTTTTTGACCGTATTGGTGAGTGGATAGACTATTTCGGCATTGACGGTCTTCGTCTAGATGTTGCCTATATGCTGAATCGTCAGTTTATGAGGGATCTCAATTCGTTCTGCATGGCAAAGAAGAGTGACTTCTTCCTTGCAGGTGAGATGATTCACGGAAATTACAGAGAGATAGTTTGTGACGGAATGCTTCACAGTGCAACGAATTATGAATGTTATAAGGGAATCTATTCTTCCTTTAACAGTATGAATATGTTTGAAATCGGCTATTCGCTCCGCAATCGTTTTGGCAGTGAGGATTGGTGCATGTACAGAGGTCTACAGCTCATAGGCTTTGTTGATAATCATGATGTTACAAGACTTGCCTCGGTTCTTTCAAATAAAAATCATATTATTCCTGCTTACGGTATACTTTTCGGCATGCCGGGTATTCCGTGTGTTTATTACGGCAGTGAGTGGGGTGTTGAGGGCAGAAAAGAAAACGGCGACGATGATCTGCGACCCGAAATCAATACGATTCAATTTAATGAAATATCCGAATTTATCTCAATAGCAGCAAAGATACACCGTGAAAGCAAGGCACTGTGTTACGGCGGTTTGAAGATACTTCACCAGACCAACCATCAGCTTGTTTTTGAACGGGAATGCGACGAAGAAAGAATAGTTGTTCTTATAAATGCAGATGAAAATGAGTATACGGCCCATTTTGATGTAAAAGCAGGTTGTGGAACCGAACTTATAACAGGCACACATCTTGATTTCAGTGCAGGCTGCAGAATGCCCGGCTATTCGGTGCAGTATGTAAAATTGTAATTCATCTGTATGCAATCAACGAAAAGTAACCAACAATAAGAATACTTGGAGAATTATTCTGTCATCTCAAAAGCAGTTCATGCATTGCATGAGCTGTTTTTTTAAAATCAGCAATTAAAGAATAAAAGAAACTAAACAAAAATACAGGCTTGTGTAGGATGATAACCTATGCAAGCCTGACTTATTGTATTTGAAAACCCCTGGCTGTGCCAGGGGTTCCAAAAAAGCTTTAGCGATGCGTATACAAGAAAAACTCCTTTTGATAGAATGAAGGTGCGGCTACCAACTGCACCAAGAAATCAAAAGGAGGACATTCAATTGAATGACAACAGTAGTTTAGCACATACCAAATGGAATTGCCAATATCATATAGTGTTAGCACCGAAATACAGGAGAAAATTTTTTACGGAAAACACAGAGAAGAAATAGGAAAAATATTAAGAGAATTATGCAATTGGAAACAAGTGAGCATAGTTCAGGCAGAAGTTTGCCCCGACCACATACATATGCTCGTAGAAATTCCACCCAAAAGAATCAGTTGGATAAAGATTTGGTTCACGACCAAATGATGCTCAAAGAATACACCGACCCGTTTACGGGTAGCAAGTAACAAGCCTTTGCGGTTGGTAGCCGCCGGGTACGCCTTAAGGCGATGCCGTTAACCATAGGGCTTTGCCAGCATACGAAGACCCCCCGGCTTAGCTGGGGGTTACTATTTCCAAATGTAAATAAACTGTAAACAATGTTGTTTTTTGGCGTAATATTTTGCGATTTTTGTCATATATATACGGAAGCAAAAATCCGCTGACAAGCTGTTTTCTGATCGGAGATTAACGGTTATGGCTTACCGTGATGCACTTT
>JAZQAO010000038.1:0-6783 GCA_045545295.1 Clostridia bacterium
ATGGATATGGCAATGAGATTTATCGACATCAGAAAGAGAGTTTACACATTCCCGAAAATGGGTGAAAAAGCATACTTCATTGCAATTCCTACATCTGCAGGTACAGGTTCTGAGGTTACACCTTTCGCAGTTATCACAGACGAACAAACAGGTGTTAAATATCCTCTTGCTGACTATGAACTTATGCCTAATATGGCAATCATTGACACAGACTTCCACATGTCAGCACCTAAGGGCTTAACAGCCGCTTCCGGTATTGATGCTGTAACACACGCTATCGAAGCTTATGCTGCAATGCTTGCAACAGACTACACAGACGGTCTTGCTCTTAAATCTCTTAAGACAGTATTTGAATACTTGCCAAGAGCTTACGAAAACGGACAGACAGATGTAGAAGCAAGAGAAAAGATGGCAAACGCTGCAACAATGGCAGGTATGGCATTTGCAAATGCATTCCTTGGTGTATGTCACTCTATGGCTCACAAACTTGGTGCATTCCATCACTTACCTCACGGCGTTGCAAACGCTCTTATGATTGAAGAAGTATTAAGATTCAATGCTGCAGAGGCTCCTCAGAAGATGGGTACATTCTCACAGTATGACCATCCGCACACACTCGCTCGTTATGCAGAAGTAGCTGATTACCTTGGAATCAAGGGTAACACAGATACAGAAAAGCTCGAAGGTCTTATTAAGGCAATTAATGACCTTAAAGCAAAGGTTGGTATAAAAGAAACAATTAAAGATTACGGCATTGATGAAAAAGTGTTCCTCGAAAATCTTGACGAAATGGTAGAACAGGCATTTGATGACCAGTGCACAGGTGCGAACCCAAGATATCCGTTAATGGCAGAAATCAAGCAGATGTACCTCAATGCATACTATGGCAAGCACTTTGAAGAAAAAGAAATGCCTACAGCAAAAGACATAAAATCAAACACAAAGCCGGATGCAATCAAAGCTGTATACAATAAAGGCAAAAAAGCCTGAGTCAAAAAGATTAGGAGGAATAAATCATGAAACTTGATAGAGTTATCGCAGTTAGAAATAACAAAACAATATACCGTGACGGAGATAAATGCGTTAAGGTATTTAATGAAAACTACTCAAAGTCTGATGTGCTTAATGAAGCACTCAATCAGGCAAGAATCGAAGAAACAGGACTTAACATTCCGAAGGTTTTAGAGGTAACTATGGTAGATGGCAAATGGGCTATCGTGTCCGAGTACATCAAAGGAAAGACACTCGCACAGCTTATGGAAGAGGACGCTGACAAAAAAGATGAATATCTGGAACTGTTTGTTAAACTTCAAATTGAAGTTCATTCTAAAAAATCTCCTTTGCTCAATAAATTAAAGGATAAGATGAACCGTAAAATCAGCGAAACTGACCTTGATGCAACCACTCGTTATGATTTGCATACAAGACTTGAAGGAATGCCTAAGCATACAAAGGTTTGCCACGGTGACTTCAATCCTTCAAATATTATTATCGCAGAAGACGGTACACCTTACATTTTAGACTGGTCACACGCAACTCAGGGTAATGCTTCAGCAGATGCAGCAAGAACATATCTCCTCTTCTGGCTTAACGGTGACATCAGCGGAGCGAAAAAATATCTTGACTTGTTCTGCGAAAAAAGCGAAACAGCAAAGCAGTATGTACAGAAATGGATGCCTATTGTTGCGGCTTCTCAGTCAGTTAAAGGTAATTCACACGAACGTGAATTCTTACTCTCTTGGGTAGATGTTGTGGATTACGAATAATAAAATAAATCTTAGCAGTGAAAGGATGTTTTGAAATGAAAATAACAGTATGTATCGGTAGTTCATGCCATATTAAAGGTTCTCGTCAGGTTGTAGAGCAGCTTCAGTATTTAATCGCTGAAAATAAGCTCGATGATAAAGTAGAACTCGGAGGCACATTCTGCATGGGTAAATGTCAGCAGGGCGTATGCGTAACTGTGGATGATAGCTTCCATTCTGTTACTCCTGAAACAGTAGATGAGTTCTTCAAAAAAGAAGTTTTAGCGAAAGTGTGAGGATGATATGGTAATTCAAATATGCGTTGGCAGTTCTTGTCATTTAAAGGGTTCACCTGAAATTGTAGAGTTACTTACCAAAGCAGTTGAAGAACACCATCTTGAGGATGAAATAACACTTGCCGGTAGCTTTTGTATCGGCAAGTGTAATCGTCAAGGCGTCACTGTTCAGGTGGATGATGAAATTCATGTAGGTATCACCCGTGAAAATTTTAAAGACTTTTTTAATGATAAAGTGCTAGCTAGGATTGAAAACGAAAGGAAGTGACCCAAATGCCAAATTGTTTAACATTAAAAAAATCAAACTGTAAAAACTGTTATAAGTGCATTCGCCACTGTCCAGTCAAAGCAATTCGTTTTTCCGGCAATCAGGCACATATTATTGGAAATGAATGTATTTTGTGCGGACAGTGTTTTGTTGTTTGTCCGCAAAATGCAAAACAGATTGTTGATGAAACCGAAAAAGTAAAGGTGTTTTTGCAAAGCGGCGATCCCGTTGTTGTAAGCTTGGCACCATCATTTGTTGCAAATTACGAAGGTGTGGGAATTAACGCAATGCGTGACGCACTTCAGAAGCTTGGCTTTTATGAAGTTGAAGAAACTGCAATTGGTGCAACAATTGTTAAAAACGAGTATGAAAGAATGCTTAAAGAAGATGAGCGTGATATTATAATCACCTCCTGCTGTCATTCAATCAACTTACTTATACAAAAATACTTCCCTGCAGAGCTTGAATATCTGGCAGATGTTGTTTCTCCTATGCAGGCTCATTGTATGGATATTAAAAAGAGATTTCCAAGGGCAAAAACTGTGTTTATAGGTCCTTGTGTTGCTAAAAAAGATGAAGCAGAGCATTATGAAGGTATTGTTGATGCAGTTTTAACTTTTGAAGAACTTACAAATTGGTTAAAGGAAGAAAATATTGAGCTGAAAGCAGATATGGATTCCAACGAAGAGAGCCGTGCAAGATTTTTCCCAACAACAGGCGGAATCCTTAAAACAATGGCACAGGACGCTCCCGGCTACACTTACATGGCCCTTGATGGAATCGAAAACTGTGTTGATGCGCTAAAAGACATTGAAAGCGGAAAAATCCATAAATGCTTTATTGAAATGTCAGCATGTATAGGCAGTTGTATCGGAGGTCCTGTTATGGAAAAATATCATCGAAGCGCACCGATTAAAGATTATATTACCATAGCAAATTATGCAGGTAACAAAGACTTTGATGTGGTGCAGCCTGATAATATGGAACTGAAAAAGCAGTTTACATATATCGAGCACAGATTACAGCAGCCTTCTGAAACCGAAATTTACAATGTTCTTCGTCAAATGGGCAAGTTTAAGCCTTCCGATGAACTTAACTGCGGTTCCTGTGGATATAACACCTGCCGTGAAAAGGCTATTGCTATTTGCCAGGGCAAAGCAGAAATTTCTATGTGTCTACCTTTCCTTAAGGATAAAGCTGAAAGCTTTTCTGATACTATCGTTAAGAATACACCAAACGGTCTTATAGTTCTTAATGAAGAATTAGAAGTACAGCAGATAAACGAAGCAGCAAGAAACATAATGAACATTCGTTCAAGCACAGATGTACTTGGCGATTTAGTTGTTCGTATTATGGATCCAAAGGACTTTATGGAAGTAAGAACTACAGGCAGGGATATCAGAAACAAGAAAGTATATCTTGCTGAATATAAGCGTTATATCGAACAGTCGGTTGTGTATGATAAGGATTCACATCTTCTTATTGGTATTATGCGTGATATTACCGATGAACAAAACGAACGTGAAAAGAAAGAAAGTATCAGCCGTCAGACTGTAGAGGTTGCGGATAAAGTTGTTGATAAGCAGATGCGTATTGTTCAGGAAATCGCATCCTTGCTTGGTGAAACAGCTGCAGAAACAAAAATTGCACTTGCAAAGCTAAAGGAGTCGATACAGGATGAATGATTTATGTGCAGATATCGGCTACAAAAGTATTAACCATTACGGCGAACAGCTTTGCGGTGACCATGTAGAAATTGTTGAACAAAATGATGATTCAACGGTTATCGTTCTTGCAGACGGACTTGGAAGCGGTGTTAAAGCAAGCATTCTTTCAACGCTCACATCAAAGATTATTTCAACAATGATGGCGGCAGGACTTCCTATTGAAGAATGTGTGTCAACTATTGCAGCAACACTTCCTGTTTGTTCGGTTCGTGGTGTTGCATACTCAACATTTACAATTATGCACATCATCAATAATGAAACTGCTGAAATTATTCAGTATGATAATCCGCAGACAATTGTTCTTCGCGATAATAAGAATTACGATTATCCCAAAACAGAAATGAACATTGACGGGAAGAAAATATATAAGTCTGTTATCCGCTTGCAGGAAGGCGATATTTTCATCGCTATGAGTGACGGTTGTCCTCATGCCGGAATCGGTATGGCTTACAACTTTGGTTGGAAGCGTGAGGATATTATTGATTTTATGGAAACTATGTCGGTAACAGGTCTTACAGCAAAGAATCTGTCTACTCTTTTAGTTGATGAATGTGATAAGCTTTACGGGCAGAAGCCCGGTGATGATGCAACAGCGTGTATTGTGAAAATCAGAAAGAGAGAACCTATGAATATTCTCTTTGGGCCTCCTTCTAACCGTGATGATTGCGACCGTATGATGTCTCTCTTCTTCTCAAAGGAAGGTAAGCATATTATATGCGGAGGAACAACTTCATCTATTGCTGCAAAGTATTTGAGAAAACCTTTACAGGCAACTCTAAATTTTGAAAAATCCGATGTTCCTCCCATTGCAAAGCTTGAAGGTGTTGACTTGGTAACAGAGGGCGTTATTACAATGAACAAGGTAATCGAATACGCTAAAGATTATCTTGGCGAAAACGAAATGTATGAGCATTGGAATTATAAGCGTGACGGTGCTTCGCTCATTTGTCAGTTGTTATTTGAAGAAGCAACGGATATAAACTTCTATGTTGGTCGCGCTATAAACCCTGCACATCAGAATCCCGATTTGCCGATAAATTTCAGTATTAAGATGAATTTGGTTGAGGAACTTTCAAAAAGCCTGAAGGAAATGGGTAAAAGAATTAAAGTAAGTTATTTTTAAGGAGTGTGAATTATGAGAAAATTTGATACTAAAGTTCAGCATTTGAAGTATAAAGTGCTGCGTGAAGTTGCAAAAGAGGCTTGGAATGACACTCTGCTTGAAAATATCTTGGAAATTCCGAAAACGATTGTCCCGGGTAAAACTTCCACAATGCGTTGTTGTGTTTATAAGGAAAGAGCTATACTTTCTGAGCGTGTAAAAATCGCTATGGGTGGAGATAAAGAAAATTCAAATGTAATTGAAGTAATTGAAATTGCCTGTGATGAATGCCCGGCAGCTGGCTATGAAGTAACAGATTCATGCCGTGGGTGTCTTGCTCACAGATGTGAGGATGTCTGCAAAAGAGGAGCAATTTCATTTGACCACAATCATGTGGCACATATTGATAAATCAAAATGTGTGGAATGCGGAGCTTGTGCAAAGGTTTGCCCTTATTCTGCAATTGTGAACCGCAAACGTCCTTGCCAGAATGCTTGTAAAATAAAAGCTATTTCTATTAACGAGGATAATGCTGCTGCAATTGATAACAGTAAATGTACAGCCTGCGGAGCTTGTGTATATCAGTGCCCATTCGGTGCTATTATGGATAAGTCATATATTTTGAATGTGATTGACCTGATTAAGAAAAGTGAAAATAATCAGAAGTATAAGGTATATGCTATGGTTGCACCTTCAATTTCCAGTCAGTTTACTTATGCTAAGCTCGGTCAGGTAATCAAGGGACTTAAAGAGCTTGGTTTCTACACGGTAATTGAAGCAGCACTTGGTGCAGATATGGTTGCACAGGCAGAATCAAAAGAGCTTTCGGAAAAAGGACTTTTGACAAGCTCATGCTGTCCGGCTTTTGTTGCTTATGTAAAATCAGCGTTCCCTGATTTGGTAAAATATATTTCCCATAATCTTTCACCAATGGCAACACTTGCAAAATATATCAAGGAAACGGATGCGAATTCAAAAGTAGTGTTTATTGGACCTTGTACAGCCAAAAAAGCTGAAGCACAGCTTGAAGATGTAAAGCCTTATGTAGATGCTGTTATGTCCTTTGAAGAGCTTCAGGCGCTCTACGACAGTAAAGATATTGACATTACAACTCTTGAAGAAGATGTTTTGGATAACGCATCATATTTTGGCAGAATATTTGCTCGCAGTGGCGGACTTTCTGATGCAGTTGCTCAGGGCCTTAAAGAACAGAATATCGAATTTGACTTAAAGGCAATTCCTTGTGACGGAATAGAAGCTTGCAGGATGGCACTTCTCAAGCTGAGCAAGGGCGTACTTGATGCAAACTTTATCGAAGGTATGGCGTGTGTCGGCGGATGCATCGGCGGTGCAGGATGCTTAACTCATGGTGAAAAGAATAAATCCGAGGTTGACAAATACGGCAGAGAAGCTTTTGAAAAAACAATCAGCGATGCCGTATCAGTATTAAAGTAAAAATCAATATAGCTTTGATAGATGTATTAAACATCTAAAGCCTTGATAAGAAGATTTTCATTCTTCCTATCAAGGCTTTTTTCGTTATATCTTCAATTTTACTCTGCAAATTCCCGATGTAACCTCTCGTTTTAAAATTGTATCAGGTATTTTTGATAACCATTTTTTACTGAAATTTGTATTGCCGTAA
>JAZQAO010000039.1:0-10890 GCA_045545295.1 Clostridia bacterium
AGGTTTGGCACCTCGATGTCGGCTCATCGCATCCTGGAGCTGGAGTCGGTTCCAAGGGTTGGGCTGTTCGCCCATTAAAGCGGTACGCGAGCTGGGTTCAGAACGTCGCGAGACAGTTCGGTCCCTATCTATCACGGGCGCAGGAAATTTGAGGAGAGCTGTCCTTAGTACGAGAGGACCGGGATGGACGTACCGCTGGTGCACCTGTTGTTCTGCCAAGGGCATAGCAGGGTAGCTAAGTACGGACGGGATAAACGCTGAAGGCATCTAAGCGTGAAGCCCCCTTCAAGATAAGATTTCCCACAGCGTAGGCTGGTAAGGACCCATGAAGACTACATGGTTGATAGGCCGTAGGTGTAAGTGCAGTAATGTACTCAGCTGAACGGTACTAATAGTCCGAGGGCTTGACCAAGACCCAATAGGGTCAGAAGGAAAGCGAAATATATATGGATAAGAGAAGAGAGAAGTCTACACTTTAAGATGATACATTGTTTAGTTTTGAGGGTATAGCCTCGAAAATTCGGTGGCGATAGCAAAGAGGTCCCACCCGTTCCCATACCGAACACGGAAGTTAAGCTCTTTAACGTCGATGATACTTGGTGGGCGACCGCCTGGGAAAGTAGATAGCTGCCGGAACTGAACATCAGTTCAGCTTGTAACAACTAAATAATGTTTAGTTGTTACGTATGGCCCGTTGGTCAAGCGGTTAAGACACCGCCCTTTCACGGCGGTAACGCGAGTTCGATTCTCGCACGGGTCACCATTTGATAAAAGCCTTTCTAATTGAAAGGCTTTTACTCAATTAGGGCCATTAGCTCAGTTGGTTAGAGCATCCGGCTCATAACCGGACGGTCCAAGGTTCGAGTCCTTGATGGCCCACCAAAAATCGACAAGATTCGTCAGAATCTTGTCGATTTTACTTATTACCTCTTCACTATTCCCTGAAAAGACTTGTCGATTTTTGGAAAGTAATAAGTAAGAGTGAAAAGGGAAGAAGTTAAGTTTGCTTTGCTTTTGCAAAGCTTATTTTATATGCATCTAAACCGTTCGACTCTTCCACTAAAACAGAACAATTTAGATTAAAATCTAGGTTGTTCTGTTTTTATTTTGAAATATTGATTTTAGTTTTTACTATACAAAAAAGACAGCCGTCTATGTGTGGCTGTCTTTTTTTTGTAATGCAGTATTAAGCCTTCCGTGTCTCATTACGAAGGTCAATATAGCAATATCCCTTATAGGGACTGGACAAGTCACCAGAGCACTGGTGGTTATGGCTCCAATGAAGCATCATACTTTCACGTCTTACTTATTCGTCTAAGCCTGTAATATCCCGTCCTGAGGACAGAATAGTTCGGAAGATTAGTGGTTGTTATATTTATAGATTTTGAAGATACTGTTCAGCTTTTTGAATTGCTTTTTTTGCAGTCTCTTTTGCAGGACCACCAATGACTGTTCTGCCGTTTACGCAGGTTTCCATACTTATTGCATCATATATATCATCTTCAATAATGTTTGAGAATTCCTTGAATTCGTCGATTGTAAGTTGGTCTAGAGATTTGTCTTTGCTTATAGAATAGAAAACGAGCTTTCCTACAACGGCGTGTGCGTCACGAAATGGCATACCTTTTTTTACAAGGTAGTCTGCAACGTCTGTTGCGTTGGTAAATCCACCTTTTGCGCCCTTTAGCATATTTTCTTTTCTTACCTTCATTGTAGTAATCATATCAATGAAAACAGGCAGACAAAGCTTAACTGTGTCAACTGCGTCGAAAATTGGCTCTTTGTCTTCTTGCATATCCTTGTTGTATGCAAGCGGAATGCCCTTCATTGTTGTCAAAAGCCCCATTAGATGTCCGTAAACACGACCAGTTTTTCCGCGGATTAATTCTGCAACGTCAGGATTTTTCTTCTGTGGCATAATCGACGAACCTGTTGAATATGCATCGTCCATTTCGACGAATGAAAATTCATGGCTCGACCATAAAATCAACTCCTCGCAAAAACGTGACAGATGCATCATTATAATTGAAAGACAGCTTGCGAGCTCAATCGCAAAATCACGATCGGATACGCCGTCTAATGAATTTTGCGAAACTTCGGCAAATCCAAGCTCGCCAGCTACAAATTCTCTGTCTAAAGGATATGTAGTGCCTGCCAGCGCGCCAGAGCCTAAAGGCATTACATTAGTGCGCTCTCTGCAGTCGGAAAGACGTGACAAATCACGCTTTGTCATTTCGAAATATGCCATTAGGTGATGTGCAAATGTGACAGGTTGTGCTTTTTGAAGATGCGTATAACCTGGCATAATCGTTTCTGTATGATCTTTTGCAAGAGATAAAAGTGTTGTCATAAGAGATTTAAGCATTTCAGAAATTTCGGAAATTTCGTCCATTAGATACATTCTTATGTCAAGTGCCACCTGATCGTTACGGCTCCTGCCAGTGTGAAGCCTTTTTCCGCTTTCGCCGATTTTGTCGGTCAAAAGCTTTTCTATGTTCATATGTATGTCTTCTGCATCAATTAGAAATTCCACTTTACCATTTTCAATGTCGGATAAGATTTCTGTAAGCCCCAAAACAATCTTTTCGGAATCCTCAAGGCTTATAATGCCCTGTTTTCCGAGCATTTTTGCATGTGCAATGCTTCCCTTGATGTCCTGTTTGTACATTCTCTGGTCGAATCTGATTGATGAGTTAAAATCATCAACCTTTGCATCGGTGTTTTTCTGGAACCGTCCGCCCCATAATTTTGCCATATAAAATAAACTCCTTTGTAAAATTTAAAACTTCCGGACTTTATTATATCATAAAAATCCGGAAGTCTCAATACTGTTTTAATTATTTTTTATACTTGTTTTCTCCGTGTTTGTTCATCATCATAGCACGAACCTTGAGTGGTAGACCGTAAAGATTGATAAAGCCTTCACTGTCTTTGTGCGAATAAAGCTCGTGTGAATCACCGAATGAAGCAATGTCTTCATTATAAAGTGAATACGGGCTTGTAGAACCTGCAGGGTAGATGTTGCCTTTATAAAGCTTAAGCTTAACATCACCTGTAACAGTTTCGTCCATAACGTCGAACATGGCGCTCATAGCCTCACGTAGCGGTGTAAACCACTTTCCGTCATATACAAGCTCTGCAAACTTAACTGCGCTCTGGCGTTTGAAGCTCTGTGTATCACGGTCAAGGCAAAGGTATTCAAGCTCTTTGATAGCTGCATAAAGGATTGTTCCGCCCGGAGTTTCATAAACACCTCTTGACTTCATACCAACAAGACGGTCTTCAACGATATCTGCAATACCTACGCCGTAAGCACCGCCGATTTTGTTAAGTTCTTCAAGTAGTGCTAAAGGCTCCATCTTCTTTCCGTCAAGTGCAACAGCCTCGCCCTTTTCAAAGCTAATTGTAACATACTTTGCCTCATCAGGTGCTTTCTCGGGCGAAACACCAAGCTTTAAAAGACTATCCAGCTGTGGCTCATTTGCTGGATTTTCAAGGTCCATACCTTCGTGGCTGATGTGCCATACATTACGGTCACGTGAGTAAAGCTCTTTTTTTGTAACAGGTATTTCAATGCCGTGTGCATTTGCGTAGTCAACGGCATCTTCGCGGGATTTGATATCCCAAATTCTCCAAGGTGCAATAACTTTAAGACTTGGATTTAAAGCCTTTATTGTAAGCTCAAAACGAACCTGATCATTTCCTTTACCTGTACAACCGTGACAAATTGCGGTTGCACCTTCTTTTTCTGCAATCTCAACTAATTTTTTTGCAATTATAGGACGAGCGTGCGAAGTGCCTAAAAGATACTTGCCTTCATATTCTGCACCTGATTTAACAACAGGCCAGATGTAGTCCTTAACGTATTCAGCCTTTAAATCAGCGATATAAAGCTTTGAAGCACCTGCTTTTTTTGCACGTTCTTCAAGACCGTCTGTTTCTTTTCCCTGACCAACATCGCCGCAAACTGCAATTACTTCATAGTCGTAGTTTTCCTTGAGCCAAGGAATGATGATTGATGTATCAAGTCCTCCTGAGTATGCGAGAACAACTTTTTCTTTTGACATATTGAAATTCCTCCTTTTTTGTTATACAATATATGTATATTCGACTTAAATTTATTATCTAAGTATTATTATACATTTTAGTTTATAATTATGCAATAGTAAAATGTGATAAAAGTATATAAAAACAGGAGGCATTTTTTGTGATTATTTTAGGTATTGACCCAGGATATGCTATTGTGGGTATAGGAGTGCTTGAATACAAGGGAAATAAGTTCCGACCGATTGAGTATAATGCAATCACGACACACTCATCTATGATAACAAGTCTGCGCCTTAAAAAGATAAAAGAAGAAATATGCGAATATTTGCATAAATATAAGCCAGATGCGGTAGCGATAGAAGAATTATTTTTTAATAACAACGCAAAGACTGCAATCGCTGTTGCGCAGGCAAGGGGTGTTTTGGTGGCAGAAGTTGCAACGGCAGAAATACCTATATATGAATATACGCCGCTTCAAATAAAACAGGCGGTTACGGGATATGGAAGGGCAGAAAAAGGTCAAATCCAGCAGATGGTAAAAATGCTTCTGAATCTAAATGCAATTCCAAAACCCGACGATGCTGCAGATGCATTAGCGGTTGCAATTTGCCATGCACATTCTGCCAAAATGAATGAAGAGCTTGGCGAGAACAGACTGTAAAATCCGTTACATACTTGTAATGTAAACGTAAATGCCAAATGCGACAAAATATGATATAATTTAAGCATAGCCTGTATAATTGGGAGAAGATTCCCTAACGGAGCTTTCAAAGGAAGGAAATACAAATGTACTACTATTTAAAAGGTGAGCTTGTTTTAAAACAGGATAACTTTGTTGTTTTAGATAATGACGGAGTAGGGTATAAAATTTACACGTCTCAAAACAGTTTGGATGCTGTTACTGTATCATCAGATGTGACATTCTATACTTATGTTTATGTAAGAGAAGATATTTTTGATATTTATGGATTTGTAACAAATGATGAGCTTACTATGTTTTTACATCTTTTGTCAGTTTCGGGAGTTGGGCCAAAAGCTGCGCTTTCAATTTTGTCTGTTGTGACTCCTAATCAACTTGTATTATCGGTAATTACGAACGATGCAAAAACACTTACAAAGGCAAATGGAGTTGGCGCAAAAATGGCACAAAGGGTCATTTTGGAGCTTAAGGACAAGCTTAAAAATGTTGACGTTGTGGCTGATGAATCCTTTAGCGCAGAGATTGTTGCTGATGACAGCGGTATGGAAGCTGTAAGCGCCCTTGTGGTTTTGGGATATTCACAGCAGGAAGCCAAAAAGGCGGTTTCTAAGGTTGACCAATCACTTCCTGTTGAGGAAATGGTGAAACAGGCGCTTTTAAAGCTGATGTAGTTCTTTATTGAAGGTGATTAAAGATGATTTTTGATGATAACGAAAGAATAGTAACAGGCGATTTTTTAGACGAAGATGCCGATATTGAAGTTGGTCTTCGTCCAAGACAGCTTTCGGACTATGTGGGACAGGAAAAGGTAAAGGAAAACTTAAGTGTTTACATTGATGCGGCAAAAGAACGCCGTGAACCGCTTGACCACGTGCTTTTATACGGACCACCGGGACTTGGAAAAACAACTCTTGCCGGAATTATTTCAAACGAAATGGGTGTAAATATCCGTATAACCAGCGGTCCTGCTATTGAAAAAGCAGGTGATTTAGCGGCGATACTTACAAATCTGTCGCAAAACGATATTTTATTTATTGACGAAATCCACAGAATGTCAAGAACTGTTGAAGAAATTTTGTATCCTGCTATGGAGGATTATGCTCTTGACATTATTATCGGAAAAGGACCGTCTGCAAAGTCGATACGTCTTGATTTGCCTAAATTTACTTTAATTGGAGCGACAACCCGTGCAGGACTTTTGACTGCACCGCTTCGCGACCGCTTCGGTGTTATTGCAAGGCTTGAGCTTTACACAACCGAGGAATTAAAGCGGATTGTAAAGCGATCTGCAGGAATTTTAGGCGTGGACATAGATGACGGCGGCTCAGAAGAAATTGCAAGCCGCTCAAGAGGAACACCGAGAATTTCAAACAGGCTTTTAAAACGAGTGCGAGATTTTGCCCAGATTAAATTTGACGGCAAAATAACAAAAGAAATTGCATCAGAGTCCCTAAAACAGATGGAAATTGATGATATGGGACTCGATACAATCGATAATAAAATGATTATGACAATGATAAAAAGTTTCGGGGGAGGCCCTGTGGGGCTTGAAACGATAGCAGCAACAATCGGTGAAGAACCGAACACTATTGAAGATGTGTATGAACCTTATTTAATGCAGCTTGGATATATTTCAAGAACTCCCAGGGGTAGAATAGTAACTCAGGCAGGATATGAGCATTTTAAGGTGCCGATGCCTGAATAAAAGGGAGGAAAATACCTTATGAGGAAATTAGCAGCTGCACTTTGCTTACTGTGTTGTATTTTTGTGAACACTATTGCCTCTGCCGCAATAATTTTGGAGTATGACGGCGGGGTACATAATTATACAGGGAATGTATATTCGCTTTCGGTAAACGGAAAAACCTTGACAGATTTGCCACTTGAACCGATTATTTTTAATAACCGAGCACTTGTTCCGGTGCGTGAGATTTTTGAAGAGCTTGGAGCAACAGTTGATTATGAACAAAGTGATAAATCGGTAACTGTTTCCTATGGAAAAAGAAAAGTATGGCTTAAAATTGACTCTACCACTGCAAATGTAGATGGTACTAGCGTCACAATCACTGACAATGTTGCGCCAAAGCTCATTGCAAAATGGGGTGAGAGTGCAAAAACAATGGTTCCTGTACGGTTTATTTCGGAAAATATAGGACTAAAGGTTGACTTTGACGATAAAACGGGACATATTTCTATTTCAGACGGAAATGCACGTCCTACTAAATCACCGTCGCCGTCGCAAGATGTAAAGATAAACGATATTTCTGCAACCTATGATGGTGATGTTGTGACGGTAACCATTTCTGCAAACGGAAATATTGAAAAAATATCAAAAGCCTCAGCTACTGCAAGCGGAGTGATTTTTGCAGATGTATATGGCGTAAAATATTTGACGGACAATAAAGTTCAGATAGATTTGGATTGTGTAAAGTCAGTGCGTGTCGGGCTCCATGAAGGATACACGCGAGTGGCGATTGACACAGAGAATATGAAAAAGTACAGCGCAGCTTTGTCGGCTGATAAAAAGGCTGTGGTATTTAAATTATCAAGCAATGAAGATGCAGATGTCGAGCCTGATACAGTAGTATCAACGCCTTCTCAGACAGTGAAACCGTCTCCGACAGTGCCGCCGTCTCCGACAGAGACTCCGTCTTCGACGGGAACGCCGCCTGTATCAAGCACGCCGGCACCTACCAAAACACCGTCGCCGGCTACGTCTAAAAAACCTATTAAATATAACAGTGAAAAGATTGTTATAATTGATGCAGGTCACGGCGGAAGTGATCCGGGTGCACAAGGAGACCTTATGAATGCTGAAGAAATGGCAGCATATAAAGCAGCGCTTGAAACTACAACACCGATAATCGCAACAATGAAACCGGGCAGTGCAGGTGAACACAATGAAAAAGACATTGCTTTAAAGATTGCACATAAAGTAAAAGAAAATCTTGAAGCAAACGGAATAAAGACGATAATGACAAGAGAAGGTGATACTTATCCGGAGCTTTATGAGCGCCCTGAACTTGCAAATAGTGTTGGAGCGGTAATTTTTGTAAGTATTCATTTGAATTCAAGTGTCACTGAGGTTACTGCAGCCAATGGCATAGAGGTCTATTACAGCGAGAAAAATAATGATGATGACATCGGTCTTACAAGCAAGCAGCTTTCAAACCTTTTGCTTGAAAAGATAATTGACTCAACTAATGCGCGTTCACGAGGTGTTAAGACAGGAAACCTTTTGGTAAACAGAGAGTGTTTAATGCCGTCAGCACTTGTTGAAGTGGGATTTATAAATAACCCGATAGAGCTTGAGAAAATGATAAGCGAAAGCTATCAGGCCAAGCTTGCCGCGGGGATTTCACAAGGAATAATTGCGGCATGGAACAAAGTGGAGTTACCAGAGGAAAAAACGGAAGATTCTAAAGCTAAATAAAAAATTATGGGCGGATTTAATATCCGCCCAAGTTAAGTTGAAAAGAAGGATTTTTAGATGAAAAGACAGGACTTTTATTACGATTTGCCGCCTGAACTGATTGCACAGGAACCGCTTTCGGACAGGCAGACATCAAGACTTATGTGTCTTGATAAGGTTACAGGAAAAACAGAGCATAAGCATTTTTATGATATAGTTGATATGCTAAATCCTGGTGATTGCCTTATTTTAAATGATACAAAGGTCATTCCTGCACGTCTTTATGGCGAAAAAGAGGGAACAGGCGGACATATAGAGTTTCTGCTGCTTCATAAGCATAAGCTTGATGAGTGGGAAGTTATTTTAAAACCGGGCAGAAAAGCAAAGCCGGGAGCAAGATTTGTTTTTGGGAAAGGCGAGCTTGTAGCAGAGGTTTTAGAGGTAATAAACGATGGGAACAGACTGGTAAAGTTCTACTATGACGGTGTATTTGAAGAAATTTTGGACAGACTTGGCGAAATGCCTCTTCCGCATTATATAACAAAAAAATTAGAAGACAAAGACCGTTACCAGACTGTTTATGCAAAGTGTTCAGGGTCAGCAGCAGCACCTACTGCCGGTCTTCATTTTACCGATGAGCTTCTTTCGAAAATTGATAAAAAGGGCATTAAAATCGGATATGTAACACTGCACGTCGGACTTGGAACATTTAGACCTGTTAAGGCAGATGATATTTTAGAGCATAAAATGCATTCGGAATTTTATGTTTTGCCTAAGGAAACGGCAGACCTTGTAAATGAAACCAAGAAAAACGGTGGACGTGTCATTTCAGTCGGAACTACCGCAACGAGAACTTTGGAAACTGTTGGTATGAAGAACCCTGTTTTAAAAGAAGAGACAGGTTGGACAGATATTTTTATATATCCTGGAAAAGATTTCAATGTAATTGACGCACTTATTACTAATTTTCATTTGCCCGAATCTACATTGATTATGCTTGTGAGCGCACTTGCCGGAAGGGAAAATGTTTTAAATGCCTATAACGAGGCAGTAGCGGAAAAATATCGCTTTTTCAGCTTCGGAGACGCGATGTTCATTCAATAAAAGATTTATTGAATGAGCAAGGTAATAGGTAAGAGTGAAAAGTGAAGAGGTGATGAAGATTTTCGCCGTGGCGAAAATCAACCGAACTTATTCACTTTTACTTATTACTTTCCGTACACGTCTAAGATGCTATGTACAAATATTAATGCCGATAATTTTTCAAAAACTATGGACAATTTGGTGGATTGTGTGTTAAAATAGAGAGAAAAGGTTATAAAGGAGCATATATATGAATAAATATAAGGATTTTGAGAATTATTTGAAAGAATATCCTGATGAGAATGGATATTTTGGCGAATACGGCGGCTCTTTTCAGGCAGAAGAACTTATAGAAGCTTTCAGAGAAGCTGATGATGCCTATGAAGCAATTTGCCATTCCGCTCAATTCATTAATGAGCTTCGCAGAATAAGAAAAGAATTTCAGGGAAGACCTACCCCTGTATATCATTGCGAGCGCCTGTCAAAAATTTTCGGCAACTGCCAGATATACTTAAAGAGAGAAGATTTGAACCATACGGGTGCGCATAAGCTTAATCATTGTATGGGCGAGGGTCTTCTTGCAAAGTTTATGGGTAAGAAAAAAATTATTGCAGAAACGGGCGCAGGTCAGCACGGAGTTGCGATTGCAACAGCTGCGGCATACTTTGGTATGGAATGTGATGTGTATATGGGTGAGGTTGATATTGAAAAGCAGCACCCAAATGTGATAAGAATGAAAATGCTCGGTGCAAATGTTGTGCCGGTTACAAAAGGGCTTAAAACCTTGAAGGAGGCGTGTGATGCCGCATTCGAGGCATATTTGAGAGAATATAAAAATGCAATTTATTGTATAGGAACAGCTGCCGGTCCCCATCCGTTCCCTAAAATGGTAAGAGACTTCCAGTCTGTTATAGGTTATGAAGCGCGTGACCAGTTCATTGAAATGACGGGAATTATGCCGGATGCAATTTGCGCTTGCGTAGGCGGTGGCTCAAACTCGCTCGGAATGTTTACTCCGTTCCTTGCCGATCCGGTTGAAATTTTCGGAATTGAGCCTCTTGGCAGAGGAAAGGGCATAGGCGACCACGCAGCAACAATGGCTTATGGTACAAAGGGTATAATACATGGATACTCAAGCTATGTGCTTCAGGATGAAAAGGGCGAACCGTTGCCGGTATATTCAATCGCAAGCGGACTTGATTATCCGGGAGTAGGACCTGAACACGCACATCTTCGTGATTTAAACAGAGTTCAGTATGATACTGTTTCTGACGAAGAAGCTATGGAAGCATTTTTCCTTCTTTCACGATACGAAGGAATTATCCCTGCTATTGAAAGTGCACACGCAGTTGCTTATGCAATCCGCTATGCAAAAGAGCATAAGTCAGGCTCAATTCTTGCTTGTCTTTCAGGCAGAGGTGATAAGGATATTGATTATGTTTATGAAAACTATGGCTGCGGTGAACAGTTTAAGCTTGATTATGATATAAACTGATTCGGCTTTTGCCTTTGACAATTATATATCATCAGTATGATAATAACAATTGGTTTGTACGTTTTTGCGGAAGAAATTAATTTGTATATATGCGCTATTAAGTGCGGTAAAGAGTTTGTGGTTATATCATCAAACCGGGTATCGGATGTTAAA
>JAZQAO010000040.1:0-26276 GCA_045545295.1 Clostridia bacterium
TCTTAATTTGACGCAAATTCCTATAAGGTTAAAAAAGAAGCGTGCCGCTTCACCCATGTCGCGTCCAAACTTAACTTAAAACCCACAAATATTGCTCGCGATAAAAAACGCAATTTCCTATAAATTAAAAAGAAGCGTGCCGCTTCACCCACGTCGCGCACCTGCAAATGTCGAACATAGCTTCACGCGAATAAAATTACGCAAATTTCTATAAGGAGAAAAAGATTGCAATTCCGGCAAATTGCAATCTTTTATTAGTCTTTAAATTCAAATAATTTCTTAAGGGGTATTCTGAGAGCCTCTGCAATATCAATAAGTGTATCAAGGGTGCAGGAAGATGCCGCAGTTTCTATTCGTTGGATATAAGCATTACTTATTCCTGCTTTTTCTGCGAGTTGTAGTTGTGTCATTCCTTGTTCTTTTCTGTAATGAAGTATATTCAATCCTATTCCGAGCCATACATCAAAATTTTTAGGTTTCATAAAACCACCTCAGTGTTATTATAACTTAACAAAACCGACATATACAGAAACGATTTATTTTGTTTTAATAACAATTTGTTTGTGTTTTTGATTATATTATGTTATAATACAAACAAAAGAGGTGGAAATACAATGGAAAAAGTATGTTGTTTTGCAGGACATAGCAATATATATTATACGGATGAACATTATAAATCACTTTCAGAAAAAATCGAAAATCTTATAATTAACGAAAATGTGACCGAATTCCGTGTAGGAAACTACGGAGCATTTGACCGTCTTTGTGCAAAAGCAGTAAGAGAATTAAAAAAGAAATATACTTATATAAACCTCATCCTTGTTATTCCCTACCTCACTTCTGAAATCAACAACAATAAAGAATATTATGAAAATAATTATGATGCAATCCTTGTTGCAGAAATTCCCTAAAACACCCCTCAAAAGCTTAAAATTATAAAATGCAATGAATTTATAGTCAACACCTCCGACTATCTTATTTACTATGTCAAAAACCATTGCACAGGTGCCGACAGAACACTTGAATATGCAAAAAAGAAAAAGTTAATAACTCTTTCAATCTAAAAAAGATGCGTGCCGCTTCACCCATGTCGCACCCTCACAAAAGTGCAAACACAGTTTCCTGTGTCTTAATTTGACGCAAATTCCTATAAGATAAAAAATGTACACTTTGGAGACAGTCCCCAAAGTGTACATTTTTTATTCATACAGAACTTCTTCCAGAACGGGATAAATTCTTTTCGCCATATTATAGAAACCCAGATCAGTCGGATGTGTGCCGTCAACAGTTGCTTCTGTCGCCTCACCGTCACCAAGAAGCGTAAATCCGTCGATAAAGTAAAGGTTTTTGTCACCCTCCGCTATAGCTTTTTCGTATGCATTCATTACAACCTCACGGTATTCAATCATTTTCTGTGCAACTTCATTTGTTTTGATATCCGGGCACACGGGCGACGACATCATTATTATGGGAAGGCCCTGGTTCTTCTCCCTTATGATTTTGTAGAAGGCATAATATGTACTGTCGTAATGTTCTTTTGTAGGGGCATTATAGCCGTACGCATAAACAAATGCCGACATAGGAAGCTCTGCAATATGCTCTGCAAGTGCCGCTTCCCCGTGGTCACTTCCCGAAAAGCCAAGATTCATAAAATCTGCATCAAGCCACCTTGATAAAAGTGCAGGATAATTCATACCCGGTCTTGTAGCACATCCCCCTTGGGTTATTGAGGAACCGTAGAACACAATCGGCTCTTCCACAGAATAGGAAGAAGCTTCTTTCAGAGTGCATCCGTCACAAACACCGATGTGCAGAGATTCCACTCCGTTGTACAAAGGGAAGTTTATTGTGATTTCACGAAGGTCGTTATCGTCAAATTCGAAACTACCGCTATACTCTGCATCTTCACGGCTTGTGTTAAGCGGTGCGAAAGTTTTCTTGTACAAAGGTGGTGCGGACTTGTCTATCGGAGCAACGTACATATCACATCCAAGCGCACCCGTGTCTGCCATATGGGGCATAAACGAAACAGGGGTACGTAGTTTCACCCTGATTGCCACAGTCTTTGAATCCGTCACAAATCGTACTCTGCCACCCGTTGCATCATTCATAAGGGCACGGACGCCACGATTAACCCCTTTCTCTTCCCTGAAGCATTCGGGCAGGCGTGTGAGCATCCCAAGTTCATAAGGCTTGTAAAAGCCGTGAAGGGAAAAAGACTTATCAAAACAACTATAATAAACTATTCCGCTTTCGTCAGGCACATTCGCCTTGAAATTAACATCAATATCTTCAATTCTTGCCATAAAATCACGTCCTTGGGTTGAGTAGTAATATATTTTATTGACAAAGCCTTTTATTTTCATTTTTCAAGGATATAAAATTTCTTCCAATACGGGATAAATCCTCTTCGCCATTTTGTAAAAACCAAGGTCTGTGGGATGGGTTGCGTCAACTGTTACCTCTGTTTCATCCATATCTCCGTAAAGGGTAAGTCCATCAATAAAGTAAAGATTTTCGTCACCTTCTGCTACGGCTTTTTCATATGCCGCAATTACAACCTCACGGAATTCAAGCTTGCGCTGTGCCGCCGCATTAGTTTTAATATCGGGGCAAAAAGGTTGCGACTTCATAATAATGGGAATATCGGGGTGCTTCTCCCTGATTGTTTTATAAAAGGGATAGTAGGTCTTCTCATAATGCTCCTTTGTGGGGGAATTATCTCCGTAAGCCATAACAAATGCAGACATCGGAAGTTCTGCAATATGCTCTGCAAGTGCCGCTTCCCCGTGGTCACTGCCAGAAAAACCGAGGTTCATAAATTCCGCATCAAGCCATCTTGAAAGAAGTGCAGGATAGTTCATACCCGGTCTTGTGGCGCATCCCCCTTGGGTAATTGATGAGCCGTAAAACACAATCGGCTCTTCTATAGAATAAGGTGATGCCTCTTTCAACGTACATCCGTCACAAAGACCTATGTAAAGAGATTCAACTCCGTTATAAAGCGGAAAGTTGATTGTGATTTCACGAGGGCAGGTATCATCAAATTCAAAACTTCCGCTATATTCCCCATCATCACGGGTAGTGTTAAGGGGTGCAAAAGTTTTCTTGTACATAGGCGGTGCGGATTTATCTGTCGGTGATACATACATATCAAAGCCCAGTGCACCCGTGTCCGCCATATGGGGCATAAACGAAACGGGTGTGCGTAATTTCACACGGATAGCAACAGTTCTGGAATCGGTCACAAAACGCACTCTTCCACCCGATGTGTCGTACATAAGGGCACGGACACCACGATTAACCCCTTTCTCTTCCCTGAAGCATTCGGGAAGACGAGTAAGCATCCCAAGTTCATAAGGCTTGTAAAAGCCATGAAGAGAAAAAGGCTGGTCAAAACAACTGTAGTATACTATTCCGTTTTCGTCAGGCACATTCGCCTTGAAATTAACATCAATTTCATCAATTCTTGCCATAAAATCACATCCTTAAGATTAGGATAACATAACTAACAGATAAAGTAAATGTTTTATACAAAAAAATCCGCAGGAACTTGTCCTGCGGATTTTTAATTAAGCAATAATTACTTGCTAGCTCTTTCAACGAGTTCAGCATACTTAGCCTTAGCTGTTTCTGCTGCCTTTGCGAAGAGTTCTTTTGCTCTGTCGGGGTTAGAACGAGCAAGTGAGTTGTAACGAACTTCGTTCATAAGGAATTCTTCGTAGCTTTCTGTAGGCTCCTTAGAATCAAGCTGGAAGGGATTGAGACCTTCTGCTGTTCTTCTGGGGTCGAAACGGAAGAGGTGCCAGTAACCAGCCTGTACAGCTCTCTTTTCTTCTGTCTGAGCAATGCTCATACCACCCTTGATACCGTGGTTGATACAGGGAGCGTATGCGATTACGATTGAAGGACCGTTGTAAGAACCTGCTTCAACGAATGCCTTGATACACTGGTTGTTGTCAGCACCCTGAGCAACCTGTGCAACGTATACATAGCCATAGCTCATAGCGATAGCTGCAAGGTCTTTCTTCTTAACTTCCTTACCTGCTGCTGCGAATTTCGCAATAGCACCTGTAGGTGTAGCCTTTGAAGACTGACCGCCTGTGTTAGAGTAAACTTCTGTATCGAATACAAGGATGTTTACATCTTCACCGCTAGCGAGTACGTGGTCAAGACCGCCGTAACCGATATCGTATGCCCAACCGTCACCACCGAGAATCCATACAGACTTCTTTGAAAGATATTCTTTATCCTTAAGGATTTCAGCAGCTTCAGGTGTGTTCATCTTAGCAAGAACTTCCATAAGTTCTTCTGCTGCAACCTTGTTAGCATTTACATCTTCCTTAGTTTCAAGGTACTTGTCAATAACTGCCTTAGCTGCGTCGTCAGCTGTTTCCTTAACAGCTTCTACCTTTGTAACAAGGTCTTCACGAAGAGTATTCTGAGCAAGGAACATACCAAAGCCGTACTCTGCGTTATCTTCGAAGAGTGAGTTAGCCCAAGCGGGACCTTCACCCTTAGCGTTAACTGTGTAAGGTGTTGAGGGTGAGCTACCGCCCCAGATTGAAGAACAACCTGTTGCGTTTGCAATGTACATCTTATCACCGTAAAGCTGTGTAACGAGCTTAGCATAAGGTGTTTCACCACAACCTGCACAAGCGCCTGAGAACTCGAGGAGGGGCTGCTTGAACTGGCTGCCCTTAACTGTTGTAGGCTTGAACTTCTCAAGAACTTCTGCCTTTTCAGGAATCTTGATACCGTAATCGAAGAATGCCTGCTTGTCCTCCTGAGTTTCAAGAGGCTGCATAACAAGAGCCTTCTCGCCCTTCTTACCGGGACATACGTTTGCACAAGATCCGCAACCTGTACAGTCAAGTACAGATACAGCCATTGCAAAGTAAAGACCGTTAAGACCTGTCATATTGATATACTTGATACCCTCGGGAGCATTCTTTGCTTCTTCTTCTGTAAGAACTACAGGACGGATACAAGCATGAGGACATACATAAGAACAGAAGTTACACTGGATACAGTTTTCACTCTTCCATTCGGGAACGTCGATAGCGATGCCTCTCTTTTCAAATGCAGAAGAACCAAGCGGAACTTCACCGTCTGCATAAGGAACGAAAGCTGATACGGGAAGCTTCATACCTGCAAATGAGTTGATGGGGTTAAGGATGTTGTTGATGTAGTCAACAAGCTTGCCTTCACCGTCAAACTTAACAGAAAGATCTTCGTCCTTAGCATCCTTCCATGAAGCAGGAACGTCAACCTTAATAACTCTTTCAGCACCCATGTCGATAGCGTCATGGTTCATCTTAACGATTGCTTCACCCTTCTTTGAGTAAGAAGCTGTAGCAGCGTCCTTCATATACTGAATAGCATCTGCTGCAGGAATGATGTTAGCAAGCTTGAAGAATGCTGACTGAAGTACAGTATTGATTCTGTTGCCAAGACCGATTTCCTTACCGATAGCAACACCGTCGATTACATAGAACTGAATGTCGTTTTCTGCAATGTAACGCTTAACCTGTCCGGGGATGTGAGCTTCAAACTCTTCAGCCTTTGTCCAGGGCCAGTTAAGAAGGAATACACCGCCGGGCTTAACGTCAGAAACCATATCGTACTTTCTGATGTAAGAAGCCTTGTGACAAGCAACAAAGTCAGCCTTGTTTACAAGGTATGTGCTTGTAATCTTAGCATTACCGAAACGAAGGTGAGAAACTGTAAGACCGCCTGACTTCTTTGAGTCGTAGTCAAAGTATGCCTGAACGTTCATATCAGTGTGGTCACCGATAATCTTTACAGAGTTCTTGTTAGCACCAACAGTACCGTCAGCACCAAGGCCCCAGAACTTACAGCTTGTTGTACCTGCAGGAGTTGTGTCGGGGTTTTCTGTAATCTGAAGTGATGTAAATGTTACATCATCATTAATACCGATTGTAAATCTCTTCTTATCAGCGTTGTTATAAACAGCGATAATCTGAGCAGGAGTTGTATCCTTTGAACCGAGACCGTAACGTCCGCCAAAGATTTCAACATCCTTGAACTGGCTGTCACGGAGAGCCGCAACAACGTCAAGGTAAAGAGGCTCACCAATGCTACCGCATTCCTTTGTTCTGTCGAGAACGCTGATTCTCTTAACAGAAGCGGGGATAGCATCGATAAGGTGCTTAGCGCTGAAGGGTCTGTAAAGTCTAACCTTGATAAGACCAACCTTTGCGCCCTTAGCGTTGAGGTAATCAACTGTTTCCTGAATAGTATCACAAGCACTACCCATTGCAACGATTACGTGTTCTGCGTCAGCTGCACCGTAGTAGTTGAAGAGCTTGTAATCTGTGCCGATTTCTGCATTAACCTTGTCCATATATGCCTGACAAAGTTCGGGAACTGCATCATAGAACTTGTTGTTAGCTTCCTTTGCCTGAAAGAAAACGTCAGGGTTCTGAGCTGTACCGCGCTGTGCAGGATGGTAGGGGTTAAGAGAGCGACGACGGAATGCTTCTACTGCATCCATGTTAACGAGCTTCTTAAGCTGTTCGTCACTCCAGCACTCAACCTTCTGATATTCGTGAGAAGTTCTGAAACCGTCGAAGAAGTGAAGGAAGGGAACTCTTGCCTCAAGTGTTGTGAGGTGTGCTACTGCACCAAGGTCCATAGCTTCCTGAGGATTTACAGAACAGAGCATTGCATAACCTGTCTGACGGCATGCATATACGTCCTGATGATCACCGAAAATTGAAAGAGCGTGTGAAGCAAGTGCACGTGCAGATACGTTAATAACTGAGGGCAAAAGCTCACCTGCGATCTTGTACATATTGGGAATCATAAGAAGAAGACCCTGAGAAGCTGTATAAGTTGTTGTAAGAGCACCTGCTGTAAGTGAGCCGTGAACGGCACCTGCAGCACCACCCTCAGACTGCATTTCTGCAATCTTTACAGTTCTGCCAAAAATGTTCTTCTTTCCTTTTGCAGCCCATTCATCTGTAACCTCAGCCATGTTTGAGGAAGGTGTAATGGGGTAGATAGCAGCAACGTCTGTAAACGCATAAGAGACATATGCGGCAGCGGTGTTACCATCCATGGTTTTTTTGTTTCTTGCCATTTGATTGACCTCCTTGTGTATATAAAAATAAATTATATTTAAGTAGCAAACACGCAAAAACGGGTTCAAAAAACCCTTTTGAACCTATTTTCCGTATTTTAACCTTATATAGTATATATCTTTTCGCGCAATTAGTCAAGTTTTTATGCGAAAAAACAGCAAAAATTCCGATATTCCAAGAACGATTTAATTATTCTCAGAAATTTCTTTAATTAACCGTTCTATTTCCTTTTCTGTTTCTTCAAGTTCTTTCACAAAAGCAGTAGCACTTATTCGCACTGCACCGCTTCCTAAGATTATCATCTGTTCAAGGGCATCACTTGTTGCAACCTGTACGTGATATTTCTTTCCAAGCTCGTGGGCGGCTTTTTCTATATAAGCATCTGCCGTTTGTGCCTCTTTGGTATATACAACGGTGATGTTATTCACCTTTTCAACCTCGCCACGGTTTCCTTTTACTTTGTAAGCATCAAACACAAGTATCAGCTCCTGCGGATGCATTGCCTTATATGCACACATTTTATCAACAAGCATTTCACGGGCATCTTCAAGGCTGTCCTTCGCAATCTCTTTCAGCTTATCCCACGCAAAGATTACGTTGTAACCGTCAACAAGAAGATAGCCGGGCCCGATTTTCTGAGGATTAGCTTTGTGCTTTTCCTTTGGAGCAACGTCTTTTGGGGTTTTCATCGCATTGTGATTTTTGCGGACGATTTTTCCGTAGGTGCGTTCAAATATCCGCATCAGTTCTTCTTCATCGTAAACCTCGGTAGTTTTCTTTACATAGTGTACGGGTGTAATATCCTCAACCTTTGGTGCAAGGATACTTTCAAGGTGCATATACTCCGTCACCTGATGCCACGGCACTGTAAAGCCTGCCCCCTGCTTACAGAATACGGAATCTGCAGTATTGGAAAGGTCTCCGTCACAGTCATAGCCGATGCTCTCAATTATTTCGTCAGCATTTTCGCATACATCATATCCCGAAAGTGCTAGATTCAGTTTACCCTCTCCGTGGGTGTAGCTTGTGACGGTTTTCTGATATTCGGAAATAAACCTTACTGGGGCTTCACCGGTAAGAACGCTCATAGCTCCTGCCATTTCGGGAGGATTTATTTTTGCATTCATTTTCTCAAGGTCCATCATTGCCCTGCCCGTGTTTTCCGTAGGAACGATAAGTTCAAAACTGTAGAAAGGTTCAAGAAGAACACTTTCCGCACACCTGAGTCCGTGGCGGACTGCACGGTACGTTGCCTGACGGAAGTCACCGCCCTCGGTATGCTTTATATGTGCCTTTCCTGACTTAAGGGTTATTTTCATATCGGTAATTGGACTACCCGTCAGTACACCCTTGTGATTTTTTTCTTTGAGATGCGTAAGAATAAGCCTCTGCCAGTTACGGGAAAGGTCATCCTCACGGCAATCGGTTTCAAACTGGAGCCCGCTTCCTCTTTTAAGAGGTTCTAAAAGCAGATGCACCTCGGAATAATGGCGTAGCGGTTCATAATGCCCCACACCCTCAACAGGTTTAGCTATTGTTTCTTTATACACAATACTTCCCTGTTCAAAGGCAACTTCAAGATTAAATCTTTCCTTAAGAATTCTGCGCATTATTTCAAGCTGAACTTCACCCATAAGGCTAATGTGAATTTCAGAAAGGATTTCGTTATAAATTACGTTAAGGGAGTTTTCCTCTTCTTCAAGCTTTTTAAGTTTTGCAAGTGCAACACGTGTATCCGTCCCGTCAAGGATCGTCACTTTATAAGTAAACACACTTTCCAGAACTGCATCTGGGGCGTCCTCTTCGCCGCCGATACCCATCCCTGCATAGCTTTCCGAAAGTCCGCAGATACAGCACACGTCACCGGGGTGCACTATCTGCACATTTTTATATTTAGCACCTGAATAGATGCGGATTTCGCTGATTTTTTCCTCAATTTCACCATAGGTAATTTTGTCACGGATGCTGAAAGTACCACCTGTTATTTTTGTATGAGTAAGGCGGACACCTTTTTCATCATCGGAAATTTTAAACACCTTCGCCGAGGGAGTTTTTCCGGCACTGAAGCTTTCCGTATACTTTGCAAAATTTTCAAGAAATACATCTATCCCATCGCCCTTAAGTGCCGAGCCGAAAAAGCAGGGAAAAACCTTTCTTTCAAAAATCATTCTGCGGATATCCTCATCGGATAGTGTTTCCGTTTCCAGGAATTTTTCCATAAGTTCTTCATCATTTACGGAAACTTCTTCCATAAAGTTTTCTGCAGAAAAATCAACACATCCTCCTGAAAGCTCACTCTGAAGATTACTCATTACCTCTTCTCTGCTTTTTAAGGATATGTCCATTTTATTTACAAATATAAACACGGGAATCTGATGCTTTTTAAGGAGCTTCCACAGTGTTACGGTATGACTCTGCACACCATCCGTTCCGCTGATTACAAGGATTGCATAATCAAGGACCCACAGCACTCTTTCCGCCTCTGTGGAAAAGTCAACGTGACCGGGGGTGTCAAGAAGTGTCACCTGTGCTTCACCAAGGTTCATTACCGCCTGCTTGGAAAAGATCGTTATACCTCTCTCCTTTTCCATTAAGTCAGTATCGAGGAATGCATCCTGATGGTCAACACGCCCCATTTTCCTTATATCACCGCTATGAAAAAGCATTGCTTCGGAAAGAGTGGTCTTTCCTGAGTCAACGTGGGCAAGTATGCCCGTCACTATTCTTTTATCCACGGCATACCGCCTCCTTTCAACAATACATTAATTTTATCATTTTATAGTTTAATGTCAAGGCAAATAAAGCTTTTTGTTTCATTTTATTTTTATTTGGCGAAAAGTTTTTGTATAATATGCACCGTTTGACAAAAATTTCAGATAGTTTTTGCTAAGATACAGTTATGTTATTTGAAAGGATGATTTACCAATGAGTAAACTTTTACTTAAACCGCTGAAGAAAGTGTGCAAAAAAAAGCGAAGCTTTACCAATGCAGGTAAAATCTATGAAAAAAACGAAGACCTTATTAAGCTTTCCTTGAAATGCCTGTGCGCCTTTTTACTTTCACGGACAAGCCTTGTCGGCGGGGCGCATCCTCTGGGTTTTTCATTTTTTGCAGCTGTATTTTTAAGCGGTGGAGGGTACAGATGCGCACTTTTCTCTGTGCTTGGGCTTATACTTTCAGGATGCGGATTTGTCACAATCGGCAAATACATAATAGCTATCACAATCTACTCTCTTATTCTCGAACGATTCCTGCCCGAAAAATACAAAAGCGGTAAAATTATATCTCTGATAGCTGCAGCTTGTGTGTTTTCTTCAGGTGCTTTTTTGCTTTTCACAGATTCTGCTTTCGGAGGATATCCGCTTATATATGACAGTGTTGTTCTTTTTGTAGAGGTCGCTACGGTGTGGATTTCCACAAGGGCGTTCTGCGTATCGATACCTCTCGCTTTTTCTATGCGGCTCCGACACAGTCTTTCACCGGAGGAAACCGTATCTCTTGCTCTTCTCACCGGAGGAGTTCTATGCGGTTTTGGAAATGCCGGTATTGAGGGAGTGCTTTCTCTTAATGGAATTTTGTGCGTATTATCAGTTTTGATTTTTGCAGTGCATTTCGGAAGTCTACACGGATGCAGCGTAGGTATAATTATGGGTATTGTGTGCTGCCTCAGTCGCGGTAGAATTGATGCCGGTGCCGCATCCTTTGCCTTGTCGGGACTTTGTGCAGGATATTTTGCACGCTATGGAAAAATCCCCGCATGTATGTCGTTTATAATTTCTAATGCTCTTGTCACGATATTTTCAAACGGCTCTACGGAGGTACTTATCAACATATCCGATACAGCTGTTGCCGCCCTGATACTTCAGCTTTTACCAAAAAGGTTCTTCAGTTCCTTAGGACATTTTTGCGGCTATGCTCCCCCAAAGATTGAGCTTGCGGCGGACAAGCTTTCCGTTGTTGAAAAAACTCTCGGAAGCCTTGAAAATACATTCTTCAAAATTTCATCTTTAAGGAAAAACGACGACGCAAATACTCTTATCCTGTACAAACGCACGGCACACAATGCCTGCGGAAACTGTGGACTCAGAAAATACTGTTGGGGACGTGACATAAATTCTACAAAAGCATCCCTTGAAGAACTGTGCAAGGCTCTTAAAGCAGGAGAAGTTCCTTCTCCCGAGCTTGCTCCCGAGCACTGTCTCAGGAAAGAAGTTTTCACGGAGCACTTCAAAAAAATGTTTGAAGTTTATAAAAACGACTGTCTTTGGACAGAAAGAATTAATGAGTTGCAGTCTGCAGTTTATTCGGGATACAGTTCCATAGCTTCTGTTTTCAGAAAAAGTGCAGACGGTCTCTTATCCGAAAGCGAGTGCGATATTGCAGCTGCAGATACTCTTATGTTTAATCTTCGTAAGGAAGGAATCCTGACTAAAAGCATTTTCGTCTGCGGAAGCAAGGAAGACACTACCGTACGGATGCGTCTTGAAGAATGCGGTGGCTTCGGCAGATGCGAGAGAGCTGTTTGCCGTGTACTTGAAAAGACATTTAACCTCCCTTTTGTCAGAACCGGAATAAGAAGCTGTGATGACTGTCTGCACAGCTATGTTGTTAAGCCCTCGTTTTCAATTACAACTGCGGTTGCAGGTGCGGTAAAAGCCAATCGAAAAGTCAGCGGTGACTATGTTATTTATGCACTTCTTGACCGTCACACTTATGCCATCATTCTGTGCGATGGAATGGGAAGCGGAGAAATTGCCCGAGAAGAAAGCAAAAACTCCGCAAGACTCTTGTTGCGTTTTCTGGAGCTCGGATTAAGTCCTCAGGATGCTATAAATTTTGTAAACTCAATGCTTTTATGCACAGGTACTGAAACAGTAACCGCAATCGACCTGTGCCTTATAAGTCTTGACGACGGGTCATCTCATATATATAAATGCGGCGGTGCAATGACCTATACCAAAACAGGTGAAACGGTGACTTATGTTGAATCTACCGGACTGCCTGCAGGAAGCTTTAATCGGTGCGATACTGATATTTTTACCGTTCCGTCGGAAAAGGGCAGTATGGTGATTTTGCTCTCGGATGGCGTTACTGCAACAGAATCATTTTCACCCCCATGGATTAAAGACCTAATAACAAGCTACAACGGAGAAGAGCCTGAAGCCGTGGCACAAATGATACTGAAAAAAGCAAAGGAAATCGGTGCAGCCTCTCCCGAAGACGACCTGACAGTTGTTGCCGCATACATAGGCTAGCATAAATCAAAATCATTAAAATGTTTAGCATCGCGCAAAATTGTTAATAATTGTTAAAAAGGAGCTGGTTTATATGAAAAACAACACAAAAAAAATAGTCGTTCTTGACAGGCTTAATTCATCACGCATAGAGCAGGCTATTTTTATTCTGCGCGATGAGGACTACATCAGCGAGTCTGACGCTGTAAGTGAAGCAGAGAAAATAGTGCAAAATTATCTTACATCGGGAAGTTCCCTAACAGACTGCGGTAAAAAGAAAAGGTTCAAGCCGTCATTTTTCTTTGCAATGCTTGGATACACTGTATTGACAGTTGCATTAACAATGCTTTTAACCTCTTTTTCAGGTTTTTAAGCAGGCTGAGCCTGCACACGTTGTCAAATGGCACAATCTTACAAAACTGACAAAACAAAAAGAAGCACCGAACAAACAGCTCGGTGCTTCTTTTTCAGTGCACTGCCTTGTGCGATTCTTTCTGGGGCAGTTTTTCCTTAAATAAAAGTGTAATGCACCACAGTCCCGCAATTCCGACAACAGTATAAATTATTCTGCTTAATACCGCTGTCTGCCCTCCGCACAAAAGTGCTACAAGGTCAACTCCGAAAAGACCGATAGAGCCCCAGTTTATTGCTCCGATTATTGCCAGTGTCAACGCTGTATTATCCATTTTCGTTCACTCCTTTTTATAGCGTTCTACAAAAAGTATAAGCATATTTTCATATTTTTATACATCACACAATTTTTTTCGAACAATTGTTTGCTTTTTTTATTTTTATATGTTATACTGAAAAAAAGGATTGTGAAAAATATGTATTGTTGTTTTACAGGTCACAGACCCGAACATCTTCCATGGGCAGCCAATGAGAATGATGAGCGTTGTATAAAGCTTAAAAGTGTGCTCCTTGAACTTATTGAAGAGGCTGTGTCCGACGGATACTATGATTTTTACTGCGGAATGGCTCGCGGCATTGACACGTACGCTGCAGAGGCAGTACTTAAGCTTGCAGAAAAGTACCCCTGCATAAATTTGCACGCTGCCCTTCCCTGTCCCGACCAAAGCGAAAAATGGCCTGAGCCCGACAGAGAGCGCTATGGAAGATTACTCGAAAGAACCTCTTCACAGATGCTTGTAAGCCCATTTTACACGAAAACCTGTATGCTTACAAGAAACCGCTATATGGTTGATAATTCATCAAGGCTTATTGCCGTATGGAACGGATACTTCCGCGGAGGTACCGCATACACTGTCAGATATGCCAAATCAGAAAAGAAAGAAGTCTATCTTATTCGTCCGTCAGATTCAACATTCAACATAATATAAAACAGATTTCAAAAAAGCTGAAACAACAAAACAAAAGGGGATGCAAATACAATTGAGTTATTTGCATCCCCTTCTTTTATATACTTTTGTATAAATCCGGAAAAACCTCTACACTTCGTTTTAAAATGCCGTTTATGTGAGCAATTACAGTTCCGTAGTTTGTAAAAGGTACTCCCTGCGCTTTCGCTTTTTCTCTGCGGGCAGAGACTTCGTTTTCATTTATCATACACCCCCCACAGTGGATAACTACCTTATAGCCCGATAAATCATCCGGAAAATCTTTTCCCGATACGGACTCAAATATAACATCCTTTCCTGTTTGTTTTTTTATCCACCCGGGGATTTTTACCGTACCGATGTCGTTACACTGTCTGTGATGCGTACATCCTTCGGCAATAAGAACTTTGTCACCGTCACAAAGCGTATTTATAATACTTGCTGCACGCACAGCATCTTCCAGAAAGTCTTTATTGTACGCCATAAGAATTGAAAATGACGTAAGTTTTATATCATCGGGTACAATTGCACTCACTTCTCTGAAAGCCTGACTGTCCGTAATAACAGCTGCAGGCTTTTTACTGAGACTTTTAAGCGCAGCTTCAAGCTCATCTGTTTGTACTACAATAGTAATTGCACCTATATCCAGAAGGTTTCGTAGCACCTGCTGCTGCGGAAGTATTATTCTTCCTTTCGGTGCAGCCTCGTCAATAGGTGTGACTAAAATTACTGTATCACCGCGTTTAACAAAGGTTTCTGTATAGCCCTTTCCCTTCTTCACCGGAGAAAGGCGTGCAAGCATCTCTTTAAATTCCCGGATATTCTCCCCCGTCAGGGCACTGACATAAATTTCGTTATCTTCGGGAGTTTTTCTGTTTTCTATTAGATCCGCCTTATTATATACGACTATACAAGGAATCTTTTTTTCCTCAAACAGAGCCTTCAATTCTTTATCTGTTTTGGAAAATCCTACTTCACAGTTTACTGTAAGAACTGCGATATGAATTTCGTCAAGCACTCTTTTTGTACGCTCTATCCTTTCTTTACCTAGCTCGCCTTTATCGTCAAACCCAGGTGTATCAATAATCACAACCGGACCAAGGGGCAAAAGTTCCATAGTTTTTCTTACAGGGTCTGTTGTTGTTCCTCTGACAGACGAAACCAGAGCTGCATCCTGTCCTGTCACTGCATTTACAAGGCTGGATTTACCGGCATTAACCGTACCAAAAAAGCCGATATGTATTCTGTCAACTAAAAGAGTGTTGCTGTTCATACAAAACTATCCTTTAAAAATTAATATTTTTTCTGGGATTGACAATATCACGCCAATCAAGGTCACCGCGTTCAAGACCGTGAATGAGAACCTCCGCAGTGGCAATATTTGTTGCAAGAGGAATATTGTGCACATCACAAAGTCTGAAAAGTGCATTTACATCAGGCTCGTGTGGCTGTGCTGTAAGCGGGTCTCTGAAGAAAAGCACAAGGTCAATCTCATCATACGCAATGTGCGCACCGAGCTGCTGGTCTCCACCCTGTGGGCCGGAAAGAAGCCTGTGTACAGGCAAACCTGTTGTTTCATTAATAAGACCGCCCGTCGCGCCTGTTGCGATAAGATTATGCTTTGAGAGTACGCCCTTATACGCAATACAGAACTGTACCATCAGTTCCTTCTTTTTATCATGTGCAATTAAAGCTATATTCATTACTAAACTCCTTATTTTCTCAAACGGCACTTTTCACTGTTGCGTTCAGAATAACACCCTCTGCCTGTCCAACCGAAACAGTTACACATAGATTTTCCGAATCTTTAACATATTTTAAAAGCACTGCCGTTATATCCTTGCGGATTTTATCCATTGTTTTATCGTCAACTGTATTTATTCTGTCGTTTCTTATTACAGATTGTAATCTTTCTTTAGCTTTGGTTACGGATTCGGCTTTGCGCCGCGAAAAAATCCACTTCACAAGCTAATCCTACCTTCCTGAAAAGAGTCTTTTCCAGAAACTCTGTTCCATTTTCATAAGCTCGACTTCTTCTCCGCCGAGTCTTCTTGCAATATTTCTGTATGCTTGTCCTGCCATTGATTTCTCAACAGAAGAAACATAATCACCTTTATTTGCCGCCACTATAATCTCCTCGTCATCCGGAACAACACCGAGAAGGTCAATTGCCAGAATGTCAAGCATATCTTCAATGCCCAGCATACTTCCGTTTTTCACCATTTTGGGTCTCAGCTTATTTATTACAAGCTTAATATTTTCAACATTATGTTTTTCAAGCAGTCCGATGATACGGTCAGCATCGCGCACACTTGAAACCTCCGGCATTGCTACAACAATGGCCTTTTTAGCAGCAGCAACAGCATTCTCAAAGCCCTGTTCTATACCTGCAGGACAGTCAATGAGTATGTAATCGAAGCTATCCTCCATTTGTTTCACAATATGCTTCATTTGTGTGGTTGTGACTGCACTTTTATCCCTTGACTGTGCCGCAGGAAGCAGGAAAAGCCCATCAAAGCGTTTGTCACGTACAAGGGCCTTTGTATATGGGCACTTGTTTTCAGCCACATCTACAAGGTCATAGACTATTCTGTTTTCGACACCCATAATAACATCAAGATTTCTCAGCCCGATGTCTGTATCTATCATTACAACTTTTTTCCCGAGCATTGCAAGAGCCGCACCAATATTTGCCGTTGTTGTAGTTTTTCCAACTCCACCCTTGCCGCTTGTTATAACTATAATTTCACTCATATCTTCACCCCTGAGTATTCTATCACATTATCTGAATTCAGTCCATATACTTTCTACAAACACTGCAAAATTATTTCGCCATTTTTTTCTATTGCCACCGCAGGTCCGACATTTTCTGTTTTTTTATTGTAAGAACAGATATTTCCTATTCTTAGCTGAGTCGGAGACATATATGTTGCATATATCTTTCCTCCTGCTTTCACTTTTGCATAACCTCTTAAAGCTCCGACCACCGTTATGTTGCCCCCTGCGTAGATATATGCGCCGGGGTTAACATCTCCGTACACGGTTACATCCCCCCAGAACCGCAGCACTTCACCGCTGCGGAGCGACTTCGTAACGGTTTTAGAGATTCGTTCTCCTTCTCCGAGAGAGTATTCAATTTGCTTTCTGGTAAGCTTGTGCTTTTTTATAAGCTGCGCATTTTCTCCGAAAACTGTTTTAATTATTTTTTCAAACTGCATTTCTTCATCATAGGAAAAGGTTATCCCCGAATATTTAATGCGTGTTTCTGCATTTTCGTAAAACTTGTTTCCGGTTTCATCCAAAAGTAAATTCTCTGCCTCTTTTAAAGAGACATCTTCGGTAAATAACAGTTCGACGCAATCTGTACGTCCTTTTATTCTTACCAAACTACCGACCTACCTTGTCAAAACATTAGTGAGCATATCACTCTCATTTGAAGAATCAAAATAACTGTCAACGATTTTTCTCACAGCACCTGCTGCTCTTGCACCGCTGCCAGCCTTTTCTATCACACACGCAATGGCAATCTGCGGCTTATCGTAAGGAGCGTAGGCTATACATATACCGTCAGTGTATATGCTGGATGTCTGTGCACTGCCTGTTTTCGCAGCTACCGACACCTTACAACCGCTGAAGGCTGAGTGGGCAGTACCTTCCGTAACAACACGCCTCATTCCCTCTGTTATTGCACGGTAAGTTTCCTCAGACATTTTTACCGTATCGAGAATTTCGCTCTCCGTTTCCGCACTTGAGGACTTTGCCAGATTTTCAACCGATTTTATCAGGTGCGGACGGTATCTTGTGCCGCCGTTTGCTATTGTTGCCGTATAGTTTGCCAGCTGAAGCGGGGTAACAAGCGTATCTGACTGACCGATAGCTGTCTGACATACGTCACCGGGGTACCATATTCCGCCCATGCTTTTTCTGTTTTCAGGACTTGCTACAACGCCGCTTTTTTCTTCATCTGAAAGCTCAATTCCGCTTTTTTGTCCAAAACCAAATTTATTGGCGTAATTCACAATGCTTTCTATTCCAAGTCTGCGGCCAACATCAAAGAAGAACACATTACACGAATCCCTTATTGCCTCTGTTACGTTTACATATCCGTGAGTGCCTCCCGTCTGATTAAATATCCAGCAGGCAGGCTGATAATCTTTGAAGTAAGTGTATTTGCCCGTATCGAGAAGCTCCTCGTCAGGCTTCACAATGCCCTCTTCAAGAGCTGCCGCACCGACAAGCACTTTAAATGTTGATGCAGGAGAGTATGTTCCTGCCAGCGCCCTGTTAAAAAGTGGTTTTGATGGATTGTTTAACAGTGCATTGTAGTTTTGGCTGAAAGTAGATATTTCGTAAGACGGATAAGATGCCATTGCAAGTATATCTCCTGAATTAACATCTATAACGACAATACTGCCTGCATTTGCATCCCTGCCGGTATCGGCATTATCAGATGCAGAGTTTATTTCACTGACAGTTTCTTTAAGGGCCGCTTCGCTTGCAAGCTGCATATCAAGGTCAATGGTGAGTCTGACATTTCTGCCGCTGACCGGGGCAGTATTTACGCTGTAACCTGAGCTGTAACTGTCCTTGTTATGAAGCGTACTTCCGGAACCGTTCTGACCGCAGAGATACTCCTCGAGATATTTTTCAATACCGCTTTTACCTATGTGTGCGTTCATACTGTAGCTGTCTTTGTTTTTTTCATATTCTTCCGCACTTATAAGACCAACTCTGCCGAACATGTGTGCTCCCAGAGAAGCATACGGATAGCTTCTTACCGGCTGAGTAATCACGGTAACATCCGGAAAAGCATCCCTCTGCTCTTTAATGACAGACACCTCTGTTATTGGTGCATCCTCCACAAACAGGTATGGAGATGTCAGCGAAAAGCCTCTCTTTGCCATATTCATTCTTGTCGCAATGACAAAAAGCTTTTCACCATCTGGCAAGGATTCATCAACAGAATACTTTTCAGAAAGCTCCGCAACAGTTTTTTCCGCAGTGTAGTTGTCTTTGAAGCCGTTTTCTTTTTTCCATACGGAAATTTTCTCTTCGTCTCCTGCATAGCGCAAGCCATTTTCCGTAAGTTTTATCGGAATTATGCTCTCAACCGAAGACTGTGCATTGCTCACAACCTTATTCAGTTTTATTATAAGAGAATTAAGCTCTTCATCCGTTCTGTCTCTGTTTGCAAAGATGTAAACGTTGTACCCTGTCCTGTTAACCACAATCGCTCTTCCGTTACGGTCAAGAATCTCTCCTCTTGAAGCAAGAAGTTCAATACTTCTCGATGTTCTTGAATCGCTCTTTTCTCTGTAGTAGCTTCCGTTTGCTATCTGCAGATTAACAAGCCTTACACCTATTACAAAAACCATAAGAGCCAACACAATATAAAGAGCTGTGTAGCGCCGTGTTTTCATCAGTTATCCTCCCTGTCGGGAATTTGTTTTCCGCTGTGTCTAGTGGTGATTTTCTGATATACAAGCACAAACAAAAGTGCAAATATTGCTCCGAAAATACCGTTCACAAGAATATTTGAACCTAAAAAGGAAAATGACACATCATATCCAAACATTGCTTTGAACATTGTCAACACGATTTCGTATGCAGTTACTGCCGTAAAGGTAACCAAACTCATAAGCAGCGGTGAATTATGAGTACGTTCATTTACTACCATGCTCACAATAATAGCAAGGTACATATATAAAAGTATATTTACACCAAATATGCCTGTGCAAATAACATCCTTTAAAAGACCTGCTATACCTCCTATAAGAGCCGCACTGAGAGTATTGGCGGAAACTGCAGCAATTACGATTGCTACAATCAGAATATCGGCTGATGCTGAAAATATTTTTATGTTTTCAAAAACGATGCTCTGGGCAAGAAACGCCAGACATACACCGAGAATTTTCAAAAACAGTTTCATCAATTTCACTCCTGTACAGACACAAGCACGGTGTCAATATTGTTAATATTAACACTTGCTTCTATCTTTGCCGTAAGCGTAAGATTACGGTCATCTTCTTTAATTTCCGTTACTTTTCCGATGAGAATCCCCCTCGGATAAATTCCTCCGGTACCGGAGGTTTCAATCATATCACCGACAACGGTTTTTGCAGATTTATCAATATAATTCATTCTGCATTCACCGCCACCCATAAGGCTGCCGGTAGCCTCAACAATGCCCATATCACCGCTTCTTAAACAGATTGCACCGACAGAGCTCTGTGAGTCATATACGGTTTTCACTTTCGAAAAGTTATATCCTGCTTCACTTACCACTCCCACAAGTCCCTCAGGAACAGTTACTACGGAGCCCTCTCTGACACCGTGCTTTGTACCCTTGTCTATGGTAATGGTATCGTGGAATTCACTGCTGTCCCGTGCAATTACATTTGCACCCACACTTTTAAACTCCGTTCTGTTATTCTCAAGCTCAAGCATAGTGCGCAAACGCTCGTTTTCGGTTTTATAGCCTTCAAGCATCCTTACGTCAGATTCAAGAGCAAGGACGGTCTCTTTAAGTTTCTCATTTTCTTCGGCATTTTTTGCAGAAGAAAAAATACTTCCGAAAAAGTCTTTTACAGAATTAACTGAAACCGCAACGACTTTCTGTACCGGTGAGAGCACCGTCCCAACAGCTTTGGAAACAGGAGAAGTGCCGCTTCTTAAAGAAAACGCAGCAACTATCATAACCAAAATTGTGACAGATATTATTATAATCAGATTTTTCTTACCCGGTTTTTTCATTTTTTACTGTTCCTTTCACAAAACAATACCAAACTCATCTCTCAAAAGCTTCACAAGGGCGCAGACAGGAAGTCCGACTACGTTAAAATAGTCACCCTCTATTTTTTTTACAAATTTACTTCCTAACTGCTGTATTCCGTAAGCACCGGCTTTATCCATAGGCTCACGTGTTTTTATGTAAGAATCTATTTCTTCCTCAGAAAGTTCCCGGAAGGTGACAAATGTCTTCTCACATTTAGCCACTGACACACCATCTCTGCAATTAACAACACAGTAGCCGGTATATACTTCATGCGTTTTTCCGCTGAGTTCTGTAAGCATTCTTTTAGCGTCAGCTTCATCCTCCGGCTTGCCGAAAATTCTGTTTCCCAGCGCAACGCAAGTGTCTGCACCAATAACGATGGCGTCGTGTCCAAAATGCCTTGCCACATTACCTGCCTTCAGCATAGCAAGCTCTGTTACCATTTCCTTCGGCGGAAGACTGTTAAAGACGGCTTCGTTCACATCTGCAGGCATTATTTCCGCTTTTATCCCTATGTTTTTCAAAAGCTCTTCGCGTCTGGGTGATTTTGACGCGAGAACAAAACGAATTGTTTTCATAACGTTTTACCCCAGTATTTTTTCTTTGTAGGAAAGGATGCTTTCTTCAATTATTCTTTCCGCTTCTTCTCTGCCCATAATTTCATTTACGGACGTTTCTTTATTCTCAAGCATTTTATAAACCTCAAAGAAATGAGAAATCTCTCTTGACATATGTTCCGGAATCTCCTCAAGATCATGATACGCTGCATAGGTAGGGTCGCTGAATGGTATTGCGATGATTTTTTCATCAACCTTCCCACCGTCAATCATCTTAAGAACTCCTATCGGATAGCATCTTACAAGTACAAGCGGATCAATAACCTCCTGACAGAGAACAAGCACGTCAAGCGGGTCTCCATCGTCTGCATAGGTGCGCGGGATAAATCCGTAATTCGCAGGATAATGTGTTGAGGTATACAACACTCTGTCAAGTATAATCATACCTGTTTCCTTATCAAGCTCATACTTATTTTTTCCACCCTTGCGAATTTCGATAACCGCAAGGAAATCGTCTTTTTTTATTCTTTCAGGGTTTACATTATGCCATACGTTAAACATCAGACACTCCTCCTAAGATGCTTGGGGTAATGATTTTTAGCCACCCCATCGCTTAATTTATACCAGCCTATAGGATATTTTCCCATATAAAGCATTGCGCCAAAGCCTTTTTCTTCGTTACGCTCTATTGTTCCACCGGCAAGATAATGTGCTATTTCATCATCTGACAAGGATATAGTCCTTCTGAAATCTTCTGCTTTCAGCGACATACATAAATGATGCGACGGTTCAAACCTGCCTTTTTTTACTTCACCGAGAAGAAGTCCCGGGCGTACACATTTAATTTTATCAAGAGATATCATCTCCTCGGGCAAAAGATAAAGGTTGTCCCCGAATGAAACAAATCTGCCCTCTGCTTTTACACAAAGATTTTCCTTTTCAAAATTGCGATAAAGTGAAACGGCCTCTTTCTTTGCTTCATCCGGATATAACCTCTTTTTAAGACTGCCTTCACCTTTTTTATGCATCAGTGCCGAGAAATGACCTTCACCTTTTATTTTGTGAGGCATCAGCCGGTGCATTTCAACAATTTCCATATCGGAATATTTATCCGTAAATTCACTGCAAACATTTTCGTTTTCCTCTTTGGAAAAGGTGCAGGTCGAATACACCATGTAGCCACCGGGTTTTAACATTTTATATGCTGAATCAAGGATGCCAAGCTGTCTTTGAGCGCAGGATGTCACGTGTTCAGGACTCCATTCCTTTGCTGCAACCTCATCTTTTCTGAACATTCCCTCTCCGCTACACGGAGCATCTACCATTATCTTATCGAAAAACTCTTCAAAATGCTTCTCCATTTTTTCGGGATACATATTAGTTACAACCGCGTTTTTAATACCCATACGTTCTATATTTTCGCAAAGAATCTTCGCACGGCTCGCTATAACCTCATTAGAAACAAGAAGCCCCTCTCCCGAAAGCCTTGCCGCAAGCTGAGTGCTTTTTCCGCCGGGAGCTGCACAAAGGTCAAGAACTATATCCCCTTTTTCTATCGGCAAAAGCTCCGCTGCTATCATTGCAGACGGCTCCTGTGAATAAAAAAGACCTGCTATGCTTGAGGGATGATTGCCCTTTTTTCCGTCATAGTAAAAGCCATTTTCACACCACGGCACCACATCTGCACAGAAATCTACCGTACTGCATAAAACCTCCGGTGTTATCTTAAGAGTATTGACACGAAGTCCGCTAAAAGGCGGTTTCTCATACGTTGCGATAAAGTCACTGTATTCATCCTGCAAGTCTGTTTTCATTCTTTCGCAAAATTTATCGGGAAGCATAAAAGTCTCCTTGAATATTATTTAACTAGTTTATTATAACACATCCGTATGTCAAAATAAAGTATTTTTTGCTATATATGTAAAATAATTAAAATTTTCCATATAAAAAAGAAGCGTGCCGCTTCACCCATGTCCCACCCTCGCACGACTGCAAACAAAGTTTCCTGCGGCATAATTTGACGCAAATTCCTATACGCTAAAAAAGAAGCGTGCCGCTTCACCCACGTCGCGTTCAAACTTAACTTAAAACCCACAAATATTGCTCGCGATAAAAAACGCAAATTCCTATATAATAAAAAAGAAGCGTGCCGTTTCACCCACGTCGCGTCCAAACTTAACTTAAAACCCACAAATATTGCTCGCGATAAAAAACGCAATTTCCTATACGATAAAAAAGTGTGACTGACATCACACTTTTTTATATCAACTGAACTAAATATGCTGCCAGTGCCGCACCCACGGCAACTGTAAGTAAACTGCGTCTGAAGAACGCAAGCATAATTGCAACTACGCAGCCTGCAATACCGCCTGCATAAGAGCCCGTACTTGTAAAAACAGCAGGAAAGGTCATCGCGGCAAGCACGCTGTACGGTACATAGAAAAGAAATGATTTTATCCACTTGTTTTCTATCTTTTTTCTAAAAAAAATCATAGGTAGCATTCGTATAAGATATGTAACCGCTGCTGAAACAAGAATACAGATCAGAATATATTTATTACTCACTGTCTTCACCCTCCTTCACAGGCATAAAGGTTGCCGCAAGAGAGCTTACAATAACCGTTATGATAATTGTCGCCCAACCGGAGGAAATACTTTTAAGAAGCGGTGCATAAGAAAACAAGACGCTTGCCGCAACTGCCATAATTACGGTCAGCATAACATTTTTACTGTCGCGGGAAGGGGGAACTATAATAGCAATAAACATTCCGTAAAGAGCTATACCCATTGCGGCAGAAACCTCATCCGGAAGGAAATTTGTTGCCACAGCTCCGGTAAAGGTGCCGCTTGTCCATCCGATGACAGGGAGCAATATAAGCCCTGCCATATAAGATGCTGTCAGAGGTTTTTTTCTTTGCATGGAAACGGCAAAAATCTCGTCTGTTATGCCAAACGACACTGCCAATCGCTTAAGAACAGACATACTTGAATCCGCCTTCTGCGAAACTGACAACGACATCAGAAAATATCTCATATTTATTATAAGAGTTGTAATTGCGATTTCAAGAAGTTTTCCGCACTGTGCCATTATCTGTATTGCTGCCGCCTGTCCTGCACTTGTTACATTAGTTAAAGAAACAAGAACTGCCGACCACACCGGGAAGCCCAGCATAGCGGCAGTAAGACCAAACGCCATGGATACGGAATAATAGCCCAGCGCTATCGGAATTCCATCCTTCAAACCGTTTGCAAAGTCTTTATTTTTCATTTTTAACACACTCGTCAATAATTTTTTTCATTTCGTCAAAGCTGTTTTCCATTTCTTCTGCAAGCTTAAACTGTGTGCGACATCTGTCAAGATTGTGCTCAGGATACTTTGTCGAAAAATACGTATCTCCATCTATAAAGTCAGCCAGAAAACGCATACCGCATTCCATAGTCATCAGATACGCACTGTAAGGAAGGAGCTCCGCTTCCTTCTGAGTGATAGCATCCTTAAGAGCTCCACAGAAGCCTTCAGCGTAAGCCCGGAACATATTGATGTCAAAATGTACCTTGTCAAGGTCCTTCTCATCCTCTTTTGCCGTGGATGCTCCGAAACGGATAGCATCACCGAAATCATAGAGCATTGACCCGGGCATTACTGTATCAAGATCAATTACAGCTCTTGCCTTTTTTGTTTTTGCATCCATAAGAATATTGTTAAGCTTTGTGTCGTTATGAGTAACTCTGAGAGGAATTTCTCCAACTTCAATGCCTTGCACAATATCAGCGTAAGTGTTTTTACGGTCTTTTACAAACTGAACTTCCGCTTCACACAAAGAAAGTCTACCCGAAAGATTTTTTTCTACAGATTTGCAGAAGTTATCAAATCTTACAGGAGTGTTGTGGAAGTTAGAAATAATCTCATACAAGGTTGATGCGTCAAAATCTGAAAGCGTTTTCTGAAATTCACCAAAAGCTTCACCTGCATTACGGAAAATTTCCTCGTCGGCAAGCTGATATGTAATAACATCATCAATATAATTGTAAACTCTGTAACATTCACCGTTATCCCACACAACAAGCTCATCATCAGGTGTTTTTATTACGTTAAGTGTCTCCTGACCTCTTTTCTTGAGAAACTCTGTCACGTTTACGATGTTAGCCATAACCTCCAGAGGTTTTGAGAACACACTTGTGTTTATCTTCTGCAGAAGATATTTTGTATTTTTGTCTGTAACTGCAAGAAAAGTCGAATTAATATGTCCGTCACCGCAGTTGTCAATGCTTACTACTTTTCCGTCTATATCAAATTTTGCTATAATCTCAATTTGTTTTTCAAAATTATTCATATAGTCGCCCTCCGTGCCTCATAACATTATAGCACATCTTTTTCGAAAAATCAATCATAAAACATACATTTTCTGTAAATCTTTCTTTTTATTATATTACCTTATAGACTTCCTTGTATAAAGTCGTTTTTATTTTCAAGAATTCCTCTTCAGAAAGTCTCTTTTCCGACGACATTATCATAAGCGGTATCGGATGTTTTCCTTTTGAAATCGGAGGTTGTATATATGGGTATTCATTGAGAAAAAATCCGTTTCTCTCGTAAAAACCGATTCTGCGTTTTGTAATTTCCTCATTGGGCGGCTCTACTTCAAGACAAAAAGGCTTATCTGTTAAAGCTGCTATCTCCTTAAGAATTTTTGCTCCTATTCCTGCGTTACGGAAATCCGGATCTACAGCAAAATGTTCTACAAAGAAAAACTCATCAAATTCCCAGAGCGCAATAAAACCTTTTATAACGTCATCCTTTTCAACATAAACTTTATAGTATTCATTCTTAAAAAGGTCTTTCTGCTCATCGTAAGGTCTGTATTCATCAAGCGGAAAGCTTTTCTCCATAATTGAAAACATTTTATCAAATTCAGTTATATCAAGCTTTTGTACCATAATATCACCTTTTTAAATCAATACCTGCTGCAAGCTATAAAGAGCGATGATTTCATCGCTCTTTCAGCGTGTCGATAAACCTATCGGCACGCTGGCAGACATCGAAAAAGGAAGGTAAATTTGTCGAGCACGAACTCGTCGGCGTATGTGGATACGGTAGAGGGCGTGTTGGACGAAAATAAGCAGGAAACGGCTATAAACTGCGGGGTATAGCCGTTTTTATTACCTTATAGGAATTTGCGTAATTTTATTCGCGTGAAGCTATGTTCGACATTTGCAGGTGCGCGACATGGGTGAAGCGGCACGCTTCTTTATTAAATAAAGTTTT
>JAZQAO010000041.1:0-1845 GCA_045545295.1 Clostridia bacterium
GTGTTCGGTGCAAATATAGTGGCAACGCAGAATAAGTGAGAACAAAACGCCCATATATTTGTTCGGAACAGGAGTATGAAAAAATGGTGAGTGTTATGGAATGTATAGAAAAAAACAGCGTTATAGCTGCTGTGAGGAGCAGTGAAGATTTTAAAAAAGCCGTATCTTCCGGATGCAATATGATTTTTGACCTCGCGCCCGATATTTCGGATGTTGAGGAAAAGGCAAGGCTTGCCCATGGCGCGGGGAAAAAGATGTTTATACATCTTGATCTTGCAAGCGGGATAGGTAAGGACAGAAGCGGTGTTGCATTTGTGAAAGCGGCGGGTGTTGACGGGATTATCAGCACGCGGGCAAATATCATCAAAATTTCACGCGACGCAGGTCTTTTTACGGTTCAGCGCTTTTTTGCTGTAGATTCTCAATCTGTGGACACGATAGTTGATTCGCAGAAAACTTCTCATGCGGATATGGTTGAAATAATGCCGGGAGTTGTTGGAAAGGTGATCGCTGATTTGAAACAGTGTATAAGCGTGCCAGTTATTGCTGGAGGACTTATCCAGACTCGCGAAGAGGTGGAAGCCGCGCTCGCTTCAGGAGCCGCGGCAGTATCAACCGGAAAGGCGGAGCTATGGAAATGAATAAATTAAAGGAAAAGCGCCTGTTTCTTCTTGATATGGACGGGACGATTTATCTGGATAATGAGCTTTTTGACGGAACGATTGACTTTTTAAAACACGTCAAAAAAATCGGCGGGAGATATATTTTTCTTACAAACAACTCATCAAAAAGCGTTGACAAATATATAGAAAAGCTATACTCTCTCGGAATAGAGGCAACTCCGGATGATTTTCTTACGTCAACTAATGCAACCGTTATGTATCTGAAGAATAAAAACTATAAGAAAATCTATGCATTTGGCACTGCTTCGTTCCGCGAACAGTTGACACATGCCGGGCTTCCGGTTACGGATATGATTTCTGATGATATAGACTGCCTTTGTGCAGGATTTGATACGGAACTCACGTTTCAAAAGATTGAGGACGCGTGCATACTTCTTGGACGCAATGTGGATTTTGTTGCAACAAATCCCGACTGGGTATGCCCGACGTGGTATGGATATGTTCCGGATTGCGGCTCGGTGTGTGAAATGCTTTACCGTGCGACGGGGAAAAGACCGTATTTTATCGGAAAACCGCAGCCTGATATGGCACTTATGGCAATGGAAAAGACCGGATTTTCAAAGGAAGAGACCGTGCTTTTCGGTGACAGACTGTATACCGATATCGCCTGCGGAGTGAATGCGGGCATCAGCACCGTGTTTGTGCTGAGCGGAGAGGGAACTCTTGACGATTTAAAGACAAGCGATGCAAAGCCTGAGTTTATATACAGCAACATACGCGAAATATATGAGGATATAAAGTAACAGAACACTGGATCAATGTCAATAAAGTAGACAGTAAAAAGAGAAAAAATTATACAGACATAAGCAACGCCTCCTTTTGGTTAGGAGTAAGACCATTATTGTGTGAGTGAGGTCTGACAGAATTGTAAAAACCGTTTATGTAAGAAAAAAGACTTTGGTTGAGTTCTTCCAAAGAAAGATAATTACGTCTGTCAGTTTCTTCTTTCTTCATATACTTAAAAAAACACTCCATAACAGCATTGTCATACGGATGACCTTTTGCAGAAAACGATTGCACAATATTGAGAGAATCAAGATGCTTCCTGAATTTTTTAGAGGTGAACTGAGAGCCTCTGTCGGTATGAAACATGAGTCCGGAGAGCGTACCTCTTGTACTTAAAGCTATGTTTAGGGTATCTATGGCAAGTTGGGTATTAATT
>JAZQAO010000042.1:0-32223 GCA_045545295.1 Clostridia bacterium
GCAACCCACCTTTTCCTCTCGGAGACGAGCCCCTTTTGTCTGCTTTGCAGACATTTCCCCCGACACGGGGGAATTTTCCTCAGAGGGGAAGGCGTTATTTTTATTCTCTGCTTATGGTTGACCGACTTTTTCGACAGTCTGAAAAAAATAACACTCCACCCGGAGTGTTATTTTTTTTGTTGTTTTCTCTTTGCGCTCTGGACGATTTTAACATCCCGTCTTTTTATACTTCTGGGTGAACTCAGCAACATCAACTACCTTACCTGTTTTTCTTGCTTCCTCTGCGGCAAAAGCAATCATGTGTGAATGAAGGCATTCTCTTGCAGGAGATTTATTGGCGCTTGTGTCACCTTTTACGCACTGTGCAAAAGCATTTATAAGACCTTCGTCACCGCCACCGTGTTTAAGGATATCGTGCTCAATTTTAATTTTTTCTGTTTCGTGGGCACCGAAAATCTTTACTTCGATTTCGCCTGAGTCAAGGTCACCGCCGATTTCGCCATAAGTACCCATTACCTTGATTGTTCTTGAATGGTCATAAGTAAATGAGGAAACAGTGAATACAACCGTGATGTTATCCTCAAACTCCATTGAAAGTACCTGATGGTCGCACACGTTGTTGTCACAACGAAATACGCATTTACCCCAGTCACTTGTTCTGAGGTCTTCCTTAAGGCTTTCCTCATCCTCAATATAGCCGGGAACACGGAATTTTGCAATGTTCGGAGGAGGATTAATGTTGAATTTAACGGGATTGTAGGGACATTCGTCTGCAATTTTACAGTCAACAACGCATCTTGTTCCGCTTCCTTCGGGAGCGTTAGCTTCATTAAAGAAACCGGTATTTCCGAATGAAGAAACCTTAAGGCACTTCTTTCCTGTAAGGAATGTAAGAATATCCATATCGTGACAGCACTTTGCAAGAATAATGGGCGATGTTGTGTCGCTGTTTCTCCACTTACCGCGAACAAAGTTGTTTACGGCAAACCAGTAAGCCATATTTTCGTTATGGTTAATTGACATAATCTTGCCGATTCTGCCACTGTCGATAATCTCTTTTATCTTCATAAAGAAAGGAGTATAGCGGAGAACGTGGCAAATCATAAGAGTTTTGTCAAAGTTTTCTGCGATGGTATCAACCTCCGCAACCTCCTCGGGAAAAGGAGAAATTGGTTTTTCAAGAAGAATGTGATACCCCTGCTTTGAACACATTCTGAAAGGGACAAGGTGGTCACGGTCATTTGTGCATATCAAAGCAATGTCTGCGATTTTACCAAGCGACTCCAGCTGGGTAAAGCTTTCAAAGCACATATCGTCAGCCACATTGTAATGCTCCTGTACCCAGTCACGGTTTGACTTTATAGGGTCTGCAACTGCAATAAGCTTGATGTCGTTTTTTTCAAGGAATTCAAGATATGCAAGTCTGCCTCGGGGACCTGCACCGATTAAAACAGCAGTTTTCATATAAACACCTCATTTTTTAGTTTGTGCCCTTATTATACGACCTGCATTTGTAAAAAACAATATCTTATACCGAGTAAAATTTAACTGAAATGATATAAAACAGTCATATTGACAGAAATTTACTTTATATGTTACAATAAAGAAAAAGGAGGATTTTCCATGAAAATGAAAGTAAAACAACCCTTATTTCCTATTTTGCTGGGCGCAGTTTTTCTTGTTTTGTTAATTCCGGTTTTTTACACAATGATTCTCAGTATAAAGAATTACACGCCTTTTAAAGGGCTTGTGGGCAGTGAATTTGTAGGAGTGAAAAATTTCGGTGTACTGTTTGGAAGTCCGTATTTTCCTAATGTGTTCAGTAATACTTTAATTATATCAATTATAGGGATGCTTGCCGGGGCGGTGTATGTTTTCTTTGCGTCTCTGACAACAGGAAGTATAGAAGATCCCCGGATGAAAACGGTGAGTGCAGTTGTTTTTGCAATGCCGGCACTTATCCCTGTTGTTTTTGCGAGATTTTTTATTCCGAAAGATATGCTGATTGGAGAAATTCCGGGATATCAGATGATAACCGGTGTCTTAGGTGGGTTAAGGCTGGCGGGAATTGTATCTGTCGTTTCGCTTTTTACTAAAGGGGATAGCTTTAAACAGAGCATAAAAACGGCTTTGCTATTTGTTGTTTTAAAGGCAGTATCATTATTTACGCCTGATGTTACTGTAAGTCTTACCTCTTATAATCCGATGATTTATGAGGTTGCCGATACTCTTGCAACATATACATACAGAACCGGATTGATTGAATCAAACTTCAGCTTTTCTGCTGCTGTGAGTATGGTCAGGATGTTTATGCAGGTTATTCTTGCAGTGCCTATGATTCTTGTGGCAAAATATGTAATGAGCCAAGATGAGGCAGTGGTTCCTAAACAGCCGCATTACAGTATGCTTTCTGTAACTATGATAGTGCCTTTGGGTATCTTTTTATTGGCAATGGTTCTCTGCGGTTCGCTTTTCCCGGAAAACGTATCTCTTGCTCCGTTTTATATCAACAGCCTTCTGGTTTGCATTCCTTCGGCAATTCTTGTCGCGTTTGTTTCATACGCGCTTGCAGTTCTCGGCCGGAACAGTGGAATTTATGGTGTTATTTGTACAGTAGTGCTTTGTGCTCTGTCAGGGAATTTCATTTCTGAATATATGATGATACGCCAGATAGGGTTGCTGAATACTCATTTCGGAATAGCTTTGAACAATCTCAGACTTGTACCCATGATTACTGTCCTGATTATGTTTGCGACAAAAGCGGAAAGCAATTATAAAAAAGATATTGGGGTAATTATAGTAATGGCATTTGCTGTTTTTGCGTGGTTGTGGGGAGATATATTTTCCGATAGCATACTTTTACAGGACAGAGCAAAATATACAGCTTCGTTATGTGTAAGAGAAGCCGGTATGTTCAGTGCGCAGGAGAATACTTCCCTGATGAGCTCGGCTCCGTTTATAATTATACCTGTTATCGCTATGACTGTAGGCGGAATACTTACTACAATGTTAAATATATCAGATAATCCTGAAATAAAGTAAAAAGGCAGCGTAATTTTGAATTGGTGCAAAAAATGGTTTCTTGATCTTGCGTAATCGATAAAAGGCTGTGGCAAAATAGGTTCATTTTGCCACAGCCTTCTTTACCTTATAGGAATTTGCGTAATTTTATTCGCGTGAAGCTATGTTAGACATTTGCGGGTGCGCGACATGGGTGAAGCGGCACGCTTCTTTTTTACCGTATAGGAATTTGCGTCAAATTATGACGCAGGAAACTTTGTTTGCACTCCTGCGAGGGTGCGACATGGGTGAAGCGACACGCTTCTTTTACTGTGCAGGAAATAGCGGTTTAAAGCTATAATTTGCACCGTTTTCTGTAAGATTAAAGGACAGATATTTTGCAAGGCTCACAGTTTCCTCAATTCCCTCAATATCTCTTGAATCCGCTACGGATATATATCTTACACCGTTTTTTAAGGTGCAGGCATTCTCGTCTCCGTTATATACAACAAATACGTTTTTATTTTTTGCAGTACGCTCAAGCATATTAGAAAAAGCCAGTGAATCAAGTGTAGTTACAAAGCCTGCTTTTTTATCCGTAAGAATAAAAATGTTTTTCTGTGCAGACGAGGAAAGAACACTGTCAAGCTTGCGCCATACATCTCCGCGGGCGAGGACATTGTCGCTTGTAAGATTAAGCGTCACTATTTTTGCGTATTCGTGATTATACTCGCTCCACTCTTTTGCTGTCATGGGTGAGAGCGCTTGGGGAGTCAGGTCTGAAAGCGGCGTACCACCCAAAACTGCGCTGATATCCGCGGTCTTAAATGTTTTCATTCCTTTTTTAAAGACAAGTCTGTCAAGGGTTGTCTGTGCCCCGTCAAAGCCAAGTATATTGAACTTAACACCGTTTCCTTCGCCTATAAAGGGGTCGGTTGTAACGGGGGCTTCGGTATTTATACTGTAATCTCCGCAAATAACCTTTATACTGCGTTTTGCTCCTCCGTGAGAAAGAGTCAGCACTCCGCTGCCCTCTCGCAGGGCTGTGATGCCTGATGATGTAACAGAAAGAAAGCTCTTGTCATAGGATGGGTCAAGAAGCAACAGGTCGGTAACCTTAGCGGTGTTTCCGTCTTTGTCAAAAACCTCGACACTGAAGGGCTTTGCCTCTGCGTTATGCTGAAGTTTAATCTCCGTGGGAGCATTAATTCCGCAGACACTGTCTATAACGGTCAACTCCACAGAGTCGGTTTTTCTGTTTTTGAAATAAAGGTCAAGGCCAACACTGCCACTGTCTGATGCGTAGTAGACGTTATTTCTTACCGTTCCTTTGCCGTTTACCTTCCAATAGTAGTTCGTTGGGGTATCGGTGGGCTTGTTGTAGTTTTGGTCGTGTGCAGTAAGATAAAGCTTTGCCGTATCGCCGCTTAAAACATAAGCTTTTTCTGCTGACGCAATGAAGCCGTGGGTTTCTCCTTTTTGAGCAGAAGAGGTTATTGCAACGGCATTTATTACCCTTCTCTTTTCTGAGGGGCTGTTTATATGGTGAAGAGCCTCGTCAGAAAGCGTCTTTGATACCATTGCCGTAGAGCCGCCTCCGTCAAGATTCATAGCATTTACCATACCCATTTCAAGGCATATATCAGCAAGAGTTTCAAGTGACACTCCGCGGCTTGCAGTCTGTCTGCCGTCCACTGTCAGAAAATAAATAACAGTGCCGTCTTCATTTGTACCGATAGCCGTTCTGGGATGGTTGCCCCCTACTTTGTGAGTGATGGGGGTTTTTGTCCCGTCCTTAAGAAGAAGTGTTCCTCCACCGAAAGCCACAGAAGTGTTTTCAATCATTTTTGCCACGCTGAGCTCAATTTTTACTTTGTCACCAATGTTAAAATTTGCGTTAAGATACGGCGTCAGATTATCGTCAATCGCCAGAACATAGCCGTTTTCAGGAATGGGGAAGGCCTCGCCTGTGCTTGTTCCCTTTGCTATAACATTGTCATTTTCCACCGTCAGAACAGTTATACCGGCAGGGAAAAACGGGGAAGTACCTCCATTGTAGTCGGGTGTGTATAGAAGCACTGCACCGTAGTATTCGGTGGGCTTGTTTATGTGGGCGAAGGTTGACTCAGCCCCGTTAGGAGCCGTGATTTTGATGTTGAACTCAAGGTGAGAAAAAGCGAGCGCACCCTCCTCGAAAAAGCCTGCGGCCATCTCGGGCTTTATGTGTGATTGCAAAAGTTCACCGTCTTTTATCTCGATGCCCAGACTGAAATTCTGGTCACCCTTATACGCTGAGAAAAAGTCCGCATTTACTGCCGCAACAACATTTTCGCCACCGTTTGCAAGGTTCAGCACTGTGTCTGTTTTGTCACATCCCTTGGGATTTTTGAGTAAATCAAAAGAAAGATATTTGTTATTAAGGTCTGCCTTAATAAGGTCTATATTAAGAGAATAATCACCGTAAAATTTTTGCACGTTTGTGTGAGTTACGCCGCCTGTTACGGTTTCTCTGTATGTTTTTGTGTAGAGAGGGTTTGCATAAACGCTTGATGCCAAAAGCATAAGCACAGAAAAAATGTAAAGAATTCTTTTCAACCGTCTACCTCCTTTTTGATGACTGGAATTTGTAAATTATTTTAACAAGAAGCTTTTCGGGAAGCATTTTTGAGAAAAACGTCGAGCATTTTATTCTGAATGTTGGAATGGCAAGGCTTTTTCCCTTCAGCATTGCTTTTACGGCACAGCTTGCCGCTTCGTCTGCAGATATGGCACCTTTTCCCGGTTTAGAGCCGGAAACCCGGTCAAACCCGGTAAGTACGGGACCGGGGCACAGTACGGTTACGGTAACCGGTATCTTTTTTTGCCTCAGCTCCTCCCTCACCGCCGCTGAAAGTCTGAGAACATACGCCTTTGACGCATAGTATGATGAAAGAAGCGGCCCGGGGCAGAATGCCGCCGCACTTGCAACGTTAAGAATTTTTCCTCCGTTTTCTGCCATAAGCGGAATATACTTTTTCATCAGAAAATGAAGTGCGCGGATATTTACGTCAATCATCGTACTTTCCCTGTCAAAATCCGTTTCGGTAAACTCTCCGAATACGCCCATTCCTGCATTGTTTACAAGTATATCAATATCGGGATAAGCTTCAACGAGTCTTTCAAGCTCCTTTATATCACAAAGGTCTGCGGTATAAATCTCGCTCTTTGTCTTAAGTGTTTTCTGCACAGAAAGAAGTTTGTCCTCCCTGCGGGCAACGAGAACTGTCTCATACCCCTTCTCGGACAGAAGTCTTGCAATACCGGCACCTATGCCCGAACTTGCTCCCGTTATAAGTGCTTTCATCAATATCCGAGCTCCTCATTTACAAGAATAATGTGTATTCTTTCCTTGTCGCGCTGATAGCCTGTCACAACATAGTTGCAGCAGATTCTGCTGTCACCCTTACAGCCGTCAGCCATAGAACCGTTAATTCCGACGCATACGCCTGTTTCGCGACAGGGCGTATCGCACGAAAGACGCTCGCAGTTAGCAGGAGAGGCGTAGCGTTTTACTCTGGAAATTGCTTCGTCAAGGTCTTTTACCACTTTGTTTCTGCCCACAATAAGCACCACCTTGTCGGGCCCGTGGCAGATACAGGCAACTCTGTTTGAGTTACCGTCCACGTTATAAAGCACGCCTTTTTCTGTAATTGCATTGGCAGAGCACATATAAAAATCCGCAGAAAAGCTCTGTCTGTAAAGAGCTTTTTTATCAGCTACAACCTCGCGGTCAAGGTAGTTGTAATTCCCGCTGCGTAAAACTTGCATCATTCCGCACTCTTCAAGGGTCATAGAGCCGCCGCTTGCAACTGTTGCCCCCTCTTTCAGGATAGATGTAGCGATTCTTACAGCCTCCTCTTTTGTTTGAGCTATGTAGCCTGTCATATTGTTTTTTTCAAGGCTCGCCTTTACTCTTTCAAGCTGCTTTGTGCTTGCGGTTGTTTTATGTTTATCCATAATTAACCCTCCTGTGAAGTTTTAAAAGCATCTTCCTGTAAAACTCTTATTGCCACCCCAAGCTCGTCGCCTACCTTTTCAAGCTCTGAATTAAGCTCTTCAAAAGAAATTGTGCTCTTTTCCATATCAACAAGAGCTATCATCGTAAAAAGATTCTGCATAAGCTTTTGTGAAATGTCAAGAATATTGATGTTTTTCTCATAGAAAAGTCCGCTGACTCTTGCTATGATTCCTGTCTTATCCTTACCTACTACTGTTACTACTGCACGCATAATTTAAACCTCCGTTTCATAAATTCGAAATGTAAAATTCGAAGTTCGCACTTCACATTTTGCATTCTTTTAACATCTTTCATTAATCTTTTTCCGTTTTGCGGTCTGGGCGATTTTAACATCCCTTCTGTCTTAAAGATTCATACATAAAAAGCGATGCCGCCACCGACGCATTCAGCGAATTTACATTACCCCTCATAGGGATTTTCACCACAAAATCGCATTTTTCAAGCACCAGACGGCTTATGCCTTCGCCTTCAGAGCCGATTACAATTGCAACTGCCCCTTTAAGATCTGCTTCATAAAGCTCCTTGTCGCCCGAGGCATCTGCACCCGTTACCCATATATTTTTCTTTTTAAGCTCGTCAATGGTTTTAGCAAGACTTGACACCCTTGCAACGGGTGTGTATTCCACCGCACCTGCCGAAGCCTTGGCACAGCTTGCGGTAAGGGTTGCAGAGTCGTGCTTTGATATGATAACTCCGTGAACACCTGCGCAGTTTGCCGTTCTTATAATTGCGCCTAAGTTTCTGGGGTCTGCGATTTTATCAAGAATTACAATGAAGGGAGCTTCGCCCTTTTCTTCTGCAATACGGAGAATATCGTCAACACTTTTATATTCCGCAGCAGCACAGATGGCAATAACACCCTGATGATTTCCGCTTTCGCTCATTTCGTCAAGCTTGCGTCCGTCAGCCTCACTTATCTGGATGCCTTTTTCCTTCGCCATACGGATAATGGGAATAATACTACCCTGCCTGTCGCCTTTTTTTATGTAAATTTTGTCAATGTTTCTGCCACTTTTAAGCGCCTCTGTGACGGGGTTTCTGCCTTCTATTTTATCCGACATCGAAATGCCTCCTTTGTTTGAGTAGTTGCTTCATTTAATTATATCATACTATTTTGAAAATTTCACTGATTTTTTAATATTATTTAAAGTTAATTTTTTCTTCGTACTGAAATTTTTCGTAAAAATCTGCTGTTTTGTGGTAATCTCCGTCCGAAAGTATAACAAAATCCTCTTTTATGGGAATTTTGCGAGAAATGATTTCTTCGGTTTCCGTATAATTATATGCCTGCAGAAAGGCAAAGCTTTTGTCAGCAAAGCTTAACTGCACAGCCGCTTTTTCGTTTCCGGATACTGAAAGCGGAGTAAGGCTCATAAGAACATTTTTGCCGGAGAGTACCTCTCCGTAAGAAAGCGTAACTGCATTTATTCCGCTTTCGAGGGCATTTTTGAGAGTAAGCTCTCCACCGGGAGTATCGAAAACTGTCTCCGCTGCGACAATTGTCCCAACCTTGCCGTTTTCGATAAGATTCTGGACCTTTCCGACATAGCGGGAGGTAAAAATCACATAATCGTACTTTTCTCTGCCGTACTCGGTCAGAAGATTTTCTGCATCGAAAGAGGATACACAATCTATAAGAACTGACTCTCCGTCGGGAAGAAAGACGGCGGACATAGCAGAAGTGCCGTTTGACGGAAAATGCATATTTATACGATTGTCAGATAGCATCAGGGCAGACACCACCGTAAGAAGAAGCACTGAAAACACCGCAGTCGTTCTTAAAACTGCAAAACGGGTTTTTCTTATGATGAAAAGCGAAAAAAGAAAGAGGTAAACAAGAAAAAATATATGTCTTTCTTTGATTTCGATAACTGCAAGCGGCAGGTTTTCTATAATATCGCACACCGCAATAACTGCCCGGGAGGAAATTTCTTCTGCAAACGCAAGCACAGAGCCGACAAAGGGCACTTTTGAAAAAATCACCAGAACTATTCCAAGAATAATCGTCAGATTTGCAAAGAGTGCCGCAAGCAGATTTGACAAAACAGAATATGGCGTAATAATTCCGAAATAATATATAACTGCAAATGTTGTTGTAATCTGGGCACTTACCGTAACGGAAAGAATATCACAGAAAAATCCCGATATAAACCGACTTATCAGTCTGCTTACCGTTTTGTTGAAGAGGAGAATGCCGAGCACTGCACAAACAGACAGTACAAAGCCTACATTGTAAAGAATAAACGGATTTACGGCAGTCATCAGCAAAGTCGTAAGGGCGAGAGTTGTGTAGGAATCTGCTTCCCGACGAAGAAGCTTTGCCGTAAGGTAGATAAGACACATAACGCTTGCGCGCATAACAGACGCACCGGCGCCTGTGAGCACAGTGATAATTATTACTGCTGCAATAGAGATTACGCTTCCGCGTCTGCGCTTGCCGAAAATCTTCTGTAGTAATACTGTAATTGCCGCAAGCACCACTGAAAGATGCATTCCAGATACGGCAGCAACGTGGCTGAGACCTGCACGCTGAAGCTTTTGGGAAAGTTCATCTGACATAAAATGTTTGTCACCGAGTACCATTGCGCAAAAAAGTGCCTTTGTGTCACCGGAAAATCTTTTTTCACCGACAGTTCCTATGTATCTGCGTATACTGTAGAAAAATCCGTCAATACCCCTTGTTTTTTTGCCTGTGACCTCTACGCTTCCGGTGTAGCCGATAAGATGAATACCCCTTCCGCGCAGATAGGAATAAAATCCTGCGGCAGTCCCTTTAGGAAGTGCTGAAAAAATTACCTCAGCACGGAGGGTATCTCCCGGAGAAAGGGACGCTGCTTCATTAATATTAAGATAAACCTTGTGGGTTTTTCCACCGAGAGTAGCTTTCACGTAAGCGTTTTCTCCACCCGAAAAATCTGTCACAGTGAGATTTACTGTACGTGAATTGCCGTCGAGTATGTCTTTCGGAAGGTCTGAATTGTTGCCTGCTGTGTTTGTCAGAAATATTCCCCCGAAAAGGAAAACAAGGCATAAAAACAAAAACGGAATCAGTTTTCTTCTGTACAGAAATATCGCTACTGCTAAAATAAAGGTTGCCAGTGCTGTAAAAAGTATATTAATGTCTGAAAAGGCAAGCAATACGCCCAGTATAAAAAAACACGTGTGAATGCAAAGCGGTCGTTTCAGCATAATATCACCTAAATAAAATAGGGTGTAAAAAGACAACTTTTACACCCATTTTTTTCATTTTAACACCCCTTGGGATAGGAAAAATTGTGCAGAACACACAAAGGTCACCGAAGGGAACCCGAAGGCGTATGTGGATACGCCGAGAGGTGACGTTTGTGCGTAGCAAAACGAATCAATTCGGAATTTGCAATGCAAATTCCTACCAAAAACAATTAAAAGCACTTTGTAGTAATTCCTGATAAATATGTCTTTCCTTAACGTTTTTCGTTTTGCGGTCTGGGCGATTTTAACATCCCAAATCAGTCGTGAAGATTGAATTTGCTGTGTATAGCTCTTACTGCGTTTTCCGCATCCTTCTGGTCGATAAGAACGCTTACTCTGATTTCGCTTGTAGAAATCATGTGAATGTTGATACCTGCATCGTAAAGAGCCTCAAACATTGTTGCAGCAACGCCGGGGTTAGATGTCATACCTGCGCCAACAACAGAAACCTTTGAAACTGACTCGTCGTGAAGTACCTTTTCGCAACCGATGATTGCATTGTTTTCGTTGATGATGTTAAGCGCTGCTTCAAGGTCGCCCTGTGATACGGTGAAGCTGATATCCTTACTGCCGTCACGGCCGATTGACTGTAATATTACGTCTACGTTGATTTTCTTCTTTGCAAGTATTGAGAAAATCTGGAAAGCCTTACCGGGCTTATCGTCTATATTTACGAGAGCAATTCTTGCAACATCATTGTCGCGTGCGATACCTCTGATTAACATTTTTTCCACTGTGTTTTCCTCCTTAACTATGGTTCCGGGCACTTTTTCAAAGCTCGAAAGCACTTCCATATTGATATTGAATTTCTTAGCAAGCTCCACACTTCTGTTGTGGAGTACGTTTGCACCTGCGCTTGCCAGCTCAAGCATTTCATCATAAGAAATTTCGTTAAGCTTGAAAGCATCGGGTACGATTCTGGGGTCTGCTGTGTAAACACCTGTTACGTCGGTGAAAATCTGGCAAAGGTCTGCACCGAGAGCCGCTGCAATAGCAACTGCAGATGTATCTGAACCGCCGCGGCCGAGGGTTGTAATGTCGTCATACTTGTTGATACCCTGGAAGCCTGCAACGATAACAATCTTTTTCTTATCAAGTTCAAGCTGAATTCTTTCACCGACAACTCTCTTGATTCTTGCCTTTGAGTAGTTGCTGTCGGTCTGCATACCAGCCTGCCAGCCTGTAAGGGAAACAACGGGTCTTCCAAGCTTTTCAATAGCCATTGCAAGAAGTGACATTGAAATCTGCTCACCTGCAGAAAGAAGAACGTCCATTTCTCTTTTTGATGCGTCTTTGTTAATTTCAACAGCTTTTGCAATAAGGTCGTCAGTTGTGTCGCCCTGTGCTGAAACTACTACAACCACGTCATTACCCTGGTCGTAGGTTTCTATAACACGGCTTGCTACATTAAATACCTTTTTTGCGTCGGCAACGCTGCTGCCGCCGAATTTCTGTACTATTAAGCCCATATATATACCTCCTGTTTATTTAAACAATCTCATTCTGGATACGATTTCGCCTAAAGAAGATATTCTTTCTTCAAGAGCCTTCACACTCATAAGGGGTGCGATAAAACCGTAATCCGATACGCCCTTTATAATTTCCACATCTCCGAAAATTTCCTTGACTTTGTCCTTTTTATCCTCTGTTATACGGATAAAGAACTTCGCCTCAACATCTTCGTAAGGGATAACTGCACTGCTGTCGCCGTCTTCCCATGTGAAATATGAATTATATTCGGGACTTCTTACAATATCTACAATGTCACCGACAACTGCGCTTGCTGTGGGAAGCTTGCCTGCACCTCTGCCGTAGAACATAAGATTATCAACCATATTACCCTTTACCATAACTCCGTTGAATACATCAACAACGCCTGCAAGGGGACAGCTTTCGGGGATAAGCATCGGTTCAACGGAAGCGTTTGCCTTTCCGTCCTTTACAAAGCCGTTACCGATAAGCTTGATTGTGCAGCCGATTGCCGCTGCATAGGTAACATCCTCTGCAGTAATGTTTCTGATACCAACTGTGTGAACATTAGCAGAGTCGATTTTCTTACCTGTTGCAAGTGACATAAGAATTGAAATCTTTCTGCATGCATCAATGCCGTCAACGTCTGCTGTGGGGTCTTTTTCCGCATAGCCAAGCTCCTGGGCGTTTTTAAGTGCCGCTTCAAAGCTATCGTTTTCACGGAACATCTTTGTTAAGATATAGTTTGTAGTACCGTTAAGGATGCCTGAAATCTCCTCAACCTCGTTTGCGCTTACATCGTTTGAAAGAGGGCGGATAATCGGTATACCACCGCCAACGGATGCCTCATAAAGATAACGCACGTTGTTTTCCTTTGCAATGCGGAAAAATTCATCGCCGTGTGCTGCAACAAGCTCTTTATTACTTGTAACAACGCTTTTTCCTGCGGAAAGAGCCGCCTTTGTGTAATCGTAAGCAAACTTAATTCCGCCCATTGTTTCTACAACAATGCTGATTTCGGGGTCGTTTAAAATGTCATTGAAATCCTTTGTGAAAAGACCGCTTTCCTCGTGGTCACTGAAATCACGGATATCAAGGACTTTCTTGATGTCGATTTCCTCACCTGCTTTTTTGGTGAGCACCTGTTTATTTTTTCGTATAATTTCGTATACGCCGGAGCCTACAACTCCGAAACCGATTATTGCAATTTTTTTCATTTGTTTGCCTTCCTTATATCATAATAGAAATATTTTCAGAGGATTGTTAAGGGGTATCCCCTTAACATCTTCCTGTAGGGATAGGAAAAATCGTTCAGAACGGACAAACGGAACTGCGACTTGTCGCAGGTTACCCGAAGGCGTACGAGGGTACGTCGAGAGGTGACGTTTGTTCGTAATTCGTTGACATTAAATATGAAATCCGTTTTGCGGATTTCCACCTCAAAACACAAAATTATATGTTTTACAACTTTTTTATTTTATAATCTGTCGTCAACGAATGGTCTGGGCGATTTTAACATCCCTTCGCACTACTGTTTTGCGAGTATATCAACCCGCCTTACACCGCGTACCTTTTGTATGCCTGTTATAAATCTGTCGGTGCTCAGACGCATATTTTCGGTCTGTACCGTTACGGTAATATTAGCCACGCCGTTTACGGGCACGTTCTGATTTATCGTAAGGATATTACATCCTGCCTCGCTGATAAATCCGAGCATATCACTAAGCACGCCCTTCATATCGACAACAGCTATAAGGAGCGTCAGTATTCCCTGCATCTGATTAAACGGGAATACATAGTCCTTATATTTATAATACGCACTTCTGGAAACATCTGCTATTTCAGCAGCCTCATTCACCGTTTCTGCCTGTCCCGATTCCAGAAGCTCCTTAACGGTGATAACTTTCTGATAAACCGGTGGAAGCACAGACAGGTCGGCGATTACAAGTTTTCTTTCAACCATGTGTCCACCACCTGTGTACATTTGTCTTTGATATATTACCACTGATTATCACCTTTGTCAACATAATTTTTTTAAAATTTGTTTACAGAAGAAGCAAAAAGCCCAATATTAAATTCGAAATGCGAAGTTCGAAATTCGAAATGATGGATGGTTTTCTTTGAGAAGAAAACCTTTTTATAAAGATTTTTGCTTCAGCAAAAATTTACCTTCATTCCGCACTCAGCACTCCGCATTTGAAAAATCACCTTTTATACTGGTTATAGATATCACGTTTCGAAACTCCCCTGTCTTTTGCAACGGCTTTAAGAGCTTCTTTTTCGTCCATTCCCTGAGAAATATACATTTTTACGTGCTGCTCAATGGACATATTTTCCCACGCTTTATGGCTTTCTTCCAGGATTTCTTCCTTATTTTTACCCTCGATAACAAGCACAAACTCGCCACGGGGAGGATTTTCTTCGTAGTGTGCTATAGCTTCGGAAAAGGTTGTACGCCTGAATTCCTCGTGAATTTTTGTAATTTCACGGCAGAGGCAAATTTTCCTTTCCCCGAAATATTTATACATATCACGAAGCGTTGCCATCAGCTTATGAGGTGCTTCATAAAAAATCATCGTGCGTTCCTCGTTTTTGAGAGATTCAAGCATTTCGTTTCTTCCTTTTTTATTAACTGTAAGAAATCCCTCAAAAGTAAATCTTCCCGTGGGAAGTCCGCTTGAAATAAGGGCATTTATTCCCGCAACGGCACCAGGAACAGGAACAACCTGCACACCAAACTCTGCACAAAGTGCCACAAGGTCCTCCCCGGGGTCACTTATTGCAGGGGTGCCTGCATCGCTTACAAGAGCGATGTTTTTGCCGTTTTTCATTTCATTTATAAGATACTCGCCCTTTTCACGACGGTTATGCTCGAAATAGCTTGTCATAGGCTTTTCAATTCCCAGATGATTGAGAAGCCCTAACGTATGACGTGTATCCTCTGCTGCGATTAAGTCCACACTTTTAAGCACTTCCACGCATCTGTATGTAATGTCGCCTAAGTTTCCGATAGGCGTTGCACATAAGTAAAGTTTTCCTTGTTCCATAGTACCTCCTGAAAATTCGAAATGTAAAATTCGAAATTCGAAATGATTGTAAGTTTTCTCTTGCGAGAAAACTTTTTATATATGGTAGATAATTAAAAAAGAAGCGTGCCGCTTCACCCGTGTCGCACCCCCACAAAAGTGCAGACACTGTTTCCTGCGTTTTAATTTGACGCAAATTCCTATAAAGTAAAACAATGATTTTTGCTAAGGCAAAAATCTTCCTTAACTTCGAACTTCGCATTTCGCACTTCGAATTAAAAATTTTTCCTATTTCAACGACTGCAAGTAGTTGCCGTCTTTATCATACATAAACACCGCTTCTTCCAGTTTAAGCTGCGGTTTTCCGTCCTTTGCACCCTCAACAAGTATAAGGGAAGCAGGTTTTCCCTCCGACGGGTAGACTACTTTTAATCTTTTCGGCTCAATTTTATATTTTCTGAAAGTAGTTATAACATCGCACATTCTGTCTGCACGGTGCACCATAAAAAGCTTACCGCAGGGTTTAAGCACATCCCTTGCCGCTTTCACCACATCATCAAGTGTACACATAATTTCGTGACGCGCAATGGCAAGCTTATCCTTCGGATTAATAAGTCCGCCCCCTGCATTCATATAAGGGGGATTACAGGTCACCGCATCAAATGCGTGATGTCCGTATATATTTACCGCATTTTTGAGGTCGGCACACTGCACACGGATTTTGTCCGCTATGCCGTTTAATTCCATTGTCCGCCGTGCCATATCACTGACTTCGGGCACGATTTCAACGGCATCTATGCTCAGAGGACTGCAAAGTCCCCACACAAGCACCGGAATAATGCCTGTTCCTGTACATAAATCAAGCACCCTTGCCCCTTTTTTTATTTTTACGAAACGGGACAAAAGCACTGCGTCACTTCCGAAGCAAAAACCGTCTTTATTCTGTATTACCTTTAAATCATCTATACCAAGGTCTTCGACCTTTTCATAATCATAAACAATCATTTACTCGTACCTCGTAAATAGTTCGAAATGTAAAATTCGAAGTGCGAAGTTATGGTTGATTTTCTCTCGAGAGAAAATCTAATCTTATTTTTAACCAATAACAAATATCAAAAATTTTCTCGAAAGAGAAAATTTACATTCATTTCGAATTTCGAACTTCGCATTTCGAATTAAAATTACCCTTTGTCGTCTGCGTGATTTTAATACCGCCGCGTAAGGAAATAGGAAAAATTGTGCAGAACGGACAAACTGAACCCCGAAGGGGGTTACCCGAAGGCGTATATAATAGATACGCCGAGAGGTGAAGTTTGTTCGTAGCAAAACGAATCAATTCTGAATTTGCTCGGCAAATTCCTACCAAAAACAGTAAAAGGCACGTTGTATGAAATTTTAATAAATATATCTCCTTTAACTTTTTTCGTTTTGCGGTCTGCGCGATTTTAACATTTCCGCTTGACTAAGAAAGTAAAAGCCGCCAATATAAGGCGGCTTTTCTTTTATGTTTGCTATTATTCAGCAGGGTTGGGAGCTGCTACGGGGCAGATACCAGCACAAGCACCGCACTCTACGCAAGCGTCAGCGTCGATTTCGTACTTACCGTCTGCTTCCTTAATGCATTCTACGGGACATTCAGCTGCACAAGCGCCGCAACCGATGCACTCATCATTGATAACGTATGCCATTTGTATACACCTCTTTTTCTTGAATTATACCTACATTGTAGCATAAATTTCTCAAATTTCAATAGTTTTTTTCGCTTTTATCCCTTTTTTAGCTTGAATATAAAAAACTTTTTATATATAATGGTATACATGAAAAATTTTTTAAGTGGAGGTAATTTATATGAATACATTCAAAAAGGTACTCAATCATATCTTTATTGACGGTCTCAGCGGTATGGCTATGGGCCTTTTTGCAACACTTATCGTTGGAACGATTCTCACTCAGGTGGCGTCGTTTTTTCCGTCGGGGAACAGTTTTGGATACTGGCTTTTTGCGGCAGGCAAAATAGCATCACTTCTTACAGGTGCCGGTATTGGCTGCGCGGTAGCTAATAAGTACAAGTCCTCTCCGCTTGTTGTTGTGAGTGCAGCAGTGTGCGGTATGGTAGGTGCTTATGCTTCGCAGATACTTGCAGGCGGTTTTGTTGAGGGAAATCTTTTTTCAATAAAGGCACCGGGAGAGCCTCTGGGTGCTTTTGTTGGTGCATACATAGGTATTGTTGTCGGCAGTCTTGTAAGCGGAAAGACAAAGGTTGATATTATTGTAACCCCAATTGTAACTATTATTGTAGGTTGCGCGGCAGGTCTTTTTGTAGGACCTCCGATTTCAAGATTCATGGCATATCTCGGCTCACTAGTAAACTGGGGAACAGAGCAGCAGCCTTTCCTTATGGGTATTGTTGTAAGTGTCCTTATGGGAATGTTCCTTACGCTTCCGATAAGCTCGGCAGCAATCGGTGTTGCACTTAACCTCAGCGGTATTGCCGCAGGTGCAGCAACTGTCGGATGCTGTGCAAATATGGTCGGATTTGCCGTTGCGAGCTATAGAGAAAACAAGCTTGGCGGTCTTCTTAGTCAGGGTCTCGGCACAAGTATGCTTCAGATGCCTAACATTGTGAAGAAGCCCCTTATCTGGATTCCTGCAATAGTTACGAGTGCTGTTCTGGGACCGGTTTCTACAATGCTTTGTCGTATGGAAAGCAATGCCGTAGGCTCAGGTATGGGAACGGCAGGTCTGGTAGGCCCGATTATGTCCTTCCAGACAATGTGTGCAACAATGTCTCCCACACTTGCAATGCTTCTTAATCTTCTTATGTACTTTATATTACCTGCAATTATTTCACTTACTGTATCCGAATGGATGCGTAAGGCAAATATCATTTCATTCGGCGATATGTCGCTTAAGTCATAATGAAAATAGGCAGTGTTACATTAAAAAGTAATGTTTTTCTCGCCCCGATGGCAGGGGTGACGGACCTTGCTTTCAGAATAATATGTGACAGGTTCGGTGCAGGTCTTTCCTATACGGAAATGGTAAGTGCAAAGGCGCTGTCCTTTTCTGATAAGAAAACTGCCGACATTATGTATACGGGGGACATCCCCTCTGCAGTACAGCTTTTCGGAAAAGAGGCATCCGTTATGGCGGACGCAGTGCCCGAAGCGGAAAAATACGGACTTTTCACAGATATTAATATGGGTTGTCCTGCTCCGAAAATCGCAGGAAACGGTGAAGGTTCGGCACTTATGAAAAATCTTTCAAAAGCGGAAGAAATTATCGGTGCAGTCTGCGACAAAGCAACAAAGCCCGTTACCGTAAAAATGCGTTCTGGATGGGACGACGGAAGCATTGTTGCTCCAGAGCTTGCACGGATTTGCGAAAACTGCGGTGCTTCGGCAGTAACAGTTCACGGAAGAACACGGGAAATGTATTACAGCGGAAAGGCTGACCGCACTATTATAAAAAAGGTAGTTAACTCTGTTTCAATCCCCGTAATTGCAAACGGTGATATTTTTACTGCGGAGGATGCAAGAGATATGCTTTCCGAAACAGGTGCGGCTGCCGTTATGATTGGCAGAGGAAGTCAGGGAAATCCGTGGATTTTCACACAAATAAACGAACTTTTCTCGGAAGACAGTGTGAAAACATTTCCCACAGCCGAGGAGAAAATAAAAATTGCAATGGAACATATTGCTCTCCTTTGCGAATTAAAGGGTGAATACAGAGGAATCAGGGAAGCGAGAAAGCACGCATCCTGGTACATAAAAGGACTAAGCGGTGCTGCGGCACTGCGTGGTAAAATCAACACCGCAACATCTTTGGAAGAGATGCAGAGCACTCTTCAAGAATTGTTATAAAAGGAAATGTTAAAATCGCCCAGACCATTCGTTGGCGACATCATCTAAAAAAACATAAAATAAGCACAGCTATGTTTTTCTGAAACGTTAAAAATGCGAAATGCGAAGTGCGAAATGACGGATGATTTTCGCTTTCACGAAAATCTTTTATATAAATCAGAGGTTTTCTCCAATGAGAAAACCATCAATAACTTCGAACTTCGAATTTTACATTTCGAACTAAAAAAGGAAGGTTTTAAATATGCGTATAGCAGTAAAAGTAGGTACATCAACTCTTGCACACAAAACAGGACATCTCAATATACGCCACGTTGAAAGCCTGTGCAAGGTACTCAGTGACCTGAAAAATGCAGGTAACGAAATTATTCTTGTAACATCGGGCGCTATCGGTATGGGCGTAGGCAAGCTGTCACTTAAACAGCGTCCCTCCGATATGCCCACAAAGCAGGCGGCTGCGGCAGTTGGTCAGTGTGAGCTGATGTATACATATGACAAGCTTTTCTCGGAATATAATCATACCGTGGCACAGCTTCTTATAACTGCACCCGACATTGAGGACAGTGTAAGGGGCGGCAATTTTAAGAACACAGTATTAAAACTTCTTGAGCTTGGCGCACTTCCTATTATTAACGAAAATGACACCGTTGCAACAGAAGAAATCGCAGTAGGTGACAACGATACTCTTTCCGCACTTGTGGCAAAGAGCTGTAACGCTGATTTGCTGGTACTTCTTTCCGATATTGACGGACTTTTCACCGCGGACCCAAGGGAAGACAAAAACGCACGGCTTATTGATGAGGTAACGGAGATTACTCCCGAAATAATTGCCGTTGCAGGCGGTAAAGGCTCAGACTTAGGCACAGGTGGAATGGCAACGAAAATCCACGCGGCACAGATTTGCACAGGTGCCGGAATTGATATGATTATTACAAACGGTGCAGAGCCGGATGTGCTTTACGACATAACCGACGGTAAAAAGGTCGGTACTAAATTTATAGGAAGGAAATCCTGATATGACCACGCAGCAGATACTTGAAAATGCAAAAAGAGCAAAGCTTGAGGCGATGCTTCTTGATACAGATAAGAAAAACGCGGCACTTTACGCTATGGCGGATATGCTTATTGAAAATACAGAAGAAATCCTTGATGCAAATAAAAAGGATGTGGAAAACGCAAGAGGAATTATCTCCGACGTGATGATAGACCGCCTTTCCCTTTCTGTTGACAGAATAAAGGCAATGGCTGACGGTATCCGACAGGTAGCGACCCTTCCCGATCCTGTTGGAAGAATTCTTGACAAAAATGTCCGTGAAGACGGACTTATAATTGAAAAAACATCTGTTCCCATCGGTGTTACGGCAATTATTTATGAAAGCCGTCCCAATGTTACAAGCGATGCGGCTGCACTGGCTTTAAAAAGCGGTAATGTGTGCGTTCTCCGTGGCGGAAAAGAGGCATTTTTAAGTGCAAGTGCTATTGTAAAGGCTCTGCGTGAAGGTTTAAAGAAAGCAGGACTTTCAGAAAATCTTGTTAACCTTATCGAGGACACCACCCGTCAGAGTGCGTCAGACCTGATGCAGGCAGTCGGATATGTGGATTTACTTATTCCCCGTGGCGGAAAAGGACTCATAAATGCCTGCCTTGAAAATGCGAAAGTTCCCTGTATACAGACGGGAACGGGTATTTGCCATATTTTTGTTGACGAAAGTGCAAATTTTGATATGGCGCTTAAGATTATAAATAATGCAAAAACAAGCAGACCGTCGGTATGTAATGCGGCTGAAAGCCTGATTGTGCATAAAAATATTGCAAAGGAATTTCTCCCCCTTGTAAAAACTGTTCTTTGCGACGAAAGGGAGAAAAACGGTCTTATTCCCGTAGAACTCCGTTGTGATGAAAAGGCTTTTGAAATTCTCGGCACAAAAAAAGCAGGAGCAGAGGATTTCGATACGGAATTTCTTGATTACATTCTCGCAGTAAGCGTAACCGACAGTGTTGAGGGTGCAATAGAGCATGTTGCCCTTCATTCCACAGGTCACAGTGAGTGTATTGTTTCGGAAAATGCGGAAAACATCGCTCTTTTCTCATCTGCCGTTGACAGTTCATCGGTTTATGTGAATGCTTCAACAAGATTTACAGACGGCGGAGAGTTCGGCCTTGGCTGTGAAATGGGTATTTCCACCCAGAAGCTCCACGCAAGAGGGCCGATGGGACTTTGTGAATTGACAACTTATAAATATATAATAAAAGGTAACGGACACGTAAGATAAGCGGGATGTTAAAAATGCCCAGACCGCAAAGGGAAAATATATTTTTCATTAACATCTTTTAATAAACATTAAGACAAGGTTGATTTTCTTGTCCATTGTAGAAATTCGCTAAACGAATTTCAAATTTATTCCCTTTGCTACGAACAAACTTCACCTCGCTGTATCCACATACAGCTTCGGTTCCACCCTTCGGGCTCAGTTTGTTCGTTCTGAACATTTTTTCCTATCCCTTAAAGAAAGGATTGATTTACAATGAAAATCGGTTTTATCGGATGCGGTAATATGGGCAGTGCTCTCGCTTCTGCCGCTATAAAGGCAGTCGGATGTAAGGATATTTACGTTTCCGACTTTCTCACCGAAAAGGCACAGGAATTCTGCGATACTACGGGGGCAAACGTTTCCTCCAATGAAGAAATAGCAAAAGAATGTGACTATATTTTCCTCGGTGTAAAGCCTCAGGTAATGGAAAGCACCGTTTGTGAAATCAGCACTGTTTTAAAGGAACGAGCTGACGATTTCACTATTGTTACAATGGCGGCAGGACTTTCCATCGCAGCCATTGTAAAGATGATTGGCGTATCCGTTCCCATTATCCGCATTATGCCAAACACTCCCTGCAAAGTGGGGGAAGGTGTGGTGCTTTATACTGCAAATGATATGGTAAGTGCCCTCAAGGCAGAAGCTTTTGAAAAGATCCTCTCAAAATGCGGAACTGTTGACCGTATTCCCGAAAATCTTATTGATGCAGCAAGTGCGGTATCAGGCTGCGGACCGGCTTTTGTGTATTTGTTTATCGAAGCTTTAGCTGACGGTGGCGTTCTTTGCGGACTTCCAAGAGATAAGGCACTTACATATGCATCACAGACAGTAAAGGGTGCGGCTGAAATGGTGCTTCAGACGGGATTGCACCCCGGTGCGCTTAAAGATGCGGTGTGCTCTCCCGGCGGTACAACAATTGAGGGTGTGAAAGCACTTGAGGATGGCGGTTTCCGTTCAAATTCCATAAATGCGGTTGTTTCTGCTTATGAAAAGACGCTGAACTTAAAGAAGTAATCACTTAAATTGAAAAAAAGCTTGCAAAATCATAAAGTTGTATTATAATGTTAATGTATAACAAAAATTTTGGAGGTATTTTATCATGAAAAAGATTTTAGCACTTATCCTTACAGTTGCACTTTCTGTATGCGTGTTCGCAGCTTGCGGCGAGAAAGCAGCAGATAATGATGCAGCAGAAAAGAAAGTTCTCACAATGGCAACAAACGCAGAGTTCCCTCCCTACGAATTCTACGACGGTGACACTGTTGTAGGTATCGATGCGGAAATCGCTGCTGCAATTGCTGAAAAGCTCGGTATGGAGCTTGAAATCGTTGACACAGCTTTCGACTCAATCATTCCCGCAGTTGTTGCAGGCAAGTACGATATGGGTATGGCTGGTATGACAGTTACAGAAGAAAGACTTGAAGAAGTTAACTTCTCAGACAGCTACGCAACAGGCGTTCAGGTTGTTATTGTTAAGGAAGACAGCGATATTAAGACTGTTGATGATCTCTTCGGTGACAAGAACTATACAATCGGTGTTCAGACAGGTACAACAGGTGACCTTTACTCAACATGGGATATCGAAGATGAAGGCCTTGGTACAGTTTCTCGTTTCAACAAGGGTGCAGACGCTGTTGAAGCACTCAAGATTGGTAAGGTTGACTGTGTAATCATCGACAACGAGCCTGCAAAGGCATTTGTTGCTGATTCTGAAGGACTTAAGATTCTTGACTCTGCTTATGCTGAAGAGCAGTATGCTATCGCAGTTTCAAAGGACAACGCAGAGCTTCTTGAAAACATTAACAAGGCTCTTAAAGAGCTCACAGAAGACGGTTCAGTTCAGGCAATCGTTGATAAGTACATAAGCGCGAAATAATCTGTTTGCTTATTAAACCTACAAATTTCAAGGGAGCAGGTGTAACCGGCTCCCTTGAATTCAGTTTTTAAAACATTTCCAGTCAGAAAGGCTGTGATTTTTTAATGGCAGAATTTTTTGCTACACTAAAATCGGATTTCATAAAGTGTTTCGTTACAAAAAACCGCTGGACATTTATTACAGAAGGTCTTTCAACGACACTTAAAATTACTCTTTTGTCGTGCGTTATGGGTATTGTAATTGGTCTTGTTATTGCAATTATCAGAAGCACCTACGACAAAAATGCTAAAGAAATGCGCAGCGGCATAGGAAAAACACTTCTTACTATAGCTAACTTTTTCTGCAATATTTATCTGACGGTTATCCGTGGAACACCTGTTGTAGTTCAGCTTATGATTATGTACTACATAATTTTTGCAAGCTCTGACAACGGCGTGCTCGTTGCAGTGTCTGCATTCGGAATTAATTCCGGTGCGTATGTTGCAGAAATTTTCCGTAGCGGTATTATGAGTGTTGATAACGGTCAGTTTGAGGCAGGAAGATCGCTGGGATTTGGCTATATTCCCACAATGCTTTTCATTATATTTCCTCAGGCTTTCAAGAGTGTTCTTCCGGCACTTGCCAACGAATTTATCGTGCTCTTAAAGGAAACCTCGGTTGCAGGATATGTTGCTATCAAGGATCTTACAAAGGGTGGCGACATCATCCGCGGAGCAACGTATGAAACGTTTATGCCTCTTCTTGCAGTGGCAGGCATATATCTTGTGATGGTAATTTTCTTCACAAAGCTTGTTAACATCCTCGAAAGGAGGCTCAGAAAGAGTGAACGATAATACATTGATAAAAGTAAGCGGCCTTAAAAAGCACTTTACAGGCGGCAAGGTGAAAGCTCTCGACGGAATAGATATGGAAATCAATCGTGGAGAGGTTATTGTTATAATCGGACCCAGTGGTTGCGGAAAGTCAACGTTTCTTCGCTCTCTGAACCTGCTCGAAACTCCTACCGACGGTGTGATCCTACTTGACGGTGTTGATATTACGGACTCTAAAAACGACATCAATCTCCACAGACAGAAGATGGGTATGGTTTTCCAGCAGTTTAACCTTTTCCCCCACATGACAATACTTAAAAATATTACCCTTGCACCGACAAAGCTTCTTAAAGTAAGCAAGAGTGAAGCGGAAGAAAAAGCAATGGCACTCCTTAAGAGGGTAGGTCTTGAAGACCGTGCAAACGCTTATCCGTCACAGCTTTCCGGTGGACAGAAGCAGAGAATTGCAATAGTACGTGCCCTTGCGATGAATCCCGAAGTAATGCTCTTTGACGAGCCGACAAGTGCCCTTGACCCGGAAATGGTCGGGGAAGTGCTCGAGGTAATGAAAGAGCTTGCAAAGGAAGGTATGACAATGGTCGTCGTTACCCACGAGATGGGTTTTGCGAAAGAGGTTGCGGACAAGGTAATCTTTATGGAAGAGGGTAAGGTTGCAGAGGTTGGCTCTCCTGAAGACATCTTCCAGAATCCGAAGCATCCGAGACTTAAAGAATTTTTGGGAAAAGTTCTTATGTAAATAAAACAGGTGTAAAAACTCAAAGTTTTTACACCTGTTTTTGTTTGTGAGTTAAAATTAAAACCTTTTATATTCTGAACAGCTTTCTGTATTCATCCGGCAGCATATCACAATGCTTACGGAAAAATTTATTAAAATAATACTTATCGGTAATACCGATTTTTCCTGCCACTTCTTCCGTTGTCAAATCGGTATTTTCAAGTAAATTCATTGCCGATTGTGCACGAAGCATATCAAAATATTTCATCGGCGAAACACCGAATTCCTTTGTAAATTTACGGATAAAATACGAAGGCTCCAGATGTATTATTTCCGCCAGGGTATTTACATCAAAATTTTCGGAAAGATTCTTTTTCATAAATTCAATTACCGGCAAGAATACCTCGGCAGTTTTTCCCGGCATTGACTGACGGATAAGACGCACGTATTCTGCAATAATTTTCATTCCGCAGGCAGTGCGGTTTATCCACATTGATGCCGCATCCGTAAAACGCTCATCGTGAAGTGCCCCCTCAAAGAGTGCAATTATGGAGCCGGGGTCACTTACTTCTACCGCAAGATTTTCGCCTATCCCTAACGCCTCGAAAAGTTCCGCTTTGTCTATCTCTCCGTAGAAATGGCACTGATAATAAGAAAACTGCCTTTTTGATGTAAGACGGAAGGAATAATTTTTGCCGTAAGGGAAGAGTACAAACATATTGGGCTTTATGATATAGCTTTTGTTTTCAACCGTCACAACGCACTCTCCCGAAAGGGAAAAAATCAGCTCGTTGGTTTTATCCTTGATACCGCTGCCTACCCAGTCGCGGGGGGCTTCGTAGCGGTGCATCATCATTTCGCTTATATTCAGAAATTCAAAACCTGTTTCTTTCATTTTACTTAGTCCTTTTTGTGAAAATTTTGTCCAAACTGATGTCAATTTTGTCTGATGACGGTATGAATTCCGCTTTATTCCGTTATCTAAAAACAAATATCAGTTCAATTTTGTCTGAAAACAGTCAATATATTTTGCTTTACAATGCCATTATAACGTTATATAATAAAATTGTCAAACAGTAAATTGGTAAAAATCCCGGACCACAAGATGATAAAATTAATTCGAAGTGCGAAATGCGAAGTGCGAAGTTATGGAAGATTTTCGCTGAAGCAAAAATCCTTCTTTTTATACTTCATAAAAAAAGAAACGTGCCTCTCACCCATTTCGCGCGCATACAAAGTACCAACATAGTTTCGCGCGTATTAATTCACGCAAATTCCTATAATTAAACAAAAGGTTTTCTCTGCAGAGAAAACCCACCATAATTTCGAATTTCGAACTTCACATTTCGAACTTATAGAAGTTTGCTGGCTTAAAGCATTTATCCGTTTTAAAAAATTTTATTAAAATATATAATTTTTGGAGGTATTTATTATGAAACCTGTTACAGCTGTAATTATCGGTGGCGGCCTGAGAGGTTATGCTGCTTATGCACCTAAGGCAAATCCCGGCACACTTAAAATTGTCGGTGTTGCAGAACCTGTTGAATACAAAAGACAGATGTGTGCTGAAAGATTCGGCATTGCGCCCGAAAACTGCTTTTTAGGCTACGAAGAGCTTCTCTCTCAGCCTAAAATGGCAGACCTTGCAATTATCTGCACAAACGACCGTATGCATTATGAGCCTGCAAGAATGGCAGTGGAAAAGGGCTATCACGTTCTTCTTGAAAAGCCCATCTCTCCCGAAGCAGAGGAAATCTATAAAATCGGTAAGCTTGCAGAAAAGAGTGACAAGGTATTTTCAATCTGTCACGTTCTTCGTTATACAAAGTTCTATACAAAGCTTAAGGAAATCCTTGACAGTGGCAAAATCGGCAGACTTGTACATATGATTCAGAGCGAAAACGTTGCTTACTGGCATCAGGCACACTCTTTCGTACGTGGTAACTGGCGTAACAGCAAGGAAACATCTCCCATGATTCTTGCAAAGTGCTGCCACGATATGGATATTCTTCTTTACCTTATCGGAAGCAACTGTAAGACCATTTCTTCAATGGGCGACCTTACATTCTTCAAAAAAGAAAATGCTCCCGAGGGTGCTCCCAAGCGTTGTCTTGACGGATGCCCCGTATACGACAGCTGCCCCTACTGTGCACCGAAGCTTTATCTTCATAATGAATTTCTCCGTGCATGGGGACTTGAAAACCTTTTTGATATTCCCGATACATCTGACGAAAGCATCATCAAAGCACTCGAAACAAACCAGTACGGCAGATGCGTATTCCAGTGTGATAACGACGTTGTTGACCATCAGACAATCAGCATGGACTTTGAAAACGGTGTAACAGTTTCATTTACAATGTGTGCATTCACCAATGAAAACACACGTGTTATGCGCCTTATGGGTACACACGGTGAAATTGTGGGTGACTTTGACAACAATACAATCAGGGTACGTGACTTTGTGACAGACAACGTTGAAGAAATCACAATCGGACCTGCTGCTCTCGGTCACGGTGGCGGTGATGCAGGTCTTATGAATGCAGTTGTTTCTGCAGTTCAGGGTAAGGACACCAATAAATCTTCTGCACAGGAATCTGTTCAGTCACACTTTATGGCTCTTGCAGCTGAAAAGTCGCGTGTTACAGGCAAAACTATCGTAATGGATGAATTTATTGCAGAAATTGCTTCAAGATGTGACGAATAACCAAGGAGGATATTATGGCTAAGCAGATAATGTACAATTACACAGGCGACGACCACAGAAAAAGACTTCTTAACATCCGTTATATTGAAAAAAATCTTGAAGGCTGCGGTATGAAAAACTTTGTTTCCGATTATCGTCCCGGACATTATGTGTACAAAGGAAACGCACCCAAAACTGAAGAAGAGGACAGAGAGCTTTTCAAAAAGCTTTCAGAGGCAGGTGTTGAAATTCTGCAGTTATGGTCAGGCTTTTGCGGATTTGACTGGGGCGGTGATGTGATGTACCGTCCGACAGACCCTGAGGCAACAAGAAAGTTCCTCGACCTTGCTCACGAGTACGGTTTGAAAGTTCTTCCCTATACATCAACAAACTTCTTCACCCGTCAGGATGAGTGCTTTAATCCCGACTGGGCATTTATTGAAGATTATGACCTTAAAATGTCCAGACACAAAATTACTCTTGCACACTGTTCGCCTACAAGTCCTCTTTGGAGAGAGCATCTCTTAAAGCAGTTCACGGGACTTCTTGACGAGTACGATTTTGACGGCTTGTACATAGATTCAGGCTATATAAGACGCCGTGACTTTATGACCTTTGACCGTTATTATTTCCGTGAGCCTGTGCTTGTAAAAGACGATGTTCTTGCATTCGAAGAATCAGAGAATTTCGATGGTGGTATGCAGGATATGCTTGCCCTTATCTACAGTGAGGTTAAAAAGCGTGGCGGAATCCTTAAATTCCACAAGGAAGGTCAGGACACTGTTCACACAGACCTTAAGGTTTATGACTATCTGTGGGTTGGCGAGGCAAATAACGACATAGACTTCATCCGTGATTCCGTAAGGGATTTCAGACCTTATGTAACCCCTGACTATAACTACGAAATTGAGGATGAGCACGAGCGTTATCTTAACACAATTCCCTTTATGCAGTTCCCCATTGTCCGTGACGGTACTGTAGGTATCGACTCGCCTCTTGCGGCAAAGCCTAACTTTGACCTGGCACTCCGCTGGCTTTCACTCTACAAGGAAATGACCGGGGAGGGTACATGGTGCTACTGCGATGCAAAGGCACCGGATATTGTAACTCATACGGGCAGAAACGTTGTAACAAGCTTTTTTGTAAATCTTGACACATATCTTATCGTAGCAAACTATGACAAGAAAGATATTTCGGTTACTGTTGAAGATAAGTATATCGAGGTTTCTCCCGATGGCGAGGGCGATGTGTTTGAAGGAACATTTACACTGCCAAAGCGCAGAATGATAATACTTAAAAAGTTAATATAATACAGAGTTTAATTCGAAGTGCGAAATGCGAAGTTCGAAGTTAAGGAAGATTTTTGCTGAAACAAAAATCCTTGTTTTGCATATTTAAAAAAAGAAGCGTGCCGCTTCTCCCATGTCGCACCCTCGCAGGAGTGCAAACAAAGTTTCCTGCGTCATAATTTGACGCAAATTCCTATACGGTAAACAAAAGGTTTTCTCACAAGAAAACCTTCCTCCATTTCGAATTTCGAATTTTACATTTCGAATTTACAAAAAGGACTGATTGTATGAATCCCGAAATAAAGAAAAGACTTCTCGAATGTGGGTACGACTATGGCTTTGAATGTCCCCATTTCGACAGTACCGATACATATCCCGATTATATAAAGGAAACTGTGGAAAACGGCATCGAAAGAATAAAGGTAGCGGAAAACGAAAACACTTTTACTTTTGCCTTTATGACAGATGTTCACTATCTTCCTATGCCACACCACGATGTTCTTTTAGAGAGAAATGCAAATGCGTACAGGCAGATTGAAAAGGAAACAGGTTGTACAAAGCTTATCCTTGGTGGTGACTACATAATCGACTCTCCGAGGGAGAAAAAGGCGGCAGGCTATGCAGGTGTTAAAGAGGCTTTTAAGGATTTTGACTACTTCCCCTGCAACGGTAACCACGACAACGGAAATCTGTGGGACAACTTTATGGAAAGGGAAAAGCCTTTTGACAAATTCACACGCAAAGAAGTGTATGACGCTTTTTACAGCGACCTTTCCGCACGTGGTGCAAAGTTTGATGACAAACACTTTGGACTTTATTACTATGTAGATGACGACAAAACAAAAGTACGCTATATATGCCTTGATATATGTAACACACCCGATTATTATGACGAAACCCTGAAAGGTGCACACACATTCGGGCAGGGACAGATTGACTGGCTTGTAAACACGGCACTTCAGACGGAATACGATATCATAATAAATACTCACAGTGTTCTTCGTCCGACCATCACAGATGAAGAGGAAAAGGCGAAAAATCAAAACCGCTGTCTTGAAATTCTTAATCTTGTTCTTGATGCTTATAACAACGATGAAAAACTTTCAGGGACTTTTTATGAGGGCGAATTTCAGGTAACAGTTCAGGCAGATTTTTCAAAAGAAAAACACGGCGAGGTAATTGCAGTTATGGTAGGGCACTTCCATAAGGATTATCTTATGACATCAAAAAGTGGAATTCCCTATATTGCAACGGCAAATCTTTTCCTTGCAGAATGTCACGAGCCGAGAGAAATCGGCAACGAAACAGAGCTTTTGTTTGACGTTGTAACTGTTGACAGAAAAATGCGGAAAATAACAGTTACACGCATAGGCTCAGGCGAAGACAGAGTTATAAGCTACTAATGAAATTTTTACAATAAAATCTGTTAAAACAGGTTGCGAATAATGTCAACTTGTGTTAACATTAAAGTGGAAATCTTCTGAGAGGAGCACATATTATGAAATGTATTATTAACGGAAAAATTATTTTCCCCGACCGTGTGGAAGATGGCAAAGTGCTTGTTTTCGACACAAAAATAGAAAAAATCATCGACAAGGCTGATTTTAACAGCGCAGATTATGATGGGGTGATTAATGCCGACGGCAAACTCATTGCTCCCGGTCTTATTGATATGCACATCCACGGCTATCTTGGTGCAGACGCATCGGACGGTGATGAAGAGGGCATCCGCAAAATGGCGGCAGGTATCATCAAAAACGGTGTTACCGCTTGGTGTCCCACAACAATGACAGTTTCCAAGAAGGAAATTGAAACTGCTTTTGATACCGTTCGCGCAGTTAAAAACAGTGGTGAGTATTACGGTGCAAGAATCCTCGGTGTAAACAGTGAAGGTCCTTTCATCAATTCCAAGAAGAAAGGCGCACAGGCAGAGGAGCATATTCTCCGCCCCGATGCAGACTTTATTATAGAAAACTCAGACATTGTGAAGCTTTTCACAGTTGCGCCCGAGGTAGACGGTGCTCTTGAATGTATAGAAAAGGTCACAAAGAACACAGATGTTCTTATTTCAATGGGTCATACAGATGCCGCTTACGAGGAAGCAATGGCAGGTGTTGAAGCAGGTGTAAGACATACAACACATCTTTTCAATGCAATGACAGCTCTTTCTCACAGAAGTCCCGGTGTTTCCGGTGCGGCACTTTCTGACAGCCGTGTAAGCACAGAGCTTATTGCTGATACTTTCCACGTTAACAAAGGTCTTTTCAATATGGTTGCAAAGGCAAAGGGCGACAAGCTCTGCCTTATTACAGACTGCATAAGAGCAGGCGGTATGGAAGACGGTGACTACACCCTTGGCGGTCAGCCGGTACATAAGGAAGGTATCAAGTGTCTTATGGACGACGGCACTATTGCAGGCAGTGTTCTTGAGCTTAATGCTGCAGTGCGTAACCTTTACGAGAACAGCGACCTTGAGATTTACGAGGCAGTAAATGCCGCATCACTTAACATTGCAAAGGCTCTTGGTGAAGATAAAGAAATCGGTTCTCTTGAAGTGGGTAAGCGTGCGGATATTATTATAGTTGATGAAAAATTCAATGTTGAGAAAGTAATCCTCGGCGGAGAAGTAAGATAAATTCAAAGATAGGAGAATTAAAATGATTAAAGCAAAACTTGAACCTGAATTTATGCCAATGGCAAAGGTTATTAACGATTATAAGGCAGCAGTTGCAAAGGCTGATTCGCAACTTCTTCGCATCTGTGTGGAGCGTAACAACGGACTTACCGCAGTTTACGATATGGACATCTACAAGGAAGGTCACGATGAAGAAAACTACGCTATCGCTGAAAGAATTATAAAGACTCTTCTTTGGGCAAAGGGCGGTTACAAGGTTTATATTGCAGGCTCAAAGTACGTTTATGACCGCATTGCGGCTGATTACTCTGTAGGCGGTGCAAGAGAGTTCGACTTTAACTTTATGGCAAGAGTTTATGAAGCTCCCTTTGAGGTTATTTATGTTGAAAACATCGCAGACGCTCCCAAGGAGAACGACGCTTCTTCACCTGTGGGCAGACACCTTGACGGTTGCCGTATCGGCTTTGACGCAGGCGGATCTGACCGTAAGGTAAGCTCCGTTGTTGAGGGCGAGGCTACTTATTCCGAGGAAGTCGTTTGGTTCCCCAAGCTCCAGAACGACCCTTCATATCACTATGAAGGAATCATGGACGCCATGAAGACTGCAGCTTCCAAGATGCCCAGAGTTGACGCTATCGGTGTTTCCACCGCAGGCGTTGTTATCGGCAACAGAATTATGACCTCTTCCCTTTTCCTCAAGGTAAAGAACGAAAATCCCGAGGCATTCAATAAGGTTGTAAAGAGCATTTACACCGACATCGCAAAAGAGCTTGGAAACGTACCGATCGAGGTTGCAAACGACGGTGACGTTACCGCCCTTGCAGGCGCTATGGACCTTGATGACAACAACGTTCTGGGTATCGCTATGGGTACCAGCGAAGCAGGCGGATACGTTGACGGCAACGGCAACATCACAGGTTGGCTCAACGAGCTTGCATTCGTTCCCGCTGACTACAACGAAGGCGCTATGGTTGACGAATGGTCCGGCGACTACGGTTGCGGCGTAAAGTACTTCTCTCAGGACGCAGTTATCAAGCTTGCTCCTGCGGCAGGTATAGAGCTTGAGGAAAGTCTGTCACCTGCAGAAAAGCTTAAAGTTGTTCAGGAACTCATGGAAAAGGGCGACAGTCGTGCCCGTGATATTTATGAAACAATAGGCGTGTATTTTGGTTATGCCATTGCTTATTATTCGTTGTTTTACGATATTAAGCACGTGCTCATTATGGGCAGAGTAAC
>JAZQAO010000043.1:0-6053 GCA_045545295.1 Clostridia bacterium
ATTTGTACTATTCGAGTAGTCAGTTATGGGATTTATACCCTAAAAAGCAAAAACAAAACAGGTGCGATAGGCTTATTTGCATTAGCAGTGGCAGTATTGGTGGCAGCAATTCCATCTTTTGTGAATTAACCGCTTGAAAAAACAGAGCGGAGAGTATATAATATTCACAGAGGTGGTTTTGTGGATAAGTACAGAACCTGTTTTTTTACAGGACACAGGATAATTGCAAATAAAAATATTGAAAAAATAAAAGAGCTGATAGCTCAGAACATAGAAGAACTGATTATAAAACATGATGTGAAGAACTTTATCTGTGGCGGTGCACTTGGTTTTGATATGATAGCAGCTGAAACTGTTGCAAAAATGCGTGAAATGTATCCGCATATAAAGCTGATTTTGTATCTGCCGTGTTACGGCCAGAGCAGAAATTGGACAGATAAGCAAAGATTTCGCTATAATATGATAAAAGCCAAGGCAGATGAGTACGTTTATATTACGGAAGAAGAATACACAAAGGAATGTATGAATCTCCGTAACATGAAAATGATAAAAGATTCTGCATTCTGCATTGCGTTTTGTATGCTCTCACGTTCAGGCACAGGACTTACCATGAAAAACGCCGAAGCAGTTGGCACGATTATAAAGAATATTGCAGATGAAATATATGAAAAGTAAAAACAAAGGCGACAGATTTTTTCTGTCGCCTTTATCTTTATTAGTTTTTCTTTTCAACTGCAATCCAGATTTCACAGGTAAAGTCATCATTTTGTGTATCTGCTGAAGGATACGCCTCAATTTCAACTCCTGCAGGTTGGTATTCGCTTGTCGGGAAAAATTCTGTGCATATGTATTTGTATACCTTCTGAAAAGCTTCCGGCATTTTTCCAACACATTTGAATACTGCATATGTATGTGCTGGAATGTGTTCAACAGTTAAATAATCTTCGCTGATTTTTTCACCGTTATAGTGAGCACCGATTCCGTAAGGGAAATCTGTCACATCAGCTTCAGCACCAAAGCTGACACCGATAATACACTTGTCGAAAATATTATTTTCAGGAATGTATTTACATATTGCAGGAATAGTTCCGTCTGCTGAGCATTCTCCCCAAAACTTTGATATTTCCTGCGATGTAAATTCGTGCTGTTTCGGAAAACGCTTCTTTTTCAAAACAACATCAAATGCTTCCTTGTTTTCAATTCTGTAATTCATAGTAGTACCTCCGTGTAATATAAGTTTTACAGAAAGTCTGGAAAATGATTTTAGAATAGCACCGTTTTTAGCCTGTGCCGGAGTTGTGCCGTGAAAACGCGTGAATGCACGAGAAAAACTTTCGGGTGTATCATATCCGTACTTAAAAGCAGCATCAATTACTTTTAATTCTCCGGATGAAAGCTCGCTGCCGGCAAGCGAAAGTCTTCGATAACGGATATAATCGCCTAAGGTGTATCCACATATTACACTGAAAACCCTTTGAAAATGAAAGCTTGAAGAATATGCTCTCTTTGCAACTTCTTCATAATCAATAGGCTCAGTGATATTTTCTTCCACATAGTCAATGGCACGTTGTAAACCTTGAATCCAATCCATGTTTCCTTCTCCTTTCTGTATGAGTTAATTATACAGAAGTATAATGATAGTTTCCTGATATTTTGTGCGATGAGATGTTACGGTTTTAAACAGGAGTAAATATATACATTATTGTAATGGGCATAAGAATATTTGTCAATATGTGTAATAAAAAGAAGCGGTGCAATAATTGCACCGCTTAAGTTTTTATAGATTACTTATCAAATCGTTCATGTTATACATACCGGCAGGTTTATCTGTCATGAACTTAGCCGCTTTAATTGCACCGACAGCAAAAACTTCTTTACTGTGAGCACTGTGCTTAAGTTCGATAACCTCGTCAGTACCTGCGAAAATCACTTCGTGGTCACCGACGATTGTGCCGCCGCGTACTGCATGAAGACCGATTTCAGTCTTCTTTCTCTTCTTGCGTACTGCGTGTCTGTCATAGACGTACTCAGCAGGGAAAGAAAGTGTTTCGTCAATAGCGTCTGCGATTGCAAGAGCCGTACCTGACGGAGCATCAATCTTCTGATTGTGATGACGTTCAACGATTTCTATATCGAAGTTTCCTTCAAGTAACTTTGTTGCCTTCTTTGCAAGGTCGATAAGCAAATTGATGCCAAGACTCATATTTGCAGAGAAGAAAACAGGAATTTCCTTTGAAGCATCATTGAATTCCTTTTTCTGTTCATCCGAAAAGCCTGTTGTAGCAAGAATTACAGGAAGATTTCTCTTTTTACAGTAATTCAATACGTTTGTAAGTGCTGACGGATGTGAAAAGTCGATTACAACGTCTGCATCGCCTGTGAAATCATCAGGATTAGTGAAAACTGGATATGTGTTTTCGATATTATCGTTTACGTCAAAGCCTGCTACGATTTCGCATGAATCATCTTCGCTTACAAGACGTGAAATTACCTGACCCATCTTGCCGTTACAGCCGTTCATAATAATTTTTGTCATTGGTCTTATCTCCCTTATGCCAATTTTATGCCAAAGTCAACCATTGACTTCTTAAGCTTTGCAAGATTTCCCTCTTCCATTTCAACAAGAGGCATACGAAGGTTACCTGCGTTGAAGCCCATAAGGTTCATAGCTGTCTTTACAGGTACAGGGTTAACTTCGATGAACAGGTTGTTGATAAGTTCAAGCATCTTAAGCTGAAGATCTCTTGACTTTTCAACTTCGCCGTTAAAGTAGTATTCACAGATGTTGTGAGTTTCTTCAGGAAGAACGTTTGCAACAACGCTGATTACGCCCTTACCGCCGATTGAAAGACAAGGCACGATCATGTCGTCGTTTCCTGAATAGATGTACATTTCAGGAACTTCAGCTGCAACCTGAGTCATGTAGCTGATGTTTCCGCTTGCTTCCTTGATAGCAACAATGTTTTCTACCTTTGCAAGAGCCTTTAGTGTATCGATTGAGAAGCTCATGCCTGTTCTTGAAGGTACGTTGTAAAGAATTACAGGCACCTTAACTGCGTTTGCGATTGCGCTAAAGTGAGCAACAAGGCCTTTCTGAGTTGTCTTGTTATAGTAAGGAGTAACTGAAAGAACACCGTCAACGCCGTATTCTTCAGCTTTCTTTGTAAGCTCGATTGCGTGAGCAGTATCATTTGAACCTGTACCTGCGATTACAGGGATTCTGCCGTTTACCTTTTCAACTGTATACTTTATAGCTGCAAGATGCTCTTCATCAGGCATTGTTGATGCTTCGCCTGTTGTTCCGCAGATAATGATTGCATCTGTCTTATTTTCGATGTGGAATTCTATCATTTTGCCAAGCTCATCGTAGTTAGTCTTCATACCGTCAAATGGTGTAACTATTGCAACACCTGAGCCTGTGAATGGTAATGTCTTTGCCATAAAAATCAATTCCTTTCTAAAAATCTAAAATCTTAGTATAACGCCGAAGGCGTATTTACAAACTGACGACATACGGATACGCATGCCCTTAAATTAGTCCATGTAACCCTTTGCAGTAAGAAGTTCAGCAAGAAGAACTGCACCGCCTGCTGCACCACGAAGTGTGTTATGGCTCATTGAAACCATCTTGTAGTCGTACTGTGTTGATTCACGAAGTCTACCGCATGAGATTGCCATACCGCCGTCGATTTTACGAGCTGTCTTAATCTGTGGCTGGTCAGGAGCATCCTTTTCTGTGTGAACGTAGATGAACTGCTTTGGGGCGTGTGGCAGGTTAAGCTTCTGTGGTTCGCCTGCATATTCTGCCCACATCTTTTCGATTTCTTCAACTGATGGCTTGTTTACGCCGTCCTTGAATGAGAAGAAGATAGCAGCTGTGTGACCGTTTGATACAGGAACTCTGTATGTCTGGCACTCGATTGAAAGTTCGTTTGAAGGAACAATCTCGCCGCCTTCGATTTTACCAAGAACTTTATTTGGTTCAACTTCTGACTTCATTTCTTCGCCGCCGATGTATGGGATTAGGTTATCAACCATTTCCGGCCATGTTTCAAATGTCTTACCTGCACCTGAAATTGCCTGGTATGTTGTAACAAGTGCGTGGTCGATTGGGTACTTCATATTTACAACTGCCATTGCAGGTAGGTATGACTGAAGTGAACAGTTTGACTTAACTGCGATGAAGCCCCTCTTTGTACCAAGTCTTTCACGCTGTGAAGGAATGATTTCAAGATGCTGTGGGTTGATTTCAGGAATAATCATTGGAACGTCAGGAGTGTGACGATGTGCAGAGTTGTTTGAAACAACAGGGCATTCTGCCTTTGCATATCTTTCTTCAAGAGCCTTGATTTCGTCCTTGTTCATGTCAACCGCACAGAATACGAAGTCAACCATTCCTGCGATTTTTTCAACGTCGTCAGTTGCGTTCATAACAACCATGTCTTTAACTGAAGCTGGAATTTCTTCTGTCATAGCCCACTTTGAACCAACTGCTTCTGTATATGTCTTACCTGCACTTCTTGGAGAAGCAGCAAGCACCTCTATTGTATACCATGGATGATCGTGAAGAAGCGTAATAAAACGCTGACCAACCATACCTGTTGCACCGATAATACCAACCTTGTAATTTTCTTTCATTTTAAATCTCCTTTTGTTTTATATAAAATAAAAAGCAGTAGTCAGAAACTACTGCTATGTTTGCAAATTAACACAAATACAGCGATAGCTCCCCACCTTACGATGACAGTCATACCGTTATTTACGGCATGCCCAGCAATGATATGTGCAATCATAATCAAAGCTTCGGCGTTTTATCCTTTCATCATATTTCACAGGCAACTGCATACCTCCGTATGTCTACTATTATAAAAACGCACCTCTATCTTGCTCTACATTATAATACTACCACTATTCATACTATGTGTCAATAGACAAAATATTATTTTTTTGTAACAAAAATGGCCTGTTTTTTAGCGGAAACGTGCAAATTCCTGTGCCCAGTAAATTCCATACTTTCCGCCTTTGACGACACTGACACCCATATGCTCAAAATCTTTATTCAGAATGTTCTTTTTGTGTCCTTCGGAGTTCATCCATGCTTCAAAGGCGGCTTCGGGAGAATGCTGACCTGCGGCAATGTTTTCGCCTGCTGACCAGTATGAAATACCTGCTTCTCTCATTCTTTCGAAAGGTGTCTTGCCGTCAGGAGTGTTGTGTGCGAAGTATTCTCTCTCTATCATGTCGTTGCAGTGCGATTTTGCAAGCTCTGCGAGAGAGTCGTCCCACTCAAGCGGATTAAGACCGTTTTTTTCACGTTCCGCATTGGTTAGTTCCAATATCTGTTTACTCCAGTCGTCAAAAGAGCTTTCCTGTGCTGTTATGTATACAGTACGTGTTTCACCGTCCCATTCTACTGTAGCACCTGCTGCTTCGGAAACTGCACGAAGCGGCACAAGTGTGCGGTCATTATGAATAATCGGCGGAGTCAAAAGTGTTACTTCTTCACCGCTGACGTTCATGGTGGTGTTGTCAATAAAAAGTGTAATAACTGTATTGTCCTTTTGTGCTGTTACACGTTTTTCGTCCTCGAACCATTGCACCGTCATGTCAAGCTTCTCGAATATTGCACGAAACGGCACAAGTGTCGAATCATCACGGATAATCGGTGCTACGTCAAAGGTCAGTTCTTCGTTATTAAGATATACTTTAATGTCCTCGTTTGCCGAGGCGGAAATAGTCATACTCATAAAAATCATAAAAAATACAATCAGCTTTTTCAATTTATTCACCTCTTTTCCATTATACAATAAAAATACTGCACTAACAAGAAGAAAATTTTTGATATATATATTCACAATTACGTAGTTTTGTGATAGAATGTAAAGGAAATATGGTAGAATGGAGATAGTATAAATGAAAGTTGCAATAATAGGATTAGGACTTATCGGCGGTTCGATTGCAAGAAGACTTCGCGGTTTTCATAATTGCACAATCGCTGCATATAACAGAACAGCGGAAACTATTTTGCTTGCCAAGCAGGATGGTGCTATTGA
>JAZQAO010000044.1:0-19224 GCA_045545295.1 Clostridia bacterium
AGGCGGTCACGAATGGTGGAAATATGTATATGACGAATATTATGATTGTATTATCTGTCCAGAATATCAAGTGTTAGATTACAGAACAACAAACCGTGATGGTTACAGGGAATACAAAAGCAATCCTGAAATATGTAAAAATTGCCCCACAAGACATTTATGCACAGAATCAAAGGATTGTATAAAGACAGTAACCAAGCATATATGGTCGGATTACATAGAACTTGCAGAGGATATTCGTCAGACACCCGAATATGCTGATTTATACAAACTGCGAAAAGAGAAAATCGAGAGAGTGTTTGCAGATGCGAAAGAAAAACACGCAATGAGATACACTCCGTATACAGGTCTTGCACAGGTAACAAACTGGGTAAGGCTTAAGTTCGCAACAATGAATTTGAAAAAGCTTGCAAAATGGAAATGGAAGAGGAACAATACCCCTTCTAAATTATTTGATTTTATCTTATTTTTAAGAAAAACGAAGAAGAACCCGATTTTTGCTTGATGCAAAGTCGGGTTCTTCAACAGTCTGATACTTCGAACTTAAAGTTCGAAGTATTTTTTTATTGCCATTAATGTTTCATCTGAAATAACGTGCTCAATTTTACAGGCATCCGTTGCCGCAATTTCGCCACTGACGCCTATTTTTGCAAGAAAGCTCGAAAGAACGGTGTGCCGTTCAAAAATTTTGTTTGCGGCATTCTTTCCCTCTTCCGTAAGTACGAGATAACCATCCTCACCAACAAGAAGATAACCTCCACTTTTCAAAAGTCCCACAGCACGGCTTACACTGGGCTTTGAATATCCCATATATTCGGCAACGTCTATACTTCTTACGTGCTTTGATTTTTGTGACAAAACGTATATTGTTTCAAGATACATTTCAGCAGATTCCTGCAAATGCATACTCAATCACTCCTATCAGTTACACTTTATCACAAAGATAAAATTTTTTCAAGAGTAATATTGATGTTTTTTGTTGATTAAAAGTATATTTAATGGTAAAATAAAGCATAAGGGAGAAAACCGCAAAGGAGAGCTTCTATGAAAACTGTTTTTATAATAAATCCCTGTGCAGGAAAGAAAAAAGATATTGAAGCTTTTATAAATAAGATTCATTTTGCAAAAAGCGATGTGGAGATATACAGGACCAAAGCAGTGGGTGATGCTACACGTTTTGTCAGTGAATATATTAATGAAAATGGCGCTGCACGTTTTATTGCCTGCGGCGGCGACGGTACGCTTGGCGAGGTTGTAAACGGTGTAGCAGAAAATGATTCCTGTGAAGTTGGTGTTATTCCTATGGGGACAGGAAACGATTTCTGCAGGAATTTTGATTATGATTTTTCTGATATATCAGGACAGATTGACGGTGAAAGTGAAAAATGCGACATTATCCGATATACAACTACCGTAGCCGGAAAGGAAAAAAGCGGATATTGTGTCAATATGTTCAATATCGGATTTGACTGTAATGTTGCAGACCTTACAAATATTTTGAAGAAAAAGTCTTTTTTTGGCGGTTCGTTTGCTTACTTTGTATCAATACTGATAAATCTCATAAAAAAGAAAGGAGCAAGCCTTAAAATTGAGCTTGACGGTGTAGAAAAGCATAACGGAAGGCTTCTTCTTACTTCTCTTGCAAACGGATGTTACTGCGGCGGCGGAATAAAGAGCAATCCTCTTGCAGAAATTAAGGACGGGAAAATCAATATAAATATAATCAAAAATGTTTCCCGATTGCGTTTTATATCCCTTCTTCCTTCATATATGAATGGGACAGTGATGCAAAGAAAAGGTGTAGAAAAAATCATAGTTTCCGAAAAATGTTCGCACATAACGGTTACTCCGATAAACGGAAATATCCGTATTTGCATTGACGGGGAAATTACCGATGCAGGAAGAACCGAATTTAAAATAATACATAACGGAGTGAATTTTGTAATTCCGAAAAAGAAGGTGCTTGTGTGAAGTGGGAAAACCTCAGAGAAGAAGAATTTAATACTGCAATAGAAAAGTCAAAGGGTGTATGTGTGCTTCCCATAGGATGCCTTGAAAAGCACGGACAGCATCTTCCTGTCGGGACGGATTCGATTCTTGCAACCGAGATTGTAAATCGTGCAAGCGAAAGGGAAGAGGTCTGTGTATTTCCAACGCTTCACTTTGGTGAAAAAACAGGTGCAGGTGAATTTAAAGGCACCGTTATGTTAAGTATTGAACTGCGCCAACAGCTTCTTAAAGAAATCTGCAGCGAAATTGCAAGAAACGGCTTTCATAAAATACTTATCTTTAACGGACACGGCGGAAATCAGGCAATGATTTCTTCATTTGAAAGAAGCACGCTCTTAACTAAACCGGGGTATATGGTGTTTGACTATGCCCCCGGATCGGATTTTCCAACACCTAATAAACTTATGTCGGGTGCTTACGGAAAGCTTACAGCGGAGGACAGAGCTGTGCTTACTGACTATATTGAAAAGAAAAAGCGCTACGGACACGCCTGCTTTATTGAAACAGGCTGGATTTATGCAAGCAATCCTGAACTTGTGCGTCTTGACAAAATGGATGAAGAATCAGGACAGTCTACTCACCGCTTTGACGGATTTACAAAGCTTAAAATAAACTCACCTTTTGCGTGGATGGCAAATTTCCCTGATTCTTATGCAGGAGATTCCCACGAGGGAATGAATGAACGAATTGCGTATGCGATGATGGAATATTCTGTTCAAAAAACAGCGGAAGTATTTAAATTCCTCAAAGAAGAAACCGTTTCCGAAGAGTATTATAAAGAATGGGAAGGGAAACAGAAATAACAGTTTACAAACATCAGATATGTATGGTATAATGATATAATGATAATTTAGTATGGAGAGATATGTATGCCCCTTGATGCCATAGCACTCGGTGCCATAGCGACAGAGCTTGATGAAAAGCTCCGCGATGCAAAAATTGAAAAAATACATCAGCCCGAGCGTGATGAGATTATGCTTATCATAAAAGGTCGCACGGGAGCATTTAAGCTTGCTATTAGTGCATCGGGCTCTAATGCCAGAATACACCTTGTGGAAGAAAGCAAAGAAAATCCTGCTTCACCTCCTATGTTTTGTATGCTGCTCAGGAAACATCTTACAGGTGGGCGAATTGTCAGAATTATGCGTATGGGTTACGAAAGAGTTGTAGATATTGAGGTTTCCTGTCGTAATGAGCTTGGTGATATTGTTGCCCGTCATATAATTTGTGAGATTATGGGGCGCAACAGCAATATAATTTTTCTTGATGAAGAAAAGCGGATAATTGACTCTGTAAAGCATATTGACCTTACTGTAAGCACGGTGAGAAACATCCTGCCCGGACTTACTTATATGATGCCCCCGTCAGGTGACAGGCTTAATCCGGCAAAAGCTACACAGGAGGATTATTTTAATCTTCTTGAAAATTCACCCGAAGGAAGAGAAGCTGACCGTGCAATCACAGACGGAGTTATGGGAATAAGCCCGCTTCTTGCAGGTGAGTGTGTGTATCTTGCCACAGGTACCCGTGATAAATTTGCAGGAGAGCTTTCGCCCGAAGAAAAACGTGCGATAGCGAAAAATCTCTGCGATATGTTTCAGCGAGCAGAACAAGGAGAATTTTCACCTTGTGTGTTATATACAAAAGAACGTGAAAAAGCTGCAGATTTTGCACCTTTCCCGATAAAACAGTATGAGGGAGAGTATGAATGTGAAAAGGCAGAGAGTATGAATGATGCTGCGTGTGAATTTTACTTTATGCGCGACCGCTATGCAAGAATGCGTGACCGCAGCAGCAGTATAATAAAAATTGTCACAAATAACTTAAGGCGTGCAGAAAAGAAACTTGATATTCTCCAGCGCGAACTAAAGGAAGCCGGTGACAGAGATAAATTCCGAATTTACGGCGAAATTATTTCGGCAAATATTTATCGTATTGAAAAAGGTGACAAGGAGTTAGTTGCACCGAATTTTTACGACGAGAATCAGGCGGAAATTTCAATTTCACTTGATGTAAAGCTTTCTCCTTCAAAGAATGCGGAAAGATATTTTACAAAATACAAAAAAGCGAAAAATACGGAAATATACGCTACTAAACAGATTGAAATAACACTTCGTGAGATTGAGTATCTTGATTCTGTTCTTTATAGCGTAACGAATGCAAAAACTCTTCAGGACCTTGCCGAAATCCGTGCAGAACTGATTGGGGCAGGATATATCAAAGGTGATGACCAAAAGAAAAAGAAAGACAGGCAGCCTTCTCTTGGCACACCGCTTGAGTTTTCCTATATGGATTACACCATCTATGTGGGTCGGAACAATGTGCAGAATGATTATCTGACGCTTCGTATGAGCAGAAGCAATGATTTGTGGCTTCATACAAAAAACATTCCCGGGTCACACGTGCTTGTAAAATATATGGGAGAGGATTTCCCGAACGAAGTAATCGAAAAAGCGGCAGAGCTTGCGGCATATTATTCAAAAGGCAGAAACTCATCTTATGTTGAGGTTGACTACTGCCCCGTAAGCCATGTCAGAAAACCCAATGGCGCAAAAGCAGGTATGGTAATATATGAGGGCTACAACACAGCTCTGGTAAAACCGTCCGATGAAATTTGCGAAGGATGATATTATGTATAAATACCTTGGAAGAAAAAGCTCTCCGGAGTATATCAAACAACTGAATAACGAAGAACTGGAGGTGCTTTGCGGGGAAATCCGTGAGAAACTGATAGATACAGTTTCCCAAAATGGCGGACATCTTGCAAGTAATCTTGGTGTTGTTGAGCTTACGGTAGCTCTCCATAGGGTTCTTGATGCACCCAAGGATAAAATCGTGTGGGATGTAGGACATCAGTCCTACGTTCACAAAATGCTGACTGACCGTTTTGAAAAAATGAGCTCGATCAGACAAAAAGGTGGCATAAGCGGATTCTGCAATCCCGGGGAAAGTGAGTATGATGCAAGCTATTCGGGGCACGCATCGGCATCTCTTTCGTCAGCTCTGGGACTTTGCACAGCAAGAAATATGTCGGGTGACGATTCTGAAGTGGCGGCAGTTATAGGAGACGGTGCCCTTACGGGAGGGCTCGCATTTGAAGCTCTTAATAATATTGGCAATTCCGGTTCAAAGATACTCATTATTCTAAATGATAATGAAATGTCGATTGCGGAAAATGTAGGTGCACTTTCAAAGTTTCTTTCAAAGGCACGTACAAATAAAAAATATACTGCGTCAAAGAGAAAGCTTGTGAAAAAAATCAGCAGTATGCGCGGAGGCGGCAAAAAACTTATGAAAACTCTGCGTAAAATAAAGCGGACAGTAAAATCCATGCTTGGACAGAATATGCTTTTTGAACAGCTTGGCATCACATATCTCGGTCCGGTAAACGGCCACAGTATCCAAGATATGGAAGATCTTTTCAGACGTGCTCTCGAACTTGATGAGCCTGTTCTTGTCCATGTTATAACAAGGAAAGGCAAAGGCTATGAGCCTGCCGAAAACAGTCCTCAGACTTTCCACGGTGTAGGTCCGTTTGAGGTAGAAACCGGTGAGCAGGAGAAAAAGCGTGAGTCGTATTCTGATGTTTTCGGGAAAACTATGTGCGCTATGGCAGAAAAAAACAGCAAGCTTGCTGTCATAACTCCGGCTATGATTCCGGGAAGCGGTCTTAAAGAATTTGCGAAAAAGTATCCTGAAAAGATTTTTGATGTAGGCATTGCTGAAGGGCACGCAGTAACATTTGCTGGAGGAATTGCGGCAGGCGGTGGAGTGCCGATTGTAAGCATCTATTCATCTTTTTTACAACGTGGCTATGATAATCTTATTCACGATGTTGCCATTGGTAACTATCACGTAGTATTTACTGTTGACAGAGCAGGTCTTGTTGCAGGTGACGGTGCTACTCATCAGGGTTTGTTTGATATATCGTTCCTTACAGGGATTCCAAATATGACTCTTCTTTCGCCGTCATCTTACGACGAGCTTGAAAAAATGCTTTGCTATGCAGTTGACTGTCACAATGGTCCGATTGCAATAAGGTATCCCAGAGGGAGGGAACTTAAAAATATTGAAAACGGTGAATTTGTTCTCTCAAAGGCATCAGTTCTGAAAACGGGCAGTGATGTAACAATTCTTGCTGAAGGACAGAGTGTTTCTGCGGCAATTGATGCAGCGGAAATTTTGTCAGGAAAGGGAATTTCGGCAGAGGTTATAGACGTACGAACTGTCAAGCCTCTCGATTTTGATACGGTTTTTGAAAGTGCAAAGAAAACGGGTAATCTGTTTACGGTTGAGGGCAATCTCAGACGCGGAGGAATGGGCGAAATGGTTGCTGCAGAAGCTAAACTGCACGGTACTGAGTTCAATATGAGGATAAGAGCTGTGGAGGATACCTTTGTTCCTCACGCTTCCATTTCTGAACTTAATGATATGTTTGGATTTACGCCTGAAATAATTGCAGAAGATATAGAAAGGATGCTGAAAGCTTGAAACAGCGACTGGATATCTATTTAGTTGAAAACGGCCTCGTATCGGGGCGTGACCTTGCAAAAAGCCTTATTATGGAAGGCAAGGTATATGTAAATAATCAGAAAGCCGACAAGGCAGGCGATCAGGTAAGTGAAAAGGATAAGGTTGAAGTCCGCGGTGAAACTCTCAGATATGTTAGCCGCGGAGGACTTAAGCTTGAGAAGGCTATGCAGTCTTTCCCTGTAACGCTTACCGATAAAATCGCGATGGACATTGGTGCATCAACGGGGGGATTTACCGACTGTATGCTTCAGAATGGAGCAAAAAAGGTCTTTGCCGTAGATGTTGGCTACGGACAGCTTGCGTGGAAGCTTCGTTGCGACGAAAGAGTTGTCAATATGGAGCGTACAAATATACGTAACGTAACACCGGAGAATATTGGAGAACAACTTGATTTTGCATCAGTAGACGTCGCTTTTATTTCTCTTAAGCTGGTGCTTCCGGTGGCACATACTCTTCTTAAAGATGGTGGAGAAGTGGTTGCACTTATAAAACCTCAGTTTGAGGCTGGCCGAGAAAAGGTCGGTAAAAAAGGTGTAGTCAGAGACCCTGAGGTACATAAAGAGGTTATAGAAAACGTAACCGCCTTTACAATGGAAAGCGGTTTTGAAATTCTCGGACTGGACTTTTCTCCAATAAGAGGTCCCGAAGGGAATATTGAGTATCTTATGTATGCAAAAAAGAATGCCTCGTTTGAAAAAAAAGATTTCAAAGAAGAAATAGATGCTCTTGTTGATAAGAGCCATATAGAGGCAAAATAATATTTAAAGTGGTGGAAGTATGCTTTCAGGAAAGCAAAAAACAAAGAGCCTGTCTCTTTTGCAGATATTGATAACCGCATATATAATGCTGGCTCCGGCGGTGTTTGGTTATGCCGACACTACGGTGTATGTATATGTGCTTATGCTTGGTGCCGGTGCAGTATTTTTGCTGCGGGCAATTCACTCCGGTAAAATTTACATATCTCTGTGCCATTTGGCACTATCTCTTCTTTGGTGCTACGGGCTAGTGTCTTCCTTTTGGGTGACTAACAGAAGTGTACATTTTGTGTACCTCTCTGTTGTAGCGGCTGCAGCATTTGTGATTTTTCTTGTGACGGAGTATTTCACTGAGACACCTGTTGAAAAATCCTCCCGAAGAATAATGTATATGCTAAGCGTGGGAAGTGTTTTGTGTGCTGCAGTGAATTTTATCTACTGGCTGACAGAAATAGTACCCCTTGGAAGAGATGAAAAACTTTCTGTTGGTATGGGAACAAATCACTTTCTTGCAGTGCTTATGCTTGTTGGTATAGCATCTGCAGTAGTGTTGTTTAAAGGGAACAGCAGATTACGTAAAACAGGATTTGTTTTAGGAATAGCACTGATGCTTTTTGTGCTCTTTAACTGCAGCAGTATCTACGCGTGGATGCTGCTTGCGGCAATGCTTATAATATTGCTTTTCGGCAAAAAGTCAGAAAAAAGATTTCTTGCAGTAGCCACAGCCGTCATATTTCTTTTTACTGCAGCGCTTATTTCAATTTTCTTTTTGTCGGATGAGTCGAGAATTTTTAAAGACGTCTTTTTCTACGGAAACATTTTCGGAAAAGGTGGAGGGTTTCTAAGCGCGTGTGAGCTTTATTCTGCGATATGCTATTCAGATGCTGCAATGCCGGGATTGATTTCATCCTTGTATGCATCTTCCGGAGTTATCGGACTGTTGTGTGCGTTTATGTTTGTTTTTAAACCGGTAATGCACTTTGTAAGGCTCAGAACACCGGTAAGTGCCTTTAACCTTCTTGTAACGGTTATGATAATGTTTCTTCCTCTTGGAAACAGTCTGACAGTGATTGTGATGTGGCTGGGAATTATAGCCTATAACGAAAAAGCAGGTGCATATACGATAAAACATCCAATCAGCCTAAATACGGAAAGTATGAAAAAAATATCCCCGGTACTAGTATTTGCAGGTCTTGTTACAGTGGTGTTTATATGCCAGAGATTTATGGTGATTTCGGCAGAGAAGCAGTTTGAAAAGGAAAACTACAATGATGCATTGTCACTTTATAAGGCAGCTGCTTCTGTTAATGTTTTTGACTCGGAAAGCGCTCTTGGAGCAGCAAAAACGATTGCGGAAAGCATAAAAGCAAAAGAAAATTATGAAGAGGCAATTTCTTATGCGGAAATAGCTCAGAAGAGAGATAAAAACAATCTGCAGTGCAAAAAAATTGAAGCAGACCTGCATTGCTATGCCGGTAAATACAAGCTTGCTGTGGCAGAGTATACTGAAATTGCATCAAAGGCAAAGGTTAATTATGAGTACAATCTTCTGCTTGCCGAGACTCTTTATAAAATAGCAGAAACGAGTCCGGAAGGTAGTGAAGAAGCTATATCAGCGTATGAAAAAATTGTAGAGGTTGCAAAGAGGACCGATAATCTTGATTACAGAGAAAAAATAAATAATATTGCTGACAAAGCACTTGTGTACAAAAGAAGGAGAACTGAAATTGAGTGAGAAAGTAAAAGAGATAATTATGTTTGCGGTAATTGTAGTGTCTGTACTTACTCTTGTGGTAATATCGTTGATTAACAGCAAAGATGAAACTGCACAGATGGTTGTAGCAGTTCATGTAAAGGGGGAGGTTAATTCTCCGGGTTATTACGAGCTCAACTACGGAAGCCGTGTAAAGGATGCGATTGAAGCTGCAGGCGGAGCAACTGAAAATGCAGATACTAACAGCATTAATCTTGCAAAGAAACTTATTGACGGGCAGGAAGTAATAGTAATACCTTTTTCTGATGCAACAAAAGAAGATTCTGAAAAGATTAACATCAATAATGCAAATATTAAAGGCTTCAGTTCGCTTCCGGGAATTGGGGAGGAGCTGGCTATAAGAATTGTTGAGTACAGAGTGCAGAACGGTATATTTGAATCTGTTGAAAAACTGAAAAATGTTCCCGGAATAAGTGAATCGGTATTTGAGAAAATTAAAAATCTTATAACGGTGTAAAAGAATAACCGCCTCTTTTTTGAATAGAATTAAAAGAGGTGGTTTTTTGCGGAAAATAACAGTATTAAAAACAAATGACAACAAAAAAATATTTTCTCCGCCGTTTATAGCTTCAGAAAAGGAAAAAATCGGAATTATAGAAGTCAAAAATACTCAAAGAGCTCTGAAAAAGGTAAAACGTGTTTTTTGCGGTGAAACTATTATTATTGAAAGCGGAAAGCAAAAAGGCGATGCTTTTTTTAATCATACTGTAAAATATGAGCAATACGAATATGAAAAAATACTTCCGCTTCTTTATAAAATATGTATACAGGCAATGAAACTAAAGGGAATAAAAATTCCATCTGACGATTTCTATATTATATCAAGTCCGGTTTTGGCAAAGGAAATAATTGAAAAGGTATACAGCTTGTCCAAAATTTTCACCGTCATTTCTGATGAGGATCTTGGAGGCAGTGTGTATGATAGTCTTTATTATAAATACGGCGTCCCCGTAAGGCAGATTCCAAACTTTACAAATAAAATTGAGGAAAGTTCGGTTGTTGTAAGATGCAATCGGGTTACAGTTCCTTTGTTTTCCCGCGTTCCGATAATTGAGCTTAGCCCGGTACCTGAAGAAAATGCAAAGACTGTTTTTGATGTGCGAAAAATCTCAATAAAAGACAGGCAGGCGGACACAATCATAAAACTGTGGGGTGGCACATCGGGAATTTGTTTTTATGAACTTCTGGGAATATTCCCGCAAGAGGATGCAGAAGTTTGCATAAGTAAAAAAGCAGATGAAATATTTTTGCTTGACACAAACGCTTTTTAGTAATATAATAACAAAAGTGCATTTAAATAGGAAAATGAAAAGAGGGTATAATTATGGCAAAAAAAGTTTTACTTACTCAGGAGGGTCTGCAGAAGCTGCAGGACGAACTTGACAATTTAAAGAACGTCAGAAGAAAAGAAAATACAGCAGCACTTAAGGTTGCTAAATCTTTTGGAGATTTATCTGAAAACAGCGAATATGATGAGGCGAAGAACGAGCAGGCAGAAATTGAAGCAAGAATTGCAGAAATCGAGAATATGCTCAAAAATGTTGAAATCATTGATGAGGATGGCGTAGGTACAGATGTTGTATCTGTTGGCTCTAAGGTGAACGTTAAAGACCTTGATGACGGAGAAGTAGCAGAGTATCACATAGTTGGTTCTACTGAGGCTGATCCTATGAAGGGTAAAATTTCTGACGAGTCTCCTCTCGGAAGTGCGCTGCTCGGTCATAAAATGGGCGAGACAGTAATTGTTGAAGCTCCTATGGGCAAACTTGAATACGAGATACTTAATATTTCCAAATAATAAGAAAACTTCCGTAATTGTTATGATTACGGAAGTTTTTGTCTTAAATTACGAATTACTGTGAATTAATTGTTAAAAAATTGCAAAGGACATTGACTGGTCCGGGATAGAGAAGTAAAATTATTTGGTACGAAATTAAAAAAAGGATGATATTATGAAAAAAATTCTTTCTATTTTAATTGCAGTTATACTTGCCTTGTCTTTTTCCGGTATTTCTTCAGCGGAGGAAACATATACTCTCTCTTTGGAGGAGGCCGTAGAACTGGCTACAAAAGACAATCCAATGATTGAAAGTGCCGATGTAAAAATCCGAGATGCACAAAAACAGAAAGAGGATGCAAAGCGTGAACAGAAAAACATTAAAGGTGCGCTGAGAATCCCGGAGGCATTTTCTCTTGTCGTTGTAAAGCAGGGGTATACTGTATGTCAGGCAGATTTCAATCTTTCTGCAGCAAAAAAGGAAAAAGAGCAGCAAATTGCGAAGCTTTCCTATGAAGTAACCCAAAAATACTATTCAGTAAAGCTCGCTGAAGCTCTTTTGAAAAGCACGGAAAAAGCATATAACCTTGCTCTTGAAAACAAAAAAACTATGGATGCTCAGTTTTCCTTGGGTATGGTTTCGCAGCTCGAAGTTAGTTCTGCAGAATACGGTGTGAATCAGGCTAAAGCTGTTCTTGAAAAATATAAGCGGGATTACGATATTGCAAAAAGAAGTCTTATGATAACTCTTCAGATAGATAATCCTGAGGCGGCGATTATACTTACAGATGGAATAGATTATTCGGAGTTTACTTCTGAACCTGACAAGGATATTGCGGAAGCGATGAAGACCAGGTTTGATGTTTTTCAGCTGGAGTCGGGAGTAGCCCTTGCGAAGAAATATCGCGATATTACTCTTGTTTTGGGAAGTCGCTCAGCTGAGTATTCTGCAGCAAACCAGACTGTTGTACAGAGCGAATACACTGCAGATAACAGTAAAAAGCTTATCGGCCTTGGTATAAGAAGTGCATATAACGAAACGCAAAACGCAAGTGACTCTGTTTTACTTGCAGAGGAAAATCTTGCTATAAAAAATCAGGAATACAACATTGCAAAGGTGCAGTATGAGCTTGGGATGATAACAAATACTCAACTTACGGCTGCTCTCAGTAATGTGACTAATGCAGAGATTGAACTTGAAAACAGCAAACTTACACATAAGCTTTCTGTGATAAAATACGGTTATGAAATTACTATCGGGCTTTAATAAGGAGAGGGTCATAATTATGAAAAGAACTATAATAGCGGTAATTGTATCTGTTGCACTTGTTTTGTTTGCAGGTTGCTCAAAGAATGATAAAAAGGCATCTTCGGTGTCAGACGGCAATACAGCAACAAACGTAACAGTAGTAGAGGCGGAGCTCTCTTCAATTGAAAACAGGGTTACATATACAGGAGAGATAAAGGCTTCTGATACAGTGAGCATTTCTGCCAAGGTTAGTGCCACTGCGAAAAGAGTAAATGCAGAAATTGGTGATTTTGTAAACGAGGGGGATATCCTCCTTGTTATGGATGATACAGATTATCGCACTCAGTACAATCAGGCGCGGGCAGCGTACAATCAGGCACAGGCACAGTACAACAGTGTGACAAACGGCTCCGCAAAGCAGACTACAATTCAGCTTGAAGCCACGCTTAATGCGGCAAAGATAGAGTATAACAATGCAAAAACAAATTTAGATAATCAGAAGGTGCTTTATGACAACGGTGCTATCAGTAAGGTAGCGTACGATGCTGCAGTAACCCGTTTTGAAAATGCAAAGCTTAATTTAGGTACTGCGGAAAGCAACTACAATCTTACAAAAGATGTAGTTTTAGCCGAGAGTGCCGCAGCGGCTAAAGCAACACTGGAAAGTGCTGCCGTACAGGTGCAGGCTGCGCAGAATGCACTTGAAAACACTGTTATAAAAGCACCCATCTCAGGATATGTTGCTTCCAGAAATACAAATGCAGGGCAAATTGTAGCACCGGGAATAGAGCTTTTTGTAATAAAGGCAACAAACTCTGTTGATGTTCAGATAAATGTGACAGAGTCAGTTATATCAAGTCTTGAGGTTGGAGATAAGGCTTATGTTACTGTGAAATCTGTCAGCGAAGATGAAATAGACGGAGAGATAACAAATCTTTCCACTGCAAAAGATTCCGTGACAGGTATGTATAAGGTTATAGTCGGAATTACCGGAGACAGTGCCGGCCTTAAAGACGGTATGATTGCAGATGTAAGCCTTGCTCTTGACCGGACTGAAGAGACGCTCGTTATCCCTTCCGATGCAGTACTTGAAGATACAGACGGTAAAAAGTATGTATATGTGGCTGAAGACAATGTTGCTGTACGCTTTGATGTCGAAACAGGTATAACAACAGACGAATATGCAGAGATTGTATCGGGCATAGCGGAGGGAGATAAGGTCATAGTCTCAGGAAAAGAATATCTCTCTGAAAAGAATAATGCCATAAAAATAGTGGACTAAGAAAGGCGGCATATAATGAAATTACACGAACTATCCGTAAAAAGACCCACAGCGGTTATAATGGCGGTTCTCATCTTCGTCGTGCTGGGCGTTTATTCTGTAACTATGCTGCCGATAGACACTATGCCGGAAATGGATTTAAAGATGGCAATAGTAGTGACCGACTATCAGAATGTCGGTTCGGAAGAAATAGAGAGCCTTGTAACTATACCCATAGAAGAAGCCGTAGCTTCTGTATCCGGTCTTGATACAATGCAGAGCCAATCAATGGAGGGTATGTCAGTTATAATGGCTCAGTTTACAAATAAGACAGATATTGATGAGGCTGTAAGTACAATAGAAAACAATATTGATATGATTTCGGCTTTTCTTCCGGAGGACGCAGGAGAGCCAATGGTATTGAAACTTGACATCAATTCTCTTGAGGCAGTAATGATGTCTGTTTCCTATGAAGGGTATGACATTATACAAACAAAAAAGTTTGTAGAGAATACGGTTGAACCAAAACTTAAATCAGCAGGTGGCGTAGCATCTGTTAACGTAAGCGGCGGTCAGGACAGAGTAATTGAAATCGAGGTTGCACCGGATAAATTACAGGCCTACAATATGTCATTCAATGACATTATAACATCTATTGCAGCACAGAATGTGAATCTTCCGGCAGGTAATACAAGCTCTGCCGGAAAAGACCTTTCTGTCAGAATGATAGGCGAATTCAGCAAAATTTCTGATATAGGACTTGTTCCTCTTACAACATCACAAGGGCAGATCGTATACATCAAAGACGTTGCAGAAATTAATGACACTTACTCTGATAATACTACTTACTCGCGCGTTAACGGACAGAATTCCATTTCGGTATCGGTAAGCGGAGAATCTGATGCGAATACTGTTGATGTTGTAGAGGGCATAATCAGCGCTCTTGAAGAAATAAAGCGTCAGCATCCTAAATTTAACTACAATATTACTATGGAGCAGGCAAGCTACATAAAGGATTCAATCGCATCCGTTGCAGAAAGTGCTTTTATAGGCGGTCTGCTTGCAATTCTTATTCTGTTCCTTTTCCTTGGCAATGCAAAAAATGCTCTGGTAATCGGTGTGTCAATGCCGGTATCTGTTATTACAACGTTTATCGGAATGTTTATGTCGGGAATGACTCTTAATGTGGTTTCTCTCGGAGGACTTGCGCTTGGTGTAGGTATGCTTGTGGATAACGCTGTCGTTGTACTTGAAAACATCTTCAGACGGCGAAAAACTTACGGTGACGACTCGAAAACAGGTGCAATGAAAGGTACGGGAGAGGTTATTGGTGCAGTAGTGGCATCAGTCCTCACAACGTGTATTGTGTACGTTCCCATACTTTTTATAGATAATATGATGGCTGTAATGTTTAAACAGCTTGCCTTCACTATTGTTTTCTCTCAGACGGCATCACTTCTCACTACTATGCTTATAGTGCCGATGCTTTCTTCAAAAATAGAAAATATAGATACGAGGAACAAAACTTTTGGCTTTATCCTGAATCCGTTTGAGTGTGTGATGAACCGCCTCTATAGAATATACGAAAAAACATTGAGAAAAGTTCTTGGTAAAAAGAAGCTGTTTTTAATTTCAATTGTAGCGGTGTTTATAATAAGTCTTATAGTTCTCGGAAATCTGGGTATGACGCTTATGCCGTCAAGCGACGAAGGCATTATATCAATTTCGGTTGAGCTTCCACAGGGAACACCGATAGAAAAAACCGATGCAAAAATAAAAGAAATAGAAGCTATTGTTGCGGGATACGATTATAAAGAAAATGTCAGTACATCTGTCGGAACAGGCGGCACAATGAGTATTCTGGGTGCATCCAGTTCAAACCAAGGTTCGATTACCGTAACACTCAACAAAAAGTCAAAAGCTACTGACAAGGCTGTTGAGGACCTTCGCGGTTTACTTTCTGATGTTTCTGGTGCACAGATTTCTATTGAGGCATCCAATCAGACCATGTCTTTTGCGTCTGACGAGGTTAGCTTCCAGTTTACGTCATCTGATCCTGACGCTCTTGAAGATTATGTTCTTAATGCGGAAAAAATTCTTGCAGGTGTAGACGGAGTGAGAGAGACTGAAACTTCTATTTCAGAGCTTAAGTCGGAGGTTAGAATCAAACTTGACTCTGCACGTGCTGCTCGCTACGGTATAAACACAAGCTACGCAGCAACTCTTATAAACAATGCCCTTAACGGAAGAGTGGCGTCGAAATATACGGAGAAAGGCTCTGAATATGACATAAAGGTCGTATATCCGGACGATTATGTAAAAAACTATGAGCAGCTGAAAAGCACGCGCATAAAAAGCCCAATGGGGCAGTGGATAACTGTTTCGGACATTGCGGATGTGTATGTTGAAAAAGGTCAGACAACTATTATCCGTGCAGACCAGAAACGTGTTGTAACATTAAGCGGTAAGATTTACGGCAGAGATATCGGCTCCGTAACTGCAGATTTCACAGAAGAATTACAAAATCAGCTTGGAAATGTGGAGGGGGTAGCCCAGCATAATACCGGTGCCTACGAGATGATGCTTGATGCAATGAAGTCGCTTGTAATAGCGATTTTCCTTGGTATTCTTCTTATGTACATGGTTATGGCGGCACAGTTTGAGAATTTGGTACACCCTCTGATAATTCTTTGCACGCTGCCTCTTTCAATGATTGGTGTGGTACTTGGTCTTCTTGTTTCGGGAACACCTCTTTCAGTAGTAAGTCTTATCGGTGTGCTGATGCTAATCGGTATCATTGTAAACAATGCAATTGTGCTTATTGAGTTTATAAATGACCAGAAAAAGGAATCACCGGATATGTCTGTTGAGGACAGTGTCGTAAATGCCGGAATCGTACGAATGAGACCTATCCTGATGACGTCACTTACTTCAATTCTCGGCTTCTTGCCTATGGCATTTGACTCAAAAGGCGGTGGCGTTATGATGCAGCCTCTTGCAATTGCTCTTGTAGGCGGACTCACCGTCGGTACATTCCTCACTCTCTATGTAATCCCGGTTGTATATACAGCAGTGGAGGAAAAACTCAGAAAAAGAAAACTGAAAAAAGAAACTGAAAAATAACAGAATAGCAAGAGCTCCGATGCAGCGCATCGGAGCTCTTGTTATTTGAATAATATGAAATTATAGCTTTCAAGTATCTGAAAGAATTTTGCCAGCCTTTCGTAAAGTGGCTCGGCATCATCACCAAAATGCTCTTTTACATATTTTCCAAGTTCCAGAATATCTTTTTCGCCATCCATTATCGGCCAGACAAAACTTCCCGTTTCATCGAGATGAACATAACTGATTTTCGGCTTTTTGAAAAGCTTCTGTGCAACGCGGTTGAAAAAACCTGTGTTTTCTATTTCGAGAGTTACCATACCTTCCGAATCTTTATTCCATTTAATCACCGGGTTGCAGAAGGGAATCCTTTCAAGATAGTTTTCGGAGTCGATTTTCTTTTTCATTATTTATTTCTCTTCTTCCAGAGTGAAAATTTAAGAACAAGAAGAATAGTAATTGCAAAGAGAACAAGACTTCCTATTGAGGAAAGAACCGGAGAAAGACCAAGCACGCCTGAAAGGTCAATGACTTTATCAAGTCCAAATACTGCAAACAGTGCAAGAAGTATTCCTGCAAGACCTTCACCGGCAATCATACCGCTACAGAAGAGAATTCCATCATTTGTAATAGCAGTTTTTTCACTTTCTTCTTTTTTGAGCTTATCCATAATAAGTCTTATTATGCCACCAACCATAATGCAAGCATTAAGCTGAACGGGAAGGTACATACCTATTGCAAAGGGAAGTACCGGAACCCCGATTAACTCAATGGCAATAGCTGTAAATACACCGATAAGAACAAGTCCCCAGGGAAGATTTGCATCCATAACGCCTTCTACAATAAGCTTCATAAGAGAAGCCTGAGGAGCTGCAAGCTCTTCTGAACCGAATCCCCACGCACTATCGAGGAGGTAAAGAGTAGCACCGATTGCAAGAGCTGATGCTACAACACCGATTACTTCACCATACTGCTGCTTTTTAGGTGTTGCACCAAGAAGGTAGCCGGTCTTAAGATCCTGTGATGTATCACCTGAGATTGCAGCTACAATGCATATAATAGAACCGATTGCAATTGCACCGTGCATACCGTGTGCACCTGCATCGCCTGTACCTTTAAGAATAAGTGTTGAGAAAAGAAGTGTTGCAATAGCCATACCTGAAACAGGGTTGTTACTGCTACCTACAAGACCTACCATTCTTGATGATACGGTTGCAAAAAAGAATCCAAATATCACAACGAGTAAAGCTCCGAGAGGGCTAACAGGAATAGCAGGTACAAGCCATATAAGAAGTGTAATAGCTGCTATAACGATAAGAACTACCTTGATGCTGATATCCTGAGAAGTTCTGTCAAGAGTAGCAGCAGATGAAATCTTCATACTCTTCAAAGAGTCCTTGAATGTTGTTATAATAAGTGGAAGTGACTTGATAAGACTTATAATACCGCCTGTTGCAAGTGCTCCTGCTCCGATGTAACGGATGTATTTATCCCAGATAGCGCTTGCACCGCCTGCAGCAAACATTTCGCCAATTGGTGCTGTACCGGGAGCAAGGATAAGTGATTCTCCAAATATTACTATTATAGGAATAAGCACCATCCAGCTGAGAAGACCGCCTGCAAACATATATGCAGAAATCTTAGGTCCGCAGATATAACCAACGCTCATAACAGCGGGATAAATCTGGGTGCCAATTTCACCGGGATAACCGAGAAGCTTCTTAAATGAATAGCTTACCTCCCCTGGAACAGCCTTAAGACCGTCTATTATAAACTTGAAAAGAGCTGCAAACCCCATACCGGCAAATACAGTTGATGCGTTAGAACCGCCTTCTTCACCTGCAAGAAGCACTTCTGCACAAGCAGTACCTTCGGGATAGGGAAGAGTTCCGTGCTCGCGAACTATAAGCGCATTTCGAAGTGGAATCATAAAAAACACACCGAGAAGTCCACCGAGAAGTGCAATAATAGTTATTTCCAGAATACCGGGCTTGTCCATTACACCTTCTTTTGCCCAAAGGAAAAGGGCAGGAAGTGTGAAAATAGCACCTGCTGCTACAGATTCACCGGCAGAGCCGACTGTCTGCACAAAGTTACTTTCGAGGATGGAATTCTTCCTCATTATCACGCGTATAACACCCATAGATATAACTGCAGCAGGAATAGATGCAGATACCGTCATACCAACTCTCAGTCCGAGATAAGCGTTAGCCGCTCCGAATATAACTGCCAGAAGAATACCGAGGATTACTGATGTAACAGTAATTTCCGGAGTTATCTTGTCGGCAGGAATATACGGCTTAAATTCATTTTTATTATTCATATGTGCCTCCAAACTGTCGCGTTGCGACGTGAAATCAATTCATTATAACATTGAATGATGGCAATTTCAACCAAAAAATGCATAATTATATATTTATTATAAGGAAGCTCTTGCGTTCTTAAACAAAAATTTAAAAAAACTTGAAAAAACTTCAAAAAACCTCTTGACATAAGATAAAAGATGTGCTAATATATCGAATGTTGTCGCGCTTTTCCGGCAGCACCAAGAACTTTTTAAAAAATTTTAAAAAAAGTTTTAAAAAGGTGTTGACAAACGGATAATTGCGATGTATAATAAACAAGCTCGCTAAAAAACGAGCGGCATTGAACCTTGAAAATTAAATAGCGTAAGGGCTCAAAGAATTTAAATTCATTTGAGATTAACTTTAGGCGAATACAAGCCAGAACAGTACAGTAAACAACGTACAAAATTAGTTTAGT
>JAZQAO010000045.1:0-1731 GCA_045545295.1 Clostridia bacterium
GGTAAAATTAGGTGTCCAGTCCAATGAAACCACGAAAGAATTATACAACATATCAACTGAAAATGCCAGTAGATATTGAAAAAAATATTGAAATTACAGACGCGGTATTCACATTGGCAGAGGTAGTCGATCGTATTGACCTGAGAAGATTTCTTGCGGTAAAGGACAGCAGGATGGGTCGAGCAAGATACGATGGGATGAAATTGCTGAAAGTAATACTGTTTGCATTTATGGAAAACGGATACGCATCAACAAGACAGATAGAAAAGCTCTGCAAAAATGATATCCGATATATGTGGCTCCTTGGAGGAGATAAAGCTCCCAGTCACATGACGATAGATAACTTTATGAATTACGGACTGACAGCATCTATCGAGGAAATCTTTAACGAGATAAACAGCTACATTTTTGAAGAAGAAAAGGTTGATACGAATCACGTTTACATAGACGGAACCAAGATCGAGGCTAACGCAAACAAGTACAGCTGGGTGTGGAAAAAGAGCTGTCTTAAAAACCGTCAAAAGACCTTCACCAAGGTTACCGTTATCATCAGCGAGATGAATAAGACTCTCCTCACTCACGGAATGAAGATAGAAACAAGAGACGAGTACGCCATAGAATATCTTGAGGAGATCGCCGGGGAATACATTGCAGTTGTCGGCATAGAGCCCTCCAAGGTAATACGCGGACGTGGGCATCACAAAAGCTGTGAAATGAGGCTTTATGACAGGCTGTGCGAGTGTATAGAAAAGCTGAAGAAATACTCAAAGCATATACAGATATGCGGAGATGAGAGGAACAGCTATTCAAAGACAGATACCGACGCAACCTTTATGCGTATGAAGCGTGACTATATGGGAAACGAGCAGCTGTTACCCGGGTACAACGTGCAGATGGGTGTTTGCGATGAATACGTGGCAATATTTGACGTAAAGAGATATGCATCAGATATGGATTGTTTTCAGCCTCTTATGGAGAGGTTTTACAAAGCATACTCAAAATATCCCGAATATCCCGTAGCAGATGCAGGGTACGGAAGCTTTAACAATTACCTGTATTGTGAAGAGCACGGAATGAAGAAGTATATGAAGTTCACTATGTACGAAAAAGAGACAAAGGATAAGGATTACAGAGAAGATCCGTACCGTGCAGTAAACTTTCCGATCAATGAAAACGGTTGTCCCGTGTGCCCCAATGGGAAGGAATTTCACTATCTAAAAACGGCACCTGTCAAGGGGAACAAGTATGGCAGGACGGAAGAATACTATCAATGCGAGGATTGCAGCGACTGTCCGCATAAAGCAAGCTGCTGTAAGTCCGAAGGAAACAGAACTGTCAGATTAAACGAAGAACTGACGAGCATACACAAAGAAGTTCTTGAAAATCTGAACTGTATCCACGGAGCACTGCTCCGGATGAACAGGAGTATACAAGCCGAGGGAGTATTCGGAGTTGTCAAATGGAACCGAGCATACTCCAGAGCAAGAAGAAGAGGGCTTAAAGGGATGATTTTGGAGATTGGATTGATTTTTTGCGGTTTTAATCTTCATAAGTACCACCTGAGCAGGCTCAAGGCAAAAAAGAAGGCAGCTTAATTCTCAAAAAAGCAAAAAAGTTTTCAACAGACAAACCATTTTTGAACTCAAAAGCAGAGATGGTTTTGTTCTTGTACCCAAAATTTCTTGTTTTTTTCGTTTTCCAATATTCGTGCATAAAAACAAGGTTCACCGT
>JAZQAO010000046.1:0-3222 GCA_045545295.1 Clostridia bacterium
GCCCGTTGCCGGAACAGTCTCCTTTTTTTCCTTCTTTTCTTCTTTAACTACCTGCTTTTCAGCCTTCTTTTCAATCTTTTTTTCTTCTTTTTCTGCCTTTTTCTCTTTTTTTACGGAAACAGGCTCATCAGCTCCAATAACCGTCATAAGAATTTTTGCAGGAACTGCACCGATTCCCAAAAATCCCGATTTCGGATTTTCAAGAACTTCAACGGTAACATCTTCACGCTGAAGAGAAAGCTCCAAAAGACCTTTTTCTATAGCGGCATCTATTGTCTTTGCACTGATTTCAATACTCTGTGCCATCTTTTATTTTTCCTCCCCGGCTTTTTTAGCCTTATTTTTGTAGTATGCTGTAAGAATCGGCTCCTGAACTGCAGTCAAAACATTCGATATAATCCAGTAAAGTCCAAGACTTGCAGGAACCATAAATGCAATCCAGACCGACATAAGCGGCATCATAATATTCATCATACCGTTTGTTGCAGCTGCCTGCTCGGTAAGCTGTGTTCCCTGACTGCGTCGAATAAGAATATTCGAAAGCCACGCTGTCAGACCGGAAAGAACAGGAATTATCCAAAGAATCGTGATGTACTTGAAATTCGGAATCAAAGACAAATCAATTCCGAGAAAATTAAAATCAAGGTCTGTAAGATTCGGAGTAATGCTTGCCACAATGTCCGGATACTTTGACAGAAGAGAAGAAACATCAATCTGAAGCATATATCCGCTTGTGGAAGTAATCTTTGCACCTGCCGCACGGAAAGCATCGGCAAGCGCCTGAATCTGTTCGGGTGTAATGTCAAAAATGTAAGTAAGCGGCTGACGGACAACAGAATAAAGCCCTATCATAATAGGAAGGGTTATAAGCATCGGCAGACATCCGCCAAACATTGAAACCCCTTCTTTTTTATAAAGCTTCTGTGTTTCAAGCGCATAGCGCTCTTTATCATCCTTATACTTTTTTTCGAGCTCACGAAGCTTCGGCTGAAGCTTTTGCATTTCCATCATACTTTTTTTACTTTTCATCTGGAAAGGCAAAATTACAAGCTTTGAAAGAAGAGTAAAGATGATTATTGCCACACCATAATTTCCGACAAAATTATAACAGATCTTTAAAAGCCACCCGAACGGCTCTACTATTAATGCTGTAAACATAAATATAAAAACCTCCGGTTTTGATAATGATTACATTACGGTACGGGATCGTATCCCGCTTTTTTAGAGAACGGATGACACCGCAAAATTCTTCTTATTGCAAGATATCCGCCCTTGAAGACGCCGTATTTTTCAATTGCCTCAAGCGCATATGCCGAGCAGGTAGGCGTAAAGCGGCAACACGGCATACGGTTTGGTGATACGCAACGTCTGTAAAATCTGATTAAAAATATGAGAAGACTCTTCATTCCTTCTCCTCCGAAAGAAGCCCTAAACTTCCGGATAACTTGAGAAGGTTCTTCTCTATCTCACAAAAGGAAACGCTTGCAGCACGGACACGTGAAACAATGATAATATCATATCCCGGCCAAAAGCGCCCTTCGTTTATCCGATACGCCTCACGGATGCGTCGGCGCACGCGATTGCGCACAACGGCTTTTCCAACCTTTGTGCTTACGGTTATACCTATTCTGTTAGAGCTTAATTTATTTTTTCTTGCATACATTGCAAGAACGGGTGACACTGCACTTTTACCGCGTTTATAAATCATTCTGAAGTCGCGGTTAAGCTTGATTGAAACCGTTTGTTTCATAAAAATATCTCCGTATAAAAGAAAAAGCCCGGACGGGATAAAAAATCCAGGACGCGTCATGAGCTAAATCTTTTTTTGCGGAGCGGAGCTTTCTAAAATTTCTTCCGCTCCGGCGTATTGTGACTTAGTGAGTAAGCCTGTTTCTGCCCTTAGCGCGGCGTGCAGAGAGAACCTTGCGTCCGTTGCGGGTTGCCATTCTCTTGCGGAAACCGTGAACCTTTGAGCGATGAAGCTTTTTCGGCTGATAAGTACGTACCATTATTTTACACCTCCGATAATAATTTTGATGCGTAAGGTTTTATACCTTGACACACTTATTCGATACAGTGTCATTGTCTATTATAAAATAAGTCATAGCAAATTGTCAACTGTTTTTTTATTATTTTTCAAATTTCATTGGTAAAATTCAATTTTCTTTAATTATAATATGTAAATTATTATTTACAAAAATGCTGTTTTCTGTTATAATAATAAAGTAAAAATTATAGTGGGGGAAATTGACCTATGAACAATGCCGCAGATGTCTTAAAGAGAGTTCTGCAAATAATGAAAGAAGAATATGGCCTGCTTGAAGTTACTATCCAGACATGGTTTGAGGATATCCGCGCAGTAGAGCTTCGTGATGATTGCCTGGTTCTCGTTACGCCCGCAGACTTCAAAAAAACGACCATTGAAAAATATTATACTCAAAAGATAAACGATGCTCTTTTCGCACTTTTTTCGGTTCCGATGAAATTTGCGATTTATACAGAAGATGAATATGAAGGCTCTCTTTCTCCGGAAACACAGACCTTTTCAAACTACGATGAATATTCATTTGAAAAATTTATTGTCGGTTCGTCCAACAAATTTGCTCATGCCGCAGCTAAGGCTGTTGCAGAGATGCCCGGAACAACTTATAATCCTCTTCTCATTCACGGTGGCTCCGGGCTCGGTAAAACCCACCTTCTTTACGCTATTGCAGGAACAATAAGAAAGAAAAATCCAAAAGCTAAAATAACATACATAAAGAGCGAGGATTTTACTATAGAGCTTATCGCTGCAATACAAAGCGGAACCCTTCCTCAATTCCGCGAAAAATACAGAAACTCCGATATTCTGTTGGTTGACGGTATCCAGTTTATCGCAGGCAAAGAAAGCACGCAGGAAGAATTTTTTCATACCTTCAATGCCCTTCATGAATCCCACAAACAGATTGTTCTTACATCTGACCGCCCGCCGAAAGAAATGGCAAAGCTTGAGGAAAGACTTAAAACGCGTTTTGAATGGGGGCTTCTTGCAGACATTGAACCTCCGGACTTTGAAACACGAATGGCTATCGTAAGCCTTAAGGCAGACCTTATAGGTCTTAAGCTCACAACTGAACAGAAAGAGCTTATCTCAAATAACGTTACCGCTAACGTCCGCCAGCTTGAAGGTGCGGTACACAAGCTTCTCGCTTACCGCGATCTTCTTCAGGATACTGACGGTCT
>JAZQAO010000047.1:0-4338 GCA_045545295.1 Clostridia bacterium
GTTCATAATCGCACCGGGCGGAATAGGCACATTCGAGGAATTTTTTGAAGTGTTTACGCTAAAACAGCTTGAACGTCACAACAAGGCGATTGTTATATGGAACTTAAACGGCTACTATGATGCAATGCTTAATATGCTTGATGTTGCCGTAAAGGAGAAGTTTTTGAGAGAGGCGTGCAAGCTTTTATACAAGGTATTCGAGAATGAAGACGAAATGCTTGACTACCTTGAAAGCTACAAAGCACCGAAAATCAACGTGTTTGATGTGAAAAATATTGAGAAGTAAAAAAACTGACGGAATTTTTTCCGTCAGTTTTTGATTTTAGAAAATATCTCTTTTCTTTTTAAGGTAACGTCTTATAAGAATTACGATTGATGCAATCACGCATATTGCCATGAATGCAGGAACGATTACCTTATTAGGTGTCTGTTCTTCCGATGATTTCATTTCTGTCCATAGAGTCTGCATTTTGAGGTTTGCTTCGTCCGAAAGGTTACAGAAAACTGTTGTCTTTTCGTTTATGAAGTCATCGTCAAGGTAAGAAATACCGTCATTTTTTACTTCGTCATCAAGCATATCGAATGCCGCCTGATTTGGTGTTGAGTAGCCGATGAAGTCCGTAACGGCATATGCAACGTCCGCTTCGCAAAGGAAGTTTATGTACATTTCTGCGGCTTCCTTGTTTTTACTGCTCTTTGGTATACAAACTGCGTCAATGAACAGATTAGTTCCGCTTTCAGGAATTGCAAATGCAAGTTCTTCGTATTCGTCCATAAGCATTAAGGCATCGCCGGCGTAATACGGTGCAATCAGCGCTTCACCTGCACCCATTTTGTCGAACACTTCGTCCATAACGTATGCCTGAACGACCTTTTTTTGTTCCTTCAGCTTTTCGGCTGCCTTTTCAAGCTCTTCCTCGTCCTCGGTGTTTAATGAATAGCCAAGCATATTTTCAGCAATCGCAAATGCATCACGAGGGTTGTCGAACATAAGGATATTTCCTGCATAGTCCTCGTTCCACAAGATATCCCAGCCGATGTTTTCTTCATCAATCATGGTTGAGTCATAGATAATTCCCACAGTTCCCCATGTGTACGGTACTGAATACTGCGACTGCGGGTCATATTCGTTAGATTGGAATTTTTCCATGATGTTTTTGAAATTCGGAACGTTCTCCATATTTATAGGAAGAAGCATATCCTCCTTTATCATTCGTGAAATCATGTAGTCCGACGGAATGATAATATCATACGTTGAACCGCCGCCCTTAAGCTTTGCGTAAAGCTCTTCGTTTGTGGCATAGGTACTGTAATTTACCTTGATGCCTGTAAGATTTGTAAATTCTTCGTTGACGTTCAATACGCCTTCTTCACTGCCGTCAGGGATATATTCACCCCAGTTGTATACGTTGATTGAAATATCATCGTCCTTGAAACGAGAGTAATATTCTTCGTCCTCAACGGTTACTGTCTGCACTTCAACTTCTTCTTCCATTACTTCTTCTTCAATCTCTGCCTGAGAACAACCGCTGAGAGCCATTGCAAGAAGTGTCAATACAATAAGAAACTTTTTCATTACTTAACACCTCTTTTCAATGCAGCCTTGCGTTCGATTATGTTCTTTGCCACAAGCACGATAACAACTACAAGGAAAATAATAGTTGAAAGTGCGTTGATTTCAGGACTGACTTTACGTCTTGTCATTGAATAGATTGTAATCGGCAATGTCTGTGACGTTGCACCGCTTGTGAAATAACTGATAACGAAATCGTCAAGCGAGAACGTGAACGACATCAAAAATCCTGATATAACACCAGGCATAATTTCAGGCAATACTACCTTGAAAAACGCCGATACAGGTCCGCAACCCAAGTCCTGAGCTGCTTCGTAAAGATGCGGATTCATCTGTCTGAATTTCGGCATGATATTCAGTATGACGTACGGTACGTCAAACGTGATATGTGCGATTATCAGTGTGACAAATCCGAATTCAAAATTCATTCGTGCTGAGAAGAACACGAACAGAAGCATTAGCGAAACACCTGTTACGATTTCAGGGTTTACGATAGGAATGTTTGTACCCTGCATAACGAGTGTTTTCGGTAGCTTTTTCATACTGTTGATGCCGATTGCAGCAGCAGTTCCTAAAATTGTCGCAAGAATTGATGCAACAACGGCAACTATAATTGTATTTACAAGCGATTGCATAATGAGTTCATTATGGAACAGCTTTATGTACCAGTCAAATGTAAATCCTGAGAACACGCTTCGGCTTTTTGTTTCGTTGAACGAGAACACTATAAGCACGAAAATCGGTACATACAGGAATAGCATAACAAGAGCCAGATAGGCTTTTGATAGTTTTTTCAATTAAATCCCACGTCCTTTCTTTTAGGGTAATACCTTAATTACATAAGTACTTTATCATCATCACTGTCGAACTGATTTAGAATTGTCATTATCAGAAGAATGATAACCATAAGCACAAGCGAAATCGCTGAACCAAGATTAGGGTTATACGAGTTACCCAAGAACTGCATTTCAATAAGGTCACCTATTAAAAGGTTTGAACCGCCGCCGAGCATTCTTGAAATAATGAATGTACTGATTGCAGGTACGAACACCATTGTTATACCTGACATTATTCCAGGCATACTAAGCGGAATTGTAACCTTGATAAGCGTCTTTGCACTGTTGCAACCCAAATCCTGTGCCGCTTCGATGACACGTTTGTCGATTTTTGAAATAACGGTGTATAAAGGAAGTATCATGTACGGAAGATAGTTATAAACCATTCCGAGTACAACTGCTCCCTGAGTATTTAGCATCTTATAAGGACCAAGTCCGAAAAGACCTAAAAACTCATTGATAAGACCGTTGTTTCCCAAAAGTGTCATCCATGCATAAGTTCTTAAAAGAAAGTTCATCCACATAGGAAGCATCACTATCATAAGCACTGTGCTCTGATAGCTTTTGTCAAGTCTTGCAAGTATCAGTGCAAGCGGATATGCGATTATAAGGCATATCACCGTTGCTATTGCCGCAAGCCAGATTGAACGGATAAATATGTTGGTGTACTGTGACACCGCCGCTAAGTTGTCAAGCGTAAATGCACCGTCAGGAGTAGTGACTGCGAAATACGCTACCATTACAAGCGGTACTATGATAAATACTGCCATCCATAAAAGGTAAGGGGCACTGACAAGTTTTTTCATGTGCTTTACCTCCTTACATCTTATTCATGATATGTATATCATATGGGTCAAACGTAATACCCACTGTTGAGCCAAGTTCTGCTGCTTTTGTTGAGTGTACAAGCCAGTTATGGTCATACGCTTCAACAACCATTTCATAATGTACGCCCTTGAACGTAACAGATGTAACCACACCTGAAATGTGTGCATCATCGCTCTTTACAAGCTTGATATCTTCAGGACGGATAACAACGTCAACCGGCTTGTTTTCACCAAAGCCTTTGTCAACGCACTCGTACTGATGTCCGCTGATTTCAACAAGCAAGTCCTTAATCATCATACCGTTTAAGATGTTGCTTTCGCCGATAAAGTCTGCAACGAAAGCGTTTTCTGGTTCATTATATATATCAACCGGCGAACCGATCTGCTGAATATCTCCGTTGTTCATAACCACAACAGTGTCACTCATTGTAAGTGCTTCTTCCTGGTCGTGAGTTACATATCTAAACGTAATTTCAAGGCTCTGCTGAATTCGCTTAAGTTCTGTCTGCATTTCTTTACGAAGTTTAAGGTCCAGAGCACCCAAAGGCTCGTCAAGAAGAAGTACCTTTGGCTCGTTTACAAGTGCACGTGCAATGGCAACTCTCTGTTGCTGACCGCCTGACAAACGGTCTATTGAACGTTTTTCGTAGCCTTTAAGGTTTACAAGCTCAAGCATTTCTCCGACACGCTTCTGAATTTCCTTGTCAGAAAACTTCTTGACTTTAAGTCCGAATGCAATGTTATCAAACACGTTAAGATGCGGGAAAAGTGCGTATCTCTGGAAAACAGTGTTTACATTACGTTTATAAGGAGGAATATTACTAATCTCCTTACCTTCAAATTTAACACTACCGCTGTCAGGCTTCAAAAATCCACCGATAATTCTTAGTGTGGTAGTTTTACCGCAACCTGACGGTCCCAATAATGTGACAAATTCCTTATCCTTGATATCAAGACTGATATCATTAAGAATTTTTTCGCCGTCGAATGAAACAGCGACATTTTCAAGACTAATAATATTTTTGTTCAACTCTCTACCTCCCGATAAATGTTAAAGTTTTAATCTGCTAAAGCAGTAAAAGAATTATAACATATATTATTA
>JAZQAO010000048.1:0-62082 GCA_045545295.1 Clostridia bacterium
TGAAAGGGCGGTGTCTTAACCGCTTGACCAACGGGCCATTGGTAGCGGCGAGTGGGCTCGAACCACCGACCTAACGGGTATGAACCGTTTGCTCTAGCCAACTGAGCTACGCCGCCATGTTCAAGACCATTGCTTGACACGCAACTTATTATAATATAGCGTCAAGCAATTGTCAAGACTTTTTTTAAAAATTTTCTAATAAGTAATTAAGTGCCTCTATATAGCCATCAAAACCCTTTCCCTTGATGGTTTTTTTCGCTATTAATGACACGTAGGAAAGCTTTCTGAAAGGCTCACGCTCGTCAACATCGGAAATATGCACTTCAACCGCAGGAATACTTACAGCTTTAAGTGCGTCAAGGATTGCAACGCTTGTATGGGTGTACGCTGCAGGATTGATAATAATTCCGTCGGTATTTCCGTAAGCCGCCTGAATTCTGTCCACAATGTCTCCCTCGTGATTAGACTGGAAAAACTCCACATCTGCGCCTTTTTCCTCGGCACTTTTCTGAATCATATTAACAAGGTCGTTATATGTTGATTTTCCGTAAATATCAGGCTCACGTATTCCCAGCATATTTAAGTTGGGTCCGTTTATAACAAGTATTTTCATATTATCACCCTTTTATTCGTTTTAATATTTCTTCCGCTGTTTTTTCGGGAATTTCCGCGGATTTTACAGTTATATCCGAGGCACTTCTGTAAAGAGGCTCTCTCACCTGCCACAGCTTTTCAACATTTGTTGAAAGAGGTCTGCCGTCTGTTGCAAGGTTTTTAAGTTCACGCTCAATAAATACAACATATCCGTTCTGTCGGAGAATGTCGTGATTATTTTCCACTGTTACACATCCGCCGCCTGTTGCAATTATAAGACCGCTTTTTTTGCAAAGCTCTGAAAGGACTTCACTTTCCACCTTGCGGAAAGCCGCCTCGCCCTCTGACCGAATAATTTCTGCAGGAGATATTCCCCGCTTTGTGATTTCATCATCACTGTCAGTAAATTCTTTTCCTGTAAGATTTGCAAGGATTTTACCTACCGTGGTTTTACCGCATCCGGGCATACCTACAAGAACAATATTTTTTGTTTTGAATTCTATTTGTTTTTTTATTGAGTCAATCTTTTCGTCCGGAATTTCACTGCCTGTGAAAATTTCACAGGCTTTTTTTGCCTGACTGACAAGCATACCAAGACCGTTTGCCGTTTTTATCCCCATACGTTTTGCATCAAGAATAATTTTCGTACTGGAAGGATTATATACAAGGTCAAGAACAGCCTCACACTTTGTAAATTTTGTTATATCAACCACACTTTTTCCCGTGTCGGGAAACATTCCCACAGGGGTAGCGTTTATGACAATCTGTCCATCGTAAAAGTCTTCGGGGTCAGAATCCCGTGTTAAAAGACGGACACTTTTCGCACCCATATCCTCGCACACGCAAACCACGGTTTTTGACGCACCGCCTCTGCCAAGTACAACGACATCCTTACCTTCTATTTCTGCACCGGCTTCCTTGATTTCATACACAAAGCCGTAGTAGTCGGTATTGTGCCCGATGAGTTTTCCACCTCGGTTTACAATAGTATTTACCGCACCGATACGCTCCGCCTCGGGAGAAATTTCATCAAGGTATTTCATTACCGTCTGCTTATATGGAATTGTCACATTTAACCCGTCAAAATCCTTTTCAGCGAAAAATGCGTCAAGCTCATTTTCCTCAAGCTCTTTATGTTCATACTCATAATCTGCAAGCTCGTTATGAATAAGCTTTGAAAAGGAATGACCAAGTTTTTTTGCAATTAGATAACACTTCATTTTTTATGCCTCACGATAACTGCCAAGATATTTCACATTTTTCTCGCCCAAAGAATACTCAAGCAAGTCCATAATTTGCGGAAGTTTTTCCGAATACACCGACACATCAATGTCAAAATAGAACATAAACTCAAAGTCACTTTCGGGAACGGGACGGCTCTCAAGCTTTATAATATTTATTCCCATTGAATAGAAGTTTGCAATTACGCTGTACAGCGCACCTGCTCTGTGAGGGGTACGTATAAGTAAACTTGTTCTGTCCGCACCGGGATAAATTTCAAGATTTTTTGAAAAGCAGATAAACCGTGTATAATTATTCTTTGTGTTCTGCACGTAGGGCTTTACAACATCAAGACTGTACTGTGATGCACAAAGCTCCGAAGAAAGCGCACCAAGGTCTGTTCTGTCCGATTCTGCCACCATTTTTGCAGCAATGGCGGTGTTGGCACATTCCGTAACCTTTACACCGAGAGTTCTCAGGAATTCGCTTGACTGGCTGATTGCCTGAGGGTGTGAAACTATTTCCTTAATATCATCAAGCTTTGTTCCTTTTTTAGCAAGAAGATTGTGCTGAATCTGTATTTTTTTACTACGGACTATGCTGAACTTATGCTCGCTCATAAGGTTGTAAATCTGTGTAACAGAGCCTGCTGTACTGTTTTCAAGGGGAACTACACCGTAGCTGCACAATCCGCTTTCAACTGCCTGGAAAACTGCCTCAAAGGTCTGACAGTACATAATTGACGGCTTTTCAAAAAGCTTCTGACAGGCGTCGGAAGAGTGGGCACCCTCAACACCCTGACAAGCAACAACCGCCTTTTCGGGGAAAAGCCGAGGAGTTTCTTCCATAGCTTTTTTAATTGATGCCGAAAGAACTGACTTAGGTGCAAGCTCCTTCGACTGATACGTACGACTTAAATCAAGGATTGAGCTGTAAAGACGTCTTGCGTAATCGCCGTACTTCTCCCCTGCGTTTTCCTCGACTTTTTCAAGGAGCTTTCTTTCACGTTCTGCATCATAGACTGCTTTACCCGTTGCCTTTTTATATTCGGCAACTTCCTTTGCAACGTCCATCCTTTTTGTGAAAAGCTCCACAAGCTGTTTATCTATATTATCAATTTCTTTTCTGCATTCTTCAAGATTCATTTTATATCTTCCTTTCTGGAATAAATTCGAAGTTCGAAGTTCGAAATGATGGTTGATTTTCTCTTAAGAGTAAATCTTTTTTACATTATTTGTCCTTTTGCGTTCCGGGCGTTTTTAACATCCCATTACTTTAAGAGATAGGAAAAAAGTTTCAGAATGTGCAAACTGAACCCCGAAGGGGATACCCGAAGGCGTACATAGGTACGTCGAGAGGTGAAGTTTGCGCATAGCAAAACGAATCAATTTGGAATTTGTAAGGCAAATTCCTACATAAAACATTTAACGGCACTTTGTTCTGTTGCTTCAAAAAAGCACCATCCTCTTAATATCTTCGTTTTGCGTTCTGGAGCTTTTTAACATCCCATTACTTTAAGGGATAGGAAAAAACGTTCAGAACGGACAAACTGAACCCGAAGGGGATACCCGAAGGCGTACATAGGTACGTCGAGAGGTGAAGTTTGTTCGTAGCAAAGGACATAAAATCCGAAATTCGCTATGCGAATTTCTACAGAAAACAATAAAAGCACTGTTGTTCTCACGTTCAATGAAAGCAACCATCGAAACCTATTCTGTCCTTTGCGTTCCGGGCGTTTTTAACATCCCGACTTATAATAAAATATCCGCAAGAGCTATAGCCGCTGCCGCCTCTACACACACAACTGCTCTTTTCACAATACAAGGGTCGTGTCTGCCTTTAACAGAAAGCACAGTGTTTTCCATTTTTGAAAGGGACACACTTTCCTGCTCCTTTGAAATCGAGGGGGTAGGCTTGAATGCCGCACGGAAGATAATGGGCATCCCCGATGATATTCCGCCAAGTATTCCACCGTGGTTATTTGTTTTTGTAACGATTTTGCCGTCTTTCACGCAGAAAGCATCGTTGTTTTCACTTCCGCGAAGAGTTGATGCTTCAAATCCGATACCAAATTCAATTCCCTTAACTGCAGGAATTGCAAATACCGCTGATGAAATACGGCTTTCAATACCGCCATAGAGAGTGTCGCCAAGTCCTGCCTCAAGCCCGCATACTGCACATTCAACAGTTCCGCCTATGCTGTCACCGTCTGCACGTATCTGACGAATGAGATTTTTCATTTCTTCGCCTTTTTCATCATTTATAACGGGGAAAGCTTTATTTCCCACAAAATCCTTTTCTGTCACGTTCACACTGTCAAAACGGTCATCGAAAACATTTCCCACAGATGCAATATGCGCACCGATATGTATACCCTTTTTCTCATACAACTGCATAAGGATACCGCCTGCTATACACATTGTCGCAGTAAGTCTTCCCGAAAACTGTCCGCCGCCTGCAACGTCACGGCTATCACCGAATTTCGCCCATGCGGCAAAATCTGCATGACCGGGGCGTGGGATGTCCCTAAGATTATCGTAATCCTTGCCTCTGGTATTTGTATTTTCAATAATCGCACATATAGGACTGCCGCAGGTTCTACCGTTTACAATCCCCGAAACAAAGCGTACCTTGTCCGCTTCCTTACGAGGGGTTGAAAACTCGTCATTCCCCGGGGCACGCCTTGCCATAAATGCCGAAAGTTTTTCTTCGTCAATTTCAATGCCTGACGGAAGTCCGTCAATAACACAGCCCATCATTTCTGAATGTGATTGACCGAAAATTGAAATTTTTATTTTATTACCGAATGAAAAGCTCATCTGACCTTTCCTCCAAGCATAGTAAATTTTTTGTAAAAGTCGGGATATGACTTCGACACCGCTTCTGCGCAGTTGATTTCCACATCACCACTTGAAATAATTGATGCCACGGCACTACTCATTGCGATACGGTGGTCATTTGCACTATCCGTGCTTCCCCCTGCAAGGGGTGTGCCTGTAACGGTGATAGTATTTTCGTCAAAAGTGATTTTTCCGCCAAGGGCAGAAATCATATCTGCCGTAGTCTGTACACGGTCACTTTCCTTTGCACGAAGACGCCCGATGTTTTTAAACACCGTCACACCATCTGCCTTAGATGCCGCAACGCACAATATGGGCACAATGTCGGGAATATCACTGCAGTCAATCTCTATTGCGTGAAGCTGTGATTTTCTAACTTCTACACCGTCCTGACACCAATCTATATCTGCACCCATTTTCTTTAATATGTCAAAAACTTTACTGTCACCCTGCAGTGTGTCTTTTCTTAAATTAAGGCAGGTTATATCGCCACCGATTGCACCTGCAACAAGCCAGAATGCACCGTTTGACCAGTCGCCCTCAACGGTGAATTTGTCGGGGGATGTGTAGTTTCCTTTTTCTACGATGTAGCCGTTTTCTTCTTTTATTACGTTTATACCAAACTGCCGCTGAATGTCGGCTGTTATATCAATATACGGGGCGCTTTCAATCTTGCCGATAGCCTTAATTCTGCCACCGCCAACTACGCCAAGGGCAAACAGAATTCCTGTAAAGAACTGGGAGCTTATGTCACCGGGAAGTGTAAAATCACCGCCTGTAAGCTTTCCCGAAATCTTTAACGGAAGAAAAGAATCTTCACCGTGTTCTGCCGTGATTCCGTGTTCCCTTAGTGCATCAAGCAGGGGTTTAAGGGGGCGTTTACCAAGCCTTTGTGCCCCGACAAAGGTGCATTTTCTTCCAATTGCCGCTGCAAATGGAATCATAAAACGAAGTGTGGAGCCGCTTTCATTACAGTCAAGAACACACTCACTGTCTATATTCTTATTTATTGGATAAACCGTCACATATTCTCCGTCAATTTTAAATTCCGCACCAAGCGCACTAAGGCACGCCATTGTTGCCTCTGTATCCTTTGAAAAGGATTCGCACTTTATAACGGTTTTTCTGTCTGCCGCTGCCGCACAGATAAGGGCGCGGTGCATACAGGATTTTGACGGCGGAGCATTTACTGTTCCATTAAGTTCCGTTGGTGAAAGCACCACTTTCATACTATTACTCCAATCCTTCTTTATATATATTAAGAAGTTCTTCCATACTCACTTTTACAACATCGCATTTTCCCATACAAAGGGGGACAACTATGTTGACACCGTTTGATTCTGCCTTTTTATCATTTTTCGAAACCTCAAGCAGTTCCTCCGCCGTAAGGTTCGTATCTTTCGGGAGAGAGAACTCGTGAAGTATAGCACAAAGCTTGTCATACGTACCTTTTTCACAAAGACCTCGCTTTTCCCACGCACGGGTTATTATACACATACCGATTGCCACACAGGCACCGTGTGAAAGGCCGAAGTTCATCAATTTTTCAATAGCGTGACCTGCCGTGTGACCGAAATTCAGGATACGCCTTACACCGCCCTCAAACTCGTCTTCGTTTACTATATCACGCTTTATTGTTATACAACGCGCAATGATTTCTTCAAGGTTTTTATTGGGATTTTCAAGAAGCTCCTCAAGACCCTCGCCACGGATTACGGCGTACTTTATAACCTCACCCATTCCGTCGGAAAAGCACTCATCAGAAAGGGTTTCAAGAACATCAGGGTCAAAAATCACAATCTCCGGCTGATAGAATGCACCTGCGAGGTTTTTACCCCCCTGAAGGTCGATTGCCGTCTTACCGCCAACCGATGAATCCACTGCCGCAAGCAAGGATGTGGGTATCTGGACAAAGTTGATACCACGCATATATGTCGCACTGCAAAATCCCGTAAGGTCTCCGGTTACACCACCGCCAAGAGCGAAAAGTGTGTCTTTCCTTGTGAAATGATTTGACGCAAGAAATTCGAGAATGTCAATAAATGTTGTCGCATTTTTTGACAATTCCCCTGCAGGGAAAATATATTCACACACGAAAAATCCTGCACTTTCCAAAGACGCACGTACCTTTCCACTGTAAAGAGGTGCAACATTTGAATCACTGATAATGCACGCCTTTCCCGAAAGGCCGAGATTTTTTGAATACTCGCCCACTTTATTAAGGGAGCCCTTCTCAATTATGCAATCGTATTTTTTTGAAGCATCAACTGTAATTTTAATCATATTAACCAACGCTTTCTTTAATTTTTGAACCTTCGTCAAGCAGGCTGCAAAGTGTTTCTCTGTCGTCCGCTTTGATGGCGTCACTGTATTTCTGAAGTTCTGCTATAATTCCGTCAATTTCACTGATAAGGTTTTCCTTATTTTCAAGGAAAAGCTCTGTCCACATTCCGGGATTTAGCTTTGCAACCCTTGTAAGATCTTTATAACTACCTGCTGAAAAGCCCTTGTGAACTCTTGAATTAGGACTTTTTACGTAAGCATTTGAAACAACATGTGCAAGCTGTGAGGTATAGGCAATAATTCTGTCGTGTTCCTCGGCAGTAGTTATTGTAACGCTCTTAAATCCGATTTGAACAAGTATTGCCTTGAGTTTTTCAAGAGTTTCAATTTTTTCATCTTTATCGGGAACAAGTATCATTGATGCCTTGTCAAACATAGTCGCCCTTGAATATTTGAATCCCGAAAAGTGTGTACCTGCCATAGGGTGACCACCGATAAAGCGGAAGTCGCCTTTTTTAGCTATTTCAAAACAGGTTTTGCATATTTCCGTTTTTACGCCTGCACAGTCAACAACTACCGCTTTGGGAGAAATATTTTTCAGATTATCCGTAAGAAATTTTTCCGTAGCCTTGGGATAAAGTGCTACAAATATATAATCGCACTCTTTCATATTATCCTCTGTAAGTTCCTCCGTAATTGCTCCGTAAAGCTTTGCCTGAAGGACTGTACTTTCATCTATATCATAACCCAAAATACGGACATTTTCAAGTGTCTTTAATGCTCTTGCCAAGGAACCGCCGATAAGGCCAAGACCGACAACTGCTATATTCATATTAACCATCCTTTTAAAAGAGGACTTTTACAGCAAAATTAAATGCGAAATTCGAAGTGCGAAGTGTGGAATGAAGGTGAATTTTTGCTATAGCAAAAATTTTGTTTTTTAAGAAGAAGCGTTTCGATTCCCAATCAAAATCAAATCTTTCAATCGTTGCCCGCAATTAAATTATGCAAATTCCTATATGGTTAAAGAGATTTTCTCCCAAGAGAAAATCCTCCATCATTTCGAATTTCGAACTTTGCATTTCGAATTTGTTTTTTCAGTCCGTTTGCTGTTTTTTCCGCCCTCTTGTCGTATTTTTTTATTTCATCGCTTCAAGAACTCTTGCAACTGCCGCTGCAGTGTCCCTGAACTGCTGGGGAGTAAGTGACTGTGCACCGTCGCAGAGTGCTTTCTGGGGATTATTGTGTACTTCTATCATAAGACCGTCCGCACCTGCCGCTGCCGCAGAAAGAGAAAGAGGTTTTACAAGCTTTGATACACCGCAGGCATGGCTGGGGTCTGCAATTACGGGAAGGTGGCTGAGTTCGTGAAGCATAGGAATTGCGGAAACGTCAAAGGTGTTACGGGTTGCGGTTTCGTAAGTTCTGATACCTCTCTCACAAAGGATGATATTCTCGTTGCCCTCACTCATAACGTATTCTGCACTCATAAGAAGCTCTTTAAGGGTATTTGCAAGACCGCGCTTGATTAAAATAGGTTTCTTTGTTTTTCCAAGCTCTTTTAAAAGCTCGAAGTTCTGCATATTTCTTGCGCCAACCTGAATAATATCCACATCCTCAAAAAGATGCAGGTGATCAGCACTCATAATTTCTGTAACTATGGGAAGACCTGTTTCCTTTTTCGCCTCTAAAAGGAGCTTAAGACCGTCTGCACGAAGTCCCTGAAAGTCGTAGGGAGAAGTTCTGGGCTTGAATGCACCGCCACGGAGAAGATTTGCCCCCGATTCCTTAACAGCCTTTGCAACCTCAATAATCTGCTCTTCACTTTCAATCGAACAGGGGCCTGCGATTATTGCAAAGTTGCCGCCGCCGATTTTTACACCGCCTGCGTCTATCACAGTATCATCGGGGTGGAATTTTCTGTTGGCATTCTTAAAGGGCTCCGTTACACGGGTTACCTGACATACAATGTCAAGACCTTCCAGAAGTTCTGTATCAATACGGCTTGTATCACCTACAAGGCCGAGGACTGTCTGGTAATCACCGGAGGATATATGCACCCTTACATTCTGGGATTCAATCCACTTTACAAGGTTATCAAACTGTTCTTTCTGTGCGTTGTTGTTTACTACTACAATCATTTTTTACATCTCCTAAAAACAAAATAGGTCCTGCAGTGTTTATACTGCAGGACCGTAAGATTAAACAATTTCTGTTCATTTGCAGCACAAACAACTTTTACTTTTTATTGCTAAAGTAAAAGTAATAATATGCAGCTGCAAATGTTACATTACGCATTGTTTTTTCCTCCAAAAAATTTGTTATTCACATATTAGCACTCTAAAACGCTAAAGTCAATACTTTTTTTCATTTTTTTTAAAAATCCGGATTTAAACTCTTTGCCGACTCAAAAAATGTGAATTATCCTACATCTTCGCCTTTTTTACCAAGAGTAACTTTATACTCTTTTTCAACGTATCTGCCGTTTTCAGGCACCTGAGCCTTAATGCTTACCGTTTCGCCCTTTGAGTAGTAGCGGAGTCTTTCCTGAAGCTGTGCCATAGATGCAATTTTTGTGCCGTCAAAATCGGTGATTATGCATCCCTTTACCATTCCTGCCTTGTCTGATGCAAGCCCTTTGATAACCTCGCTTACATACACACCCTTCGGAATGCCGTAAAGCTGTGTTTCTCTGTCCTCAACATCGCTTCCCATAATTCCGAGATACCCCTGTTTTTCTTTGTCAACGATTCCTCTTGCACTCTGAGTCATAAGGGTTTCGATAATTTTTTTAACGTCTGAAATCGGGATAGCATAACCCATTCCTTCAACACCGGTTGTAGCAATTTTTGCGGAGTTGATGCCGATTACATTTCCTGCCATATCCAGAAGCGCGCCACCGCTGTTACCCTGATTGATAGCGGCATCCGTCTGAATAAAAGCATTTGTCACGACTTCTCTTCCATCCTGTGACTGCATGGGAATTTTTCTGTTAACAGCACTTATAATACCGGTTGTTACAGACTGACCGTAACCAAGAGAATTTCCGATAGCTATTACTCTGTCTCCGGGGAAAAGCTTTGTTGAATCACCGATAGGCGCAATTTCTATTTTCTCAAGAACATCGTCGGGAATTTCGTCAATATACACAGCGATAACAGCTACGTCACGTGCTGCATCGTAGCCCTTCACCGCAGCAGACGGTATGCGCTCGTTGTCAAAAACGCTCTTTCCGTTTTCTGACTGCGCTTCGAGTTCACTTTCTACGGGGCTGAAAACCACACTGAGTTCTGTTGAATTTGCGATAACGTGGTAGTTTGTTACGATGAAAAGCTCTTTGTCATTCTGTCCGATTATTATACCGCTGCCTGAGCTTGTGCTTTCCTGCTCGTATGTGCCGAAAAATGTCAGCACATCTGACACGCTGCGGTTTGTAATAGCAACAACAGATGGCATACGAAGCTTTGCAATCTTTGCAATGTCTGACTCAGGTGCCTGTGTATCTGACTCGTTAAGAGTATATTCACTTGTTCCGAGCTTAACGTCAGAAGACTTGTGTCCTCCACGAAGCTTTGAAGCAAAATGGCCCAGTCCCGAAATAACAAGTATAAGAGCAATTACAACTATAATAATTGCCAGCACTATGCCCGTCTTCTTCTTTTTCTTCGGTTTGTCACGGAAAATTTCGTCATCTTCCTGAGAGGTGAATTCCACATCAAACGGCGCAGGCTCAGAAAAGGACTCCTCTGTACCTTCCTGCGTGTCTTCTGTATCAACCACCGCATCTTCCGTAAATTCTTCTGCAGCAGGGAAGCTTTCCTCTTCGGGCGTCAAATTTTCATTATTTTCATATTCATTATTCATAAATCTGCCTCCTTCGAAAATAATAGTATAACACAAATATAGAATATTTCTTATTAAATTGTAAATTTTCAGTTAATTAGCCAATAAGTAAAAGATACATAACAGGAATTGTTATCACACACAGTGTATGCGAAATAATCGCCATTGATGCACCGGTTTTCGTATCTCCACCGTAAGCTGCAGGATACACAATGGTATTAAGCCCGAGAGGTGTTCCGAAAGCTATAAGTATAAATGTAAGAACTTCCTTCGGAGCATCAAAGAACTTAAACAGTGTAACGAAAATCGCCGGAAGAACAATCATCCTTACAAAGCTTGCAAGGTATACTTTTACATTTGAGAGCATTTTTTTAATATCAAACCCGCCTATAACAAAACCGGCAAGAAGCATCGCAACAGGTCCCATACAGCTTGACGCGTTTGAAAGCATATTTGTGAAGAAATCCGGAATAAATCTGCCAATATTTAAAATTCCGCAAAGCATACCCAGTACAAGAGCTATCAGTGGCGGAGTCACAATACCCTTTTTTATATTTTTCCAGAAGTTTACGTTATTATCCTTGGGGATAAGTACATACAACCCCCAGCTTGAACACACAATGCTTATAATCATAGTAAACATAAGATATTTTGCAAGCATTGTTTCTCCCCATACACCGAGAATAATGAAGTTTCCCATAAAGCCGTAGTTGCCGAAGGTCATAGCGTAGCGATATATATTCTTCTGATAGTTCATTTCGTTATCGTGCTTTTTCGCTCTTATGAAAAGTGCCGCAAGGGGCTGGGCAATTATAAGAGCAATAACAATCATCATAAATCCGTAAAAAATCAGCGTGGAATTTTCACGGAAGGTTGACACCTTGAAATTACGGAGCATATTTCCGAAGTTAAGTGCCGGAACGAAGACCCACGTTTCGAGCTTTGACATAATAATGTGGGCATTATCCGGAAGAATACTCTTCTTTCTAAGGAAAAAGCCTATCAGAATAAGTGAAAACATCAATAACATCTGACTTAATGTCAGTTTAAACATATCCATTTATATACACGCTTCTTTCAATTTGTTCCATTAAACTATTATATAAAGGAAGACACTTTATGTCAAGAAAAAAAGAAACACTGCAATGCAGTGCTTCTTTTTTATTAAGTCAAACTTATTTAACGATGTTCTTAAGAGCCTGTCCAGCCTTGAAAGCGGGAACCTTAGAAGCTGCAACCTTAACCTTTGCACCTGTCTGGGGGTTAACGCACTCACGAGCTGCTCTCTCTCTAACTTCGAATGTACCGAAGCCAACGAGCTGAATCTTTTCGCCAGCCTTAAGAGCGTCCTCAACTGTTCCAACGAAAGCGTTGAGAGCCTTTTCAGCATCCTTCTTAGAGATAGCTGCCTTTTCAGCAATAGCTGCTACGAGTTCTGTCTTGTTCATAATTTCTCCTCCTTTTTATTGTTAGTACGGCATAAGCCGCATTATCTCGTTATCTCTATACTAACACAACTTTTTGCCGTTTTCAAGTGTTTTCTTCAATATTCTTGATTTTTTTGATAAATTTTTTAATGTAGGAAGAAAGTGCCTCTTCTGCGTCTATTCCATTGTTCTGAGCCAGAGAAACAATTTTGAATAATTTTTCACCGACTTCCTCCTCTGTAACCGTTCCTGATGCAGTATTTTCCAGAAATCCGCCCTTTTTAGCTTTTCCTATGATTTTTTCTGCACGGTAGAGTGCGGGAAGAGATTTTGCCACACCTTCCATAGTTTCGTACGTTTTCTTCTGCCCACGCTGCTTTTTCTTGATTTCTTCCCAGTTATCGAGAACCTCTTCACTGTTTTTTACAGTGACATCCCCGAAAACGTGAGGATGGCGTTCAATCATCTTGCGGCTTACCAGGTCTGTAACGTCATCTATGTCAAAGGTGCCTTCCTCTTTTCCCACCTGTGCGTGCATTACAATCTGCAAAAGAACATCGCCAAGCTCATCGGCAAGCTTCATACCGCCACCCTCGTCAATGGCATCGTACGCCTCGTAGGCTTCCTCAAGAAGATGCTTTCTGAGGGTGAGATGAGTCTGCTCACGGTCCCACGGGCAACCGCCCGGTGCACGGAGCTTTTCTATTATTTTGCAAAAATCGTAAAAATTTTTCTTTTCCATATTAAAATTCTTCCTTTTTTATACAGCCTGTAAGAATTATTCCGGCAAGATATATTACTGCGGCAAGCCCCACGCATACAAGAAGCATAAACGTACCGTCAAAGGCAGAATACAGAAGCCTTGCACCACCGCACGCTATTATGCCGCAAAATGCCAGCTTGACAGTCGGCAGAATAACTTCTTTAAGGCTGACCGACTTTTTAAGAAGCAATGTATTAAAGACGAACACCGCCAGAAAGGCAATGATGGTGGAAATCATTGCACCCTCGATTCCAAACGCCTTTACCGTAAAGAAATTGAGGATTGCTTTTAAAAGAACTGCTCCCATAGTAACAATTATCGGAAGCCACACCTTATCCATAGTCTGCAGTATTGCCGTTGTTGTCTGGATATAGGGCATTATGAGCGCCATAAAGCCTGCAAGCATAAGAAGCTCCCACTTATAGCTTGTTCCGTACAAAAGGCTGAGTATTTCCTTTGAAAAAAGTGCCATTCCCAGCATACACGGAATTGCAATAAGAAAAATCAGCTTTATTGCACGGCAGGTGTTTTCGCTTTGCTTTTCCCCATCTCCCCCTGCTACCGCCGACGCAATTGCGGGAACTGCACTGGCAGTAAGTGCCGTAATTACCGTTGCAGGGAGATTATACACGGTGTTTGCCCGTGTGAGATAGCCAAACATACTGAGCCTTTCGGTATAGCCCATACCGCAGGAAGCAAGTATTTTCGGAACAGTCAGGGTGTCTGTGAGCATTACCGCTGTAAATCCGAATGCACCAAGAGTCATCGGTACCGATATTTTCAGCACCTTCAGCGCTTTTTTAAGCGACGGCTCCCCTTTTTCATTCACATTTTTTCTGAAAAAAATTTCAAGCACAACTGCGCTCATTATCGCACCGAGTGCCACACCGCACATTGCTCCTGCCGCACCGTAGGGCATACCTTTTTTAACGGTGACACTGCAAATCAGAATACCGAGAACCACTTTGACAAGACTCTCAGTCAGCTGACTTACGGCAGACGGTGTCATATTGCCCATACCCTGGAAATATCCCCGCCTTGAGCTGGTCACGCCCATTGCTGGAAGAGAAAGTGCAAGTATAACAAGCGACATTCGCGCTGCCCCTTCGCCACCACCGGAAAGAAGCACGGCAAGCGGCTCTGAAAATACAATGAGTAACACCGCGCACACACAGGTAAAGTACGTTACAAATAAAAACGTTGATTTTGTAAGTGATGCTGCTTCCTTTTCATCACTTTTGGCTACAAGGCTTGACAGTGCAATGGGAATACCGGTCACGCAAATTGCCAGGAACACATTAAATACGGAATAAGCACTCTGATAGACCGCAATTCCGTCCTCGTGCAAAAAGAACCGATCCAGCGGAATTTTAAACACTGCGCTAAGTATTTTGCACAGTATTGATGCAGCCGCCAGAATTCCGGCACCGTAAAGAAAGCTTTGCTTTTTCATAGATTATTCCTCTGATTCACTGTTTTTTTCTGCTTCCTCACTGGGTTTAATAAGATATTTATTAACAGTGTTGTTTGTTATGAAAATCTGTGTATATACGGGTAATGTGTAGAAAATAATAAGAATTGCAATAAGCGACAACTCATAAACCGCAACAAGATTATAAAGATAAATAGCAATAAGCGCTACCGCAATGGCACAGATATTTATCGGAAGTCTGCCCACGGTAAGAACCAATGCATTTTTGTAAATATGTCTTAATTTAAGCTTCATACTCGCCATTATATTATAGGTGTACATCTGCGCCATTATAAATATGATAAACATAATGCCTACAAGCGTTGTAAGAACAACCGAGAACAGTCCGCCCATATTTGCGTAAAAAAGTAAGGCAATTCCCGCAACAACAAAAGCTACTGCATTTATGATAAACATAAGCGTTCCCTGAACGAAGTTTGATTTGAAATTGTCCCAGAAGTCACTCCACACCCACGAATGCGTGTCGTTTACATATTTTCTGAGAACATAACTCATAGCTGCAGTCGGGCTTCCGCTACCGAGTAAAAGCAGCAGACTCACCGTTGTAAAAAGATTCAGGAACTGAAGTGCCAGCGGTTCATAATCCCCCGGATAAAAGCTTACAAACGCAGTAATCAGATACGCTGAAAGATGCCAGTAAATAACAAGTGCCGGTATTGAAAAAAGCACATAGAGAAGGTTAAGACAGATTAGTTTTCCCAGTCTTCTCCAGAGGATATCAAAATAAAGTGCTATACCGTGAATATCCACATCCTCTTTAGATACTCCTTTGCCCGGCTTTGTGTAGTCAAACATACCAAAAAATCCAGCCATTTTAAATCATCCTTTCTTATTTTATAACTTCCATATCTTTTGTATAAATTTCTTTTCTGTGATATTCACATTCTCCGCTGTTGTAACCGGGGATGTATTTATTCATCGCCTTCATTACAACCTCGGGCTTGAGGTTTGCGCGGCTACCTGCAGAAAGCGTCATCTCTATGCGGTTAAGGTACACCTTTATGTCCTTTATATCGGGACGGATATCGGTTTCCTTTATACCGCTTTTTGTTTTTTTGTCAATAAGTATTTCCTTATGTGAAAGAAATTCTGCAATACCGTCGGGTGTTTTTTCGGGATAAACCGCATAAAGAGCAATATCAAGCGCTTTCATACGGCTTTTCCCTTCGTGTGCTTCTGTAATGCGTACGCCTTCGGGAAGAACTTCATTAAGCCTGTCCATAACAACATCAGGTGAAATGTCTTCTGAAAAAACAAGCTCAATTATTTCACATTCGCTTGTATATCCTACCGAAAGTGGAAGTGCAAAAGTTAAAAGCGGATGAGGATTAAACCCCTCCGAATAAGCTATGGGAAGCTTCGCCCTCCTTATAGCTCTGCCGAACATCCTCACAAAATCAAGATGCGAAACATACTTTGCACTGCTTGTTTTTTCGTAAATAAGATAACAGTTACTCAAAGCAAACACATCCTTCCTTTGTTTTGCAAAGTGATGCTGCACCGCAGCCGGAACATTTTTCTCTGCAGTTTGGAGTTGTTGCAGCCTCTTTTGCCTTTTCGTTTTCGTTTATCATAAATTTTTTCGTTACGCCGATATCCACAAAATCCCAGGGAAGTATCTCGTCGTAGCTTCTCGCTCTTGTGTAAAATGCCATATCAATTCCGCAGTCGGAAAAAGCCTTTTCCCACAAATCAAGGCGGAAGCATTCATTCCAGCCGTCTAATTTACAACCCAGCTCGTGAGCGCGAAGAAGCACCTTGCCAAGCTTTCTGTCACCTCTTGCAAATACGCCCTCGAGCACGCTGACATCACTCTGATGATAGTTATATTTAATGTGGCGGTTCTTAACCTCACCCTTTAAGAAAAGCTGTTTTTCGTTTAACTCTTCTATGGTGTCCTGTCTTGACCACTGAAAAGGCGTAAAGGGCTTTGGAACAAAGCTTGCCACACTCAGTGTCACGTTCACGCCACGGCGCTTATTTGTGTTTTCGCTCTGATAGAAGCAATCAACAACCTTTTCTGCAAGATGGTTAATTCCTGCTATATCGTCATTTTCCTCATAAGGAAGTCCTATCATAAAGTAAAGCTTCACATTATTCCAGCCGCCTTCAAACGCCATTGTTGCAGACTTTATAAGGTCTTCTTCCTTTACGTTTTTATTTATCACATCACGCATTCTCTGACTGCCTGCCTCGGGTGCAAAGGTAAGACCGCTTTTTCTTACTTTCTGGACTCTTTCCATAAGGTCAATACTGAAATTGTCCACACGAAGTGACGGAAGTGAAAGGCTCACCTTTTCGCTTTCGGTAAGCTCAAGAAGCTTGTCCGTAAGCTCGGGGAGCTTTGTGTAGTCGCTTGTAGAAAGGCTCGAAAGCCCCATTTCCTCGTATCCTGTTGAATTGATGAGATTTTCCGCATCACAAAGAAGTGTGCCGGGCTGTTTTTCCCTGACAGGTCGGTAAATCATACCTGCCTGACAGAATCTGCAACCACGGATACAACCGCGGAAAACCTCGATATTTGCTCGGTCGTGCACAATGTCTGAAAATGGCACAATAAATTTATCCGGATAGACAACCTTATCAAGATTCTCTATTATTCTCTTTTTAACGGTAGGTCTTGCCTCGGGACAATTCGGTGCAAAGCTTTTGATTGTTCCGTCACCGTTATACTCAACATCGTAAAGTGACGGAACATAAATACCGTCAATCTGTGCAATGCGCTTGAGATAGTCAATTCTCTTTCCGCCACTTGCTTTCCACTCGTTGTAGGCGTCCATCAGTTCACCGATGACTTCCTCCCCTTCTCCCATAGTGAAAAAGTCAAAGAAGTCTGCAATCGGTTCAGGATTATACGCACAGGGGCCACCGCCGTTAACAAACGGATCGTCTTCGCCTCTGTCCTTTGCAAGAAGGGGAATTCCTGCCAGCGAAAGCATATTGAGGATATTTGAATAGCACATTTCGTACTGCAGCGTTATGCCGAGAAAATCAAACTCCTTTACAGGCGTGTGGGTTTCGTTTGAGAAAAGCGGCACGCCTTCCTTTCGCATTTCCTCCTCCATATCAATCCACGGTGCATAAACTCTCTCACAGTAGGTATCGGGACGGAGGTTAAGGATGTGGTAGAGAATTTTTATTCCCAGATGACTCATTCCTACCTCGTAGGTATCGGGAAAAGCAAAGGCATAGCGGATAGAAACCTCTTCCGGGTTTTTTACCACGCTGTTAAGCTCACCGCCTGTGTAGTGCGTTGCCTTTTGTATTCTTTTAAGAATTTTGTCAAGATTCCGTATACTCATAAAATACTCCTTATGTAAAAATCTCCTGCACGGTTGTGTACAAAAGAGAACATATCTTTTTTATATCTGCGCTCCGCGTCAGTGCCTTTTCAATAAATCCGTATACGTCGGGCAAAGCCTTTTTTACCCCCGACAATATAAGAAACAGTGCAACACACACTGCACAGCGCCATACAAACGACAAAAGATGCCATTTTTTAATTATCCGCATAAAATCACCCCGTAAATTTTATGCACCTTGTTTATTTAAAATACTGGTACAGATAACATTTCAGCATTCCGTTATACAGCTTACGCTTTTTATCACTGGGCCTTCCGTAATGCTTTTCAAATCCATCGTGACTTGTGAGGATGTATTTGCCTGCATTGGGGAAATCTGAGAAATGTTTTCCGATTTTATGATACAGCGACTCGCAGCTTGTTCTGTCCATAAGTCTTTCCCCATAAGGGGGATTGCACACAATCACGCCTTTTTCCGCGAAAATGTTCACCTTTGTAGCATCCGCCACTGAAAAAGTGATGTATTTGTCAACACCTGCTTTTTTTGCATTTTCCTTTGCAAGCGCCACTGCCGCAGGGTCTATATCGGAAGCAAAGATGTGTGTTTCAAAATTTCTGTCCTCCATAGAGCGCGCTTCGTCACGGATATCGTCATAAAGTGCTTTTCCTACGGTCCGCCAGGTTTCACTCACAAAGCGGCGGTTTATTCCGGGAGCAATCTTTTTTGCATAGAGAGCCGCTTCAATGGGAATGGTGCCGCTGCCGCAGAAGGGGTCAAGAAAAGGTCTGTCACCGCGCCACCTCGTCACATCAATTATAGAAAACGCAAGGGTTTCACGAAGGGGTGCCACAACTCCCTGCGCTCTGTAACCGCGCTTATAAAGTGACTCGCCCGTAGTGTCAAGATAAATCGTTGCCACATCACGCATCAGCGAAAACTGAATGCGCATCATAGGGCCGGTTTCCTCAAAAATTTCAATTCCGTATTTTGCACCGAGACGCTTTACCACTGCTTTTTTCACAATACTTGTACAGGCAGGCACGCTTGAAAGCACACTTCTGAGGCTGTTGCCCTTTACGGGGAATGCGCAGTCTTTCTGTATTAAATTTTCCCACTCGACGTTATACACTCCCTGGAAAAGCTCTTCAAATGTAGTCGCCTTAAACTCTGCCATTTTAATAAGAACTCTTTCTCCACACCTCAGATTAACATTTGCAAGGGCGATAGCCTCACTGTCACCCTCAAAGGTGACTTTTCCGTCGGTAACCTCGGTAGTTTCATATCCGAGGGAGCGTATTTCGTGTGCAAGGGTTGCCTCTGTTCCGAAAAAAGTCGGAACAGTCAAAAGAAATCTTTCTGTTGCCATAACAAGCCTCCTAGCCATACTTCTTTATATTATATAATATAACTTTTGTTTTTACAAGAATTTTATTGCCTTTTCGTCAAAATCGTTTATAATGATAGTATGAGGTGGTATGTCTTGCTGTTTGAACACGATTCACATAATTTAATATACAGAGCTCCCTTCGGAGCCTGCGCAACAGATGAAAAAGTGCGTCTCAGGCTTTTTTGTGCAGATACCCTCGCCATCAAAGACGTTGTGTGTCTTACAGGCGACAGAGAGCTTGCTATGAAGGAAGTTTCGAAGGGAAAAGGCGGAATTATGTACGAATGTACTCTTACTCTGCCACCATCTCCCACCCTTATTTTTTACTCGTTCCGCATTAAAACACAGACCGATATTTTCTACTACGGTAACAACGCAGACTCTCTCGGCGGTGTCGGAGAAGTGTATTCCCACACTCCGGAGAAGTGCTTTCAGATAACGGTTTACGACAAAAGCTTTAGAACGCCCGACTGGATGAAAAACGCAGTTGTCTACCAGATTTTTCCCGACAGATTTTGTCGCGGAAAGTATACTCCTTTTCACGGAATAAAGCGCAACTGGGGCGAAGAGCCGTACTGGAAAGAAGAACAGTTTGGCGGAGTGTATCTGTCAAATGACTTTTTTGGCGGTAATTTTGACGGCATAGAAAAAAAACTCCCGTATCTGAAGGAGTTAGGCATTACGGCAGTGTATCTGAATCCTGTTTCAAAGGCATTTTCCAATCACCGTTACGATACAGGCGATTATGAGATTCCCGATGAAACTCTCGGCACTGCAGAAGATTTTGAAAAGCTCTGTCGCACGGCAGAAAAAGCAGGGATAAAGATAATCCTTGACGGGGTATATAGCCACACGGGGGCTGACAGTAAATACTTTAATAAATACGGAAACTACGAGAGCGTTGGTGCATATCAAAGTGAAAAATCGCCTTTTTTCAGTTGGTACAACTTTGAAAGCTTTCCGGATAAATACGACTCATGGTGGGGGTTTAAAACACTCCCCAATGTTAACGAGCTAGACAAGACCTATACAGACTACATCCTCGAAAAAAAGGACTCCGTTATAAAAAAATGGGTTAGCCGGGGAGCATCGGGTTTCAGGCTTGATGTTGCCGATGAGCTGCCTGATGAATTTATACGAATTTTCAGAAAAGAACTAAAAAAAGCATCTCCTGACGCTCTTCTTATAGGCGAGGTATGGGAGGATGCGTCCAATAAAATCAGTTACGGAAAAAGACGTGAATTTCTTCTCGGGAACGAGCTTGACAGTGTAATGAACTATGTTTTCCGTCAGGCGGTGCTTGATTACCTATTAACCTGTGACGAAATTCTTTTTACGATGCGGATAATGTCGCTTCTTGAAAACTATCCTTCCCAGGCACTTTACAGTGCTATGAATCTTATTTCGTCCCACGATGTGCCGAGAGCACTCACCGTACTTTCAGGTGCGCCCGACTTCCGCAGTATGCCAAGAGAAGAACAGCAATGCTTTGTTCTTTCAGATGAGATGCTCTATTTAGCCGGACGCAGGATGGTGCTTGCACTCTTTCTACAGATGACACTCCCCGGTGCTCCGACTGTTTACTACGGTGACGAGCGTGGTATGAAAGGATATGCAGACCCATTCAACAGAACCTGCATTGACTGGGACAATAAAAACGAGGTTCTGTTTTCGCAGACAAAGCTGCTTGCTTCTTTCCGTGCAAAAACACCCTGTCTGCGCACAGGTGGATTAAAGATATTATATGCCCGAAACGGTATTATTGCATTTGTACGCTACATTAAAAACGGTGTTGATGCCTTTGGAGAAAGCGCACCTGACGGCAGTGTACTCGCAATAGTCAATCCGGCAGACTCACAAAAGGTGCTTAATCTTGACGTAACTGAATATGCAGACAATATAAAAGATGCTTTAAGCGGTGAGGAAATATCCTCCGAAGGAAAGCTCGATATTTCTCTTGAACCGCTTTCTTACAGGCTATTTACCCTTGAAAGGTGATTTAATATGTACAAAAATACAGAACATACAGTCAGAATCTCGGATTTCGGCACAGAAGGAGAAGGTATATGCAAAATTGATGGCTACACTGTCTTTGTTCCGAATGCTGTAAAGGGTGACCTTGCAAAGATTCTGATAGTTAAGGAAAATAAAAGTTTCGGCTACGGAAAGCTGCTTGAGATTGTTGAGGCCTCACCGCTTCGTACAGAGCCTCTCTGCCCCGTTTTCTCAAAATGCGGAGGATGCAGTATGCAGTCGGTAAGCTACGAGGCTCAGCTTGACTACAAAAAGGATAAGGTTTTGCAGGCACTCAGGCGAATCGGTGGTTTTGAAGATGCTTCTATAACATCCGTCACCGGTAGCACCCCATGTTATAACTACAGAAACAAGGCTCAGTTCCCCGTGGCGGAAATAAATGAAAAAGTCACTGCAGGCTTTTATGCACCCCACTCTCACAGAGTAGTTGCATCGGAAAATTGTCCGCTGCAGGACGAAAGAACAAACAGCGTTGTACGCGCAGGTTGCAACTGGGCAAACAAAAACAAAATTTCCGTTTATAACGAAGACACAAAAAAAGGACTTCTTCGAAAAATCTGTGTCCGCATAGGTAAAGATGAAGGCGTTCTTGTAATTGTAAGTGCAGGAAAGCTCCCCCACACCGACGCCCTTACGAAAGGAATTACGGAAAATTTTTCTTTCATAAAAGGTATTGTTATAAATTACAACAGTAAACCAACCAACAATATGTACGGTGAAAAGGATGAAGTTATTTTCGGGGTTCCTTATATATATGACTGTATCGGCGATATAAAATACAAAATTCATTATAAAAGCTTTTATCAGGTTAATCCCCATACTACAAAGCTCCTTTACGAAAAGGCTCTTGAGCTTGCTTCCCCCGACAAGGAAAAAACTCTTTTTGACCTTTACTGCGGCGGAGGTACGATTTCGCTGTTCCTGGCAAAAAAGGCAAAAAGAGTTATCGGAATCGAAATAGTTGACGATGCCGTTAAAAATGCAAAGGAAAACGCTGCTCTTAACGGCATTGACAATGCTGAATTCTACTGCGGTGAGGCGGAAGTTATTGCCCCCCGTATGATAGCGGGAGGCACAAAGGCTGATATTGTAGTAGTAGACCCACCGAGAAAAGGATGCGGAGAAAAGCTGCTTTCTGCAATAGGTGATATGAAGCCCGAAAGGCTCGTCTACGTTTCCTGCGACTGTGCCACTATGGCAAGAGATGCAAAAATTATTTGCGAATACGGTTATGAAATTAATGAGGTTCACGTCTATGACCAGTTCCCGATGACAGGCCATGTGGAGTGTGTTTTATTGATGTCAAAGATAAACAAATAAAACAACATTAACAAAGGAGAATCATTACATGAAAACACATTTTTTTCAAAGGTACCACGGCAAAGAAAATGTTGCCACAGCGAATACGATGCTATTACTTTCACGGTTGTATTCGTATTCTCCCGACAAATTTTTCAGATTTTTAAAATCAGAATATTTTTTCGACTCATTTAATCCTGAAATAAATTTCAACCTTCAAGAAAAAGGAAAGAACAGCGTTCTTGATGCAACAATTACTCAGGAAGGTTTTAAAATCGCAATAGAAACAAAATTATGGGATTGGTTTTATAACGACCAGCTTCTTCGACATTTGGATATTTTCGGAGATGTAAAAACCAAGGTTTTTATTACATTAGCTCCCGAACCAATGGACAAGGGAAAAAAAGAGTTGTTTGAAAATGCATTAAAACAATATAATGAAAACCAACGCTATCCCGTAATCCACATCAACACCACATTTGAGTCTATAACAACTGCTATCAGCGACGTTCTGGACGACAGAGATTATGATATGCAGGAAATTCTCTCTGATTATCTGGACTATTGTTATACAGACAAATTGGTTCCTGTTTCAGATTCATGGAAGTACATGCGTGTTCAATTGGCAGGAAAAACATTCAACTTTAATATTGGCTCCAATGTGTATTATGACGATGCAACCCGAGGTTTCAGAGCACATGATACACTTGGATTATACAGAGATAAAAGTGTTCGTGCAATTGGAAAAATCATCGCAAGAATCACCGCTATTGAAGCTGAAGATGGCATAAAATATAATGTTGAATATGGCGAACTCACCGAAGAGAGAAAGGAAACTATCTCAAAAGCTATGGCAGATGGTGATTCACACGGATATAATCTAAGAACAATTGAGCACAGATATTTTTTCGTTGATAAGTTCTATGAAACCGATTTCAAAAAAAACACTCCTTATGCACCATGGGGCACAAGAGTGTTTGATTTAACAAAAGTTCTCGGAACAGACAATATTCCTGATACCGAAGAACTTGCTCAGCGCTTGAAGAGTGAGACGTGGACTTAAAGGCAGAGTGTCGATATGGTATAGTCATAAAACGGCGTGCAGATACGTTCCCGGAGTGTATGATATATGATGTTCATTGCGATGTATAACCGGCGCACTTTCAGTCTGGGTTTGCCTGACACTATTTTTCAGGTTTCATCTTGACAAATTATTCCGATTGTGTTAAACTCCAATCAGATAAAGGGGAGTAGCTGGCGGAGATGTTTCTCCGTTGCAACGGCGTCAGTACGGTGAATTTCACCCGCCTTTGTATTAAATAGCAAGACTTTTATTGTGTTTTTTGTGCGCAATAAAGGTCTTTTTTTTGTGTTTTTGACCTGTGTGCGTGATATGAAAATTTAAAACGCATATAATAAAAAAGGTGGTAAAAATAATGGATTATGTACTTAATTTAGTGTTCCTCATACTTGGATTTTTCTTCCTTGTGAAAGGTGCTGACCTTTTCGTTGACGGCAGCTCTTCCGTTGCAAAGATTTTCAAAATACCGTCTGTTATTATTGGTCTTACGATAGTTTCTATCGGAACCAGTCTTCCTGAGGCGGCAGTCAGTGTGACAGCATCCCTCGGTGGAAGCTATGACCTTTCTATAGCTAACGTTATAGGGTCAAATCTTTTTAACAGTCTTGTGGTTGTGGGTGCATCAGCACTTATATGCCCCTTCGCCATTGACCGTATGATTATAAAAAGGGATTTTCCCATTTGTACGGCACTTACAGTTCTCCTTGCATTTATGCTCCGCGACAACACTCTTTCAAGAGGAGAAGCGATTGTACTTTTAGTTCTTTTTGTTTTATATCTTTTGCTTCTTGTAATGTCTGCACTTAAAAACAAGCAGCAGGAAGAAGAATTTAAAACTCTCTCCCCCTCAAAGAGTGTACTTTTCATTCTTCTTGGTGCAGCAGGAATTATTGCAGGCGGTCATTTTACAGTGGAAAGTGCCAAGTTTTTTGCAAAAGCATTCGGCATGAGCGAAATGCTTATCGGACTTACCGTTGTTGCAATAGGAACAAGTCTTCCTGAGCTTGTAACGAGCATTGTTGCCGCTAAAAAGGGCGAAAGTGAAATCGCCCTTGGCAATGTAGTTGGCTCAAATATATTTAACATTCTGTTTATACTCGGTCTCAGCGGAACAATACACCCCCTTAACTGCGAGCCTGCAGCTTTGATTGACACAACTATCCTTATCGGTGTGTGCGCAGCTATCGGTCTTGTATGTATAACAGGAAAAAAAGCAAACCGTACAGAGGGTGCAATTTGTATTGTAATCTATATAGCATACGTTGCATATACTATCTTGAGAGCATTTAATATGCTTCCGTTCTGACGGAATGTTAAAACGCCCCAGACCGCAAAACGAAAACTATATGTATGGGTTTCTGTTATCAAATATGAAAACAATGTATCTTTGATTGCATGATGAGGTATAAATTCGCACAGCGAATTTCAATTATTAATTCGTTTTGCTATGCACAAACTTCGCCGCTCGGTGTACCATCGTACACCGTCGGGTAATCCACGGCAAGCCGTGGCTCAGTTTGCACATTCTGAAACCTTTTTCCTATTCCTTCTGACGGAATGTTAAAAATCCAATATGACAAAGCTTTTTTAATAAAAGGGAGTAGCTAGCACATCATACAGATGTGTTACAACGGCGTCAGTACGATATAGAAATATATCCGCTTTTGTATACCTTTTGGTAATGCGAGACTTTTATTGCATTTTATTGCGATAGAGGTCTCTTTTTGCGCAAAAGGAGGTGCATAGGCAAAAAAGACTTCACCGCAGAAGCTTTATAAAAAATTTTTGAGGTGAATTATTATGGAATATGTACTTAATTTATTTTTACTTGTTATAGGCTTCGCGTTCCTTATAAAAGGCGCAGACCTGTTTGTTGACGGTAGCTCGTCTGTGGCGAAGCTGCTTAAAATCCCGACAGTTATTATCGGGCTTACAATTGTTTCTATCGGTACAAGCCTTCCTGAGGCGGCTGTAAGTATTTCTGCGTCTATTAAGGGAGCTTTTGACCTTTCAATTGCCAATGTCGTAGGCTCAAACATTTTCAATCTTTTAAGTGTTGTAGGCGTATCGGCAATCATTTGCCCGTTTGTTGCTGACAAAGTAATTATGAAAAGGGATTTCCCCATCAGCATACTTACAACTGTTATTCTTGCAGTTATGCTGTGGGACTGTAAGCTTTCACTTTTTGAATCCATTATTCTTTTTGTGCTCTTTATAGCATACATTCTTCTCCTTGTTCACTCAGCTCTTAAAAACAGGCAGGTCGCAGAGGAAGATTATAAGGTGCTTTCTCCTCTTAAAAGCATCATTTACATTGTTATCGGTATTGCCGGCATTGTTGCAGGCGGTACGGTTACAGTTAATGCGGCAACATTTTTTGCACGGGCGCTTAATATGAGTGAGCTTCTTATCGGTTTAACAATAGTTGCAGTAGGAACTAGTCTTCCCGAGCTTGTAACAAGCGTAGTTGCCGCTAAAAAAGGTGAAAGTGAAATTGCCCTTGGCAACGTAATCGGCTCTAACATTTTCAATATCCTCTTTATTCTCGGTATGAGTGGTATTGTTCATCCTCTTATTTGCGATGTTGGCGCTCTTATTGATACAGTTCTTCTCATATTAATGAGTCTTCTTATGTTCTTCATATATAAGTCAAAGGATAAGGTAACACACCCCATAGGATATTTTAGTGTTGCAATTTATGTGGTATATGTGATATATATTATCTTAAGGGCATACGGCACTATTCCATCTATTTTCTGATTATCGGAGGTGGCTTATGGTCACACTTCTCGTAAAGATTTTTTCAAAAAAAGATACTTCTTCAGCCAAACTCCGCGCTATTTACGGATATGTTTGCGGTGGTCTGGGAATAGCTATCAATATAGTTCTATTTTTGTTTAAGTTAATGGCAGGCATCGTCAGTTCATCGGTTTCAATAACTGCCGATGCCTTCAATAACCTGGGAGATGCAGGCTCATCTGTGATGAGCCTTTTCGGTTTTATATTATCCGGACAAAAAGCAGACCGCGAGCATCCCTTTGGTCACGGCAGAATTGAATATGTGGCAGGCACAATAATTTCTGTCGTGATAATTTTTGTGGGAATAGAGCTTATGAAAAGCTCAGTTTCAAAAATTATTAATCCCGGTGATTTTCAATGGAACGGCTGGATTTGTCTGATACTTTGTTTCTCAATTGCGGCAAAGCTCTATATGGCGTACTATAACAATGCCGCATCAAAAAAGACAGGCTCTGCGTCGCTACGTGCAGTAGCTCTTGACAGTCTCAGCGACTGTATTTCCACGCTGGCAATACTTTTATCCTCTGTTTTTATGTATTTTACAGACATCAACATTGACGGTTGGGTGGGCGTGATAATTTCTGTTTTAATTATACGCACAGGCATAAAATCAGTTGTAGAAACAGCAGCTCCTCTTCTTGGAAAAGCTCCAGACCCCGACTTTGTGAAAAAAGTCGAAGAAATTGTCCGCAAATCTCCGGAAACTGTCGGAATACACGACCTTGTAGTGCACGACTACGGTGCAAACAAGCGCTTTGTGTCCCTTCACATGGAGGTTGACGGCTCAAAGGAAATGTTTTTGCTCCACGACGAGGTTGATCTTGTTGAAAGAGAAATTTCTACCGAGCTTTGTTGTGAGGCGGTCATCCACATGGACCCCATTGACGTTGGAAATCCCCTTATAGCTGAGCTTCATACGGCTCTTAGTAAAAAATGCGCAGAAATATCAGAAAATGCGAATATTCACGACCTGCGTATCGTTCCGGGACCGACTCATACGAATATAATTTTTGACCTTATTCTTCCTGCTGAGGAGTACGGAAAAAAAGACGAAGCTACAAAAGAGCTTGAAGAATGTGTCAAGTCCATAAACGAAAATTACTACGCTGTTATAACTGCGGAAACATCATACCTGTAAAGGAGAATTACGATGAATTTTGAAACCATACGAGAAGAATTTTTAGATGACTTAAAAAAGGTTATTGCTATCAACAGTATTAACGGAAATAACGGTGCAGTAACCGAGAAAGCACCTCTTGGCGAAGGCGTTTACAATGCTCTTGAAGCGTTTCTTAAGATTGGCAGACGTTTCGGTTTTAAGGCGGTAAATCTTGACGGTTACGCAGGCTATATCGAATGTGGAGAGGGTGAAAAAATAGTAGGTATTATCGCCCACGTTGATACTGTTGACGTTGGTGATGGTTGGGATTATCCGTCTCTTGAATGCACCGTTACCCCTGAAGGTGTTTACGGCAGAGGTGTTGCCGACGATAAGGGGCCTGCTCTTCTTGCACTTTACGCAATGCGTGACGCTGTAGAAAAAGGTTTTCTCAATGACAAAAAAGTACGCCTTATCCTTGGCGGTGACGAGGAAAGCGGAAAATGGGAATGTATCGACCGCTATGAAAAGACAGAAAAAATGCCCGATATAGCTTTTTCACCAGATGCTGAATATCCTGTTGTTTTTGGTGAAAAGGGTCTTCTTAAGGTTAAAATTTCAGGCAAGGAAACCGCTATGCCCGAAGACTTTTGTTTTGAGGGCGGAAAGGTTATAAATATCGTACCCGACAAGGCAAAGGCATTTTTAAACGGAAAAGAACTTTCCGAAACAGGCAAGGCTGCACACGGCTCTCTTCCCGAACTTGGTGAAAACGCTATAGTAAAGCTTGCAGAAAAAATCGCCAAAGACTATCCCGAAAGTACATTTGCAAAGCTTATTTCACTGACTACAAAACAGGCTCTCGGTATTGATATAAAGGACGAACATGGTTCTCTTTCCCTTAACCCCTCAATTCTTCGTGCAGACAAGGATAGCTGCTCTCTTTCTTACGACATTCGTTATCCTATTACAGCAGACGGAAAAACTGTTATAGATGCAATCACAAAGGCGGCTGAGGAAAAGGGACTTACGGCAGAATTTATGTCCCACGATGAGCCTCTTTATATACCCCTTGACTCCCACCTTATAAAGACACTTTCGTCAGTTTATACCGAAGAAACAGGCGACCCCAAGGGGGCAATATCAATTGGCGGCGGCACTTACGCAAAGGCTTTCCCAAACTGTGCAGCATTTGGTGTAATCCTTCCGGGAGAGCCTGAAACAGCGCATCAGGCAAATGAATTCTGGGGATTTGATTCAATAAAAACAAACTGCAGAATTATTGCAAAAGCAATTGAAAGACTGTAAGTTTAAGTTCGAAATGTAAAATTCGAAATTCGAAATTACAGTATACTCCGTGAATGGAGCTGAAAGCGAACATAAACGGTAAAGTATACTGCATGGCAGAAAGTCCGCAGAAATGAGTGCCCGTGGTATGGCACGAAATTGATGCGATGACTTTTACGGTGTTGGAGGATTTTCTCCACAGAGAAAATCTCAGACTGTCGAAAAAGTCGGTCAACCACAAGTAGAGAATAAAAACAAAGCCTTCCCCTTTGAGGAAAATTCCCCCGTGTCGGGGGAAATGTCTGCAACGCAGACAAAAGGGGCTCGTCTCCGAGAGGAAAAGGGGGACCGCTTGCGGTGGATGAGGTGTTATGCAGAAAACTTTTATTTAATAAAAACGGCTACAAACCACAGTTTGTAGCCGTTTCTGCTTGTTTTCGTCGAACACGCCCTCTACCGTATCCACATACGCCGACGAGTTCGTGTTCGACAAATTTACCTTCCTTTTTCGATGTCTGCCAGCGTGTCGATAGGTTTATCGACACGCTGGGATTTTCTCCACAGAGAAAATCTTTTTATTGAAAAACAAAAATTTTTGCTTCGGCAAAAATTCACATTCACTTCGAACTTCGCATTTCGCACTTCGAATTAGTTTTTAACATCCCCTATTTTTTTCACATTTTCCTTTGACTTTTAAGCTTATATATTATATAATAAAGTGTACCTTTATAATAGGGTGCACTTTATCTTTTTATTCAAGAGGTTTTTAGATGCAAAACAGCGTTCATCTTTCTCCTGCCGAAATGGACAGGCAGAGGGAAATTACAAACAAAATAAAGCTTTCTTTTGGTGACGGTGCACGTTTTGCCTTGGTTGAAACCTTCGGTTGTCAGCAGAATGTCAACGATTCACAAAGAATTCAGGGTATGCTGATGGAAATGGGGTATACTCTTACTGAGGACAGAAAAGAAGCTGATGTGATTATCTTCAACACCTGTGCTGTAAGAGAAAATGCCGAAGCAAGAGTTTTCGGAAACCTGGGTGCACTTAAAGCACTTAAAGCAAAGAACCCCGACCTTATCATCGGTGTGTGCGGATGTATGGCTCAGCAGGAGCATATTGCAAAACGTATCAAATCAAAATACCGCCACGTGGACATCGTTTTCGGCACACATATGCTATGGAAATTTCCGGAGCTTTTCTCGGAAGTTCTTGAAAGCCGTGAAAGAGTTATTGATATTTCCGGCAGCGGTGTTATCGCAGAGGGCATCCCCGTAAACTATGACGGTGGAAACAAGGCATTTGTGTCAATTATGTACGGATGCAACAATTTCTGTTCTTACTGCATTGTACCTTATGTACGTGGCAGAGAGAGAAGCCGATACAAAGAAGATATTTTAAAAGAGATTGAATCACTTTCGAAAACCGGTGTTAAGGAAGTAATGCTTCTCGGACAGAACGTAAATTCTTACGGTAAAGATTTAGGCGAAACGGATGCGTTTGCATCACTTCTCCGCGACGTATGCAAGATTGACGGAATAGAGCGTATCCGTTTTATGTCAAGCCACCCCAAGGATATCTCCCCCACACTACTCCACACAATGGCAGAGGAGCCGAAGATTTGCAAGCAGCTTCATCTTCCCCTGCAATCAGGAAGCACCCGTGTTCTTTCTGAAATGAACAGAGTGTATACAAGGGAAAAATATCTTGAAATAATAAAGCTTGCAAAAGAGCTTATGCCTGACATCACACTGACAACAGATATTATCGTTGGTTTTCCCACGGAAACGGAAGATGATTTCGAAGAAACTTTGTCAATCCTTAAAGAAGTTGGCTACGACAGTATTTTCTCTTTCATTTATTCAAAGCGAGAGGGTACAAAGGCGGCAGAAATGGAAAATGTCGCAACGGAAGAAGAAATCGACAACCGCTTTAAGAGAATGCTTGAAGTTCAGAACGCAGTCAGTTTAGAGCGCAACAAACGTCATGAAGGCAGAATTGAAAAAGTCCTTGTTGAGGGCGAAAGCAAAAACGACCCCGGAATGCTCACCGGAAGAACCGAGGGGAACAAAATAGTTAATTTCAAAGGCGACAAAGCCCTTGTGGGCGACTTCGCTGATGTTAAAATAACAAAGGCACAGACCTGGGTGCTGTGCGGTGAATTGGTATAAATTGAAAATTACCGTAAAAAACGACCTATGTGCCGTTCCGAAAAAATATAAATTCGAAATGTAAAGTTCGAAGTTCGAAATGATGGAGGATTTTCTCCACAGAGAAAATCTTTTTATTGAAAAACAAAGATTTTTGCTTCAGCAAAAATTCACCTTCACTTCGCACTTCGCATTTCGCACTTCGAATTAGTTTTAAAATTGTTACCGCCCTTTGCGGTGTGGGCAATTTTAACATCCCTAACGATTATTTTTTTAGAAAGAAGGAATATATAATGGCAGAAATTTTTGAAAAGGCTCGCGAGCTTGGTGAAGCAATTATCGAGAGCGCAGAGTACAAAGAGCTTAAGAAAGCAGAGCTTGAGCAGGAGGAAGACGAAGAAGCAATGGCACTCTTAAAGGAGTATAGTGAGCTTCGCACATCACTTGCACAGGAAATCCAGAAGGGTGACGTTTCCGAAGAAGAAATGGCATCAATCCGCGAAAGACTTGAAGAAGCTTATGAAAAGGTTACTACAAATGACCACATTACTGCATATATCAATGCACAGAGAACATTCCAGGCAATTATTGACCAGATGAATAACATCATCTCATTCCACATTACAGGCAAAATGCCCGGTGGCTGCAGCGGTGACTGCTCAAGCTGCGGAAGCTGCCACTAAGACGGATGACAAAGTCATCCTTTCGAAGCGAAAAGTTTCTTGCGAAAATATTTCGCTTCGAGATAGGGGCCTTCACTCGCGTGGTGCTCACCGCACCGGCCCCGTCAAGGTGTTAAAAACGAGGTACACGCCCCCGTTTTTAACGATTTTTACATCAAGGGGACACCCCTTGATAAACCCCGTTCACTCAAAAGTACAACGACGAAGGAGTTGTCCCCGATGGCAGAGCTTACACCTATGATGAAGCAATACATTGAAATAAAGAAAAACTGTCCCGACTGTATACTGATGTTTCGTCTGGGTGACTTTTACGAGATGTTTTTTGAGGATGCAATTGTAGCATCCCGCGATCTTGAAATAACACTGACAGGACGCGACTGCGGGCAGAAGGAAAAAGCTCCCATGTGCGGTGTTCCTTTCCACGCGGCAGACGGTTACATTGCCCGACTTGTCGCAAAAGGTCACAAGGTTGCTATCTGTGAGCAGACCGAGGATCCCAAAGCTGCCAAAGGCATTGTAAAACGTGACATTATCCGCGTTGTTACCCCCGGCACAATTCTTGACGACGGACTTCTCGACTCCCGCACTACAAACTATATGGCATCCGTATACCGTGAGGGTAACGATGCAGGCATTGTGTTTGTGGATGTTTCCACAGGTGAAATGCTCGGCACCACCATATATGATGACAGTGCACTTGATAAACTTATAAACGAATTTGCCCGCTTCTCCCCCGTTGAAATTGCTCTCGGAGGAAACACGGTGCAGAATAAAAGAATATCAGAATATCTCCAAAGCCGTCACAATGTGCTTTCCTTTACGTTTGACGGTGGAGAAATGGAGAAAAACGCTACTGAGATTATAGCCTCTCAACTTTCAAACGGAGGGGATATTACAGAAAGACTTCTCCGCATTGCCACAGCGGCACTTATAAGCTACCTTCTTGAAACACAGAAGGCAAAGCTTCCTCACATACATACGCTGAATATTTACACCTCTCAGGAGTTTGTGGATATTGATGCTGCCAGTGTCAGAAATCTTGAGCTTACAGAAACGATGCGCGACAAGTCAAAGCGCGGGTCGCTTTTCTGGGTGCTTGACCATACAAAAACGTCAATGGGCGCAAGAATGCTTAAGCACTGGATACTTCGCCCCCTTCTTAATGCGGCATCTGTTACAAACAGACTTTCCGGTGTTGAAGAGCTTGTTACATCAATGTCACTGCGCGAGGATCTTTGCGAGGCACTTAGCGGCATGAACGACATTGAAAGACTTATGAGCCGCGTATCTATGGGGACTGCAAACGCAAGAGATCTTCTTTCCCTTGCAAACTCCTTTTCAAAGCTCCCCTATCTTTCAAAGGTGCTTTGCGGTGCGAGGAGTACAATTCTTTCCATGCAGGCAGCAAACCTTGATACTCTTGACGACCTTTGCGACCTGCTTACAAGGGCAATTCATCCGGAATGTCCTATATCTCTCAGAGAGGGTAAGCTTATAGGAAAAGGATTTAACGAGGAGATTGACAGGCTCCGTGCAATTAAGGAAGACGGCGGACAGATTATTCTGGAAATGGAAGCCCGCGAAAAAGAAAAAACCGGCATTAAAAACCTCCGTATCCGTTTCAATAAGGTATTCGGTTATTATATTGAGGTATCCAATTCGAATCTTGATATGGTACCCGAGGATTACATAAGAAAACAGACTCTTACAAATGGCGAAAGATTTATTACCGCTGAGCTTAAAGACCTTGAGAGCACTATCTTAGGGGCGTCTGAAAGGCTCGTTCAGCTTGAGTATGATGAATTTGTCAAAGTGAGAAACCGCGTTGCAGAAAATATGGCACGTATTGAAAAGACGGCACACGCAATTGCTGTGTCGGACACGATTTATTCCCTTGCCGAAGCTGCCGTGCGTAACAACTATACAAAGCCCGAGGTTAATCTTTCGGACAGGCTTATTATCACAGGAGGCAGACACCCCGTTGTGGAAAAGGTGCTTTCAGATTCTCTGTTTGTACCTAACGACACACTCCTTGACTGTAACGAAAACAAAACTGCCGTTATCACAGGCCCTAATATGGCAGGTAAATCTACATATATGCGTCAAACGGCAATTATTGCACTTATGGCTCAGATTGGTTCGTTTGTACCCGCAACAAGCTGCGAATGTGGTATTATAGACAAAATTTTCACAAGAATAGGTGCATCTGATGACCTTGCATCGGGACAAAGCACATTTATGCTTGAAATGAACGAGGTCAGCTACATTCTTAAAAACGCTACAAAAAAATCCCTGTGTGTACTTGACGAAATCGGCAGAGGTACAAGCACCTTTGACGGCCTTTCCATTGCGTGGGCAGTTGTGGAGCATATAACAAAGAAAATCGGTGCAAAAACTCTTTTTGCTACCCATTATCATGAGCTTACCGCACTTGAGGGTGCAATCCCCGGCATAGTCAATTACAATACCGCCTGCAAAAAGAGGGGCGATGACATTACTTTCCTCAGAAGAATTGTCCGCGGTGGCACTGACGATAGCTACGGTATTGAGGTTGCAAAGCTCGCAGGTGTTCCCGAAAGTGTTATAAAGCGCGCAAAAGAAGTGCTGAAAACTGTTGAAAGCGGTGAAAAGGCATCTGAAAAAGGTGCAGCTATTGCAAGCACTAAAGCAGAAGAACCTTCTATGCAGATGGACTTTATGTCTATGGGCTCACAGAAAGTTGTTGACGCGTTAAAGGAAATTGATGTGACGACACTGACGCCTATTGAAGCAATGAATAAACTATATGAATTACAGAGGATGTTATAAGAATTCGAAATGCGAAGTTCGAAGTTCGAAATGATGGTAGATTTTTGCTATTGCAAAAACCCTCTTTTATTCCTAATTCCGCATTCCTAATTTCGCACTCAGAAAGGCAGGTGAAAGCATGGGTAAAATAAACGTACTTGACAAATTTACGGCAGAAAAAATTGCCGCAGGTGAGGTTGTTCAGAGACCTGCCAGCGTTATTAAGGAGCTTGTTGAAAACTCCATTGACGCAGGTGCAACAACCGTTACCGTTGAAATAAAAAACGGCGGTACGACTTATATGAGAGTTACCGACAACGGTATGGGTATGGAGCATGAGGATGCCCCGAAAGCTTTTTTACGCCATGCCACCAGTAAGATAAAAACAGACAAGGACCTTGAACATATTGCGACACTTGGTTTCCGTGGTGAAGCACTTTGCTCCGTTGCAGCCGTAAGCCATACGGAAATGTTTACAAAGCAGCGTACCGCTTCCGAGGGAACTCACATTATAATAGAGGGCGGGGAGGAAACGGTTTACGACAAGGCAGGATGCCCCGACGGAACGACTATCGTTGTAAAAAACCTATTTTTTAACACCCCTGCACGTATGAAATTTATGAAAAAGGATGCTACCGAGGCGGCGGCTATTACAGATGCCATTAACAAGCAGGCACTAAGCCGTCCCGATGTATCAATAAGGCTTATCCGTGACGGGAAAGAGGTTCTTTTCACCCCCGGAAATAATAATCTTCAAGATGCTGTACGAAGCGTTTTCGGAAAAGATATCTCAAATGCTGTAACGAATGTTCTTTACGAAAAAAACGGCATTAAAGTCGAAGGACTTACAGGCAAAAACAATCTTTCCCGTCCGAACAGACTGATGCAGATTTTCTTTGTAAACAGGCGTTATGTCATAAACAAAACTCTTCTTGTTGCTCTTTCCGAGGCTTATAAGAACGAGCTTATGGTGGGACGCTTCCCCGTAGCTTTTCTTAATATTACAATTGACCCGTCACTGGTGGATGCAAATGTACATCCCGAAAAGACGGAGGTTAAATTTGCAAATGAAAACGACATTTACGAGGCAGTTTACTGGGCAGTCAGAAACGCTTTGACAGAATGTGCCGCACCAAGGGAATCCCTATCCCCGAAAAACAGCGCTGCATTCAAGCTGCCTATAACACAAACACCTCCAAAGCAGATAACTATTTCGGAATTCAAAGGTGAAAAAAAGCCCTCCGGCTTCAAGCCTTTTGTCCCTGAGCAGGAGAAAAAGCCTGCAGTTCTTTCAAAAAATGAAATCCGCGAGGAGGTTTCGCCCTACGGCGGAAAGCTCCCCGTTCGTGATATAGAAGGTGCTGACGCTCTCCCCTCCTTCAAAAAAGCACAAACGCCTGCAGAGGAGGAGCCAAAGCAGACGCCCATAGACATAGCACCCGAAGAAAAAACACCCGTCGTAAAGGAAACACCGGCACCTCCGTCACCTGAAAAAGAGGAGGATGTATCCTTTACGGAAGCAAGGGTTATCGGTCAGCTTTTTTCAACATACATACTGGCAGAGGGTGACGGCGAATTTTTCCTGATGGATCAGCACGCTGCCCACGAACGAATCCGTTTTGAACAAATCCGTTCAAGCGGATACAAAACAGACACCCAGCTTCTTCTTATGCCGATTGGCGTAAATCTTACGCCTTCGGAAAAGGAAACAGCTCTTGAAAAAGCAGATTTTCTTCTTGAAATGGGCTTTGAAACAGAAGATTTCGGTGGTAATTCAATTACACTACGCACTCTCCCGGCAGATTGCCTTTATGAGGAGGGCGAAGATTTGTTTATTGAACTGCTCGGAATACTGATGGGTAACGAAAGCGGTGAGATTACCGCTATCCGCGACAAGGCGATTTACACAGTTGCCTGTCACAGCGCAATCCGCGCAAACCAGCACCTTACTCTTTTGGAGCTTGAAAAGCTCTACCGGGAGGCATCACGGCTGGAGGGCATTACTACCTGCCCCCACGGAAGACCCATTACGGTAAAGCTCACTAAATATCAGATAGAAAAAATGTTTGGCAGAATTGTATAAGGGGGGCTTTTATGGAAAAGAAAATACCCCTTGTAATTGTCGCAGGTGCTACTGCCTCGGGAAAAACATCTCTGGGGATTGAGCTTGCAAAAAAATATAACGGTGAGGTTATTTCCTGCGACTCCATGCAGATTTACAAAAACCTTGACATCGGCACGGCAAAGCCTACAAAAGAAGAAATGGCAGACATAAAACATTATATGATTGACATTGTCTCCCCCACAGAAAGCTTCAGTGTTGAAAGATACTGCCGCATGGCAAAAGAGGTTATTGAAGATATACACAAGCGGGGCAAACTCCCGATTATGGTTGGCGGCACAGGGCTGTATGCTGACAATACGGTTTTTGCAACACAGTTTTCTGCACCGAAAAGAGATGAGGCTCTTTCCGAAAAGCTTCGGCTGTATGCCGTGGAAAACGGAAACGAAGCTTTGTTTGAGATTTTAAGAAAGGAGGATCCCGAAGAAGCACACAAGCTTCACCCGAATGATTTAAAGAGAGTTATCCGCGCAATTGAAACGGTCCGCACAACGGGAAAATCCCGCAGCGAGCTTGACCGCGAAAGCCGTCCGGAAATATCCCCCTACAATTACCTATATCTGGCGATTGATATGAACAGGGACATACTCTACAAAAGAATTGAAAAGCGCGTGGACATAATGCTCAAAGACGGTCTTCTGGAGGAAGTTGAACGCTATATCCTCCCTGACCTTAAAAACATTTCCACGGCACTTACAGCCATTGGCTACCGCGAGGTGGTGTGGTACTTTAAGGGACTTTGCACATACCCGGAAACGGTTTCCCTCTTAAAACGCAACACGCGCAGGTACGCCAAGCGACAGCTTACATGGCTAAGACACAACAACAACGTAAACTGGCTCGACTATAAGGATGCCTTAAGTCAAGCTCAACAGCTAATTGAAGAAAGGATTTTGACAGATGAAAACTCAAATTAATTTACAAGACGTTTTTTTAAACCAGGTACGCAAAGAAAAAACCAGCATCACAGTGTTTCTCTTAAGCGGTTTTCAGATTAAAGGGCTCGTAACGGGCTTTGACAGCTACACTGTTGTTCTTGATTGCGAAGGTAAGCAGGAGCTTATATATAAACACGCAATTTCAACTATTATTCCATCAAAACCTGTTAATTTTATAGAAGCAGAAAAGGAACAGGAAATTTTATAATCAGTTACATAAACCAAAAGGAGGTGCACTGTGAATAAAATAATTAAAATTTTCTTATTTGTGCTGATCTTACTGACAGTTATAAGTACGGCAAGCTATTGCAGTGCGCCATACGATACAGAACCGGCACACATCATAAGCGTACGCAAGTCAATTGACGGCACAGGCTATATTCTCCGTAACGAAACAGTTGTTCAGGCGCCCTCGGCAGGGCTTTTTGAGCCGTCTGTCAAGGACGGTGACAGAGTTGCAAAGGGATCACAGCTGGGTGTCTTTACCGGCGGAGACATTGACAATAAGCTTGCAAGTGAGCTTGCTGATGTGACACGGCGCATAAACGAAATTAAAAATTCGGAGAGTGTAGCAACACTTTACGCATCCGATGAAGCAAGGATTTATTCAGTTGTAAAAACTACCACTGCGACAATCCGCAAAAACTGCTCTGAAGAAAATTACCTTGCTGCAGCAGAAAACACACGTCAGCTTGGTATGCTTGTAGAAAAGAAATACTCCGTGGAAAATGCTTCCGCACGCGACAAGCTGCTTGTTGACCTTGAACAGGAAAAGCTTTCCCTTGAAGGAAGGCTCGGCGGAATAAGAGGAAATGTCTCTTCTCCGGCCTCGGGCTATTTTTACACAACTCTCGACGGGCTTGAAGGAACCTTTAAAGAGGAGGAGCTTTCCCTTCTCACAGCAGAAGGTCTTAAAAAATACGAAGAAGCACTTTCCGCATTTCAGCCCACAGCATCTGCCGGGAAGGTTGTGGACTCTTACGTGTGGTACCTTGCTGCCTCAGTTTCCAAAGATGAAGACGTGCCTGTTACCCCCGGCAAAAGCGTTACCGTATCTGTTGACGGCTCGCAGTTTGTAAAAGCAAACGTGGTTGCAGTAAATGAAGAAAAAGACGGCACAATTACCCTTGTGGTTAAATCAACCCGCAATATTCCCGGCATATACGAAAAGCGTTCCGTACAGTTTGAGATCTGTATAGAAGAACACTCCGGCTTATATGTACCTTCGGCGGCTATACGTGTGGTTGACGAGATAACGGGCGTGTACGTTATGGGGGCAAACAACGCTGTAAGTTTCAAGTGTGTGAACATTCTTCTCGAGGAGGACGATTACTACATTGTGTCAAAGGACTACACTCCTCCGGAGGGGTGCCGTTTTGAAGCTCTTGAAAATTACGATAATGTTCTTGTTAATCCGGAGGTGAAAAGACTTGACAAAAAACTTAAAAAAGAATCTGAGCGAAATTCATCAGAGAATTGAAGCCGCTGCAAAAAAAGCAGGACGTAATCCCGGTGATATAACACTTGTATGTGTATCAAAAACAATTGACACCGAAACCATAAACGACGCAAAAGCGCTTGGCGAAAATATTTTCGGGGAAAACAGACCTCAGGAGCTTCGTGACAAATTTGACCTTGTTCCCGGTGCACAATGGCATCTTATAGGACATCTGCAGTCAAACAAGGTTAAGTATGTTGTTGGCAAGGCAGATTTAATCCACTCTGTCGACACTTTAGCTATTGCACAGGCAATCTCAAAAGAGGCCGAAAAGCAGGGAGTTGTTCAGGATATTCTTCTGGAAGTTAACATTTCGGGCGAAGAAAGCAAATATGGTTTGACAACACAGGAAATCCCGTCTATAATTAAGAGTATAAGCACCCTTAAAAACGTTCGTTTCAAAGGGTTTATGACAATGGCTCCCCTCGGTGCACCTGAGGAGGAAATCCGCAGTATTTTCAAAAAGGCAAAAGCACTTTCCGACGAGTATGCATCTATTGGTGCAGACACCCTCTCAATGGGTATGTCCGGTGACTTTGAAATCGCTGTGGAGGAAGGCGCAACCCTTGTAAGAGTAGGCAGCGCCATATTCAAAAGATAAATAGTATTTGCAAGTGTTCCCGGACGCAAAGCGTCTTTGCCACTGGCTTATATTATAAATAGAAAGAACAATTTTAGGAGGTAAAATATTATGAAGTTTTTTTCCAAGCTTAACGATCTTGTTTTCGGACCTGAGGATGATGATGAAGTAGAGTTTGCTGCAGACACAGAGCCCAGCTTTGAGTTTGACCAGCCCGTTACACCTGCTCCCTCTTCAAAGAAACCTAAGGTTGTAAACATTGCCGCAACAACTCAGCTTAAGGTTGTTGTAATTTCTATCGAGGAATTTGACGAAGCGAGAGAGGTTGCTGACCATCTTCGCAGCAAAAAGCCCGTTGTTGTTAACCTTGAAAAGCTCGAAAAAGAGGTTGGCAGAAGAGTTGTTGACTTTATCAGCGGTGCAGTATATGCTCTCGGCGGTTCTATCCAGAGAGTTTCCGGCGGAATTTTCCTCATTGCTCCCTACAATGTAGACATTATGTCTGATGTTCGTCAGGAACTTTCGAATACAGGCATCTTTCCATGGGAATAATTGACAGGGAGAAGTTTTCATCATCTCTTGACTCACGCCACGAGATGATGATGCGTCATATCTTCGATATGGCTCTTCTGTGTGAAAAACGCTACGAAAGTGTCTACGGGGATTTTTTGTCGGAAAACAGCATAGGACTGCTTCTGGCAAGAAAAAAGCACCTTCCCCTTGAGCCGATGCTTTTCGGGGGTATTCAGGATGCTGAAAGGCAGATGGTGGCGTTTATATCGGAGTATGACGAGGCGGACTTTCCCATAAGTGCAGTAAAAATAACATCTCCGCATATATCTTCCCTTTCCCACCGGGACTTTCTCGGAAGTATTCTGGGGCTCGGACTGAAAAGAGAAAAGTGCGGTGATATAATAATTCTGGAAAAAGAGTGTTATGTGATTTTACACCGTGATATCGCACAGTTTGTGGCGTCAAATCTCGTAAAGGTCGGCAGAGAAGGAGTCAGATGTACAGAATGTGATATTTCCGACATCGTTCTTCCGCAAAAAAGCTTTGAGCCCATAAAGGGTACGGTTGCATCACCACGGCTGGATGCCGTAGTTTCCATTTTTGCAGGAAAAGGCAGGTCGCAGGCGGCGGAGCTTATCAGTGCGGGATTTGTTTTCGTTAACGGAATTGCCGCATTGAAAAATGATATGCACCTTTCGGAAGGTGATGTCATTTCCGTGCGCGGTTACGGAAAGGCAGTCCTTGAAATGGGCGGAAAATCAAAGAAAGACCGTACGTTTATAACACTCAACAAGTATTCCTGAAAGGATTTTGTTATGGCTTTATATATTGCGATATTCATAGCTATTATCGCACTTGACCAGATTTCCAAAAGTCTTATAACAGCAAACATAGGTCTTGGCGAAGGAATCTCTGTAATAAAAGGGATTCTTGACTTTACCTATGTCCGTAATGAGGGCGCAGCTTTCGGTATGTTAAACGGAGCGAGGGTATTTTTTATAATTCTTACGGTCGTTGTCTTCGCTCTCCTTATTATATACCTTGTACGGTCAAAGCCCCAGTCGCATCTTGAAAAAACAGCCCTCACCTTTATAGCAGGCGGCGCAATCGGTAATTTTATCGACAGGCTCTTTCTCGGCTATGTGCGTGACTTTATAAATGCTGTATTTATAGACTTTCCCGTGTTTAACATTGCAGACTGTTTTGTTTGCATAGGCGCAGGACTTTATATTCTCTACACTTTTCTTGATATGAAAAGACAAAGCAAGGATGAGAAATCTATATGAATACCGATATTATAAAATTAACAGCGTGCGAGGCGGCACGCTGTGATGTCTATATAGTAAAAAATTCTCCGACTCTTACAAGGAGCTTTTTAAAAAAGCTTTTTGACAGCGGTGCCATTCTTGTAAACGGCAAGGCAGCAAAGCCTTCTCTGAAAATAAAGGAAGGCGACGGGATTGAAATTCATCTCCCTCCGGTAAAAACACTGGAAGCCGTTGCGGAGGATATTCCCCTTGACATTGTTTATGAGGACAGCGATGTTCTTGTAATAAATAAGCCCCGGGGAATGGTTGTTCATCCTGCTGCAGGTAACGAGGACGGGACCCTTGTGAATGCCGTTATGCACCATTGCGGAGATAATCTTTCCGCCATAAACGGTGTCCTCAGGCCGGGCATCGTCCACAGAATTGACAAGGACACAACGGGACTTTTAGTTGTGGCAAAAAACAACAACGCACACCTTAGTCTTACAGACCAGCTTTCTGACCACACTCTTGGCAGAACATACTACGCCATTGTCCACGGCAATATTAAAGAGGACACTCTGACGGTTGATGCCCCTATTGCCCGCAGCGAGCAGGACAGAAAAAAAATGGCGATTGCAAAAAAGGGCGGCAGAGATGCCCGTACACATATAACAGTCCTTGAACGCTTCGGGAAATACACGTATATAAGGTGTAACCTTGAAACGGGGCGTACTCATCAGATACGTGTCCATACAAAACACATAGGTCACCCGATTTTAGGGGATAAGACCTACGGACTTAAAAAAGAAGAATTCAGTCTTGCAGGACAGCTTCTCCACGCAGGAGAGATTGCTTTTATCCACCCACAAAGCGGTGAAAAAGTAAGTTTTTCCGCCCCGCTGCCTGAGGACTTTGAAAATACATTAGAAAAGATAAGAAACAAATATTATGGGGAATGTTAAAAACGTCCAGAGCGCAAAAAGGCGAGTGAAATATATATTAAGTTATTTCTTAAATCCAACGACTTTTCGTTTTGGTTGAAAAATCTCATTCTATTCGATTTTTCTTTATTTATTGCCTTTTTGCTACGAACAAACTTCACCTCTCGACGTACCCTCGTACGCCTTCGGGTAACCCAATCTGCGATTGGTTCAGTTTGTCCGTTCTGAACATTTTTTCCTATTCCCTGCTTAAAAACAAATATATATAATGCGAAGTTCGGAATGCGAAATGCGAAATGGTGGTAGATTTTTGCCGTTGCAAAAATCTTTGAAATCTTTTGGCATTAATTCTGTTAAAAGATTTTCACTATGGTGAAAATCAACCATAACTTCGAACTTCGAATTTCACATTTCGAATTTATAAGAAAGAAGGAATACACATGGCAAAAGAAAAATTTTACATCACCACCCCCATATACTACCCCAGTGACAAACTGCACATCGGGCACAGCTACTGTACAGTTGCCGCTGACACTATCGCTCGTTATAAGAGAGCACAGGGATACGATGTAATGTTCCTTACAGGCACCGACGAACACGGTCAGAAAATTCAGCGAATTGCCGAGGAACGCGGCGTTACCCCTCAGGAATACGTTGATAATATCGTAGCAGGCATTAAGGATTTATGGAAAACTCTTGATATTTCAAACGACAAATTTATCCGTACAACTGATGAAATGCACGTTAAAGCAGTTCAGAAAATTTTTAACAAGCTCTACGAAAAAGGTGACATTTATAAGAGTGAGTATGAAGGTTGGTACTGTACCCCCTGCGAATCCTTCTGGACAGAGCATCAGCTCAAGGACGGCAAATGTCCCGACTGCGGAAGAGCCGTTGAAAAAACAAAGGAAGAAAGCTATTTCTTCAAGCTTTCTAAATATCAGGACAGACTTATTGACCTTATAAAAAATAACCCCGATTTCCTTCAGCCTTCTATCCGTCAGAATGAGATGCTTAATAACTTCCTCATTCCCGGACTTGAGGACCTGTGCGTTTCAAGAACGAGCTTTGACTGGGGTATCCCCGTAGAGTTTGACCCCAAGCACGTTGTATATGTATGGCTTGACGCACTTACAAACTACATCACAGCTCTCGGTGCATTCAGTGACGATGACAGTGACTTCAAAAAATACTGGCCCGCAGACGTTCACCTTGTAGGTAAGGAAATCGTGCGTTTCCACTCAATTATCTGGCCGGCAATGCTGATGGCGCTTGACCTTCCCCTTCCTAAGCAGGTTTACGGTCACGGATGGCTTCTTCTTGACGGTGGTAAGATGAGTAAATCAAAGGGTAACGTGGTTGACCCCGTTGTTCTTATCAATAAATATGGCGTAGACGCAATCCGCTATTTCCTTATGAGAGAAATGCCCTTCGGTGCTGACGGTGTATTCAATAACGAGGCACTTATTAACCGCATCAACTCAGACCTTGCAAATGACCTCGGTAACCTTGTAAGCAGAAGCGTAAGTATGGCTGAAAAATACTTTGGCGGTACTGTTACAAATAAGGGTGTAAGTGAAGACGTTGATAATGAGCTTATGACTCTTGCAAAGGAAACCCCCGAAAAAGTTGAAAAGCTTATGGATGCGTTCCAGTTCTCGCAGGCACTTACAGAAATCTGGAAGCTTATCAGCAGAACAAACAAATACATTGACGAAACAATGCCCTGGGCACTTAGTAAAGACGAAGCTAAGAAAGACAGACTGGAAACAGTTATGTATAACCTTCTTGAGGCAATCCGCATAGCGTCAGAGCTTATTGCACCTGTTATGGTGCACACTACTCCCCTTATTCAGGCGCAGATTGGTGCAAAGGAATCAGGCTGGGATAAGGCAAAGGTTTGGGGACTTCAGGACAGCTTCACCGTTACAAAGGGCGAGGCACTCTTCCCCAGAATTGACGTCGAGGCAGAGCTTAAGGCTATCGAGGAAGAAGCTGCAAAGAATAAAGCTCCCGAAATCGAAAAGCCTGAGCCTAAGGAAGAAATCACCATTGATAACTTTATGAAGACAGAGCTTCGCGTGGCAAAGGTTATCGAATGTGAAAGAATTAAAAAAGCGAAAAAGCTTCTTAAGCTTCAGCTTGACCTTGGCTACGAAAAGCGTCAGGTGGTAAGCGGTATTGCACAGTACTATGAGCCTGAGGACTTAATCGGTAAAAAGGTTGTTATCGTGGCAAATCTTAAACCTGTTAAGCTTTGCGGTGAGGACAGCTTCGGTATGATTCTCTGTGCGGCAAATGACAATCAGCTTTCAATCGTTTCACCCTCTGATGATATGGAATTGGGAAGTGAAGTTCGCTGATGCTCTTTGACACACACGCACATTATTATGACAGGCGTTTTGACGGTGACCGTGACGAAATCCTTTCTGTTATGAAAGAAAACGGCGTCGGCTACATCATAAATGCAGGTTGTGATATAAAAACCACGAAAGAGTGTATTTCACTTTCGGAAAAATATGATTTTTGTTATGCTACGGCAGGCTTTCACCCCGGAAATATCCGGGGTGAAGTTACGGATGAAGATTTATTGGAAATAGAGCGCCTTGCCTCTCACCCGGCTGTTAAAGCAATCGGGGAAATCGGTCTTGACTACCATTATGAGGGATTTGACAAGGCTCAGCAGAAGGACATTTTTGCAAAGCAGATTGTAATTGCAAAAAGGCTTAATATGCCGGTAGTTATCCATTCACGTGAAGCTTGTAGCGATACCCTTGACGTGCTTAAAAGCGAGTATAAAGCCACAGGCGGTGTCTGGCACTGCTTCGGTGAAAGCGTGGAAACGGCAAAGCTTGCCCTTAATATGGGACTAAGCTTTTCAATAGGCGGTACGGTGACGTTTTCAAATAACAGACGTGCAGTTGAGGCGGTAAGTTACATTCCGCTGGAGAATATTCTTCTTGAAACGGACGCACCCTACCTTGCCCCCACTCCTTATAGAGGAAAGCGTAACAGTAGCCTTTATATTCATCTTGTAGCAGAAAAAATTGCAGAAATAAAAGGCATTTCATCGGAAGAAGTAGAAAACATAACAACTGAAAACGCAAAAAAACTGTTCGGAATTTAACCGAACAGTTTTTTCTGTATAGGAATTTACGTAAATTAACATGCGTGGAATTAGATTAGTACACTTTGGGGACAGTCCCCAAAGTGTACTAATTGGAACTTTTTTTACTCACGACGAATATTTTCAATCAGATTTTCTGCCAAATCAGGAAGCCCTGCGGAAATTTGAGAAGCATTACTTGAATAATCCCTTATAACTTCTGCCATTGTTTTTATAAGTTTTATTTCCGTTTCAGAAGATGCAAAATTTTCAAGATAATTGTAACAGAAATCTTCGCTTAATAAATCGAGTTTTTGAATTATGTTGTCTAATTGTGCAATACTGTCTGTTAAAAAAACCATTTTTTCAAGATTTGGTTTGGAATACATTATAGCCACTCCTTTTAGTAATAAAAGTTGATTGTGAAACAATATTTGTTATCTATATAGTAATATTTATTGCAATTATATCATATAGTTTTTCTTTTGTCAATAATATATAATTATTTTAAGGAGTGATATATGTGAAAGATGAATTTTCTCAAAACTATATTAAAATAGGTTTGAAAGTTTCTTATTACAGAAAACTTAAAGGACTTACGCAAGAACAGCTTGCAAATATTATGGGTGTTGGCACGAGCTTCATCGGACAAATAGAAGCTCCTAATATTTACAAACCGATAAGCCTTGATACCCTATTTAAAATTGCAAAGCATCTTGACGTTCCACCCCATAAGTTTTTAGAATTTGATTAATTTTTAGAAGAAGCTCATTTGGGTTTCTTCTTTTTTATTTGTCATCAAAAATACATTCTTCACACTTTTTGTCCTAAAGATTAGATTTTGTCTCTTGTAATATTACACCGCTGATGTTAAAATCATCTTATAAACTATCGAAATGAGTTGATATAATGAAAACAGTTCTTTTTATGGGTGATTCACTCACCGATGGCGGACGTAATCGCAACGTTACCGAGCCTAATATTGCATTAGGTAGCGGATACGCAAATATTGCTGCAGCAGACATTGCTTTCCGCAATCCCGGAAAATACGCTTTTTATAACCGTGGTGTAGGCGGTCAGGGTATAAAAGATATGTATGCCCGAATCCGCGAGGATGTTATTGCAATAAAGCCTGATTATATGAGCATCCTTGCAAGTGTCAACGATGCCTGGTTCGACCTTGGCGGAAAAGGTCTTCCCATAATCGACAACAAAAAAGCTATGGAGCGTTTTGAAAGAACGTATTCAATGCTTATTGATGAAACTCTCGATTCGCTTCCCGATATAAAGATAATGATTCTTGAGCCTTTCACCCTTGATGCACATAAAACCCCCTATGGTGATGAAGGTGCCTGGGCGGAAACTTATGACATTTTCCGCAAAGGTGTGGAGGAAAAAGCACTTGTTTCAAAAAAAATTGCCGAGAAATACGGTTTTCCCTTTATAGAGCTTCAGGCAAAATTTGATGCAGTATATGACCCGGAAAATCCACGTATGTGGCTGTGGGACGGTGTACACCCTACTTGCAATGGTGCGCATTTGATTGCACAGGAGTGGATAAAAGGATTTGAGTTAATGGTTGAGGGATGTTAATTGCAGAACATTGTTTAATACAAAATTAAAAGCAGGAATCTGTACAATCAGATTCCTGCTTTGTTATATACTTTCAAAAGGTTTTGCGTCAGCAAAACGTACCTTCATTTCGCATTTCGAACTTCGAATTTCGCATTAAACCGTGTTCTGGGCGATTTTAACATCCCTGAAGGGATAGGAAAAATTGTTCAGAACGGACAAACTGAACCACGGCTTGCCGTGGGTTACCCGAAGGCGTATGTGGATACGCCGAGAGGTGAAGTTTGTGCGTAGCAAAGGGCATAAATTCCGAAATTTGCTCGCAAATTTCTACCAAAAACAATAAAAGCAATGTTGTTATCGTTTTTTAATTTAAAGCAAGATTAAGAAATCACCTTGCCCTTTGCGGTCTGGGCAATTTTAACATCCCTGAAAATTAATCAAACATAGGTACTATCTTATGCTCTTTTCTTGCTTTATTTGCACGGAATACCGCAAGATGGCCTATTACGGATTTATCAAGTGAAGTACATGACACCGACGGTTCTTCTCCGTTTACAAATTTAACAAAATCTTCAGGCACTTTAAGGTCACCGCCACCGTGTCCTCCGTGAGCACCCGTCATATCGCCTGTGATTTTAAGGTCAATTACTTCCTCGGTATAACCAATGTCGCTTTCGGGAGCAGGCTTACGAATAACATATTTCTGTTCATCAAACACGCCCTTAAGCTCACCCTTTGTTCCAATAAGGTGGATGCTTCTCTGTGCACTTGGGGTATTACCTATCATATTAAAGGTTGCAGTAGCACCGTTTTCGAAATTTATAAGTACAGACTGGTGGTCTACGTTTCCGTCACGCTCGCAATCCCATACGCACCTGCCGAAAGGATTATCTGTTTTCAGAGAATTTATCTTGATGTCGGTATCAATATCCTCCATACCGTAGATAACGTCCGTCTCGTCTGTTTCCAATGATTTCCACACATAGGGTGCCCAGCGATTGTGGGAAGCAAGATAGTTTCTCTTTGCAGAATGCATACACTCATCAACAAGCGGACAGTCAACAAGGCATCTTGTACCGGCATTTGCAGGCTTTTTATCTTTGACAAAGTTAAAGTCCGACCCGAATGATGATACGCTGACGGGAGTTGCACCGTCCATCATCCACATCATAAGGTCCATATCATGACAGGATTTTGCAAGCAGCATTTCTGTAAGACATTCTTTCGGGCTTGCCCATTTTCCGCGCACAAATGCCGCTACCATATGGTGGTATGCCACATGTTCTGTCAGCTGGATGTTGAAGATGTCCCCAAGCTCACCGCTTAAAATAGTTTCTTTAATCCTCCTGTAATACGGAGCGTAGCGAAGCACGTGACAAATCATAACCTTGCGGTTTTCTTCTTTCGCTACATTTGCAAGATCGTACATTTCTTCCTCGTTAATGGCGAAAGGCTTTTCAAGGAGTATATCGTAGCCCTTTCTGAGAAGCAGCTTTGAAGTCGGAACGTGATCCTGATCCATCGTTCCGTTTATAACTGCATCAGCAAGTTTTTCGTGCTTGCACAATTCTTCGCAGCTTTCAAAGCACATATTTTCGGCAATATTGTACTTTTTCTGTGCAGCAGCACGTCTTGCGGGATCAAGCTCCGCAACACCTACGATTTTCATAGCTTCAGGGCATTCAAGAGCATACTGCGCATAAATCATTGCTCTGTTTCCTGCACCTACAATAATTACTTCCAGCGGTTTTTTCATAATTTGTTTCTCCTTTTTTAATAAGTTCGAAATGTGAAGTTCGAAATTCGAAATTACAGTATACTCCGTGAATGGAGCTGAAAGCGAACATAAACGGTAAAGTATACTGCATGGCAGAAAGTCCGCAGAAATGAGTGCCCGTGGTATGGCACGAAATTGATGCGATGACTTTTACGGTGATGGTGGCTTTTCTCTGCCGAGAAAACCTTTTTATTTAAACAAAGATTTTTGCTTTAGCAAAAATTTACCTTCACTTCGCACTCCGCATTCCGCATTTAATTGCGGTCTGGGCAATTTTAACATCCCTTACTCTCTTATAAGTCCTGCGTCAATATTAAACTGACGACACGACGCCTCATCATCCACAAGCACAATATCCGGCTTTGTTGCCCAACCGGATTTCTGAAGATGGCAAAGCTCCACTATTTTTTCAAAATAGCCGAAAGTCTTATCATTTCTTGTCCAATCATTACGCTTAAGCTCACCGTCAATTACTGCACGCAGATAAAGCATCTGCCATTTCTTTGAATTTTTAATGTCTTCGGGAAGGCTTTCGTTTGCTTCAATGAATGCTTTCTCAATTTTAAACACCTTATCGAAGTTTACAATAGGATAGCAATGGGGTTTTTGCCCCTCTCTTTCCACAAGCTCGTAAATACCCTTTTCACCTCTTGTGTAAGGCGGAGCGTATTTTCTCGGAAGAGTTTCTTCCATATCCCATATAGCCTTTGCAACTTTATCAAGTATTTCTCCCTGTAAACCGAATTCGTAGGAAAGATATTCCTTTATTGTAGCTTCTGCACTTTGGTTGTCACGGTAGAAGCGAAGGCAGATTACCTTGTTTATATCCTCGTACAAGCCTTCGGAATAAGGCATACCGCCATCAAGCTTATCACCGTTTTTGTCCCATAATTCCTGTTGCAGTTTCGGTACAGGGTTTGCACCAAAACCACCCCACGGGATAGCACCGGGCATACTGATTTCGGGGAAGTTAAGGATAGGACGGGGCATACCCTCACGGAAAGGATATTCCGCATACTGAGGCTCTGATACAAGGTAGTCAACCTCGGGAAGTCTGCCTTTGAGAAGCTCTTCCTTAAGACCTACAAATTCTTCTTCGTTGCATCTGTATGTACCAAACTGCCACAGGCTGAGGATAATCTGTGCAGTTGGATAATATTCCTTAATAACAGGAATAAGCGCCTCCATATTCCTTACTAAGCCGTTACTTCCCCAAGGTGCACAAGCTGTGCAACTGCAACCACCCTGGTCGTACGGCAGTACATATACATAGTCAAGCTCCACATCCTTGAAATACTCCATCATCTCACGGCGTTCCTTGATGATTTCTTCCATACCGCCGGGAACAGAGGGGCAGATTTCTCTGTGATAGTGGCTTGAAAGGGGATATACATATCCGTCGTGACCGGGTGTCCAGTCTGCGCGAAGCTCTACGGGGCTACTGTCCCACGCCTCGTTGGGAAGATACGTCATAGATGTTTTTATGCCGATGCTCTTCACAAAGCGGAGCATTGCCTTAAGACGGTCTGCATCCTTTTTACCTTCTTCCATATCCACATAGTGGTGCATATCAAACCACACGTTAAATGTGTTCATTCCCCAGAAGGCAAGGTCTGTGTAATATTCGTACAATTCTTCGAGAGGTGCAGCATCAAGATAATTCTTGAAATGAGTTGTGATATACTGACCTGATATCTTTTTATGAGAGGTAAATTCCCCTCTTACGCTGTTGTCACGGAGGAAACGTCCGCAGGCATCAAGAAGCTGTGAGTGGCTTCCTGCAGAAATTACACCATCTTCTATTTTTTCTGTAAATTCGCCCAGCGTTTTGTCAATAATAAGCGTTATGTCAGTTTTTTCTTTTAACCGCTTTTCAAAAATTATGGCAATGTTGCTTAAAACCTTATCCTTTGAATCAAATTTAATCATAACAATCCCCACTTTTTCGGATTTTTTATAATTTCAGTATATACAAACATTTTGCCGTGTGCTATAATGAGTTTGACATATATTAGCACAATTTTGACTTTTTAAGGTGATAACAATGAAACAAACTCCCATTCACGAAACCGTTCCGTTTGAACATAACAAGCCCTCCGTCAGCGTTGCCTGCTACGAAACTGATATCGCCCTTTCCTGCCCACGCTGGCACGAGCACCTTGAGCTTTTGTACTTTTTTGACGGAAAAGGCGTTGTCACCTGTAACGAAAAAACATTTCCCGTGGAAAAAGGCGATTTGATTTTTGTAAACCCTTTACAGATTCACGCTCACATTCCGAAGCCATGGTTTTCTTTTTGTTGTATTCTTCTTCATCCGTGGTTTTTCTCCGATATACAGTATGACGGAAAAATTATGATTGAAAACTATATCCGTGGCGATAAGTTTGTGAAAGAATGTGTTGAGGCAATGGTCAAGGAGAAAAACTCCGCAACGCCCTTTTCCGATATGGCGATAAAAGGGCTCGCTTATACACTGACAGCATACCTTATGCGAAATTACGCAGCTCACGAAATGACAGAGAAAGACACACTGCACCAAAGAACAAAGCTGAAAAGGGCAGAAACCATCCTTTACTATATTCAAAATCACTATCACGAGAAAATAACCTCAAAAACTCTTTCCGATTTATGCTATATGAACGAAAGTCACTTCTGCCGTTTTTTCAAGAAAAACTTCGGCAAAGCACCACTTTCCTATATAAACGAATATCGCATAGAAAAGGCTTGTGACCTGTTATTATCCACCACAAAAAGCATAACGGAAATTGCCCTTTCCACAGGCTTTGAGGATATAAACTATTTTTCAAGAACGTTCAAAAAATTAAAGGGCGTTTCCCCAAACCAATTCCGTACAAATTAAAAAGGAGGAGTAAAGAAACTTAAATTCTTTACTCCTCTTATTCTTACATTTCGCCTTTTGCGATCTGAGCGTTTTTAACATTTTCCTATACGCGAAGCGAAAGAAGTGGTGCAGAATTTGCGAACTGAACCGAAGGGAACCCGAAGGCGTATGTGAATACGTCGAGAGGTGAAGTTCGCAGATAGCATAAGGCATGAAAACAAAAAGAACCCGAAGAACGGGTTCTTTCCAAAAAAAGCTATTAATTTAAAAATAACGCACCAATTAAGCATAAAATTTGTTGCCGTATGCGGTCTGTGCTGCTTATCTCGCTTCGCATTCATCAGCCACCCCAGTTAGGATGATACCTATCCATTCTGTGAGTGCCCAATTTTATTATATTGTGGTTTCTGTACCACTTGCCATCCCTTATGCCAAAACTTCTTACCTCGTCCTTATGACCAAGCTTTGAAAGCAGAGTACGGTTTCTGCCGATTTTCATACGGCTTTCCGTATCCCAGAGGGCAATTCCCTCAACGCCCCAGTCGTAAAGTGCGGTTACTCTGTCACGAAGAAGCCCTACTTCCATATCTCGGCGCATCAGGTCAATATAAAGGTTTGCCTTCTTGCCCTTGAATATTTCAACAAGCTCGCGGATGTCCTCTTCCTTGTCTTCTTTGATGTCATAATCACGTCCGTTTACACCGTTGCAGGCATCGTAGAAGCCCCACTTGAAGTCCTCTTCGCCTTCGATTACGCCTTTAGCGTATTTTTCAATATCAACGATTGTCTTTTCTGCATCGCAAAACATATCATCGTGAAGCTTTTCATAATGCACAAGAGGATAGCAGATAATTTCGTCAACGATTTCCTTGTCAACCCACTCCTTGATGTCAAGACCGACAAACTTGCTTCCCGCAACCGTTTTAAGCACGTGTGCGGCAAATTTGAGAGGTTTCTGCCCTCTTTCGGCACGTTCTTTGTTAAGACGCTCCTTAACTTCGATTATAAAATCCGTCATTATACGGCATTTTTCCTTGATAATACGGGGGTCGTTATTTGAAAGTTCACGGGCATCGACACCATACTTTTCACGCATAATTTCAAGGAAAGGCTCTTCAAAAAGGATGTATGGATAACCTCTGTGGAACAGGAATTCCACGCCGTCACAGTCATACTTTGCCATTTCGCTGAATAAATCCGCCATATATTTTTTTGTTTCGGGATACGCATAGGAAAGCCTTGAAACCTCTATTCCGTCACGGTCTTTCATACGAAGCTCGGGATGGTCTTCGTAAAACTCACAGATAAATTCCTCATCATAAGGGGGCTCAAACGCCCACATACCCATTCGCATTGAAAGAAACATCTGAAGACCGATTTCGTGACCTTTTTCAATCATTGCCTTGTGGGGGTCAAGACCTTTTTCCTTGAACAGACGGCAGGTCTTTACTTTGTTGCGGATAGATTTTCTTCCCATAGAAACCTCACAACCTGACGTGTATTTAAGGTTATGAAACTTTTCCATTGAAAGAATTTTCACGTCGGTGTTGCGGTACGACTCAACTCTTTTTATAAAACAGTCAAGGTTTTCCGGTCCGTGAAGCATCATATTGTCAACATCGTCGGAGGCATAAAGAGTTTTTGTTTCTGTCTGCTCGCGGTCTTTCTTTATTTTCTCAACTTCTTCATCGGAAAGTGGCACAAATCTCACCATCGCAAGATAAGTGCTCTGCGGTTCCGTTTCATTCTCAGGATGAGAGAAAATAAGGCTTTCATCCGTCATATCAACGTATTTCCAGAAAAATTCATCAATTGTCCAGAGAACAACCCCCGGTGCAGGAGTAAGGAAGGTGTCATACTCCTCGCTCGATGTTCTGACGTTTATACTGTGAGGGCCGCCGTAAGAGGGATTCAGCCCGATATACACGGCATACCACCCCTTAAGATTGGGATTAAGAGTAAGTGACGGCACGGAACTTTCCCCAATTGCTGCAACCATACTGCCTTTAAAATCCTTTGTTTCGTAGGTTATACCTCTCCATTTGTCGTAGTCAAACCTGTCAGCTATAGCACTTTTCGGCTCAAGCTGATTCTGAAGGTCACAAAAGAGTACTTCGCGTCTTTCATCCATTGTTATTTCCTCTCTTTCTTACAACTTTTTTATCATAAATATTAAATACAAATCCCATAAGTATCGCAACTATGCCCACAGAAGTTACGCCCACCTGCAGCACATTGTTTTCACCGAAAACACCCACAAGCATATTTCCCGTCGCCATACCGAAGGTTGTTATCAGCATACGAATGGTGGTATATCCGCCGATGATTTTTCCCGACACAAATTCCGATATAAAAACGGGGATTGAGTTGTCTATAAAATACACCCCTACAGCACCGATGAAATACACGGGGTAGAACACCCACGCACTATGAGTAGTTGCCATAATTATAAGGGAGATTCCGCACACAATTCCGCCGATTATTGTATAAACGGTTGATCTGATTTTCTTTATCAGCGCAAGGTAGAGTACCCCCGAAAGCACCGTTCCCACGGAAAGTATTACCGCAAGGGGGGCAGTCAGTTTAACATTACCGCTTATATTTGAGATAAAAATTACCGTTGCCATTGCAAAGCATCCGTTTACGATTCCGCGAAGAAAGTGCATCGGTGCAAGGTGAATAACGGATTTTTCACGAAATACGTCGGATAGCTTCGGTTTTTCATTCTGTTCAAAAACGGTATTTATTATTTTAAAACGGCTTGCAGAAAATGCCGCCAGCAAAAGAAGCAGAATGCTCACCCCAAAGCAGGTCAGCACAACAGCATCATAATCAAAAGCTATAACAAGCACCGAAAAACCAAGGCTTATCGCAACGCCCAACACCTGACCGACAACACTTGTCATGCTTGTCAGTTTGCCGTAGTTTTTCATATCTATTATGGCATAGGGCAGGCGGTAGTCAAGAATTGACTTCACCGCATAGCCGGCATAATAAACACACGACGACAGCAAAAGCAATGCAAACATCACCCCTGTGCCGATATTTATAAATTGCATTCCTATCAGTAAAACAAAAAACATGGACATTATGTAAAAGCATATCTTTATCGAACGCTTCATATTTTTTATTTTGTCTGCAAAAAAGAACAGTAACGCCATACAGACAACCTGCACAATGTTTGAAAACGACACATATGTGCTTATTTTTCCGGCAGAAAAACCGACACGGGCAAGATACCCCTGCATAATCTGCCCCACTGCAAAAATATGTGCAACGGCAAGAAAGCTGTTCATCAGAATATATTTTATCATATTTTTCTTTTCCAAATCAATCACCTGCTTTTATTATACTATACCCTTTTGAAATTGCAATTTCAAAAGGCGACTTTTTTCCCTTTTATATGTCTGTTTTTGCAGTTTTGTATTGACATCATTAACACAGACCGTTATAATTGGGACGAGGTGATTTGAATGCGAATCAATATGCAGTTTGACGATATAAAAGTGACTTTTGATGCAGATAACTTTCCCGACAGTTGCGAGGAAACAATTTCCCACTTTCATATATATTACGAATTTCAATTTATTCTTGGGGGTAGCTGTATCATCGGAAATGACACCTCGGCACATATTGCCAAAACGGGGGACCTTGTAATAATTCCGCCCCACGCGGTGCACTATGTACGCCCTCACGATTCTTTTTCAAGATATGTTATGGCGGTAAGAATTTCAAAAACGGGGGACGGAACGAAAAACCGTTACGGAAAAATCGCATCACGCCTTGATACGCTTTCATCTATTACGGTAATCAACGCCGACTGCACCGATTTAATTAAAGAGGGGCTACGTCATATAGCTCCCGATGGCAGTTTAAACGAATTATATACGGGGCATTTTCTAATGATGCTTCTTTTAAAAGCAACGGATTTAATCGGCACTGCTCATTCGGAAACAGAGTCCGCAGACGGCTATTTCCCCGAAATTATCATCGACCGTTATATTTCAGATGCCGAGGGCAATCCCAACGCCAGCCTCTGTGAGCTTGCCGAAAAACTTAACCTCAGCACCAAACAGACAGAAAGAATTGTTTATAACCTGACAGGCACAACCCTGAAAAAACTCATCCTCCGACAGAGAATGAATATTGCACTTGAACTTTTGAAAACCACAACGCTGCCCGTTTCACAAATTGCAATAAAAAGCGGATATAACTCCTACGACGTATTCTTTAAAGCCTTTTCAAAGTATTACGGAAAGAGCCCGAAAGAATTCCGAGGATAAGGCTATGTTTCCACCTCATCCGAGTTTTGCTGACGCAAAACCCACCTTTCTCGCTTCGGCTCGGTCACGGTTCGGCTCTAACAGTCCACCGGACTGTTATTCACTGCCTCACCGCCACTTCGTTACCTCAAGGGGAAGGCTTACCCTATTCCCTTAAAGTCAGTGCACTAAGAAGCGGACCGATTCACCCATTCCGCGTTCCTATTAATTTCAATTCTGAAAATGTTGCTCACGATGAAATTACGCAATTTCCTATACGGTAAAAAGGGATTCATCCGCATGGATGAATCCCTTCCTTAATTTCGAACTTCGCACTTCGAATTTCGCATTTAATTGCGGTCTGGGCATTTTTAACATTTTCCGGGAAATAGGAAAAAGGTTTCAGAACAGACAAACTGAGCCGAGCGAAGCGAGGGTTATCCGAAGGCGTATATAGATACGCCGAGAGGCGAAGTTTGTCTGTAACAAAAAGGCATAAAAAGCAAAGAGAAACCGCATTGAGCGGTTTCTCTACAACAAACAAAATATTTATGCTTTTAGCACTATTCAGAACTTAATATTATTTTGCCTTTTTGTGTTCTGGAAACTTTTAACATTTCCCTTAATCAAGCGTTCCGCCTGCTGCAAGTATCTGGAACTCCTCAGGAGTAAGGTCTTTTGCATACTTATCCTCTGCAAGCACATCGGGGTGTATGCACCAGCCTGCTCTTTCAAGAGAATAAAGCTCAACCAGCTTTTTGAAATAGCCAAGCACTTTTTCGTTACGGGTAAAGTCGTTTCTGTAAAGCTCACCATCAATCACCGCACGAAGGTAGATAAGCTGCCACTTCAGACTGTTCTGCACATCTTCGGGAAGTGAATTATGCACCTCCACAATTGCCTTTTCGATTTCAGGCATCTTTTCGGGAATGCCGACAACATCATATTCCTCGGGCACATAGCTTGGCTTTATAAGAGGATAGCGGTGTCCGTTTTCAAATTTACGGTAGAAGGTGTCCTCCATATCCATTACCGCCTTGTGTGCTTTTTCAAGCATTTCGCCCTCTAAACCGAATTCGTATGCAAGATATTCCTTCACAGTATCGCTTGCATTTTTGTTTTCGCGGTACAAACGAAGCATAATAACCTTGTTAATGTCCTCGAAAAATCCTTCCGAATAAGGAACACCACCCTCAAGCTTGTCGCCATTCTTATCCCAAAGAATCTGAAGAAGCTTCGGAATGGGGTTTCCGCCGTATCCGCCCCACGGAAGTGTTCCGCACATACTGATTTCGGGGAATCCGATAAGGGGCTTTGACATACCCTCACGGAAAGGATATTCCTGATACTGGGGTTCTGAATTTATGTAAGCAACCTCATTGAAAACGGGGTCTTCCTGGATTGCTTTTTTAAGCATTTCATACTCAACCTCTGTTCCGGTGAAAGTGCCGAACTGCCATGTTGAAAGCATAATCTTTGTATTGGGAAGGTATTCCTTTATAACGGGAATAACCGCCTTACAGCATTTTACATAGCCGTTACCGCCCCAGGGAGCACACTTACTGCAGCTGCAACCGCCCTGGTCGTAAGGCCCTATGCTTAAATAATCAGGTTCAATGTCCTTGAATTCTTCAAGGAATATTCTTCTGTTTTCAACAATTTTAGCAAGACCTTCATCTGTACCGGGACAAATCTCAATGTGATAGTGGGCGTTAAGGTTGTAAATATAACCGTCGTGACCGCCTGTCCAGTCAGCACGAAGATCAGGCGGACTATTTTTAATAAAAGCACCGTTGGCAGTAGTAACAAGCATTATTTTGATGCCGATTGACTTACAGTATCTGAGAATACTCTTAACTCTGTCGATATTTTTCCTGCCGTCCTCAATATCATCGTGTTCGCAGATGCTGAACCACATCATAACAAGGTTCATACCCCAGAGGGCAAGGTCTGCCATATAGTCATAAATTTCTTCAAGGGGTGCTTCAAGGTAATAGTTATTATTGTGAGAAGCAAGGTAAATTCCGCAGGCTTCTTTATGTGAATGAAATTCCATATTTTCCATTTTGGGATTTCTTAAAAATCTTCCGCAAAGCTCCAGTATCGAATGATGACTGCCACCTGTAACGGTGCCGTTTTCATACTTTCCGTTGTATTCGCCGAGAGATTTATCAAGAACAAGGGTTAAGTCAATGTCCCCTTTTGCTCTCTTTTCAACGATTTTCGCAATATTTGAAAGAACTTTGTCCTTTTCATCGTATTTAATCATACGTATCACGCTCCTTAGATTGATTTTAACCCATTTTGCCTCATAACGCAAGACCAATATATTGACAAAAGACCACTTTATTGTCTTTTTCACAAAATTTCCCGTTTTTGGGGCAGTCCCCTTTTTGTTCAATTTGCAAGCTCGATAATTTTTCTCTTTTATAAAAGTTCCATGTTCGTTCTTATGGCATTGTCGGGAGTTGCTTTTTCTGCGAAGACTTTGTTTTTATCTTCAAGTTTTTCAAATTCTTTGTAATATCTTTCACCAAGTTCAAGTAATGATTCCGAGCAGAAATGCAAATCATCTCCCCTGTCACGAAGACCTTCCGATGATGCAATCCCAATCATTTTGTCACTTTCAGCCACGTTATTAAGTGCTTTATTTATATAAGGATGGTTTTTAAGGTATGGCATAACGGCGTTATTCTCAATAAACGAACCTAATTCCCCTATAATAAAAGGCACATCCTGAAGACCAAGCTTTTCACGAAAAGCATCAAGCACCACCTTGAGCTTTTCTTCATAAACCGGGTATCTTACCTCTGTGCAGTCGGCTTCTCCCTGATGCCAGAGTACCGCCGCAATGGTGGATGTTCTTGAAGCAAGCTCCGCCATATAGCAGGCGTGGTCAAAAAGAAGACCGCCCACACACCACTGGTCAATTCCCGTACCGCCATCAGCACAAGGGATAATTCCCACATCCACTCCCGGATGTTCCTTTGAGTAAAGGTCTGCAAAGCTTTCCGCAAGGCATACACCTGCAGTGTTTCTATCAGGATTTACAGGTCTGTACATAGGTCTCCATCTGCCGTTACGAAGGACAAAAAGCTTGTCATTCTCCACCATCGGCACATTACACATATCTCCTCGCCCCGCCATATTTGACTGTCCTATAATTAAAATTGAATGCATCATAATTTATCTTCCTCCACAAATTTTGAACTCCAAATTTTTAGATAGCCCCCAAAGCGGGGTTATTTCTCCCTGATTATTTTTTGATTATATTTACTATTTTCTCTATACATCCGGCAATGACACCGCAAGCATAAAGAAACTGTTTTACTTTTTCGTGCAAGCTCTTTCCGGGGGCATAAGCATCAAGCATACTAAGAAACTCTGTGTAATAAGTGTGATTTCTGCTTCTGAAACCTGTCGCCGCTGCCCCTTCAGCCGCGCCAAAGGCATAGGTGGAAAGGCTGGTCATTTCATAATCAAGATGAATAAATTCATCGCTTTCATTTACTAACGCCCGTAAGAAAAGTGCAATCATACCCGTACGATCTGCTCCGCCCAGACAGTGGATATACACCGGATAATTATTCTCATCCGATAAAAACTCCATAATTTTGCATATTCCCCTCTGATGCTCTTCTTCAAAAATCTCTTTATACGGTCTGTATGGCAACCACTTGTACGCTACCTGATTACCGACTGCCGAATGGCTGTCGCCTTCCCTTTCTTTGCGCAGTTCAATTTCCGTTTTTATCTTAAGGTTATTCACGAATTCATCTTTGCCTGAATCAGTAATTCTGTAACGGGAACCTAAATCACTTCCGCGGTACACTAACCCCTGCTTTATTCTGTTTCCGCCGATGTCACGAACATTTAATGCACCGTCAATTTTTATAAATCTTATATGGTTATCTTTGGTGGAAAAGCTATGTTTTTTTCCGCCGTTTATCCTCCAGTAATATTTTGTGCCTACCTTCAGATTGGTCACACAATGGGAATTTGTAGAAGTTACACATCTGTACGAATCTTCAAATCCTTCACTTTCGGAAAGCTCGAAAACATATTCGCAAGAGGGCATTTCTTCCCACTCAAAGGTCAGGGCTTGCGGATATGAACATTCCTTATCATTCTTCACGCTTCCAAGCCATGTCAGTGCATTATCAATCCCTGAAAGAGTAATTTTTTCAATAAATTCATTCTGTATATTTGTATGTGTATCAAAAACAAATCCTTCGGGGGGATACACCTGTGTTTGTGCATTTGTGCTTTCCATACCGTGTGTTCTCCTTTTTAACAAACTACTCCCATAAGCTTATGCATTGTTTCCCCTTTGGCAATATAAACATCTGCCGTGTTTTTCATTTCTTCCTGACCGTAGTTGAATTTGTCATAAATCGCCACAGTTTTCATACCGATTTTATGGGCGGTATTTATAGCTATGCAGGAGTCTTCAAAGACACAAGTTTCTTCAAGGGATGTTCCGAGATGCTTCATTGCGGCTATGTATATATCCGGCTCCTCTTTTCCTTTTCCAATCACCGCACATGAAAAAATTTCAGAAAAATATTTTTTTATATTGCAATGCTCAAGGGCAATATCCAGAAGCTCCATATCGGTTGCCGATGCAATACACATTTTTATGCCTTTTTCCCGACAGTATTCAAGAAAATCTGCGACACCGTCCTTAAGCATTACCTCATTTGCATAGAAGTTTCTCATAATCGCGTTAGCTTCACAAAGTAATTCCTCGCCGCTTTTTCCGATATTGTACACTTTATGTATGTGAGCCATTGCATCCTTCAGCGTAAGGGTACGTACGGCTTTATCATCTTCTGTACGGGGACGGAAAGAGTCGTCATTTAAAAATTTAACACCGAATTTCTTCCAGATAATGTCCCACAACATTAATGAATCCACCAACGTACCGTCCATATCGAAGATTGCACTTTTAATATTTTTCATTAGTTATTGTCCCCTTTGTAATAGTTAAATCTTGAAATAAGATAATTTCCGACCTTTGCCATATATTTTGCACTATCTGCACGAAGCTCAAGAGGAAGATTATGTATAAAAAGTCCTGCCTCATAATTCAGATTTCCTTTGTAACCACATTCTGCAAGTGTTTTCATAACAGCTTCCCAATCGATTACACCGTAGTACGGCAGTGTATGGCCGTCGTTCACTCCGTCATTGTCGTGTATATGGGTGCATCCGATTTTGTCACCAAGTTTTTTTGCCATGTTGACAACATCCTGACCGCAAACCCCTGCATGACCTGTATCAAAGCAGATTGTGAAAGCTTCGTTATTAAGGTTGTCATAAAGGTCAAGAAGACCGTCTGCGGTGTCGGTTATACACCAGCCTATGTTTTCAATTGCTATTTTCACACCGTATTCTTCATAATAGGGAATAAGGCGTTTGTAAAAATCAATATTTTTTTCAAGAAGTCGGTCGTATGTGCCTGCCTCTCTGTAATTTTCCATTTCACGACAAGGATGAACCACTATCATCTCTGCCCCCAGATACGATGAATTTTCAAGGGCTTTTGCAATTTCAGGAAAAAAATAATTTTTCTCTATTTCATCTTCTACCGTGTGTCCGAAAGGGGCGTGAGACTGATAGAATCCTATGCCCTTGTTTTTCGCATATTCTCTTAACTCTCTGTAGTATTCGTGGCTATAGTCATTTTTTCGGTATTCGGGGAAATCAAGGTTAAAGTCTATTCCCTCAAATCCTGCCTCCGAAAAAATATCTATTGTCTTTTTTATTCCGAATTCGTTGTTAAATCCGAATATATTGCTTGACAAAATCATAGCCGAACTTCTCCTTTTATTTTTTACATATATGACAATTGTATTATCACAAAATCCCATTGTCAACAGTTTTTTGATATTCTGAAAAAACTATTGACAACAGCCGAAAATTACAGTTATACTTTCCATAGAAAAGAGGGATATATATGGCAATAGCAAAAGATAAATTCTGGATTTTCGGAGTACGTCCTCATCAGGACGACGGATGGATCGGCACTAACCGGGATAAACGCCGACACTATCAGTTAAGGACATCAAGAATCACCCCTAAACAAAACTTTCTTATCTTTTTTCGCAAAAATTTCCCTTTTTGGGGCAGATCCCCAAAAGGGGAATTTTTTCAATAAAAATAATCGGGGACGAAAATTATCGTCCCCGACTGCGTCGTTTTGGTTTTCGGACAAATTGTGGTCTTCTGGCTTGGTTTTCCTCCATCTGCTTAATCAGGGATTCTTTGCTGATATCCAGCTGGAAGGTCTTGTTTAGGTTGGTG
>JAZQAO010000049.1:0-2140 GCA_045545295.1 Clostridia bacterium
GAACAAGCCCTTACTTTCTACACCAAAGATGTAATCAAAGTGATGGATTGCATTTTCTGCATATTTAAGATAATTTTCTTTTTCTCTGTCGTTAGTTGCAAAGCACACCTTAATTTCTTCTGTGATGTACGGGTGAGCACGGAGGCCTTTTTGCATTTTCGTGGTGTCGTCAAGTGCACCGACAAGTCTTATGATAATACCGCCCTCGTGGAATACTTTCGGTTTACCGGCTTCTTCAGGCTCAGCTTCTTCGTAATACGGCTCATAGCTTGCCACCTGGTCATAGCGGAATAATTCCTTTGGATAGTTTTCCTTGTGGTCTCTGGAACCATCCATAATACGGAACATTCCAAAATCATCAAAGAACTCAATACCCTGTCTTTGTGTTGCAGACGGATAAGACTCGTGTTTTTGGACATTCGGTAGAATTACTTCTTTGTAAATTCTGTCAGAGCGTTTCATATACTCCATATGTCCTTCAAGCTCCGGCTTTGTAAATCTGCTTTTTCTGATAAAGTTTGAGCACATATCATCGCATTTTGAGCAGATATACTCATCACCCTTAATTTTTGTGCGGCTCATCATACCACACTCGCCTCCGCAAAAAGCACATGTCTTTTTGCCAAAAATGTTTTTAAAAAAATCTCCTAATCCCATAAATCTTTGCCTCCTTAAAGTTTATTGTTGATTATATATGTTATTTTCAATTAACATCTTTTGATTTAAAAGCTTCCGCCACGTCCGCCGTGTGTTCTGCCTGACGATGAGGTGTGTGTACCCGAGCTTGACTTTGCTTTTTCGGTTTTTGTTATTCTTGAATACAAGAATAAATCTCTCGAAGTATTAATTCTCATACTTCCGGGCTTTACATAATTTGCAGCATAATCGTTTTCTACCGCTGTTTTCATTTTCTTGAGCTTCTTTTTCATCATAACAAATGCAATCAGCAAGGGAGCAAGAAGACACACAAGAATAACTCCAACCAGATATTTTGTGCTGTAATGTTTTTCGTTGTAGGGCTTTCCGTCCTTTGCCCTTTGGAGAAGCTCATCTGATGCTTCAATGTAAGCCTCGAATGCCTCGTAGTAATCATTTTCCGCAAGATACGGCACAATCTTGCTTTCGAGGTATATGAGTCCGTTGGAATTAAAATACTCAAGCCCCTTACCGTGGGTTGTGAAGTGATATTCACGGGTATCAGAGCAGATGTATAGCATAATGCCGTCATCATTTTCGCCTGCACCGTAGCCTTGATAATCATAAACATCATCAGCACTTGCTTCTGCGGTGTCCGATGTCATATCACTTTCCGTATAAATCGCCACTTCAAAGTTGTACTTTTCACGAACCTTATCAAGCTTCATCGACAGGTCATCAAGTTCAGACTGCATTAAGTATCCTGCTTCATCTACGATTGACGGATTTTCAAATGCCGCATAAGCCGGCAAGAGCAAAGTCATCGTGATGAAAAGAAGAAACATACACGAAAATATTTTTTTCATACATCATCACCCCCTTAATGCAGTAGCATCCAGCCAATAGCCGCTGCCGCCACATATGCGATTCCTGCCACTTTCGCAAAGTATTTCCACTTTTTGCTGTTGTCAACAGGATATTCGCCAACTACTTTTCCGGTCTGACCATTGATTGCGAACTTATACATTTTGTCCATATACTTAATGTTGAGCATCCATACAGGAAGGAGAGAGTACCTTATCTTACCGTTTGAAAAGCCTACTCTTGAGCTTTCGGGGATAACTACTGTATAGCGGTTGGCCGTGTCATTAAATGCCTCAATAGTTGAGTTTTTAACTCTCTCGTTTGCTCTTTCGATACTATCCTCGGCACTGACATCATATTTGTCGGCTAAGTATCCCGAAAGATAAGCTCCGCTAAATTCAACGGCATCTTCGTAGTTGAACGGTGCGACGGCTTCCATATAGCTGTCTTCTGCCTTTTTTGATGCATCCACAGGAATATTTGCAAATCCGATACTTCCACTTCGAAACAGCTTAAAATAATCCGTCTTAGTGTAGTTGTAATTCGAATCACTCCATGCAGTTACCCTTTCTGCGTTATAGCTTACTGCCGCATCACAGTCGCAGTCAAACATCCAGAACGGAACATAAACCCCTGCCAT
>JAZQAO010000050.1:0-86896 GCA_045545295.1 Clostridia bacterium
CCTCACAATGGCTGCCGTCCGCCCAAAAGAAGAAGAGTGTGATGGAGGTGCAGAAGTAATATGGCAAGATATACAGGTGCGGTGTGCAGACTTTGCCGCCGTGAAGGACAGAAGCTCTTTTTAAAGGGCGACAGATGTTATACTAATAAGTGTGCTCTTACTAGACGTGAGTACGCTCCCGGACAGCATGGTCAGGGCAGAAAGAAAGTTTCTGAATACGGCCTTCAGCTTCGTGAAAAGCAGAAAGTTAAGAGATATTACGGCGTTCTTGAGAGCCAGTTTGCTCATTACTTTGAATTGGCTTCCAAGAAGAGTGGTATTGTCGGTGAAAACCTTCTTATCCTCTGCGAAAGCCGTCTTGACAACGTATGCTACAGAGCAGGTTTTGCTATGAGCCGTGCAGAAGCACGTCAGCTTGTAAGACATGGTCACTTTACAGTTAACGGACAAAAGGTAAATATTCCTTCTTATATTATCAAGGAAGGCGATGTAATCGCACTTACTGATAAGAGCAAGGATCTTCCCAAAATTAAGGCTGTACTTGAAGCAAATGACGGTAACAAGGTTCCCGCTTGGCTTGAACTTGATGCAAACTCTAACAGCGTTAAGGTAGCTAGTCTTGCAAAGCGCGAAGATATCGAATACGAGATCAACGAAACACTTATCGTCGAGTTGTACTCCAAGTAATAAGCTGCAGGCTATGCCTGCTTATACCCTCGGGTATTTTATCTTAAAAATAAAAAAAGTGGGAGGGTTTTTATAATGACTGATTTAAGATTTGAAAAGCCTCGTGTGGAGCGCGTTGAGCTCAGCGAGGACGGTTCTTACGGTAAGTACACTGTAGCTCCGCTTCAGCGCGGATATGGTACAACCCTTGGTAATTCACTTCGCAGAATGATGCTTTCATCTCTTGAAGGTGCAGCAATTTCATCTATCAAGATTGAAAACGTTCAGCATGAATTTTCCACAATCCCCGGTGTTAAAGAAGATGTAAGTGAAATCGTTCTTAACATGAAGCAGGTTATTATCAAGCTTTATTCAGACGGTCCCAAGACTGTTTACATTGAAGCTGAAGGCGCAGGCGAGCTTTGCGCACGCGATATTAAAGCCGATAGCGATGTTGAGATTATAAACGGTGACCTTCATATTGCAACTTTGAACGAAGATGCAAAGCTTTATATGGAAATCACAATTAATAAGGGCAGAGGTTATATTTCTGCTGAAAAGAATAAGGCGCTTTTACAGCCTCTTATCGGGCTTATTCCCGTGGATTCCATTTACACACCTGTGGAAAAGGTTAACTACTACGTGGAAAACACCCGTGTAGGACAGAATACAGATTTCGACAAGCTTACTGTTGAAGTATGGACTAACGGCACAAAGACTGCTGATGAGGCTATCAGCCTTTCAGCTAAGATCATTAACGATCACATGATGCTCTTCATCCAGCTTACAGATGAAGCTATGAATGTTGAAACAATGGTTGAAAAGGAAGAAACAAAGAAAGAAAAGATTCTCGATATGACTATCGAAGAGCTTGACCTTTCTGTTCGTTCCTATAACTGTCTTAAGAGAGCAGGTATCAACACTGTTGAAGACCTTACTCTCCGTAAGGAAGAAGAAATGATGAAGGTAAGAAACCTTGGACGCAAGTCTCTTGAAGAGGTTACTAATAAGCTTAAATCTCTCAAGTTATCATTTGCTCCCGACGAGGACTAATTACATTTATCAGAAGTTTTGAAGGAGGAAACCTAACATGGCTGGAACAAGAAAACTTGGTCGTCCTACCGACCAGAGAATGGCAATGCTCCGCGGTATGGTAACTGCTCTTTTGTAAAACGGTAAAATCGAAACAACTGTTACACGTGCAAAGGAAGTTCGCCCCCTTGCAGAGAATATGATTACTCTCGGTAAGCGCGGTGACCTCCATGCAAAGAGACAGGCTTTTAGCTTCATCACAAAGGAAGATGTAGTTAAGAAGGTGTTCGACGAACTCGCTCCCAAGTATGCAGAGCGTAACGGCGGTTATACACAGATTATCAAGACAGGCGTTCGTCGTGGTGACAATGCTCCCATGGCTATTATCAAGCTTGTTGACTAATCATCAATAGCGGGGATGTTAAAAGCATCCACACCGCAAAAAGGCAATAGTATTAATGGTTAAGTTTATACAGAAACTTAAAATAATATAGTTGTTTGTAGAAAACCCGTATTCATATACGGGTTTTCTTTTTTTGAAGCCTTTTTGCTATGAACAAACCGAGCCCTCGCAGTATACCAATACAGCTTCGGGTGTCCTGTGGCAAAGCCACAGCTCTGTTTGTCCATTGTGAATGCTTTTTCCAATCCCCTTACTACGGGGATGTTAAAAGCGTCATTTTCTCTTCGCCCTAATAAACAAAATTAGAAAGGCTTCAGTAACGATTATGCCGTTACTGAAGCCTTTTAATATTGAACTGAAAGTAGATATACTTTTGTTGACTTTGAGACCAGCGTGTGATATTCTTAAACTATAAAAATTTTGAATAAGTTCAGGAGTGATAGCTATGAAAAAGATAAATATGGCATTTGCAGGCTTTCGTCACACGCATATTTACTCTCTTCTCGGAAAAGCAAGAAAAAACGAGAATATCAATGTATGCGGTGCGTGGGAGGAATATGAGCCTGATAAGAAATATGCAGAAGAAAACTACGGTGTGGAGTTTACATATAATACTTACGAAGAACTACTTGCTGATAAAAATATAGATGCGGTGGCTATCGGTAATTACTACAAGGCAAGAGGGCCTATGGTGATTGCCGCCCTTAAAGCCGGAAAGCACGTGTTTGTGGATAAACCTCTCTGTATGAAGCTTGAAGAAGTTGAGGAAATAATTAAGCTTCAGAAAGAAACAGGTCTTTCTGTTTTTATGATGCTTGACCTCCGTTATCACCCCAATATGCTTACCGCAAAAAAACTTATAACTGCAGGGGAAATCGGTGAAATAAATAATATCAGCTTTGACGGACAGCATCCTCTTTCTTACAAAACCCGTGCAAAATGGTACTTTGAGGAAGGAAAACACGGCGGAACGATTAATGACATCGGTATCCATGGTGTGGATTTGCTGAGATACTTTACAGACAGTGAAGTAAAGGATATAATGGCAGCAAGAAGCTGGAATAAATATGCTTATAATCACCCTCATTTCCACGACAGCGGTATGTTTATGCTTACTATGGAAAGCGGTGCAGGTGTAATGGCAGATGTGTCCTACGCTTCGCCTGATTCGATTGGATATTCACTTCCGTTCTACTGGGAATTTAAAATCTGGGGAACAGAGGGAGTTATCACATTCTCCATTTCGTCAGATGGCGTAACACTTTATAAAAAAGGCAACAAAGAGGCTGTCAAAGTGGAAAAAACAGAAGCAGAATTTGATTATACGGAAGATTTTGTGCGTGAAATAAACGGAGAAAAGACAACATACCTTTCAACGGAAGAAGTGCTTAAATCAACATTGGCAACACTTAAAATTCAGCACACAGCAGTGTGATTTGATGTATAAACAGGGGTGTAAAGAAACTCGGTTTCTTTACACCTCCTTTGTTTTAGAAAGTAAAAAAAGTTTACAGAAATAGTCAAAATGGTTGTACCCCAAAGGCAGCATTTGTGATATAATGTAAATATTCTAGTGAACAAAAGTATATCATAAATGAATAAAAGTGTATTGCATAGTAAAAACAGCAGAGGTATATTTAATGTAAAGAGAGAAACGGAGTCGGACGCTTTACATTTGGGAATTTATACAATGTAAAAAATAGCAAGGGGTGCTTTGTATGCTCAAAAAGGAAAGAAATTATCAGTTCAGGGAAAGAATGTTAGAGGTTCATCAGAAAAACTTAAGAGATTTTTCTCTTAAAGTTGAAAATGATGAATTTGAAATAGAAGAAGGAATCCTTATTGCAATCGGCAAGGACGCTGATGTTGTGGTAGAAACTGCCGCAAAGGATTTTAACGATTACCTTATGACAAGTATGGAAATCGGCGGTGCAATCACAAGAAAATCAGACCTTAAAGGTGCAATAAACTTAAAAATTGCAGATGAGTCAGTTGATATGACAGATGCCGACAGTACGAAAGGCTTCCGCATTGAAACCTCTGCCGACGGAATTACGGTTTACGGCTTTGATGCCAGAGGATGTGCGCAGGGACTTTACTACCTCGAAAAATGTATGACTGTAAGAAAAGCACCTTTTATTAAATATGGTACAGTAAAGAAAAAGCCCCTCTTTTCGCCCCAGATGGTACATTCGGGATATGGTATTGACAACTACCCTAACGAGCATCTTGCACAAATTGCCCATGATGGTCGTGATGCGATACTCCTTTTTGTTAAGGGCGTTGATATGACTACCTGCGGATATTGCGATTTTAACGAGCTTGTTTACAGAGCGTCAAAGTACGGCATTGATGTTTATATGTACAGCTACCTTAGTGCGAAAATGCACCCCGAGGACGAAGGGGCAGAAGCATATTACGATTCACTTTACGGCAGTGTTTTCCGTCAGTGCCCGGGATTCAAGGGCGTTATCCTCGTGGAAGGAAGCCTTAAATTCCCCACAAAGGATACTCGCGGTAACGGAGATTATTCCCTTAATGCAAGCGGAATGCGGTTGCCAGCGGAAAACCCCTGCAATGATATGCCCCTCTATCTTAATATGATTAAGAACACAATCAGAAAATACAGAAAAGATGCAGAACTTGTTGTGTGGACATACACCGCCCAAAGACATGGGGAAGAGTCCCGCCGTGAATGGATAAAGCTGATTCCCAAGGATGCGACAGTCCTTATTACATACGACAAAAACTGTTATTATGTAAATAAAGCAGGTTCAAAATGTTATGCACCCGATTACACATTAAGCTGTCCCGGTCCTGCAGAGAAATTTGTGACAGATATTAAATTTGCGCACTCCGAAGGATATAAAGTATATGCAATGGCAAACACGGGCGGTCTTACCTGGGATATGGGTGTAATGCCTTATCAGCCCGGTGCACAGCTTTGGAAAAAGCGTTATGATGAACTTATAAAGTTTAATAAAGAGTACGGTCTTGCAGGTATTATGGAGTCCCACCACTACGGTTTTTTCCCGTCTGTTATTTCAAAATATTCAAACGAGATTTTCCGTGCAGGGGACGAAAACCACGAAACGCTTCTTGATATGTGTATCGCACACGAATTCGGCGATAAGGATATAGATAAAATCAAGGAAGCACTTCAGTGTATGAGTGACAGTAACGAATGCTACACCTCAAACGGTATTGAGCAGTGCGGTCCTCTTCGCGTAGGTGCGGCATATCCCCTTAATATCAAGCTTGACCTTAATCTTCCTGTAGTGCCTTATGCGCATTTCGGAAATATATATGTTACACCAAAATATGAAACAGAAAGAGCGTGGCAGTTAAAGTACCGCCTTTTCTCCGAGCTTACCCCCGAGGAAATTATGTCTTGGGAAAAAGCAACGGAATATGCACGTCAGGGTATAAAAATCCTTGAAAGCATTGAAAATCCCAATGAAAATCTCGAAAGGCTTATCCTTCTTTGCAAATACATCAAGTGTCAGTGCATAAGCTCAATCAATGCGAAAAAGTGGTATCTTAAAAAGCTTGAAATTGACTCTGCAAAGGCAGGCGATGTTCCGAGAATCGTTGAAGAAATGCGTGCTATTGCAGATGAGGAAATAAAAAATGCGGAAGAAGCAATTAACTACACCGATTACGATTCCCGCCTCGGTTGGGAGCCGAGTATGGAATATATTGCCGACAGCGACCATTTAAGATGGAAAATCAAGAACCTAAAAAAGGTAGCGCAGGCAGATCTTGATGAATATTTAGAAGCAGCAGAAAAGGAGTTTGAGTTATGAAAAAGGAATTGATGGCACTGATACATCTCAGTATGGGATTTTCAGGTAGTTGTAAAGGTATGGCACTTGATTTTGACCGTGAGGTTTGGAACAATATCGTTGACAAGTGTGTGGAGTGCGGTTACGATGCAATCGTGCTTGATGTTTCAGACGGTATGAAGTACAAGTCACATCCTGAAATTGCAGACCCCGATGCATGGACAAGAGAAGAAATGACAGAGGAAGTTCACCGCCTTCGCGATATGGGACTTAAGCTTTATCCCAAGGTAAACTTCTCCGGTATGCACGACTACTGGATTAAGGATTACCGCAAAATCCGTGCAACTGATGAGTACCGTGCATTCTGTAAGGACATTATTGAGGAGCTTTACGAAGTTTTTGAAGCACCCCATTACATTCACCTCGGTCTTGACGAGGAATTCCCCGACAGAGCGAAGGAGCTTGGTTTCCGTACAGGCGATACCCTTTTTAACGATTACAAATTCCTTATAAATGTTGTAAAAGAGCTTGGAAGCACACCTATGATGTGGGCGTCAACCTGTATGCATACTATGGATGTCTGGGAAAAACACATTCCTGATGATATGATTTTCGCGGCAGGTCACTACTACGAATTCGAAAAGGAAAAATGGACAAAAATTGCAGATCAGTCACCAACGGTGCAGAAATATTACTGGGACGGAATGTTTGAAAACCGTAGCCTTTACAAGAAGTATGTTGAACGCTACGGCAACACAAAAATCGAGTGTGTAGAGCAGGACGAAACTGTTCAGATGTATATGGACTTCCTTGAATATATCGGGGAGAGAGGTTATAAGTTCTACATAATCACATCAAATATCTTCATTGATACAAACGACCGTTCTTCTGTTGAATATTACAGCAAGTGGAAGTATAAGGACAATATCCTCGGTCATTTTGCACTTCCATGGGTAAGAACAACAAAGGAACACGAAAAGGCAATTCTTACAGAAATTGAAACACTTGCAAAAGCAGTTAAAGAGTTTTATTGATAAGGAGATTTTTAATTATGATGCTTGCAGGATTTTATGAAAAGGAAATAACTCCCGCCATCGGCAGACATATGCCCGGCAGCTTTGATGTAAGATACTCCACCGGCGTAAAAGATGAACGCCTTATGGTAAAGGGCGCGGCATTTGAGTATAATAATGAAAGAGTTGTAATTCTTTCTGTGGATGTAGTTTATATTCCCCAGGATGTTTACGACTTTGCAGTGAAAAAGATAAATGATTATATCGGTGTTCCCGAAAAGAATATTCTTATTCAGGCAACCCATTGCCATACTGCAGGCCCTATCTGGGATGTAAGGGAAGAAACTGTGAAGAAGGATGAGGCGTATATTGCATTCCTTTCCGAAGCGATTGCAGACTGCGGTATCCTTGCTTTCCACAGAATGGTTCCCGTTACTGCAAAAATTGCAAAGACTAATATTCCGGGTATTACCTTCCTTCGCAATTATCTTATGAAGGATGGCGCTGTGAGAACAAATCCCGCGGCACAGGATCCCGATGTTGAAAGACCTTTCGGAACTGTAGATGACGAATTTCAAGTTATGTTCTTCTTTGATGAAAATGAAAATCCGATTGCTTCAATTTCTAACTTCTCCTGTCATCACTGTGTAGCAAACTGTCCCGAATTTTGTGCGGACTATTCTGCTGTTATGGCAAAAGAACTTAAAAAGCATTTCGGAATTGATTATATCAGTCTTATGTTAAGCGGATGCTCGGGAAATCTTAATCATTTTGATCACTTTGCAAAAGACTGGACAAGAGGGGCTACAAAGACACCTCGTTATGTGCAGATTGGTAAAGTGCTTGCAGAAAATGCAATAAAGCTTTTCGGTAAAGCAAAAGCGGTTTCGCTTGATTCACTTTCTGCAGAAAAAGAAGTGATGATGCTTAAGAGAAGAGAAGTTCCCAAGGATGTCCTTGAGGAAGCTAAAAGACTTAAAGCGGAAATTCCCTTCGAAAAGCTTCTCACGGGCTTTGATGACCTTGCAGGCTCTGAAAACATCGGATTTAAGAGAGCAACTGCAAATCCTCTTATAAAGCGCGAAGAAATGCCTAAAGAGCTTCCCGTAGTTGTGCAGGCAATAAAGATGGGCGAGTGTATGTTCTATGCCTTTTCGGCAGAGCCTTTCTGCGAATTCGGTGTTAGTGTAAGAACACAGTCTCCCTCAAAATATTCTATGGTAGCATCTGTCGCAAATGCAGGTATAGTAGGCTATATTCCCACAAAGGAAGCCTTTGGTACAGAAGCTTATGAAGCACAGTTAAGCTCTGCAAAATTCTATCCCGAAGCAGGATATCAGATGGTAGATAAAGCACTTGAACTTGCGAAAAAGATATACTAAAAGAGGCGTATTAAAATGATGCTTGCAGGATTTTATGAAAAAGAAATAACACCCCCTATTGGTGGACATATGCCAGGTAGCTTTGATGTAAGATATTCTACCGGTGTAAAAGACGAAAGACTTATGGTAAAGGCAGCAGCGTTTGAATTAAACAACGAAAGGGTTGTTATTGTAGCTGTTGATGTACTTTATCTTACGGACGAAATATGCGGTGCTGCTGTTGAGAAAATAAATAAATATATCGGTGTTCCCGAAAAGAATATCCTCATTCAGGCAATGCATTGCCATACTGCAGGACCTATTTTCCCTGCAAAAGAAGGCACTGTTCCGAGGAATGAAGTTTATGTGGATTTTCTTAAGGAAGCCATTGCAGACTGCGGAATACTTGCTTTCCACAGAATGATTCCCGTTACTGCAAAGTTTGCAAAGACAGAAGTTAAAGGAATTACATTCCTTCGTAACTATCTTATGAAAGACGGCAGTGTCCGCACAAATCCCGATGCACAGTCCCCCGATGTAGAAAGACCTTTCGGTACAGCGGATGAAGAATTTTCTGCAATGTTCTTCTTTGACGAGGGCGGAAACCCCGTAGGCTCAATTACAAATTTTGCCTGCCACCACTGTGTTGCAAACTGCCCCGAATATTGTGCAGATTATTCGGCAGTTATGGCGAAAGAGCTTAAAAAGCACTTCGGATTGGACTACATAAATGTTATGATAAGCGGCACAAGCGGAAACCTTAACCACTTTGATTTTTATGCAAAGGACTGGACAAGAGGGGCTACTAAAACACCCCGTTATGTGCAGATGGGTAAAATCCTTTTTGAAGCTGCAATAAAGCTTTTTGACAAAGCAAAGCCCATGCAGCTGGACACTCTTAAATCAGAAAAAGAGGTTATGATGCTTCCCCGAAGATATGTATCTTCGGAAGAAATTGCGGAAGCTGAAAAACTTATCGAAGAAATTCCCTTTGATTCAATGCTCAAGAACTTTGATAATCTTGCAGATTCTGAAAATATCGCATTTAAGAGGGCGGAGGCAAGCTCGATTATAGCAGTATCCAAAACTCCCGAGAAGCTCCCCGCAGTTGTTCAGGCAATAAGACTTGGTGAATGTATGATTTATGCCTTCAGTGGTGAGCCTTTCGCAGAATTCGGTATCAGCGTAAAAAAACAGTCGCCGTCAGCATTTTCAATGGTTGCATCCGTTGCAAACGGCGGAACAAGAGGTTATATCCCCACAAAGGAAACCTTCGGCACTGCAATTTATGAATCGCAGATGGGTTCTGCAAAGTTTAACCCCGATGGAGGGTATAAAATGGTTGAAAAGGCAATTGAACTTGCGAAGAAAATTAATGAAGAGGAATGATATTATGAAAAAGGAATTTCAGATGCTAATTCACTTCAGCTCAACATGGGGTGGAAAGAAACAACCGGAAATGATATTTGATTACGATGTATGGTGCAACATCGTAGATAAATGTATTGAATATAAATTCGACACTATCGTTCTGGACATTCTTGATGGACTTAATTACACAGGCTATCCAGAACTCTGGATAGAGGGGGGATGGTCACACGACAGATTGAAGGACGAGGTGAAAAGGGTTAAAGCACTTGGCATTAAAATGATTCCAAAGCTTAACTTTTCTGCGGCACACGACATCTGGCTTGGTGAATTCGGCAGAAGTAAGATTTCTACCCCCGAATACTATAAAATGGTCAAGGACATTATTGAGGAAGTTTATGAAATCTTCGATGCTCCCGAGTATATCCACGTGGGACTTGATGAAGAATTCAAGCTTCTTGCAAATTCTGAAAATCATTACAGAACGGACGAACAGCTTTTCCATGACTGGAAATATATTTTTGACTGTGTGAGAAATACCGGGGCAAAAATTTATATGTGGGAATCTACCTGCAAGAACTACCATTATTATCATCACGATGACTGGCAGAAGGTTATAACTGATGATATCGTTTTCGGTGCAGGTCAGTATTACGAATTTGAAAAGTCCAAATGGACTCCCATTGAAAATCAGCCTCAAGAGGTGCAGAAATATTACTGGGGCGGGCTGTTTGAAAAAAGGGATCAGTATGCAGAGTATGTTGAGCGTTACGGCGACACTCGTATTGAGTATGTTGAGCAGGATCCCGATGTAAGAATTTTTATGGAATTTCTTGAGTACCTGATTGGTAGAAATCATAAGATTTTCATTAACACGACAAACTGTTTTATAAAAACAAACGACCGTTCAGCGGTTGAGTATTATTCCAAGTGTGATTATAATGACGCAATTTTAGGACACATCGGTTGCCCTTGGGTAGTCACAACAAAGGAAAACGAAGCGCAGATCCTTGAAGAAATTGAAAATCTGGGTAAAGCACGCATTGAATTTTATTCATAAAAATAAAAGTTGCATCAAGATTTTGATGCAACTTTTTCTTTATATTCACTTGGGCTTATTCCCTCTACCTTTTTAAACACACGTGAAAAATAATACTGATTGTTAAAGCCAAGCTTTTCGGAGATTTTTGCCATTGTAAGCTTACCTTCTTTAATAAGCTTTTTTGCTTCCTTTATTTTCAGAGAGTTGTAATACTGCATAATGGAAAGACCGCAATGCTTTTTAAAAAGCTGTGAAAGATAGGTTTTTCCGTAGTTGAATTCATTAAGAACATCTTCTACCGAAATAGAGGAATATACAGAAGCGGAAATCTTTTCAAGCATTTTCTGATAAATAAGCCCTTCAAGCTCCTCCTTTGATTCATAAGTGATTACATTTGCACTCTTTTCAACAAGCTGAATTACGGAAATCAGAAACTCTTCCAAATGGTTTTTGAAAAGTTGCTGTGCACCTGTGGGGGCATCGGGGGAAAGAGCACTTGAGGAAAATATAACACTGTGGTAGTATTTTTTTCTGTTAAGGTAAATTTTCCGTGCTTCGTCGTAAAGACGGTAAATCAGTTGCTTTTGCTCATTCTCAAGAGCAATTTTCAGCGATTCGAAAATTTTTGCGGATTTATTTGTAGTATGAAAACATATAAAAAACGCCTTTGCGGTTGTGCCGTTTGCAGACTTTATGGAATGAACTTCACCCGGCTTGTGGAAAATAACGTCTCCGGGGAAAAGCGGAACATTTTCGTCATCTGCCATAGCAATAGCTTCCCCCGATTCAATATATACCATTTCCCAGAAGTCGTGCATTTCAATAATGTCAACATACTGGGGGTCTATATTGATAGTCATAAAGTTTTGTATGTCATTAACCCGAAGGGTAGTTTTAAGACTTTTGTCAAGATACATACTTCTGGATTTTACATATATCATATTTTCACCGCCTTAAGTTCAGTATATTATCTGAAATGATATGTGTCAATGGATAATTAAAAAATTAAACAAATATTTTTTAATGTGAACAAAAATATATCTAAAACGAACAAATGTGCATTGCTATATGCCGTTTACGATGTTATATTGAAAATAAATATTATTCCTGAATCAGGAAGCGAAAGGAAGTATTAAGTATGGAAAAAATCAAATACGCAATCATCGGCTGCGGTGAATTTTCACGCAATCATCTTGTTTCAATGGAAAGAATAGAAGAAATTGAAATTGTAGCTCTTATGGATAATCATATTGAAAATTGTGAAGAAAAGAAAGCTACATATAAGCTCTATAACGCTAACTGCTACGATAATATGGAAGAAATGTTTGAAAAAGAAGATTTTGATGTTGTTGCAGTTATAACAAGTGACCGCGGTCACGCCCCTGCTACAATTTATTCTCTCCGTCATGGTAAGCACGTTGTTTGTGAAAAGCCTATGTCACTTTTCGTTGACGAATGTGTAGAAATGGTAAAAGCTGCAGACGAAACAGGTAACCACCTTCTTGTAGGTCAGGTATGCCGTTATGCACCAGGCTTTATGAAAGCGAAAGAGCTTGTTGAAAGCGGTGTTATCGGTGAGCTTTACTATGTTGAATCAGAATACGCTCACGACTATCAGGGACTTGAAGGTACAGACGGCTGGAGAACAGACCCCGAAAGACAGCCAATCATTGGTGGAGCATGCCACGCAATTGACCTTCTCAGGTGGATTGCAGGTGACCCCACAGAAACAACTGCATATTCAAATCACAAAAATCTTACAGACTGGCCTATTGATGATACGACAATTGCTATCTTTAAATTCCCCAACAATGTAATCGGTAAAGTATTTACATCAATCGGCTGTAAGCGTGACTACACCATGAGAACTGTTCTCTACGGAACAAAGGGTACAATCATTGTTGATAATACTACTCCGGAGCTTACGCTTTTCCTTGAAGAGATTGAGGGTGCACCTTTTGCAAACGGTCAGGTTAAAGGCATCAGTGAAAAGACTGTTAAGCATTTAATAAAGGTTGCAATCGCAAACCACAATACATACGAAGAACATAGGGCTATGATTGCTGCAATCAAAGAAAACGCTCCAATCAAAACGACCGGCAGAGAGGGTGCACGTACAGTATGCGTATGCCGTGCAGTTGTTGAGTCTGCAAAAGAAGGTAAGACAGTTCAGATTGAATACCCCGTGTGATTTGGAGGTAATGTATTATGCGTTGCGGATTTTATGAAACAGAAATAACTCCTCCCTTCGGAACTACCATATTTGGATATTTCGGTAAAAGGGTAAATAGTAAAATCAGAACAAAGCTTTATGCTAAGGCTGCCGTTATGGAGTCAAACGGAAAGTATGTCGCAATGCTCTGCCTTGACTGCCTTGGAATACCTAAAAACCTTGCTGAATTTGTGCGTGAGAGAGTGAACGAAAAGACAGAAATTGACAAGGACTCAATAATTGTAGGTGCTACACATTCTCATACAAGCGGTCCCGGACGGGATAACCTAGGAAATTACAAGGACAGAGTGCCCCTTCTTGAAAATGAGCCTGTTATGAATGAGGAGCTTGATTCGTTCTATATCAAAATGGTGCAGCTTCTTTCAGCGGATGCTGTTATAAGTGCGTATCACCGTCTTGAAGAAGCTACGGTAAGTTTTGCAATCGGAGAAGCGGAAGATGTGAATTTCGTGCGCGAATATGTGCTTAAAAACGGAGAAGTACGTACTAATCCGGGAGAATATATCGATGAAGTAGTAAAACCCGTTGCAGAGCCTGATAAGTCGCTTCCTGTATTTGTGGTAAAAAACAAAGAAGGAAATCCGATGGGTATTCTGACAAGCTTTGCGCTCCATCACGACACTCTTTCAAGTATTGACGAGATAAGCGCAGACTACTCGGGTCTTGTTGCAGACAATATGAAAAAGAAATTCGGTACAGATTTTGTAACAGTATTCTATTCCGGATTTTGCGGAAATATCAATCATGTTAATTTTGGAGTAAATCCTCGTGAAGTGCTTAAAACGGATTATATCGCATCAGTGTTGACAGAAGAGATATTAAAGACTATGGAAAAAGCAGAGCCTTTGAAAGATGAAAGACTTGACTCTAAGTGGGATTCTGTTACTATCAAGAAGCGTGAAGTGCCGAAAGAGCATACAGAAAGAGTTCTCGCTCTCAAGAAAAACCCTCCTTCAGGGACTATGACTATTGCAGACCCATACTGTGATATTATGGTATATGCCGGTGCAAACGGATATATTAACTCTTACATAAATGATGCAAGCACAGAGCGTGAAGTTCCCGTTCATGTGCTAAGAATAGGGGAGTGCCTTGTATATAGCTTCTGCGGAGAAATCTTCAGCCAGTTTGGAGATATGATTCGTGAAAAATCACCGTCAGACAAGCTTATGCTCGTAACAAAGGCAAACACGGATAAAATTGACTGCTATGTTCCCACAAGAGAGATGTTTCTTCCAAATGTATATGAATCAACATATACAAGCGCAACTCTTTGTCCCGATGCAGGGTACAAAATGGTGGATTTAGCAATTGAAATGGCTGAAAAAATATATAATGCATAATTCAAAGTCAATGAAGGGGTGTAAAGAAATTCGATTTCTTTACACCCCCTTTCATTGGGGATAGGAAAAAATGCTTCAGAACGGACAAAGGTCACCCCGAAGGCGTACAAGGGTACGTCGAGAGGTGACCTTTTTCTAGCAAAAAGGCTCAAAAACGAAGAAAAACCGAATAAAATGAGATTTTTCAACAAAATTGACTTGTTTTTGCAGGTAACCGCTAGCCTAAATTCATATCTTATCGCCTTTTTGCGGTCTGGACTTTTTTTACATCCCCTTTGCATTTGTGTAAATTTACTATGGTTGTACCTTGTATGTGCGAGACATGGGTACAGCGTCACGCCGCTACAACTGCTCTTCTGCAGGCTTAAGATGAAACCTGTAATATTTACGATATTCCCTTGGTGACATCGCATAAAAAATCTTAAACTGTTTTGAAAAATAGCTTATATCATCAAACCCGACTTTTTCCATCACTTCGGAAATATTAAGGTCAGAATTTTCAAGCAGTCTTTTTGCTGTGTCCATTTTACGACATTTTATGTAATGGGCAGGTGTCTGCCCCGTCCTTTCCTTGAAAAAACGTATAAAGTGATTGGGATGCAGATGACAAAGGTCAGCAAGGGAACTGTTTGATATGAGTTTATCAAGATTATCATTTATGTAGCGAAGGATATTGTCAAGTCGGTCATCGCTGCGGCTTTTTATTGTAACGTGGCTTTTTTCTGCAAGGCTTATGTATCGTGCAATCAGTTGGAGAGTAACAGCTTTCATCTCAAGAATATCAGTGAGAGAAGTTCCTTTCACTTTTGAATAAACATCCCAAAGCCTGAGTGCCTCATCATCGGGAGAAATATGTATAAAATAGGGAAGGTCAAGAAGTGTAAACAGATTAGTTTCCGTTGGATAAACGTCAAAATGCATCCAGTATTTCTCAAAGGTTTCATCATCATTTTTACGAAAACGGTGATTAGTGTGCACGGGAATGAAAAACCAGTCGCCTGCACCCGCTTCGTATATGGTGTCCTCAATTTCGATTACTGAGCTGCCTTTTGTGATGCAGTAAAATTTGTTCTGATTGAATTGATGCCAGTCCGACGTCCATGCACTTTCAGGCGGAAAGGATATAAATCCGCCATTATTTGCTGTGGCATTAAGGTTTGAAACAAATATATCCTGCAGATGTTCCATAATGTAAACCTCCAAATAAGAAAAAAATACCGCTAATATTATACAACTTTTTGTTGGGGTTGTCTATACAAATTTGAAAATACAGGTGCTATAATGAAATCAAGAGGTGATTATATGCTTAAAACAGAAAACAACTACGATTTCCGTGCAGAGCTCCGTCAGGTACATAAAAAGGACCGTCGCGATTATAACGAGGTCTGCGGTGCAGACGAGTTTGAATTTAAAAACGGTATATGTATTGTTGTTCCCAAAGAGGAAGACATTGTGATATATACAGCGGCAAAGGATTTTGCCGACTACCTTTTTGTATCAATGGGTATTGGTGCTATGGTTGCACCTTGTGCCCCTCAAGGACTTCAGACAATAAAGCTGTCGCTCTCGCAAAACATAGGCGAGGCAAACGGATATATGGGTTATTTGATAACAACCACTGATGATGCAATTACTGTTGAGGGTTACGATCCCCGTGGCATTATGCAGGGACTTTTCTTTATGGAAGACCTTATGAATATCCGTAAAGGACCTTTTATGAAAAAGGGCAGCATCAGAAGAAAAGCACTTTTTGATTTCCGTATGACACAGTCACCTCTCGGTATGTTTGACTACACGGATGAGGCGCTTTCCCTTATGGCACACTACGGTTACGACAGTGTTGACGTGTGGCTTAAGGATGGTTGGACAACTCTCCGTGGTGACTATATTGATATGCGCTCTCTTGCTGACCGTGCTGAAAAATACGGTATAAGAATAAATGTTGAGCTTTATAAGATTCACGCAATGCATCCCGATGCCCCCGGGGCACAGGAATACTATGACGAAATGTACGGCGAGCTTTTCCGTGCTTGTCCGAAAATCGGTTCGATAATACTTGAGGGTGAGGCAAACCATTTCGTAAGCAAGGACCCTGCCGCTTGTATTGAGCCAACCGTTGAAAACATTCCCACGGGTAAATATAAATCAGGTTGGTGGCCCTGCAAGGATTATCCCCAATTTGCACAGATGATAATTAACGCTGTAAGAAAGTACAGCAAGGATACAGAAATCCTCTTTTCTACATATAACTGGGGATTTGCTCCGGAAGAGGACAGAATCAGGCTTATAGAAAATCTTCCCGATGACCTTACCGTTCTTGCAACGTGGGATATGTTCCACAAGTTCAAAAATGAAAACAGTGTATCAAATATCCCGGACTATTCGCTTCGGTTTATTGGTCCCGGTGAATATTTTGAGAGTGAGGCAAAGGCTTGTAAAAAACGCAATATGAAAATTGCATCAATATCCAACACAGGCGGAAAGACCTGGGACTTCGGTGTGATTCCTTACGAGCCGGCACCCGGAAGATGGATTGAAAGATTCAAACGAATTGTGCAAGCCCGCAACGAGTGGGGCGTAAGCGGCCTTCAGGAATGTATACATTACGGATTCTATCCTTCTATCGTGTGCGATTTAAGCAAATGGGCAGCGTTCACGGAAATTAAACCCCTTGAAGAAGTGTATAAAGACCTTCTCTGCCGTGATTTTGGTGAATTTAAGGAGAAAGCAAAAGAAGCCTTTGACTGCTTTGATGAAGCTATTGCAAATTACCCTATTGCAGATTCAGACCAGTACGGCGGGTTCAGAATCGGGCCTGCGTATCCTTTGTGGCTCGTTCATTCGGGAAAAAAACCGCCAATGGAGCACGCAATGTTCAAGGATATTTACAATGTTCCTTACGAACCTTACGGATGGGAAAGAACGTCTCTTTCGGGGGTGAGACTTCCCGAGGAAATTGCAGAACTTCAAACTATGGATAAGCTTTTTGAAAAGGGAATATCCGTTCTTGAAAACACAGGCAGTGATAACGAAAAACTCCTTAAGCTTTCCAATATGGCGAAGTTTATGAAAAACACCTGCATTACCGTAAAACATACAAAAGAGGTATATCTTTTGAAGCAGCGGCTTAATTTTGAATCAGATAAAAACGTCCTTGACGGCATTATAGATGAGATAGAGAAAATCCTTCTCAAAGAAAAAGAAAATGTTCTTGCTACAATTCCGATTGTAAAGGCAGATTCCATCCTCGGTTGGGAACACAGTATGGAATATGTAGGGGACGAGGCGGCACTAAGGTGGAAACTTCGTCAGCTTGATTATGAACTCAGTTGCACTATCCGTGACCTGAGGACTGCAAACGGACTTACAGATGTAATTAAAAATAAGGAGTAAAACTATGAGTAACAGTGTTAATATGGAATTTAGCTATTTTAAGGAAATAGAAAGGGCAAAAAAAGAACACTGGCCCTTCATTCTTCCCGTGGGAACAATGGAGTATCACAGTACTCATTGCCCTTACGGTACAGATACACTGACGGCAATGGGGATTGCCCGCGAAGTTGCAAAGAAAGTTGACTGTGTTGTTCTTCCTCCAATATGGTACGGCGTTGCAAGCTACGCTGTTGGCGGTCCTGAAACAAATACAATCAATGTAAACTGCGACACACTTGAACTTTATATGTATGATATTCTGAAGTCACTCTTTATGGCAGGAATAAACAGAAATATCTATATCCTTATTGCACATCAGACAGAGGACTATCTTCCGATGACACTTGCCTGTATGAAGGCGGCAAAGAAGCTGACCTTTGAATATCTTGACCAGACGAAAGGCTACGGCTGGTGGGGCAAAAACGAAAACAAAGAGTTTTACGACAATCTTTCCGACGAAGATAACCCGTGGAATTGGGTGAGAGTGCTCCTCTCAGATCAGATTGCAGATACCCCGGGTGACCACGCAGGTATCTATGAATGTTCGGGACTTGAGTATCTTTACCCCGGCTTAGTAAAGCTTGAAAGACTTTCCGAAACCGACGACTGGTTCTCTGAATCAGCAAAGGATATGTCAGCAGAACACGGAAAAGAAATCATTGATAAGATAGTAGATAAGTTTGCAGAAATGTTAAAAAAGTAAAATCGCATAGAATAAAGGTTGAAATTATATGATTTCAACCTTTTTCTTTTTTGTCGTATAGGAAATTGCGTTTTTTATCGCGAGCAATATTTGTGGGTTTTAAGTTAAGTTTGGACGCGACGTGGGTGAAGCGGCACGCTTCTTTTTTGTGAAAAAATATAAAAAAACACTATGAAAATGAAAAATAATGTGGTATAATGTAACGTACGAATATATTGCATACGGAAAGCCGTATGGGTAAAGAAGGTTAGAAAATGAATTTTTTTCAGAAAGATATTGAAACAATGCCCCGTAAAGAGCTTGAGGCACTTCAGCTTGAAAGACTGAAAAGAATTGTTGCGTATTGCTACAACAATACAAAATTCTATCAGGAAAAGCTTGATAAAGCAGGTGTGGGCGACGGAAGCAAGATCAGGGTGCTTTCCGATATTGAATACATACCTTTTACGGAAAAGTCCGAATTCCGTGACAACTATCCTCTCGGAATGATGGCTGTTCCCCGTAAGGAGATTGTCCGTGTACATGCTTCAAGCGGTACAACAGGTAAACCTACCGTTGGCGTATATACAAAGCAGGATATTGATGTGTGGAGTGACTGCGTTGCACGTGTTTGTGCAGCAGGCGGTGTAACTGACGAGGATACAATTCAGATTTCTTTCGGTTACGGACTTTTTACAGGTGCACTTGGTCTTCATTACGGACTTGAAAAGCTTGGTGCCACGGTTATTCCTATGTCATCAGGTAACACTGAAAAGCAGCTTATGATGATGCGTGACCTTGGGGTAACAGGTCTTGTTGCAACGCCGTCCTATGCACTGTACCTTAGTGAAGCGGTTAAAGAGGGTGAATATCCCTTAAGTGATTATGCTCTTAAGCTGGGTATCTTGGGCAGTGAACCCTGTACCCCTGAAATGCGTGACACTATAGAAAAAAACCTCGGTATTTACGTATCAGATAACTACGGTATGACAGAGCTTGGCGGCCCCGGTGTAAGCGGTGACTGCTTTGAACGTAACGGTATGCACTTTGCAGAGGACCACTTCCTTCCCGAAATTGTTGACCCCGACACAGGCAAGCGTCTTGGTCAGGGTGAAACGGGTGAACTTATTGTTACAACCCTTACAAAGCAGGGTATGCCTGTTCTTCGTTACAGAACAAGGGATATTACTACTCTTGATTATGAGCCTTGTAAGTGTGGCAGAACTCACGTCAGAATGTCAAAGACCAAGGGAAGAACTGACGATATGCTTATTATCAAGGGCGTAAACGTATTCCCCACACAGATTGAAAGCGTACTCATAAATATAGATAAAATAAGCCCTCACTATCAGCTTGTTGTAAGAAGAGAGGATAAGTTCAAGGATACTCTTGAAATCAAGGTAGAGCTTATTGATACAAGCGTTCTTGAAAGCTATGGTGAGCTTGAATCACTTACACGTGAAATCAAGGAAAAGATAAAGAGCGTTCTCGGACTTCAGGCAAAGATTACTCCCGTTCCTCCCAAGAGCCTTGAAAGATTCCAGGGCAAGGCAAAGAGAATTTTAGACTTGCGTAACGAAAAATAAATGCGAAATGCGAAGTTCGAAATTCGAAATGAAGGAAGATTTTTGCATTAGCAAAAATCTGCATCTTTTTCCATCTCACTGAATGGACGGATTTAATAACTAAACGAAACTAATAAAGAGCCTTCCCCTTGAGGGGAAGGGGGACCGCTTGCGGTGGATGAGGTGTAAATCCATAGTTGCGGTCACTATCCTGAAAGGAATGAATACATAAATGAAAGAATTACTTATTGGTAATGCGGCTATTGCCCGTGGCCTTTACGAGGCAGGCTGTAATGTGATATCTTCATATCCCGGTACACCCAGTACCGAAATTACAGAGTTTGCTGCAGAATATGATGAAATTTACTGCGAATGGGCACCTAATGAAAAGGTAGCTTGCGAGGTTGCTTTTGGTGCGTCACTTCGTGGTGCAAGAAGTGCCTGTGCTATGAAGCACGTTGGTCTTAACGTAGCGGCAGACCCGCTTTTCACTCTTTCTTATACGGGTGTTAACGGCGGTATGGTTATTTGCGTTGCAGACGACCCCGGTATGCATTCTTCACAGAATGAGCAGGATTCCCGTCATTATGCAATCGGTGCAAAAATTCCTATGGTTGAGCCTGCAGACTCAAGCGAGGCATACGAATTTGCAAAGCGTGCTTTTGATATGTCAGAGGAATTTGACACCCCCGTGCTTCTCCGTATCTGCACAAGAATTGCTCATTCACAGAGCATAGTGGAAACAGGTGAGAGAACAGAAAAGGGCGTTAAAGATTACGAAAAGAAACCCGAAAAATATATTATGATGCCAGGTAATGCAAAGAAGCGTCACCCCATTGTTGAAGAAAGAACAGCAAAGCTTACAAAGTATGCTGATGATTGTCCCTTTAACCGCATCGAATACACCGATTCAAAAATCGGTATCATCACATCAGGTGCTTGCTATCAGTACGTTAAAGAAGCTCTTGGCGATAGCGTAAGCGTATACAAGCTTGGACTTGTTAATCCTCTTCCAGTAGATTCAATAAAAGAATTTGCATCGAAAATGGATAAGGTTTATGTTGTTGAGGAACTTGACGGTATTATAGAAACTCACTGCAGTACAATCGGTGTTAAGGTAACAGGTAAGGAGCTTTTCAGTTGCATCGGCGAATTCTCACAGAAAACAATCGCAAAGGCAATGGAAAGAGAAGAAAATGAAAAGTATATTCTTGATACACAGATTCCTATGCGTCCTCCGATGATGTGTGCAGGATGTCCTCACAGGGGTATGTACTACGTTCTTTCAAAGAACAAGATTTCCGTTCTGGGTGATATCGGTTGTTACACTCTCGGTGCAGTTGCACCTTTATTTGCACTTGATTCTACTCTTTGTATGGGTGCGTCTGTTTCAGGCCTTCACGGCTTTAATAAAGCAGGCGGAGAAGAAACAGAGGGTAAGAGTGTTTGCGTAATAGGTGACTCAACCTTTATGCACTCAGGTGTGACAGGTCTTATCAATATAGCATATAACGGCTCTAATTCAACTGTTATTATTCTTGATAACTCAATTACAGGTATGACAGGTCATCAGCAGAATCCCACAACCGGCTACAACATCAAAGGGGACCCTGCATCAAAGATTGACCTTGAAACTCTTTGCAGAAGTGTCGGCATCAACCGTGTAAGAGTGGTTGATCCCTACAACCTTAAAGAGTGTGAGGAAGCTGTTAAGGAAGAACTTTCAGTAAATGAGCCTTCAGTTATTATTTCAAGAAGACCTTGCGTGCTTCTTAAGTATGTTAAACCTAAAAAGCCTCTTACAGTTAATAAAGATAAGTGTAAGAGCTGTAAAAAATGTATGGGCTTTGGCTGTCCTGCAATCAGTATGCACGACGGCAAGGCAGAGATTGATAAGACGCTCTGCGTAGGTTGTGACGTTTGTACACAGCTTTGTCCCTTCAAGGCTATCGAAAGCGAGGTGCAGGAATAATGCAGACTAAAAATATTATGATTGTCGGCGTTGGCGGACAGGGTAGCCTTCTTGCAAGTAAGCTTCTCGGTAAGCTCCTTGTGAACGAGGGTTACGATGTAAAGGTTTCCGAAGTTCACGGTATGAGCCAGCGTGGCGGCAGCGTTGTTACCTACGTTCGTTATGGCGAAAAGGTATATTCACCCCTTATTGAGGAGGGGGAGGCAGACTTTATCGTTTCATTTGAAAAGATTGAAGCGGCAAGGTGGCTCTCCTGCCTTAAGAAAGACGGTAAGATTATCGTAAACACGCAGCAGATTGACCCTATGCCTGTTATCATTGGTGCAGCACAGTATCCTGCTGGCGTGCTTGATGAAATCAAGGAAAAGGGTGCGTTTGTTGATGCGATAGATGCTCTCAGCCTTGCAAACGAAGCAGGCAGCTCAAAGGCGGTTAATATCGTTCTTATGGCACGCCTTGCAAAATATTTTGACATCAGCTACGACAAGTGGATTGAAACTATTGAAAAGACAGTTAATCCTAAGTTTATTGAGCTCAACAAAAAAGCGTTTGAGCTTGGTTATAATTATTAAAATTTTTGAAAAGAGATGGGTAAAGTGGAAAATTATTATCAGAAAGACATCGAAACCGCTTCTTACGAAGAAATAAGAGCGATTCAGAATGAGCGACTTGTAAAAACTGTTAAACACGTTTACAAGAACAATACATATTACAAAAAGCTCATGGATGAAAAGGGAGTAACTCCCGATGACATTAAAAGTGTTGACGACCTTCATAAACTTCCTTTCCTTACAAAGGACGACCTTCGTGAAGCATATCCCTACGGACTTATGTCAATGCCCCTTTCAGAGTGCGTAAGAATTCAGTCTACAAGCGGCACAACAGGAAAGCGTGTAGTTGCATTCTACACACAGAAGGATATTGATATGTGGGAAGAGTGCTGTGCGAGAGCAATCGTTGCAGCGGGCGGCACTAAAGAAGACGTTTGTCAGGTTTGTTACGGTTACGGTCTTTTTACAGGCGGACCCGGACTTAACGGCGGAAGCCATAAGGTGGGATGTCTTACACTACCGATGTCATCAGGTAATACAGAGCGTCAGCTTCAGTTTATGACAGACCTTGAAGCTACAATTATATGCTGTACACCTTCTTACGCTCAGTATCTTGCTGAAAGTATTGAGGAACAGGGACTTCGTGATAAAATCAAGCTTAAGGCAGGTATCTTCGGTGCAGAAGCATGGACACAGGAAATGCGTAAGGACATTGAAACTCGTCTTGGTATAAAGGCATACGATATTTACGGACTTACAGAAATCTGCGGACCCGGTGTATCGTTTGAATGTAGCGAACAGACAGGTATGCACATTAATGAAGATAACTTCATTGCAGAAATTATTGATCCCAAAACAGGAGAAGTTCTTCCTGAAGGGGAAAAGGGTGAGCTTGTATTCACCTGTATCAATAAGGAAGCGTTCCCCATGATAAGATACCGTACAAAGGATATCTGTGTTCTTTCAAGAAAGAAATGCTCCTGCGGCAGAACATTTATCAAAATGGCTAAGCCTATGGGCAGAAGTGATGATATGCTTATCATCAAGGGCGTAAATGTATTCCCATCGCAGATTGAAGAGGTTCTTTTAAAGAAAGGTCTTACAAGTAACTATCAGATTATTGTTGACAGACAGGGCACAAGCGACTCTATTGAGGTTAAGGTTGAAATGACACCTGATCTCTTCTCTGATAAGATTCATGAGCTTTCAAAGATTGAAAAAGAAATCACAGAAGCTCTTAAGTCAATGATTGGTATTTATGCCGTTGTTAAAATTGTTGAGCCTAAGTCAATCGTAAGAAGCGAAGGTAAGGCTGTCAGAGTAATAGATAAGAGAAAGTTATATTGATTTATTACCTCAAAAAAAAGAAGGAGTGAAGAAAATGACAATTAATCAGTTATCAATATTTGTAGAGAATAAAGCAGGTACAGTTGAAAAAATCACAAGAAGTATCGCAGATGCAGGTGTAAGTATCCGTGCACTCAGTGTTGCTGATACTCAGGAATTCGGTATTCTTCGTCTTATAGTGAGTGATGTTGAAAAAGCAAAAGAAGCTCTTAGTAAGAGTGATTGTGTTGTTTCAATAACAAAGGTTATCGGTGTGCAGATTCCCGATGTGCCGGGCGGTCTTTCAGATGTTCTTAAGCTTGTAAGCGACAAGGGAATAAATGTTGAATATCTCTATGCGTTTATTACTATTGCAAGAAAGCACGCATATGTTGTTTTAAGAGTTGAAGATAACGAAAAAGCGGCAAAAATTCTTACAGATGCAGGAATTAAGCTTGTAACTCAGCAGGATGTTGAGTCTTTGTAAAAAACGAAAGAAAACCGCAAATGGGCAAGACAATTTTGTCTTGCCCATTTGTTTATGTGCAAAAGGTGAATATTACGCACTTTTTTGTAAAAAAAGAATGAAAAAAATGTCGTAATTTGGTTTATATAATTACAAAAATATTATTTTTTTATGTTAACAAAGGTTTACATAAAAAATGAAGTGCTTTTTGCGGCTAAATTGAGTTATTCACAGTTTGAAAGCGGAAAATACGGTTATTAACAAGAGTTTTTCACAGTATTAACAGAAATTCACAATAATTTTAAGAAAACCTGTGAAAAACTCAACCCCCGTTTTTATGCCAAAAAATAGGTTTACAAAAAATTATACCAATTAAAGGTAAAACGAAAAATTACAAAAGATTTAAAAGAGTTTGTAACAATCGAAAATTTTGTGTCGAAAATGTGAAAAACGTTAAAATATAATTAATAAGCTTATTGATTCTCTTGACTGATTAGAATATATAATATATAATATACGATAAGAAATGAGGCGATTATTTATGAAAATTTTAGTAACAGGCGGTGCCGGATACATCGGCAGCCATACTTGCGTTGAGCTTCTTAACGCAGGTCACGAAATTACAGTTGTTGACAATCTTTGTAACTCATGCGAAAAATCACTTGATATGGTTAGGGAAATTACAGGTAAGGATTTTAAGTTTTACAAGGTTGATCTTCTTGATAAAGACGCACTTATGAAAGTGTTTGACGAAAATGAGTTTGACTCTGTAATTCATTTTGCAGGTCTTAAAGCAGTGGGCGAATCAGTAAGTATGCCTATTGAATACTATCATAATAATATGACTGGTACATTCAATCTTGTTGATGCTATGCGTAAGCACAATGTATTTTCTATTGTGTTCTCATCATCTGCAACAGTTTACGGAAGTCCCGAAACTGTTCCGATAAGAGAGGATTTCCCTCTTTCAACAACGAACCCCTACGGTTCAACAAAGCTTATGCTTGAAAGAGTGCTTAGTGACGTAGTTGTTGCGGAACCTCGCCTGAGCGTAGTTCTTCTTCGTTACTTTAACCCCATTGGTGCACATATTTCAGGTAAAATCGGTGAAGATCCAAAGGGTATTCCCAACAATCTTCTTCCTTATGTTGCACAGGTTGCAGTTGGAAAACTTCAGAAAGTAAACGTGTTCGGTGACTGTTATCCCACTGTTGACGGTACAGGCGTACGTGACTATATCCACGTAGTTGACCTTGCACTCGGTCATCTTAAGGCGGTTGAGAAAAAGCAGTCAGAACCCGGTGTACATATTTACAATCTCGGTACAGGTCAGGGATACAGCGTTCTTGAAATTATTAAAGCCTTTTCAGAAGCCTCAGGAAAAGATATTCCCTATGTTATCGCAGAGCCGCGTCCCGGTGATGTAGCTATCTGTTATGCAGATGCTTCAAAAGCTAAAGCAGAGCTTGGCTGGCAGGCAGAGCGTGGCATTGAGGAAATGTGCCGTGATGCTTGGAACTGGCAAAGTAAGAATCCCAATGGATTTGAAAAGTAATTGGAGGAAAGATAATGACAAAGATTAAATTCGATTATTCCAAGGCAGGAAAGTTTATCGCAGAAAGTGAAATAAATGCTCTTAAGCCTTATATAGAAGTTGCACATAATACACTTCATAACGGAACAGGTGCCGGCAGTGACTTCCTTGGTTGGGTAAATCTTCCCGAAAACTATGATAAGGAAGAATATGCACGTATAAAGAAGGCTGCAGAAAAAATCAAGAGTAATTCAAAAGCACTTATCGTTATCGGTATCGGCGGAAGCTACCTCGGTGCAAGAATGGCTGTTGAAATGGTGCACCACAATTTCTTCAATCTTAACGATAACGCAAGAAAAGACGGAGTACAGATTTTCTTTGCAGGTAACTCCATAAGCTCAACATATCTTGCAGACCTTGTTGAAACTGTAAAGGATATTGATTTCTCTGTAAATATCATTTCAAAAAGCGGTACTACGACAGAGCCTGCAATTGCTTTCAGAGTATTCCGTAAGCTTCTTATTGAAAAATACGGTGTTGAAGGCGCAAAGGAAAGAATCTATGCAACAACAGACAAAGCAAAGGGTGCACTTAAAAACCTTGCAGACGAGGAAGGCTACGAAACATTCGTTGTTCCCGATGAAGTCGGTGGTCGCTACAGTGTACTGACGGCAGTAGGTCTTCTTCCTATAGCAGCAAGCGGTGCAGATATTGATGCACTTATGCAGGGCGCATACGATGCGATGAAAGAATACGCAAATCCCAATGTGGATGAAAATGACTGTTATAAATATGTTGCCGCAAGAAATGCACTTTACCGCAAGGGTAAGACAGTTGAAATGATGGTTAATTATGAACCTCAGGCACACTACTTTGCAGAGTGGTGGAAGCAGCTCTTCGGTGAGAGTGAGGGTAAGGATAACAAGGGTATTTTCCCTGCATCTGTTGACTTTTCAAGTGACCTTCATTCTATGGGACAGTATATTCAGGACGGTCTTCGCATAATGTTTGAAACAGTTCTTTTCTTTGATAATGCAAGAAAAGAAGTAATAATCGAGGAAGACAGTGACAACGTAGACGGACTTAACTTCCTTTCAGGCAAGGGCGTAAGCTTTGTTAATGAGCAGGCATTTAACGGCACACTTCTTGCACACACTGACGGTAGTGTTCCCAATCTTGTTCTCCGTGTTGAAAGAATGGACGAATACTGCCTCGGTAACCTTATATACTTCTTTGAAAAGGCTTGCGGTGTAAGTGGATACCTTCTTGGTGTAAATCCCTTTGACCAGCCCGGTGTTGAAGCGTATAAGAAAAATATGTTTGCCCTTCTTGGTAAGCCCGGCTACGAAGAAGCACAGGCAGAACTTCTCAAGAGACTTTAATATAATAAGCATAATAAAAAGCCTTTCGGGGAAAGATTAAATGTGAAATCTTTCTTCGGGAGGCTTTTTATATGATAAATAAAGTTGAAATATGCGGCGTTAATACATCGAAACTTCCAACACTTACTGCAAAGGAGAAAAAAGAACTTTTTGAAAAAATAAAACAAGGGGATAAGGAAGCAAGGGAAACTTTTATCCGTGGTAATTTAAGACTTGTATTAAGTGTAATCGGCAGATTCAATAACCGTGGTGAAAATGTGGATGACCTTTTTCAGGTGGGTTGCATCGGACTTATAAAGTCAATAGATAATTTCAACACAGAACTTGATGTGCAGTTTTCTACCTATGCAGTACCGATGATTATCGGTGAAATCAGACGGTATCTTCGGGATAACAACGCAGTGAGGGTGTCAAGGTCGCTTCGTGATATTGCATACAAGGCGCTGTGTGTCCGTGAAAAAATAATCAACGACCGCGGAAGTGAGCCAAGTGTTGAGGAAATTGCAAAAATTATTGATGCTCCCAAGGAAGACGTTACTATGGCACTGGATGCCATTCAGGAGCCGATTTCACTTTTTGAGCCTGTGTACCACGACGGAGGGGATGCCGTGTATGTAATGGATCAGGTGTCCGACAAGAAAAATCTTGACGAAGCGTGGATTGAAAAAATATCCCTTCGTGAAGCAATGGAAAAACTCACTGAACGTGAGAAGCTTATTATAACTCTACGTTTTTTTCGCGGTAGAACTCAGACGGAAGTTGCAAATGAGGTTGGCATCAGCCAGGCGCAGGTGTCAAGACTTGAAAAGAGCGCCATTGGAAGCATGCGAAAATATATATAAAGACAAGAACTGTCTGCACGCTGAAAAAGGGGATGTAAAAAAAGGTCAGACCGCAAAAATGCACCTCTCGACGTACCCTTGTACGCCTTCGGGTAACCTGTAAATCCCTTTATAAAGGGATTTACAGCTCCGCTTGTCCGTTCTGAATCATTTTTTCCTATCCCCCAAAAAAGATGTGTAAAGAAATCGAATTTCTTTACACATCTTTTTTTATATGGTATAATATCTAAGTGAAAAACGGACTAAGCTGGTGAAAATGGTGAAAATTGTTGCTATTATACTTTTAATCTGGAATATAACTGTTATGTTTGTGTACGGGATTGATAAGCTGCTGGCAAGAAAAAAGGCAAGGCGTATAAGCGAAATAACTTTGCTGACGTGTGCATTTCTTTTTGGTGGGGCGGGAGCAATCTTTGGAATGGTTTTATTTAATCACAAAACTTCAAAAATCAAGTTCCGCACACTTGTGCCTCTTGCTATAGTAGTAGAATCGGCAGCAGTGTATTATCTTCAGAAGCTTATTTGAATTTATAAAAAAGAAGCGTGCCGCTTCACCCGTGTCGCACTCTCACAGAAGTGTAAACACAGTTTCCTGCGTCTTAATTTGACGCAAATTCCTATATAATAAAAAAGAGGTGAAAGCTGCTTGAAAACATCAGACGATATAATAATTGCAAAGAAAATTGCCGAAGAAGCGTCAAAGCTTGGTGGCTCAGTTTACTTTGTCGGAGGATATGTCAGAGATAAACTTATGGGCATAAACAGTAAGGATATTGATATAGAAGTACACGGCATCTCTCCGGAATCACTTGAAAAAGTGCTCGATAGTCTGGGCACGAGAATCGAAACGGGAAAAAGTTTTGGTGTATATAATCTTTGTGGATACAGTATTGATATAGCTATGCCAAGAAAAGAGGAATGCACGGGGAGAGGTCACCGCGATTTTTCCGTGGAGATTGACCCGTATCTTGGAACGGAGAAAGCAGCTGTCAGACGTGATTTTACTGTTAATTCCATTATGGAAAATGTACTTACCGGTGAAATAACAGACCACTTTGGCGGTCGGCAGGATATTAAGGACAAAGTTATTCGCCACATAAATTCAGGTACATTTGTTGAAGATACGTTAAGGGTGCTTCGGGGAGCACAATTTGCGGCAAGGTTTAAATTTACTGTAGCTCCCGAAACAGTTGAACTGTGCAAAAGTATGGATTTAAGCACTCTTGCTCCGGAGAGAATTTTTGAAGAAATGAAAAAAGCTCTTCTGAAATCGGAAAAACCGTCAGTTTTTTTTGAAACACTGCGAAAAACAGAGTCTCTTGGAGTGTGGTTTTGCGAGCTTGAAGCATTGATAGGCATCAGACAGAACGAGAACTATCACAGAGAAGGCGATGCGTGGAAACACACTATGATGGTTATAGATGAAGCGGCAACAATGCGCGATGATTCGGAAAATCCGTTTTGGTTTATGCTTGCGGCACTATGTCACGATTACGGAAAGGCAGCTACCACAAAGGAGATAGACGGTATATTACGTGCTTTCGGTCACGAGACAGAAGGACTTGAGCTTGTGCGAAAGTTTCTCAAAAGAGTCACAAACGATAAGAAACTTGCAAATTATGTTCTTAATATGACAGCTCTTCACATGCGTCCGAATATGCTCTATGCACAAAAATCCGGAATAAAGGCGACAAATCGCCTGTTTGACGAGGCGGTTTCGCCCTGCGATTTAATAAAGCTTGCAATGGCTGATAACCTTGGAAAAATTCCGCAGGGTGCAACTGAAGATACGGAAAAATTTCTGCTTGAAAGATATGAGGTATTCAAAGAATATATGTCCCGTGATTACGTTACAGGAAAAGACCTTATTGAGATGGGATTAAAAGAAGGAGAAAAGTTTACTCAAATACTTGCTTTTGCTCATAAACTCAGACTCGCAGGTGTGGACAAAGAAAGTGTATTGAAACAAATAGCAGCAGAACACAAAAAAGAAGTGTAACGCAGTTACACTTCTTTTTTGTGCTATAATGTTTTACAAAATCAGTTTAGATTTCAGGGATTTCTAAAGGCATACTACCCTGCGCTGCTGATTCGTGAGCAATAATTCCGGGAAGGGTAATGTCAATAGCATAATCAATACCCAGCGGAGGCTCTGTATCGTTAATAATACAGTTGATGAAATCCATTACCATCTTTCTGTCTGCACCTGCGTGAAGACCGCCGTCGCCAAATGAACTTGCAGTAACGGGAATGTCAATTTTATCCTCCATACTTCCGGGAATGTCAGAAAAGCTTGCATAGCTGTGAGCATTTTCATAACGCTCATAATTATCTGTTTCGATAGAACCTCTAGTACCGATGATACGGAAATTATGGTCATGCTTTACAAAACCTGAACAACATACCATAATTTTGATAATCGCACCCTTTTCTGTCCTGAAAAGTGCAATGCCGGGATCTCTGCGGTCAACATAAGGATTATAATCTGAATTAGCATCCATACATGTAACGCTTACGCAACGGTCATTCATAATATGAAGGAGTGGTCCCAGGTTATGTGTAAGATACTTGATAGAGGGATGTGTTACTCTCCAGTGCCCCTCCGGATAATTGCTTGCTTTAACATTACGCCAGTCACAGCTGTGAATATATTCTGATTCTGCATAAATTGCATCACCGAACTTACCGTCTTCATACATCTTTTTCCAGGCTGTGATAAATCCCCAGTAACAACAGTTTTCGGCAATCATATACTTAAGCTCGGGATGAGCCTTAACAGCTGCCTTGAGCTCTCTTACTTCTTCAACAGTGTCAGCACAGGGGATTTCGCTGAGAACATGCTTGCCTGCATCAAGAGCTCTTTTTACAAGCGGAACATGCTCGGTGGCATAGTTTGCAATAAATACTGCATCAATGTCAGATTTGAGCATTTCGTCAAAATCTGTATATGCTGTATAGCCTTCGTAATTCATCTTATCAAGTTCTTCTGAAACGTACTTGACTCTGTCTTCTTCGTGGTCGCAAATAGCTGTAAGATGCACGGCTTTTTCCTTAAGAATTTCATATACAACGCCCCAACCTCTGCGAAGACCAACAACACCAAGTTTTACCTTTTCCATAAATAATACCTCCATTCAGTGTCCATACCCTAAGTATAACATCAAATTACAAAAAAGAAATGGAAAAATTCGTGTTTTTTTATGTAAAAAATCCCTAACCACTTGATTTTTGAAAAAATATGAGTCATAATAGGCGCAAAGGAGTGGTGCGATGAACAGTAGTATTTGTAAATTTATGCCCGACAAAGAATACAGCGGAAATATCAAAACAGTAAACTTTGTTTATGAAGCAGATTTTAAAAATCTTGAACAACCGTTTTTTCGCCCTGTTCACCTTGTGCATCTTATTACAAAAGGAAGCGGATTGCTTAAAACAGACACAGGAAATTTTGAGCTTTTTACAGGTAGTATATTTTTTGCTTTCCCGGGATGTTTTTATGAAATTGATGCAGATGATGAATTTGAGTATATGTATATAAGCTTTACAGGAGATTGTGTCGGGGCAATTTTTGAAAGACTGGGAATAAATCATAAAACTCCGGTATTTTATGATTTTGACAATGTGACTGCATTCTGGCTTGAATCAATACGCAGAATCAATCCTGCTAATGCAAATATACTTCCGGAAAGTGTACTTTTATATACTCTGTCCTTTATAAGTGGCGGTGAAAACAAAATTCTTTCTTCCAATAATGCAGAGAGTTTTACAAATGCAATCGTTGAATATGTAAACTTGCATTACACTGATGTTGATATTTCTTTAAAACAGATTGCGGGAATTTTCTCATATTCTCAAAAATATGTGTCATTTCTCTTTAAAAAGATAACTAATGTAGGGTTTAATGATTATATAAACCATTTGAGAATTCAGCACGCACTGTCGCTGATTGATGACAATAGGACCTCAATTACACAACTTTCGGAATTGTGCGGTTACAGCGACCCGCTTTATTTCTCAAAAGTATTCAAGAAAAAAATTGGTATGTCTCCAACTGAGTATATGCAGCAAAAGAATAATGAAAAAAGGAGTTAAAATTTATGGAAAGAAAAGCATATTTTTATATTGACGATGTTATCTGGGTTTTCCGCGATCTTACCCGTGAAAGACCTGATTCAATGTTTGATAACCACTTTATGAAAGTTCTCAAGGAAGCACATGATCAGTACGGTCTTAAAGTAATGCTCAACGTGTTTTACAGAACAGACTATTTTTATGGCAATGATGAGTTCACTCTTGCAGAAATGACAGATGCTTATAAAGCAGAATGGGAAGCGGCTTCCGACTGGATTAAGATTGCATTCCATGCAAAGCAGGAGTTCCCGGATTATCCCCATATAAATATGGATTACGAGGATATGAAACAGCTTTATACAGATTTTAAGAACGCAGTATTGAGATTTGCAGGGGAGAATACCCTTTCCAAGACTTTCAATCCTCACTGGACATCTATCAGCAAGGACGGATGCCGTGCTCTTTGTGACCTTGGCGTAAGAATGTGCAATGCAAGCTACGGCGACAGAAAAGAATATAACGGGGATCCTGCAAGTCTTCCGTACGGACACGCGGCAAGACTTCTCAATAACCGTAAGCCTGAGACTATGCTTTTCTCAAGAGGTACGGCAGATAAAGCTATTGACAGCTCTCTTTGCGGATATAATCACCTGTCGAAGGAAATTGAGGAAAGGACGAAGTTTAACCTTGAAATAGTAAAGGATGAGGAATTCGACCTTTACTACAAACGCTACTTTAACGGACTTTGCCTTAACCTCTGCTCTTCAGAAGACCTCGATGATGAAATGGCAAAATACATCGGAAAGGAATATATCGGTGCAGCTACTCACGAGCAGTATTCGTACCCCGATTACTATAACTATCATCCTGATCAGCCTGAAAAAATTATGAGAATGTGCAAAACTCTTACAGAAAACGGATATACGTTCTTTTTCGTAGAAGAATTGTTGCCTAAAAAATAATACACGCGAAACCCCGGTGTTCTTATAAAAAGTACACCGGGGTTTTATAATGCGAGTATTACTATTCAACTGTCCATATCAACTTCAAAATCAAATTTTGTAGCTCTTCGCCTCATTTTTACACTTTGCACAAGACCGATTGCAATAAAGCTTGTTACAAGATTACTTCCTCCGTAGCTTATAAACGGAAGCGGTATGCCTGTGATAGGCATAAGTCCGAGACACATTCCGATATTTTCAAAAACGTGGAAAAACATCATTGCACCCACGCCTATGCAAATAAGCTCTCCGTATGTATCGTGGGAACAACTTTTTGCATTGATAAAGCAGCGGTATATAATAATAAACAGAATAACCGTTATAAGAACTGTGCCTAACAGTCCGAATTCTTCACCCGCGACAGAGAAAATAAAGTCTGTCTGTTTTTCGGGAAGATATCCGAACTGTGTCTGCGGACCTTTCAGATATCCGCGGCCGGAAAACATTCCGCTTCCAATGGCAAGCTCAGACTGAAGCACCTGATATCCACCTCCGGTGGGGTCCTTTTCAGGAGAAAACAGAGTCAGGATTCTGCTTTTCTGATAATCCTTGAGCAAAAACCATACTATGGGTGATGCTACTGCCGCTGCGGAAATAACTCCGAAAATATACTTTTTACGGATGCCGGCAAAGAAAAGAATAAACGTAAATATCACCGCAAATACTGCCGCAGTACCAAAGTCGGGCTGCAACAGCACCGGAATGACATAACAGAGAAAGTGCGCAAAAAGAAGTGCCAACGTTCCGGGCTTATTTATGCTTCCGTATTTTTTAGCTACGTGTGAGGAAAAAGTCAGTATAAAGCACACCTTTGCAACCTCTGATGGTTGAAGTGTGATTGGCCCGATTACAAGCCAACCCTGCGTTCCGTGAGTAAGCTTACCCACTACAAGTACCAGAATGAGCAGTGCTATACCTAATCCGAAAATAAGGAAACGCAGCTTTTCAAAATTTTTGTAATTAAAGAATATAACGCCGACCATAGCAGCCACACCGAGAATAAGAGCCAGAGATTGCACCGCAATAAATTTTGCGTGAGAGGGAAGTGCGTAGGTTGCACTGTATATTATGAATATGCCGATAATCGCAGCAAGAATACTTGATATTAGCAGTGTCTTGTCAGCTTTGTCGGAAAATCCTGCGAATTTTTTCACATTAATCACCCAAATGTATTTTAGCAGATAACAGATAAATAATCAATGTTTTTTTAAAGGTTATTTTGATGTTGTTTGTCCTATGCGAAATTTTTGTAAAGGCTTGATTTTGTGTATCTCAGACTCTATAATAAGAATGAAACGGGGTGTATGGATGAAAAAGAAGTATGTTTTCATTATTTGTATAATATTGCTTGTCGTATTATTCATAGCTGCCTTTGATGTGAGGTTGAAAACAGTTACATATACTATAAAAAGTTCAAAAATTACCGGGGAGATAAAGCTGGCATTTGTGACAGATTTACACTCTTGCCGTTACGGAAAGAATCAAATTAAGCTCCTCGGTGAAATAGAAAAATATCAACCTGACGCTGTTCTCTTAGGTGGTGACATTTTCGATGATGTTTCAGAAAATGAAAATGCAAATATTTTTGTTGGCAAAATAACAAAAGGGTACAAAACGTATTATGTGAGTGGAAATCACGAATGGTGGAGCAATAGAATGTATGATATGTTTGATTTACTTTCTGAAAAAGGAGTAATCGTTCTTCGCGGTAATACTGACATATTGAAAATCGGACAGGATATAATCGCTGTTTCAGGAATTGATGACCCTGAAGTAAATGAATATGACCCATCATATACTACTTGCGGAGAACAACTAAAGCAAGTTGGCGCGAATATAGAGAAGGATTGCTTTAATTTGCTTATTGCACATCGTCCTGAGTTAGCAAATCAGTATTTTGAATATGCTTTTGATGCTGCTTTAACAGGCCACGCTCACGGAGGACAATTCAGAATTCCCTATATAATGAATGGCTTGTATGCTCCAAATCAGGGATTATTTCCAAAGCTGGCTGGCGGTATATATGATTTTGAAGAAAAGAAGCTAATTGTAAGCCGGGGATTAGCAAGGGAAAGTACACGAATACCACGAATTTTTAACCGACCTGAAATAGTGTTTGTTAATTTGATTCCGGAAGAATAAATATCTAAAACTGAAGGAATGTTTTTTTGAAAATGAAGAAAAATTTAATTGCGAAGTGATAAATTTAATGGATGAAAGTAAAAAAGAAGCGTACCGCTTCACCCGTGTCGCACTCTCACAGAAGTGTAAACACAGTTTCCTGCGTCTTAATTTGACGCAAATTCCTATATAATAAAAAAGCCGAATGAACAAAACGGTCAGAGACCCAATCTCTGACCGTTTTAGTTAGTTCTTTATTTGTCGTCCCGTATGGTCTATCGTATAGTTATCCTTATAAATTAAATCGCTGACCTTCAAAAATGAAAATCCTTTCTTTTCAAGCTCGGTTAAAATTCTATCAAGGCTTTCAGCAGTGTGGGCGGTGTCGTTGTGGAAAAGCAGTATATCACCACTTTGTGTTTTGGGGATAATTCGCTCGAGCATCTCTTCGCAGTTAAGGTTGCGCCAGTCGAGAGAATCACCATTAGATACAAAAATAAAGGTGCTGTAAATGGTTATATAAAGGCAAATACAAAAAATGGTAAAAGTGGACTTGATTTTCGACATAGGGTATGCTATAATGAAATAAAAGGCGAACAAATGTTTTGATAGCAAAGAAAAAGTACACTAGGAAACTACGGCAATAGTTTTCTAATGTACTTAATCACGGATATCCAAAAGCAAATCCTAACCCTATTCGCATTTTAGCATATCCGTAAATTAAAATCAAGAAAAATTTAATTTATGGAGGTTGAAAAATGGAAAACAGATGTCAAAGGTGTGACAGGGTACTCTCAGACCCAAACGCAGTATTTGGCTGGCGATGTGCTGAAATATTAGGCGTGTCGGGACAGCTTTCAAAAATGGGTGCAGATATTTTCAGAAAATTTGTAGACGGAGTTACGAAAGCTCAAAAACTTTTCGGAAACAGTAATTTTGAATTTACAGATGAACAGTGGAAAAAGCTATATTCTGCTTTTGCAAAAATGTCGTTGTGGGATGGTATTGATGAAAGAAAGGCAAAGGAAGCAAGAAAAGAAAGTTATTCAGTAATAAATTCCAAGAAAACAAAGGCTGAAGAATTTGTAGATACGCTTGCAGAATACTATAAAAGAACCATAAAGGATACTCCAATACATAACGTGCTGAATGTTGCAAATGATGCCACTTGGAAAGCAGGAGGTTTGGTTTTGGATGTGGCGGGATATGACTTGTCAAGCGACTTACTTAAATTAGCATCAAGCGGAAGCGGAAACAAGTATGTTGCAAATGAAGGAAGCTATGCATCAAATCTATTAAAAAACGATAAAGGGTTAAACGACTTTGTAAAAAGTAAGATTGAAGAATATGCGAAAAAGTACAAAAGTCCGCATCTGTTAATTAAAGGTGAATCATATAAAATTCCTCTTGGTAATGGCGATTTGGGAGCTGCGTTGCATAAGGTTAATATTGATATTGACACAAGAAGAGGGAGAGATGGAAAGTGGAATGCAGAAGTGAAAGTGAGCGATGACTTTGATTTTACAGAATTTAAAAACCCGTTTAAAGAGGACTCATTCAAAGAAGGCTTTTTGTGGTTTGCTAATGATGTAGCAACGGCAAGTTCGGAACTGGAGCTATTGGACAATGTTGGAGTAGAGATAACCTACTCTAAAAAATATTAAAGGAGAAAGAAATATGAAAAAACTGGTTGTTTTATTAGTTATAGTATCAATGTTTTTAGGGGCTTGCGGAGATGGACTTGAATATGGGGCTTGGAAGGATACAATGGAAGCTTTTGGCAATGGAAATTATCAAATACTGCATGGTTATGAGGGTGATGAGCCTATTGGAAACCTTCATAATTGCAAGCATAATCAAGAAGTTATGACAAGGGTTGATAATTATGTCGAAAAAGATAATTATGTGTATTTCGTGGGTCATTTTCGTAAACAAAAAGTTTTTTGCAAACTGAATATTGAAACTAATTTGCTCTCTTACTATCCAGAAGAAAACGGTGACGAATTCTTTATGGCAGGTATTGAAAAATTGATTGAAGACCATCAAATTGAATTACTGTCATCATTTGAAGATTTTAGTGAGGAAGACAGATTAGAATTTGAACGCCTTACGAATGACTGATAAAACTCAGTAAAATAATTTGTTCGCCTTAAAAACGGTCAGAGAGCGACTCTCTGACCGTTTTAGTTAGTTCTTTATCTGTTTTCCCGTATGGTCTATCGTATAATTATCCTTATAAATAAGGTCGCTGACCTTCAAAAATGAAAAGCCTTTTTTCTTAAGCTCTGTTAAAATCCTATCAAGGCTTTCAGCAGTGTGGGCGGTATCATTATGGAAAAGGAGAATATCGCCGCTTTGTGTTTTGGGGATAATTCTCTCAAGCATCTCTTCGCAGTTAAGGTTACGCCAGTCAAGAGAATCACCATTAGACACAAAAAGAAAAAATGCTATAAATAGCTATATAAAGCCAAATGCAAAAAAATACCAAAAGTGGTATTGATTTTCGTCAAATGGTATGCTATAATGAAATAAAAGGCGAACAAATGTTTTGATAGCAAAGAAAAAGTACACTAGGAAACTACGGCAATAGTTTTCTAATGTACTTAATCACGGATATGCAAAAGCAAATCCTAACCCTATTTGTATTTTAGCATATCCATGATTTTAAATCAAGAAAAATTTATTTCATGGAGGTAGAAAATTAGTGGTTGAAAGTAAAAAATGGAAAATGTGGCATGCGTTTCTTGATTTAAGAACATGCATAGAATGCAAGGAAAAACACGGGAAAGTTTATGCCATGAAGGAAACTCCAAAACCTTCTCCACCTTTACATAGTAATTGTAGATGTGAAATTATTAAGATGAAATCTATTTTAGCGGGAAATGCTACCAATAATGGAGAGAGGGGGGCAGATTGGTATGTTAAATATTATAAAACATTACCTGATTATTACATTGCTTCCGAGATGGCAAAAGCCAAAGTCTGGAATCCGAAAATTGGGAATTTGGATAAGGTAGCTCCTGATTGTATGCTTTTTGGTGGGGTGTATTCAAATAAAGATGGGAGATTGCCGGATTCCTATGGTAGAGTATGGTACGAGGCAGATATAAATTATGTTTCGGGATATCGTAATAAATCACGACTTTTATTTTCAAATGATGGACTCATATTTGTAACATATAATCATTACCAAACTTTTTGTGAGGTTGTATAGGAGGGAATAGCGGTGCAAGAAATTATTGAAGTGGATTTTTCGGAATGCAGATATTTAGGGGAAATACATAAGGTTTTAAAACAGCAACTTGATTTTCCTGATTATTATGGTGAAAATTTATCAGCTCTCTGGGATTGTTTAAGATATTACAGCTTTGAAGATACAAAAATAATTGTAAAAGGGATTAGTGAGCTTCCGAGTGAACTCAAAGAGTATATGAACAGAATTATTGAAGTGTTTGATGATGTTCATACAGAAAACCCGGCTATTATATTTGAAATAGTATAACATTGAATAAAGAAAATATTTTGTTCGCCTTACAAACGGTCAGGGATTCTCTTTTGAGAATCCCTGACCGTTTGTATTTACTGCTTAATCTGCCTTCCCGTATGGTCTATCGTATAATTATCCTTATAAATTAAATCGCTGACCTTTAAAAATGAAAAGCCCTTTTTCTCAAGCTCGGTTAAAATTTTATCAAGGCTTTCGGCAGTGTGGGCGGTATCATTATGGAAAAGGAGAATATCGCCGCTTTGTGTTTTGGGGATAATTCTCTCAAGCATCTGCTCGCAGTTTAAATTACGCCAGTCAAGAGAGTCAACTGACCATTGGATAAAGTACATTCCACTTTTTCTGACTGTTTCGGTGACAGAATTGTTATAATCTCCTGATGGTGCTCTAAAAAGCGTGGGGATAACGTTGCAGGTGCTTTTAATTTCATTATTGCATTTTTCGATATCTTCAATCATCCTTTCCGGAGACAATGTTGTATAATATGTGTGATTATAACTGTGGTTTCCTATTTCATGACCTTCAGATGCTATTTTTTTCATAATATCCGGGTTAGCCTTTGCCCATGTTCCAAGAACGAAAAAAGTTGAAGGACAGTTGTGCTTTTTTAAAACAGAAAGTATTTTTTCCATATCACTGCTGCCCCAGGCACAATCAAAGGTGACTGATATAGCGTTATCGCTGCGGGCAACTGAGTATACAGGCAAATTCTTTGCTGTTGCGGAGGTCTCCTTTCTGATGTCACTCCCAAAATATGAGGAAAGACCTATTACTGCGCATATCAGCAAAAATGTAAGTATACGGTATTTATCTGTTACAAATATTTTCATTGAAATCCTCCTTTTCTGAAATATAATAATTTTCAATGCCGGCTGCGATTGCTTTTGCCAGCTCCTTCTGATATTCTTTTGTGAGAAGAAGCTGTTCTTCGGCAAAATTCGATGAAAAACCGCATTCGACAATAATTGCGGGAATTTCGGCTCTTCTGAGTAAGAAAAGATTTTTCTGTGCTTTACTTTCCTTGCGTTTTGACTTGTTGTCAGGGAGAGAGCAAAGCTCTTTTTGTATAAAAGAAGCAAGCGACTGTGACTGCATAAAATTGTCTGAATAAATAACCTGAGCTCCATTATACCGTGAATCCGTGAATTTATTTATATGTATGCTTACAAACATATCAGCATCGGATGTATTCATTATTTCAAGGCGCTTTTCCATATCATTACGCTTTTTTTCGGAGAGTGTTTTGCCCTTGTCGGAAAGTGCGTTTTCATCAGTCCTGGTCATAATAACAGTGTACCCTTTTTTTGAAAGGACATCCTTTAGCGAAAGAGCTATTTTCAGATTAAGCGTGCTTTCTATCGAGCCGTTTATCCCGATTGCTCCACCATCGGGAAATCCATGCCCGGCATCAATAATAATTCTTTTTGTCATTTCGGAGGAAAAAACCTCCGTGCCTTTGTTGTGTGTAAGCGCGATAATGCCTGCAAGCAGTACAAACACCATGAAAACTGCCAGCTTTCTCGCAGAAATAATAATCATAAACATCTCCCTTTCATAATAATATATAGTTGTAACGGTAATGATATTCATTCCAAATAATGGAATAATTAAGCTGGGATGTGAATATACTGTTATAAACGCTATTAGAAAAGGAGTTGCAAACTTTGGAGAATAACACGATAACATTGACAGGAAAAGTAGAAACTATGCCTGCCTACAGTCACAGTGTCCTTGACGAAAATTTTTATACTTTTATGCTGCGGGTACCGCGCCTTTCAGAAAATGATGACCTTCTTCCCATAACGATTCCGGAAAGACAACTGGAAACAAACATAATAATGCCCGGCGAAACTGTGAAGGTTCGCGGTCAACTGCGAAGCTATAACAAATATACCGATTCAGGAACAAGGCTTATATTGACGGTTTTTGCAAGAGGGGTAGCTAGTGCTCTGCCGGAGGATAAAGAGAACCCTAACGAAATATTCATAAACGGATTTATCTGCAAGGCTCCGATATACAGGCGCACGCCTTTTGGCAGAGAGATTACGGACCTTATAGTTGCGGTGAACCGTGCGTTTAACCGTTCGGACTACATTCCTGCCATTGCATGGGGAAGAAACGCTGTATATTCTGAAAATCTCGAAGTCGGAAGTAATGTAATGCTATGGGGAAGATTGCAGTCGAGAAACTATAATAAACGCATTTCGGAAAATGAAACAGAGGTGCGTACCGCGTATGAATTATCGGTTACAAAAATAGAAAAACAGGAACATGAAAGCCTTATGGCAGATAATATCTGAAGAAATGCTTGCAAAAGGCGTATAAGTCTGTTATAATAATCACATCATATATATTATGGTGGGGTTGTATGAAGATTTTAGGCCTTGATTACGGTGAAGCAAGGATTGGTGTGGCCATAAGCGATATGTTCGGGATACTTGCCACTCCACTTGACACTGTTTGCGAAAAAGACAGACAAAAGCAGCTTGAAGCGGTCTTCAGAGTTGCAAAGGACAATGCCGTAGAAAAGCTTGTTGTAGGTTATCCTAAACACATGGACGGAACGATAGGGCATCGCGCTCAGTACACGGAGGAATTTGCGAAAGAGCTTTCAGAAATGCTTGGGATCCCCTACGTTATGTGGGATGAAAGACTATCCAGTACCGAAGCTCACAGAATTCTTGAAAGTGGCGGTGTAAGCGGCAAAAACAGAAAAACCAAGGTGGATAAAATTGCCGCAGTCATAATTTTACAGGGCTATCTTGATGCAAACGGATGATTTAAAACAAAGGAGAATGAAAATGGACGAAAACAAGACAGGTACTTTTGAAACAGTTGAAGAGGATTACGAGTTTCTTGACAGCGTTGAGCTTGACGGGGATACATATTTTTTGCTTGTTCCCGCTACCGACAATGAAGAAATTGACGGAGAAGTTTTTGTTATGAAGCTTATTGAGGTTGACGGTGAAGAAATGCTCGAAGGAATCGACGACGGCGAAATTTTTGACAAAGTGTACAATATTTTCAAGGAAAATAATAAGGACGAATTTGAGTTTTTGGATTGATTTAAATTCCGACTTGTGATAAAATAACTGAAGTTACCCCTGCGGTGTGCGCAAATAACGGATTTATTTTAACCAACACATCTAATACGGGAGATCTGAGTCCTGCTGTGGCGTGTAGGCTCTCCACAGAAGAGAGAAACCCAGGAGCAGCGGGCAAATCACCCACCTGCATACGCAGGTTTAGAATAGTCCGTTTTGTCGGCACTGCGGGGAAATAAAAAAGTTATGTTTAAATTTTACATAAAGAAAAGAGGAAGAGAAATGAAAAAAATAATGTGTGTTCTGATTGCAGGTGTGCTTATGTTTGCTATGGCGACAAGTGCTTTTGCAGCTTTTCCGGATATGCCTGCAGGTGAAGACGGTGCAGTACTTCAGAGAGCAGTTGACAACGGACTTATCACCGGTTATGATGACGGAACTGTTCGTCCCGGTACTCCGATTTCAAGAGCTCAGATGGCTACAATTATGTCTCGTGCTATGAACGCTACAGAAAAAGCGGACATCTCCAAGTTTGTTGATGTGAAAGAAGGCAGCTGGTATTACGAAGCTATGAGTAATGCTGTTGCGATGGAAGCTTTCAAGGGTGATGACCAGTCAAGACTTAATCCTAACAAAACAATAACAAGACAGGAAGCACTCATAGTTCTTTCAAGAATTTTTGATATGCCAAAGGCTGATATCAGTGCCCTTAATGCTTTTCCTGATGGTGGAACAGTTTCTTCATGGGCTGCTAAGGAAGTAAGCAGTGTATGTGCGGCAGGTTATCTTGCAGGTGTTGGTGAGTTAAGACCTCTTCAGCCGATGACACGTCTTGAGTTTGCACAGATTATGGACAAGATAATCAAGCAGTACATAGACGAAGATGGTGAGTATACAGCAGTAAACGGCAATGTTCTTGTAAGAGCGCAGAATGTTAAGTTTGCAGGCGTAAAAGGAAATGTAAACGTATATACCGGTGACGGTGTAAAGGGCAATGTTGAATTTACAGACTGTGATTTTGACAACATTATCGTGCGCGGCGGTACAGCTGTTATGAACTCAGGTGCGTACAGACGCATCCGTGCTATAGGAACAAAGACTGTTATCAATCTTAAGACTTCCGCATCAAATCTTCTCAAGAAAGCAGCTGACGGAAGCGTTGAAAGCATTTATGCAAAGCCGGGTAAGGGCATTGTGATGCAACCTCAGATGACTATTGATATGACTAAATAATAAAACTTAATTAAAGCAAAGGTTGTTGCAGTATTTGTAACAACCTTTCTTCTTGAAGCAAGGTGAATTTATGAAAAAGGTAGAAATATACACTGACGGGGCCTGCACCGGAAATCCCGGCAAAGGCGGATACGGGGCGGTGCTTATCTATAACGGCGTGCAGAAGGAAATCAGCAGAGGATTTACCAGAACAACCAATAACCGAATGGAACTGATGGCGGCGATAGAAGCCCTTTCGCTTCTTAAAGAGCCGTGTGAGGTGGAGTTATATAGCGATTCGAAATATCTGACAGACGCCATAAATAAAGGATGGCTTTTATCGTGGAGCAGTAACGGGTGGAAAAAATCAGACAAAAAGCCTGTTCTCAATATCGATTTATGGGAAAAAGTTATTGAACTTACCGAAAAGCATTCTGTAAGCTTTATCTGGGTAAAGGGCCATGCAGGAAACAAGTATAACGAAATTTGCGATAAACTTGCGGTTGAAGCATATACAGAAGCGGCTACTTCCACAGACGAAGGATATGAAAAAGATGAATTGTAATACCCAAAAATCTCCCTAAGCTATTGACAAAAATGTTTTAATTGTATAATATATATGTAGTATGTCTATAGGAGGGTTACAGATGAACAGTACAAAAGATGTTGAACAGATAGACATTAAACGAATGATAGAAATTGTGCTTGACAGAATAGTTCTTATCCTTGTTATCACGCTTATTTCCGGCTTGGTATTTTTTGCGGTGAGTTATTATTTTGTTACACCGAAATATGAGTCAAGCATAACAATGTATGTTAATAACAGAAGTGAGTCTGCCCAGGATACCGGTGAAACGAAGACACTGTCAAGTGATATCACGGCGTCTCAACAGCTTGTTCCGACATATATAGAAATGCTTAAGAGTAATAACGTACTCGGTGCGGTTGCCGACAGAGTTGAGTATGAAACAGGTGAGGCATATACTGAGAGTGAAATCAGAAAAATGCTCACTGCAGAAGCCGTTTCAAATACCGAAATAATAAAAGTTTCTGTCAGAACAACGAAGCCTGAGATGGCGCGTGCTATTGCACAGGCTATTTCAGAAGTTGTTCCGAAAAAGATTCCCAGCTTTATCGAGCGAAGCGATGTGAATATTATTGACGGTGCAAGAATTAACACAAACCCAGTATCTCCCAATGTAAGAAACAGCATTATTCTTGGTGCTCTTCTGGGTTTGGTACTTAGTGTAACTGTAATTATTCTTAAGGAACTTTTTGATGTTCGCGTGAAGTCTACAGATGATCTTGTTGCAAGATTTTCTTACCCGGTACTTGGTACAATTCCGGAAATTTATGTTTCCTATGACGAGTCTTCCGACGAAGAAATTTTGGAATAGTTTTGGTTGAGGGAGGAGAATTTAAATGGCAAAGATTATTTCAAGCTTGAGAAAGCTGTCAGCAAAAGTATTGAAAAGCAGTTCATTAAGTACAAGTTCACCCTTGGCTGTAAAGCGTGCAAAGGTTCTTAACGATAAAAGCTCGTTTCACGTAAAAGAAGCATATAAAGCACTGAGAACAAATATAGTATTTGCTATTCCTCACGACGGAGCAAAAAAAATAATTGTTACGAGTGCTCTTGCAGGTGAAGGAAAGAGTACAAATTGCCTCAACCTTGCAATCTCATTTGCACAGACAGGTGCGAAGGTTCTTTTGATAGACTGTGACCTCAGAAAGCCGAATGTTGCTAATCTTCTAGATATTCAGTCAACACCAGGTCTTTCAAATGTTCTTGCAAATCTCAATACACTTGATTCGGTTATTGTTCATTCAGAGTATGCAAATCTTGATGTTATTCCTTCGGGAGATATGCCTCCTAACCCTGCAGAGCTTCTTGGCTCAGTGGTAATGAAGGATACGCTTAATAAGCTTTCTGAAATATATGAGTATATATTCCTGGATACATCCCCGATAAACATTGTTACAGATGCTGCTGTTATGTCAAAAATGGTTGATGGTGTACTTATCGTTGTGCGTCAGGGGCGTACAGATAAAGAGTCAGTTTCCGAAGCAATAAGAAAGCTGTCTTTTGTAGACGCAAATATTATCGGATTTGTCCTCAACGGCAGACTTAGTGATGTTAAGCTCGGATACCGCTACGGAAGGCGTGGCTATTACCGTTACGGCAAGAAGATGAAGTACTACAGAAGCGGTTATTATGGCGGAGGCTACGGCAGCTACGGTGGATATGGTGGCTACGGCGGATATGGTGGTTACGGCGGTTATGGCTATGGTTATGGATACGGTTATTCCAAAAAGCAGAATCAGACGTCCAAGAAAAAATAAAAAAGCCGGGTGAAAAAATGATAGATTTTCATACACATATTTTACCGGACATAGATGACGGAAGCGACAGTGTAGAACAGTCCGTCAGAATGATAGAAATCTTGTTGGAACAGGGCGTAAAGAAAATAGTGCTTACTCCGCATTTTTATGCATACAGGTCTTCCGTTGACAGGTTCAGCGACAAAAGAGAAGCTTCTTTAAAAAAATTGACAGAAGCTCTGAAAGAACGTAAAATTAATGTTGAACTGTACCTGGGAAGCGAAGTGCTCTTCTTTGAGGAATTGTGGCGTGTGGAAGAAATTGGAGAGTTCTGTATAAAGGGTACTGATTGCATCCTGATTGAAATGCCCTTTTCTTCTTGGGAAAACTCTATGGTTGAAAGTGTTATAAATATAACAAACCGTGGTATAACCCCTATCCTTGCTCATTTTGACAGGTATCTTAAATACAAAGGCAACTTGGCAAAAATCAGAGAAATGATGCGTGCCGGTGTGCTTGTCCAGATGAATTGTGATTACTTGAATAATTTTTTTACAAGAGGCAAGGCTGTGAAGTTTATAAAAAGAGGCAGTGTGTTTGCATTGGGAACAGATTGCCATGATATTGACAAACGCCGACCGGAATTTAAATCTGCTGACGAGTACCTCAGAAAGAAACTTGATAAAAGAATTTACGACAGATTTTATAAATTACAGGACCAGCTTATAAAGTCTGCAAAAATAGTATATCCGTAATAGTGAGGGGCTGTAAAAATTTACAGCCCTTTGTTTAATTTATAGGAAATTGCGTTTTTTATCGCGAACAATATTTGTGGGTTTTAAGTTAAGTTTGGACGCGACGTGGGTGAAGCGGCACGCTTCTTTTTTAATTTATAGGAAATTGCGTTTTTTATCGCGAGCAATATTTGTGGGTTTTAAGTTAAGTTTGGACGCGACGTGGGTGAAGCGGTACGCTTCTTTTTTATACCGTGAAAATTATACGTCGCAAGACTCCCTCGTTTGATTGATTATAGAGGTTTTACAGGAGGTGAGACTGAGTGTTTGAAGAATACAATTCTTGCAGACTTTGTCCGAGAGAATGTTCTGTAAAAAGAAATGAAAATAAAACAGGCTTTTGCAAAGAAACGTCAGAGGTAATGGTGGGAAGGGCAGCTCTTCATTTTTGGGAAGAGCCTTGTATAAGCGGTGAGAACGGCTCCGGAACAGTATTTTTTGCAGGATGCTCTCTGGGGTGCGTGTATTGCCAGAATTATAAGCTGAGTCGAGGAGAAAAAGGAAAAAAGGTAACCGTTCCGGAACTTTCAGAGATTTTCCTGAAGCTCCAGAAAGAGGGCGCAAATAATATAAATCTTGTAACTTCTGAGCACTATGCTCCCAGCGTAAGAGAAGCAATCCTGATGGCGAAGGAAAAAAACCTCAGTATACCGGTAGTTCTTAACAGCAGCGGTTATGTGAAAGAATCAACCCTTGATATTTTAAAGGATATTGTAGATATTTATCTTGTCGATTTTAAATATATGAATCCTGACCTGGCAGAAAAATACTCTTTTGCAAAAGAGTATCCGCAAGTAGCACAAAAGGCACTTGAAATAATGTATTCGCGAAAGAAAAGGCTTGTGTTTGACAGTAACGGACTTCTCAGGGAAGGTGTCATAGTACGTCATCTGTGCCTGCCGGGATGTGCGGAAGACTCAAAAAATGTTATAAGATATGTTTTTGATAAATATAAAGAAAATGTACGTCTCAGCATAATGAGTCAGTATACTCCTATGGAAGAGTGCAGGAACTATCCCGAGCTTTGCCGCAAGCTTACAGCAGAAGAATATGATGAAATAGTAGATTTTTGTATTCAGATTGGCATAGAAGATGCATATATTCAAGAGGGAGATGCGGCACAGGAAAGCTTTATTCCGGATTTCAGATAAAAATGCAAAAAACACTTGAAAACACATAGGTGAAAATGGTATAATACTATAAATGTATGTATGACCAATTGAAAGGATTGATATACAATGGAAAATGTTTTTGATGTCTTAAAGGAAAGAGGGCTTATTGCCCAGACAACTCACGAGGATGAAATCAGAGAACTTCTCGCAAAAGAGAAGGTGACTTTTTATATCGGTTTTGATCCCACTGCAGACAGCTTGCACGTAGGTCACTTTTTGCAGATGGTAGTTATGCGCCACATGCAGAATTACGGACACCGTCCCATTGCTCTTGTTGGTGGCGGTACCGGTCATATAGGTGACCCTTCCGGAAGAACCGATATGCGTCAGATGATGACTAAGGAAACAATTGACTATAACTGTGAAAGATTCAAAGAACAGCTTTCAAGAGTTATTGATTTTTCTGACGGAAAAGCAATTATGGTAAATAATGCCGACTGGCTTCTTGACCTTAATTATGTTGAATTTATTCGCGATATCGGTTCCTGCTTCTCTGTTAATCAGATGCTTCAGGCAGAATGCTTTAAGCAGAGACTTGAAAAGGGTCTCTCATTCCTTGAATTTAACTATATGCTTATGCAGAGCTACGATTTCCTTATGCTTAACCGTAAGTATGACTGTAAGATGGAACTCGGCGGTGATGACCAGTGGAGTAACATTCTCGGCGGTCTCGATCTTTGCAGAAGAAAGGATCAAAAGCAGGTTTACGGTATGACATTTACTCTTCTCACAAACAGTGAAGGTAAGAAAATGGGTAAAACCGCAAACGGTGCTGTATGGCTTGCTCCTGAAAAGACATCTCCTTATGATTTCTATCAGTACTGGAGAAATGTTGACGATAACGACGTTTGTAAGTGTCTTAAGCTTCTTACCTTTATTCCTATGGAAGAAATCCGTGAGTATGAAAAACTTGAAGGCAGTCAGCTTAACAAAATTAAGGAAATACTTGCGTTTGAGGTTACCAAGCTTGTTCACGGTGAAGAAGAAGCAACAAAAGCCCAGCAGGCAGCGCAGGCTGTTTTTGCAGGCATCGGCAATGATGCAAATATGCCTTCTGCTCAGATTACGGCAGACGAGGTTGGCGACGGTATAGCAGTACTTGACCTTCTTTTAAAGGCTGGTCTGATTCCCTCAAAGGGCGAAGGAAGAAGACTTGTTCAGCAGGGCGGTATAAGCCTTGATAACGAAAAGGTTACATCTATTGACCTTGTTATTACAAAAGATAGTTTTAAAGATAACAAGATAATTGCAAAAAAAGGTAAAAAGTCATTCCTTAAAATTGAGCTTGTTTAAGCTAATCGCCTGCGGGCGGAAGGGTAGGTGGCAATGTGTCTGATGTTATAATTTCCGGCTATTACGGACTCGGCAACAGCGGTGATGAAGCTCTGCTTAAAAGCATAGTTGACGATCTTAAAAGCGTTAATCCCGACATAACCATAACTGCACTTTCGGGAAATGCACAGCTTACTAAGAAAAATTACGGGATAAAAACTATCGGAAGATTTAATCTTTTCTCCATAATAAATGAATTTCGCAGTGCAAAACTTCTCATAAGCGGAGGCGGCACTCTTATTCAGGATGCAACAAGTACAAAAAGTCTTCTGTATTATCTTTCTATAATTGCTCTTGCGAAAAAAATGGGACTCAAGGTAATGGCGTATGCAAACGGATTGGGACCGCTTAAGGAAAAAAACCTTAAAAAAGTAGAGAAGGTTCTTAACACTGTTGACCTCATAACCCTGAGAGAGAATGTGTCACTTGAGGAAATAGGACGTTGTAATATAACAAAGCCGAAGGTTTTGGTTACGGCTGATCCTGCCTTTAATCTCGTTCCGGCTCCAAGGGAAAGAGCAGATGAAATTCTTTCCAAATATTCTGCGGAACGGGGAGATAAGCTCATTGCAGTATCAGTGCGCAACTGTAAAAATCTTCCCGATGAATTTGAGGAAAAAATGGCTGCAGCTCTGGACCGTGTTGCAGAACTTGGTTATATTCCTGTGCTAATACCTATGCAGAAAAGTGCCGACCTTCCGTTGTCACTTAGGATAGCTTCAAAAATGAAAGAACAGTCAAGGGTGATTGACCGTGACCTTACAGTTGCAGAAATGCTGGCAGTTATAGGCAGATGCGACATTGCCTGCGGAATGAGACTTCACATGCTGATATTTGCTTCTGTTATGAATGTTCCCATGGTTGGAATAGCATACGATCCAAAAATAAAAGGCTTTATGAATTATATGAAGCAGGAAAAATATGTAGAGCTTGAAGAATTTGATGAAGAAATCTTCGGTGATATGCTGGAGACTTCAATAAAAGAAATGGATGTGCTCAGAGGACAACTGGAGAAAGACCTTGAGCCACTGAGGGAAAAGGCAAAGCAGAATGCTCTGCTTGCAATAAAACTTCTTGAAAAATAACTTAGAAGGGGGGTGTAGCAATGAAAAAATGGGTGAAAATTTTATTGATAGTATTGATTTTTATTCTCATTGCTGCAGCCGCCTTTTCTTTTTGGCAATGGAAAAACATACAAAGCATATTTGTAGGTATAAATGAAACTTCCGAGGAAATAACAAAGCGGAGAAATGAAAATCAGGAAGAACTGGTGTCAGATATCAATAGTTATATTGACAGTGAAATACGAGAAATGACCGATGAAGAAAAAGAAAAAATCGAATCGGGAGAAATAAAGGCGGAAGACGTGTTCTTGCAGATTTTTGAGGAAATGCAGAAAACAACAAATAATAAAAAAGAAGAAAATGCAAAAGATTCTTCCGGAAAAACGGTAGAAAAACCTACTAAAGATGAAATAGTCCTTAAATATATGACTAAGCTTTACGCACTTCAGAGCAATTACACGGCAAAGGCAGAAGTTACTATTGCGGAAGGAAAGAGCTACTACTTAAATCTTCGAAGAAACAAAAAAGAAGACCCGGCAACTGCAAGAGCAAATACCATTAAGCACTTTACACCGATTGTACGCGGTGTGGAAAAAGCTTGTAATGCAGAGGTTGAAGAGCTTGTTGCCGGCCTTACAAAAGAGCTTTCTGCAATTGGAGAAAATACCGATATTGTAGGAACGATTAGAGCAGCGTACGAAAAGGAGAAACAGCTCAAACTCTCATATTATGCCAATAAATACTTAAAATAGGTGTTTTTATCTGAAAAAAAGATAAAAACATCTGTTTTTTTTAGATATATCTTGTAATTGAATTAAATTCTTGTTATAATAAAGTGAAAATGCCTTAGTAGGGCGTAAAACGAATACAATACTCGAAGGGAGAAGAGAAGTTTGTTTAATAAGCTTACCTTCAAGGGTGGAGTACATCCTAAAGACAATAAAGAATACACTTCACAAAAAAACATTACGGAGCTTGAAGTGCCGAAAGAGCTTGCGTTTCCGCTTTCTCAGCACATAGGTGCACCATGCACTCCGTGTGTGGCAGTAGGTGACTATGTAAAAATGGGGCAAAAAATAGCCGATAGCGATGCCTTTATAAGCGCACCCATTTTTTCAAGCGTTTCGGGAACTGTAAAAGCTATTGAAAAAAGACCCGTTCACAACGGCAGCGAAGTCGATTCCATTATAATTGAGAATGATTTTAAAGATGAAATGGACGAGTCAGTTCAGCCTATAGATTATACTACAGTGGAGCCTGATGAAATACCGAAGCTTGTTCGCGAAGCTGGCGTTGTTGGTATGGGTGGTGCGGCTTTCCCCACACACGTTAAGCTTATGCCCCCGGAAACCTGTAAAATTGATACCATCATAGTAAACGGTGCTGAATGCGAGCCTTATCTTACAAGTGACCACAGAGTAATGCTTGAGACTCCTGAGGAGGTTATTCATGGACTCAAGGTAATTCTTTACAGATTTGGAATATCAAACGGACATATTGCAATTGAAGACAATAAGCCCGATGCAATTGCTGTTATGAAAAAGCTTTGTGCTCAGGAGGGCATACAGGTAGACACACTTAAGAAGAAATATCCTCAGGGCGGTGAAAAACAGCTTATTTATGCTGTGACCAAGCGCCGTGTCCCTGTTGGTAAGCTTCCGGCAGACGTTGGAGCAATAGTAATAAACGTAGATACCTGCAGCGCCATCGGCAGAAAGTTCATGTATGGAACTCCTCTTATCAGGAGAATTATTACAGTATCTGGAACTCCGTTTGAACAGAATGGAAACTTCAGGGTACGTCTCGGTACACCGGTAAGCTATATTATAGACGCGGTTGGCGGATTCAAGAAACCTGCCAAGAAACTTATCGTCGGTGGTCCGATGATGGGCGTTGCACAGTTCAGACTTGATATGCCGGTAATAAAGGCAAACTCATCTATACTTGCTCTTGATGAAAAAGAAGCGGAAATTCCGCCGGAGGATCCGTGTATCAGATGCGGAAAATGTGTTGAACACTGTCCGATGAATCTTATGCCGCTTTATCTTCAGAGCTTTTCCGACAAGGGCGATATGGAAAGCTGTGAAAAATACAATGTAACAGCTTGTATAGAATGCGGTTGCTGCAGCTATGGCTGCCCGTCAAAGAGAAATCTTGTGCAGAGCATCCGTGTTGCAAAACACAATGTCCTTGCAGCGCAGAGGGCAAGAGCGCAGAAAGAAAAGGAAGGGAAGCAGTGATTATGGAAAATTATAACGCATCAGCTACTCCTGATAACAATACAAATCCCACAGAAACACCTGTTGTAGAGGTTAAAGAGGAAAAGGTACAGGTTGTGCCGGAAGAAGTTGTGTACACTGTATCATCCACCCCTCATGTAAGAGAGAATAACTCCATAAGTGACGTTATGCTTGACGTTATAATCGCACTTATGCCGGCAGCGTTCGCAGGTGTAATCTATTTTGGCAGAAGAGCATTTATAGTGATGCTTTTGTCTGTTATTGCATCGGTTGCATTTGAGTGGCTTTATGGACTTGTTGCAAAGAAAAAATGTACAGTTAAGGATTACAGTGCAGTCGTAACCGGTATGCTCCTTGCTTTTGTAATGCCTTCTACAGTACCTTATTACGTGGTTATTATCGCTGCATTTATTGCTATCGTAATAGTTAAACAGCTTTTTGGCGGTATTGGTCAGAACTTTATGAATCCTGCCCTTGTAGGCAGAGCATTTGTGCTGGCATCTTTCCCTGTGGCAATGACAAAGTTTGCAGTAGGCAGAGTGGAAATCCTTGATAAGCTTGCAGACGTTGTGACAGGTGCAACTCCTCTTGCAAAAGAATATGCAGGAATTCAGCCGACAGTAATGGAGCAGTTCCTTGGAAAATATGCTGACGGCACTCCCATAGGCGGATGTATTGGTGAAACTTGTGCTCTTGCACTTCTTATCGGTTTTGTATATCTTCTCATAAGAAAGGTCATAAGTGCAAGAATTCCTCTCAGCTTTATGGGGTCGGTAATTGTTATGTACCTTCTTTTCGGAAACGGTGTAAATCCTGTTGTCGGATTGCTTTCCGGCGGTATAGTTCTTGGTGCTGTGTTTATGGCTACTGATTATGTTACTACACCTACAACCGCACTGGGTCAGATTATATTTGGAATAGGCTGCGGTGTGATTACTTGCATTATCCGTTTCTGGGGTGGCTATCCCGAAGGCGTGACGTATGCAATACTTCTTATGAATATTGTAACACCTCTTCTTGATAAATGGACAGTTCCCAAATGTTTTGGCAGTGTAAAAAGCAAGTAATAAAGCTAGTTTCTGAAAAAAAGGATGTGTAATATGAAAAAGGAATTAATAAAGCTTTCAGGGATACTTTGCGCCATTACCTTAGTTGCGGCGCTTCTCCTTGCAGGCGTTAATAAAATAACCGAGCCGGAAATTCTGAAAGCGGCAGCAAAAGCTTCAAACGATGCTATGCAGCTTCTTATTCCCGGTGCAGAATTCAAAAAAGCTGAGGGCTACGATAATTTATCCGTAGCAACAGAAAATGGCAAAGAAACCGGATACTGTGTAACAGTTACAACAAAGGGATTTGGCGGAGATATTGAAATGATGGTAGGCTTTAATGCAGACCATAGCGTGGCAGGTATCGAGATACTCAGCCATTCAGAAACTGCAGGTCTTGGAGCAAAGGCTGACAGTGTCGATTTCAAACAGAGATTCAGCGGAAAAAATCCGGAATTATCAGTTGTAAAAGTTCCTACCGAAAATCCTTCGGAGGTTCAGGCTATAACAGGTGCTACCATTACCAGCAAGGCTGTTAAAGACGGTATAGATGCAGCTTACGCTGTTGTGACAGAATACGAAGGGGGGAGTAAATAATGCTTAAGACATTTAAAAATGGACTGCTTTACGAAAACCCCACCTTTGTGCAGGTTCTGGGTATGTGTCCGACGCTTGCGGTAACAACCTCTCTTGCAAACGGAATTGGTATGGGTCTTTCAGTTACATTCGTGCTTACGCTATCAAATATTCTTATTTCACTACTGCGTAAAATCATTCCCCAGAAGATAAGAATTGCTGCTTACGTTGTAATTATTGCGACTTTTGTAACAGTGGTTGACCTTATTCTTAAGGCTTATGTTCCGGCTCTATCGGCATCTCTTGGACTATTTATTCCGCTTATAGTTGTTAACTGCATAATCCTTGCAAGAGCAGAAGCTTTTGCATCGAAAAACGGAGTAGTTAAGTCTGCCGTTGACGGTGTTGGCATGGGCCTTGGATTTACAGTGGCGCTCTCAATTGTTTCTGCAATCCGTGAAATTCTTGGTAACGGAACTATTCTGGGAATGTCACTGGGCATTACTTCGCCTGCAATTATTATGATTCTTCCTCCGGGAGGATTCCTTACTTTGGGTCTTGTGCTCGGTTTGATTAATGTAATAAAAAACAGAAAGGGGGAGAGATAAATGCCGGCTCTTATAGGAATAGCTTTAACATCTATTTTTGTGCAGAACTTTGTTCTTGTAAAGTTCCTTGGTATATGTCCCTTCCTCGGTGTATCAAAGAAAATTGACACAGCTTTAGGTATGGGTATGGCGGTAACATTTGTTATGACGCTTGCCTCTATAATGACTTGGCTTTGTCAGACGTATATCCTTGTTCCGCTTAATATAGAATATATGCAGACAATTGCATTTATCGTTATTATTGCGGCTCTCGTTCAGTTTGTTGAAATGTTTCTTCAGAAGTCCATACCCTCGCTTTACAGCTCGCTTGGTATTTATCTTCCTCTTATAACAACAAACTGTGCAGTACTCGGTGTGGCTCTTCTTAATGTAGAATCTGCATCTGTCGTACTTCCCGGCCGTGAGGGTTATACTCTTATAGAGTCTATAATCAGCGGATTCAGTGGTGGTATAGGATTCCTTATTGCAATCGTGCTTTTTGCAGGAGTTCGTGAAAGACTTGAGAATTCAAATATTCCCAAGGCGCTTCAGGGATTCCCGATTGCTCTTATCAGTGCATCTCTTATAGCTATGGCATTCCTGGGCTTTCAGGGAATGCAGTTCTGAGGGGAGGTAGAATTATGCAGGATTTTTTGAATAGTATATTATTCCCGACACTTGCAATAGGTGCAGTGGGTCTTGTGCTTGGAGCACTTCTTGCGGTTGCATCGAAAGTGTTTGCGGTTGAAAAGGATGAAAAAGCGGAGGCCATTGCAGAGGTTCTCCCCGGTGCTAACTGTGGTAGCTGCGGATATGCAGGTTGCGGAGGATATGCAGAGGCAATCTCAAAGGGTGAGGCAAAGATTAACTGCTGCAGTCCGGGAGGGCAGGCTGTGTCAGACCGCATTGCTGAAATTATGGGTGTCAGCGCTGAAACCGTTGAAGAGAAGGTTGCAGTTGTTATGTGTGCAGGCACAAACGATAGTGCGAGTTTGAAATATAACTATGAGGGGCTTGATGACTGTATTGCAGTATCCAGACTTCAGGGTGGTGGAGAGAAAAACTGTGGATATGGTTGTCTCGGTCACGGAAGTTGTATGAAGGTTTGCTCAAGAGGTGCCATTAGCATGGAAAACGGTATTGCCGTTGTTGATAAAGAAAAATGCGGTGGATGCGGTGAGTGTGCTGAGGTTTGTCCCAAGAAAGTTATTAAAATTGTTCCCAAGAATGTTAAGTATGTAGTAAAGTGTGCATCTTGTGACAAAGGCGCTGCTATGAAGGGTAAGTGTACAGTAGGATGTATAGGCTGCAAAATCTGTGAAAAAAATTGTCCTGCAGGTGCCATAGCGGTTGTGGACAATCACGCTGTAATTGATTACGAAAAATGTATCGGTTGCGGAATCTGCGCAGAAAAATGCCCGAAGAAAATTATTGTGGAAATGCGTGAGAGTGATGAAAAAACTGTGGAAACGAATTAAGGCTATTTTAATGGCTCTTATGTATGTTGCGATATATTTTGCTGTGACTGTCGCTATTGAGACAATATATGTTGTGTGGAAAAATTTTTCGACAGGAGCAACTCTTTCAGAAGTAGCAGTGGGAACTGTTAACAATCTTTATGCTTTGAGTGTTATTGCAGTTATAATTACTTTCTGGATTTATCTTATAATCGGACATATCAGAAAAGCACCGCTTTATAAAGTGGTGAATGGCAGAAAAGCTACGGTAATGATGGAGTTTATGGCAATATGCCTTGCAGTAGGGCTCAGACTAATGGTCACGGCATACTTTCACTATTCGCAAAATATAGAACTCCTCAAAAATTCAATTGACGAAGCTTCCGCAATTACACCGGAGCTTACATCGCCATTGCAGCTTATGACGGCTTTGCTTTGCGTAATACTGATTGCTCCGATATTTGAAGAGCTATTGTTCAGAGGAATTGTAATGTATGAACTCGGAAAAGTAATGCGACCTTGGTCAGCAATCGCTTTGCAGGGGATTATGTTCGGCATAGCACACGGAGTGTTGTTTCAGTCAATTTTCTCAATGGTTATCGGCATTATCCTCGGTGTTGTATATTACAGGACAAAGAGCATTAAAACAGTAGTTATATGTCACTCGGTGTTTAATCTAAGCGTAGTTGTAACTATGAGTGAACTTGATTTTGTGTCAGGCATTATAGTAGCAGTGACAGGGTTTGCTCTTGCGGCATTTTCGTTTGTATATCTTATTTTGGAAAACAGGCAAAAATAATTTCAAATACAAAAAACGCGTTGTTGATATTCAACAACGCGTTTTAGTATAATCTCGAATTAGTTAGTTAAAAGGAGATTACTTATTTTTTGCAAAGCACTCGCTGCAGTAAACCGGTCTGTCGTCCTTCGGAACGAAAGGAACCTTTGCTTCGCCACCGCATTCAGCACAAACAGCAGTATACATTTCTCTGTTTTCTCTGAGAGAAGCTTTCTTTGCTGCTCTGCAATCCTTACATCTCTGAGGTTCATTCTGGAACCCTTTTTCAGCATAGAATTCCTGCTCGCCAGCTGTGAACACGAATTCCTGTCCGCAATCTTTGCAGACTAAAGTCTTGTCTTCGTACATTTTCGATCTCCTTATCTTAACTAAAAAATATTTTTTACCCCCGACGGCTCTCTGCCGTCTGTTGGGCATATAGCAATATTAGCCTTACGGTAACCCGTAAAATTTATCAGGAAGAAATCTTCTCAAACTTCTTCTTGATGCGTTGCAGTGCATTGTCAACTGACTTAGAATCTTTGCCGATTGCCTTGGCTATGGTAACGTAGCTATGGCCCTGCATATAGAGCGAAAGAACTAACAATTCAAACTGTGACAATATACGGTTCATTTCTGTACCGAGCATATCAGCATTTTCTTTATCAATAATGATTTGCTCGGGATTGGAAACACTTTCGCTTGCGACAATGTCGCCAAGGGAAGATGTGCTTTCCTCATCCTCGAAAACAGGTTTGTTTAATGAAACGTAATAGTTAAGCGGTGCGTGCTTTTGTCTGCTTGCATTCTTAACCGCTGTAAGTATCTGCCGAGTTACGCACAAATCGGCAAACGTCTTGAAAGTCACACCACGTTCTGAACTGAAGTCCCTTACTGCCTTGAACAGACCAATCATACCCTCCTGAATTATGTCATCCCTATCAGCGCCGATTATATAGTAGGAAAGAGATTTGTTACGTACAAAGACGCGGTACTTGTCGATAAGATAATCAAGTGCCTTATCATTACCCTGCTGTGACAGAACAGCTAACTTTTCATCGCTGAATGAGGCAAATTCATCTGCATAATGCAAATTATCCATATAAAAACCCCCATTCATATATATAACTATATCACTTAAAACACAAAATGTCAAGAGAAAAATAGTGACGCGAATTATAGTATTCGCGTCACTGCTTCCGGTTTTAAAAATTTAAAAATAATTACCTGTCAGAATATTTATTCTTCGTCTAAATTATTTACCATCATTTCCTGATATTCGCTCTTACTCATAAGAACTCTTCTGGGCTTACTACCCTCGTGCGGACCTATAATTCCGCGTTCTTCAAGCTGATCAATAAGCCTGCCTGCTCTTGAGTAGCCGACCTTGAGCTTTCTCTGCAGGAGCGATGCACTGGCTTGTCCTATTTCAACAACTATCTCAATAGCCTGGGGGAGAAGGTCATCTGCATCGCTGTCATCTGAAGACTGATGATCCTCAGATCCATTTTCAATATGCTCAATAATATCCTCGTTGTAGTGTGCGGTAGAACTTGATTTTACAAATTCCACAATACGTTCAATTTCTTTGTCTGATACAAAAGCACCCTGTATACGTTTGGGCTTGCTTGCACCCATAGGCAGAAAGAGCATATCACCTTTACCGAGGAGCTTTTCTGCACCACCCATATCAAGGATTGTACGGCTGTCAATCTGGCTCGATACCGAGAATGCTATACGGCTCGGCACGTTAGCTTTAATAAGTCCTGTGATGACATCAACTGACGGACGTTGTGTTGCAATTACAAGGTGCATACCCGCAGCTCTTGCCATCTGAGCAAGGCGGCAGATAGCATCTTCAACATCGTGGGGTGCTACCATCATAAGATCAGCAAGCTCGTCTATTACGATGATAATCTGCTCAAGCTCACGCTCGTTATTCAGTGAGGCGTATTCGTTGTAGCCTTTGATATCACGCACATTTGCAGTTGCAAACATACTGTAACGTTTAACCATCTCCTGCACTGCCCAATTAAGTGCCCCTGCGGCACGTCTGGGGTCAGTTACAACAGGAATCAGAAGGTGGGGGATACCGTTATAAACGCCAAGTTCAACAACCTTCGGGTCAATAAGGATAAGCTTCACCTGATTGGGGTCTGCCTTATAGAGAATACTTGTGATAAGTGAGTTTATGCACACACTCTTACCGCTACCGGTAGCACCGGCAATAAGCATGTGAGGCATTTTGGATATATCGGAAACAATAGCTGCACCGGAAATATCCTTACCCATAGCAAATGCAGTTTTGGAATTAAACTCACGGAACTCCTGACTGTCGATTACATCACGAAGACAAACCATAGAGGTTTTAGCATTGGGGATTTCAATACCTACTGCTGCTTTGCCCGGTATAGGTGCTTCAATTCGCACACCGAATGCCGCAAGGTTAAGAGCAATATCATCTGCAAGATTAACGATTTTGCTGACCTTGACACCAACTGAAGGCTGAATTTCAAATCTTGTTACACTGGGGCCCTTGCTTACTTCAAGCACTTTTGCTTCAACACCGAAGCTACGGAGTGTTTCGATAAGCTTTTTGGCCTGCGTTCTGAGGTCTTCCGGCCTTTCGTCACCGTCTGAAGAACTCTTATTAACCATAAGAAGGTCAACCGGCGGGAAAGTATATTCGATATAATCTGTGTCAATTTCATCCTCGGTAACTGCGATAGGAGTAATATCTTCCTTTTCTTCTTCAATTCCTCCCGATGCTTCGATGGCGGACTTACGCATTTCCTCTGTGAATTCGACATTTTCTTCGGGAGTTTTCTTTTCTTTCGGAGCTTCTTTCTCCTTCTTATCTTCGTACAGATTTATTCTGAAATCAGCATCGTCGGTATCTGATTCTTCAGGACCGTCTTCAGATTTTTCATCAGCTTCGGGCTCGGGTATTCTTTTCTTTTTCTTTTTGCGTGGTTTTTCTTCTTCGGAGTCTATCTCGTCATCTCCCGTAGAATCATCATCTTTGTTTGATACCGCTTCGCGTTCTTCCTTAACCATTTCGACAAACTGCGAAATCTTGTCTGCCATGAATTTAAAAAATTTAGTTATCGGCTGTGTGCCGGTTGCGGTTACAAAACAGATAAGTGTGAGGAATATAAGTATTATGTAAGAACCGACATTTCCCACGAGAGCCTTTAAGGGGAGAGCTATAAGTGCTCCGACCCAGCCGCCTGAGGAGAATGCTTTGCCTGCCGCCTTATGTGTATCAATCAAATCCTTGAAGGTGGAATCTGTTACAGCATAAAGACTTTGATTTGCGAGGGTGTGTATTGCTCCGAGGCATATAAATGCAAGCGCTACAAATACATATCTGTGCTTGTGTGGAGAAAGTGTTTTCTTTACAAGAAGATGTATTGTAAGGGTAAGCAGATATAATGGCAGTACAAAGCTTACAGAACCGATAAGCGTTGATACAAAGCCTTTTACAACTTTACCGAGAAAACCGAAGCTGCTGAAATAAATAGAACAAATAAGAACCAGACAAAGGAATAAAAGCAGAATATACTTTACTTCGCTGGGGATTTTATCCATAAAGGATGGTTTGTCTATTTTTTGCTTTTTATTCGATTTAGAACGTGACTTTGCTTTGTCTGTAGAAATTGTGCTTCTGCCGCTGAATGAATTGTCGGTCTTTGTTTTCTTAGCCGATGTTTTTTTCGGGGCTTCTTTTTTCATTTTAACAAAACCTTCCTTAAATTTTTATTACACAGTAAAATTAAGAATTATCGCAAATATACCTGCTGCTATGCAGTAATATGAAAAATAGCTGAGCTTGCTTTTCTGCACAAGCTTAAGTAAGAATCTGATTGCGAAATATCCGCTCACAGCGGCTGTAATCATACCAACTAAAACAGGGGCAATGGCGAGCGTCTGACTGCCCGATGTGAAAATGTCTTTTATATCAAGCACCAGTGCACCGAGAATAGCAGGAATTGAAAGCAGGAAAGAAAATCTTACTGCAGTTTCTTTATTAAGCTTACAGAAAAGTCCGCCAACGATGGTGCTTCCACTTCTGCTGATTCCGGGAAGTGTACCAAGTCCCTGAAAACACCCTACAAGAAATGCACGTTTAGTGCTCATTTTTTCAAGGTCGATATTTCCGCCTCCAAGCTTTTCCGACAAGAAAAGCAAAATTGCAGTTATAATAAGGAAAATACCAATCTGCCAGAGGGCAGGATTTTCGATAATGTCACCGAGAAATAATGCCGCAATTACTGCAGGAATTGTCGCTGCAACAAGCATCACTACAAGTCTGCGGTATAAAAATTCCTTAAGCCTGAGTCCTTTCCCTGTGAAAAGGTCACCTATCATACCGAAAAATGCCTTAATCATTTCCAAAATATCTTTATAGTAAACGATGAACACTGCAACAAGTGTTGCAACGTGCAAAAGTATGTTGAACGAGAGCAGATTTGAACTTTCCGGGTCCATACCCATAAGTCTGCCTGCAATAGAAAGATGTCCCGATGATGAAATCGGTAAAAATTCGCTTATTCCCTGAATAAGACCAAGTATAAAAGCTTTAAAAACAGTCAAGGAAACGACCTCCTATACATAGATATAGTTATTATATCATATTAACAAGGGAAAATCTACTATTTTTTGTGCTTAAATAAAAATTATTTCATATAGTTGAAAAAACTGTAATGTTTGGCTATAATAGAGAAGAGGTGATACTATGAAATTAGCTTTTTTTGATACAAAACCCTATGACAGGGAATCATTTGACAAAATTTCCGGAAATTACGGAGTAAAGATTAAATACTTTGAAACAAAACTCACTCTGGACACGGCAGAGCTTGCCAAAGGTTTTGACGCTGTTTGTGTATTTGTTAACGATACTGTAGATTCAGGTGTAATTGACAGATTGTGCGAATTCGGGGTTAAGGTTATTGCACTCAGGTGTGCCGGATTTAATAACGTTGATATGAAGTATGCTTTTGGCAAAATCCACGTGTTAAGGGTGCCTGCATATTCACCCTATGCCGTTGCGGAGCACGCAATAGCACTGCTTCTTACATCTATTCGCCGTATTCATAAAGCATATATCCGCACACGTGACTTTAATTTCAGTCTTAATAATCTCACAGGATTTGACCTTTACGGCAAAACCGTGGGAGTAGTCGGTACCGGTAAGATAGGGCGGTGCTTTATTAATATTTGTAAAGGCTTCGGGATGAAAGTCCTTGCCTTTGACAAATTCCCTGCAGAGGACCTTGCAGAGTCCGGTGTAAAATATGTTTCTATGGACGAAATGTTTCGTGAAAGCGACGTTATTTCCCTTCACTGTCCGCTGACTGAGGAAACTTATCACGTTATTGATGAAGCTGCCATTGAAAAATGTAAAAAGGGCGTTGTTATCATAAATACATCCCGTGGTGCACTTGTGGATGCACAGGCACTTTTAGAGGGGATAAAATCCCGTAAGGTGGGTGCAGCGTGCCTTGATGTGTACGAGGAAGAATCGGAGCTTTTCTTTGAGGACTTTTCAGGGCATATTCTTGAGGACGACATCCTCGCGCGACTTATTTCAATGCCAAACGTTATAGTAACATCGCATCAGGCGTTTCTGACTGCGGAGGCACTTGGAAATATTGCTGAAACTACTCTTGAAAATCTGAAAAGCTTTACAGAAAACGGTCAATGCCCCAATGAGCTTTGCTATAAAGGTGGCAGCGCAAGGGACTGTAAAGATGGAAAATGTTTTTGATTGTGGGGAATCTGTGAAAACAGATTCCTTTTTCTTTGTGAAAGCCTGTTAAATCAGTTGACAACAACGGCAAAAAAAGGTATAATATAAATTTGTAAAGGAGTGTTTACACATGGAAAAATTAGGACTTAATGAAATACGCGAAAGATACCTTAAATTTTTTGAAAGTAAAGGACATTTAAGACTTCCGTCATTCCCCCTTGTACCCCAGAATGACAACAGTCTTCTTCTTATAAATGCAGGTATGGCACCTCTTAAGCCGTACTTCACAGGAAAGGAAATTCCTCCGAGAACACGCGTTACAACCTGTCAGAAGTGTATCAGAACACCTGACATTGAGCGTGTTGGTATTACTGCACGTCACGGTACGTTCTTTGAAATGCTTGGTAACTTCTCATTCGGTGACTACTTCAAGCACGAGGCTACTGCCTGGGCGTGGGAATTTGTAACAAAGGAACTTGGTCTTCCCGAAGACAGAGTATATATCACTGTTTATGAGGATGACGATGAAGCTATCGACATCTGGACAAAGGAAGTTGGCGTTGACCCCAGCCACATTTCAAGAATGGGTAAGGAGGACAACTTCTGGGAAATCGGTCTTGGTCCCTGCGGTCCCTGTAGTGAGCTTTATTTCGACCGTGGTGAAAAGTACGGTTGCGGCAGCCCCGACTGTAAGGTAGGCTGTGAGTGTGACAGATTCGTTGAATTCTGGAACCTTGTATTCACTCAGTTTGACAAGGACGAGGACGGAAACTACAACCGTCTTGCAAAGCCCAACATTGATACAGGTATGGGACTTGAAAGAATGGCTGTAATTATGCAGGATGTAAATAACCTTTTCGAGGTTGACACTATCCGTAACATTATGCTTGAAATCAGCAAGGTTGCAAAGGTTAACTACGGAGAAAGCGAAAAGACAGACATTTCTCTGCGTGTTATCACTGACCACATAAGAAGCACAACATTTATGACCTGTGACGGTGTATCTCCTTCAAATGAGGGAAGAGGTTACGTTCTCCGCAGACTTCTCCGTCGTGCGGCACGTCACGGCAGACTTCTTGGTATTAAGGGAACATTCCTTTCTGATATCGTTGATACAGTTGTAAGAGAGTCAAAGGGTGCATATCCTCAGCTTGAAGAAAAGAAAGACTTTATCAAGAGAGTTATTAAGCGTGAGGAAGACAGCTTCGCACAGACTATTGACCGTGGTCTTTCAATTCTTGAAGAGAAGATTGCTGACCTTGAAAAGAATGGCGGCAAGGTTCTTTCAGGTGACGATGCATTCGTTCTTAATGATACTTACGGTTTCCCCATTGACCTTACAGAAGAAATTTTGCAGGAAAAAGGTCTCAGTGTTGACAGAGAAGGCTTCAACAATCTCCTTCTTGAGCAGAAAAAGCGTTCAAGAGAGGGCAGAAAAGTTGGAGATGAAGCTGCTTGGAGTGAAGATATTTACCAGACTCTCGGGAAAGAAATCACAACCGAATTTATCGGTTATGACAATACAGAATGTGATGCAAGTGTTACTGTTATCGTTAAAGACGGTGCAGTTGCAGAAGCACTTGCAGACGGTGAAGATGGCGTAATCATCCTTGACAAGACCGTTATCTACGGTGAAAGTGGCGGTCAGATGGGTGACCACGGTGAAATCACAGGCGAAGGCTTCAAGGCAATCGTTACAGATGCGAAGAAGCTTGGCGACGGTAAAATCCTTCACCATGTAACAGTAGAAGAAGGTACAATCGAAAAGGGTGACAGTGTTAAGGTTACTTACGATAAGGTTAAGAGAATGGCTACTGCACGTAATCACTCTACAACACATCTTCTTCAGAAGGCACTTCGTGAAGTTCTCGGAAGTCATATTGAGCAGGCAGGTAGCTTCGTTGACGAAAACAGACTCCGTTTTGACTTCAGCCATTTTGAAGCAGTTACAAAGGCTGAGCTTCAGGAAGTTGAAAACAAGGTTAATGCCGCAATTCTTGCAGCTTATCCCATTGATATAAAGAATATGTCTATTGACGAGGCTAAGGCAACAGGTGCAATGGCACTCTTCGGTGAAAAGTACGGTGATACTGTTCGTGTTGTAAATATGGGCGGTTATTCAATCGAGCTTTGCGGTGGTTGCCACCTTACAAATACTGCACAGGCAGGTCTTTGCAAGATTCTTTCAGAAAGCGGTGTTGCAGCAGGCGTAAGACGTATCGAGGCTGTAACAGGCGAGGGCGTTCTCCGCTATATTGAAGAAAAGAACAGTATTATCACAAATGCGGCTACAGCTCTTAAATCTACAGAAACAGAGCTTGTACACAGAGCAGAAGCAGTTGTAGCAGAAAATAAGGAGCTTTCAAGAAAGCTTGAAGCGGTTTCAGCACAGATTGCAAATGCAAAGGCTAACGATGCTCTTTCAAATATCAAAAAGATTGGCGATATAAGCCTTCTTGCAGTTCAGCTTGACGGTATGTCAGTTGATGACCTTCGTAAGATGGGCGACAGCGTTAAGGAAAAAACACCTATGTCAGTTTGCGTATTCGCATCAAATAATGACGGCAAAATTTCATTTATTGCAATGGCAAGCCAGGATGCAGTAAAGGCTGGCGTACACTGCGGTAAGATTATTAAGGAAATCACTGCTATCGCAGGCGGCAGCGGTGGCGGTAAGCCTGACAGTGCACAGGGCGGCGGTAAAGATGCTGACAAGATTTCAGAAGCACTTAATAAGGTTGAAAGCCTTATCGGATAAAAACCATAGAAGAATGTAAAAAAGTCCGGACTGCTAAAGTGAAACTTTTTAAATGCGGAATTCGAAGTGCGAAGTGCGGAATGAAGGTGAATTTTTGCTGAAGCAAAAATAATCATTTTAATTAAAGGATTTTCTCCTCAGAGAAAATCATCCATCATTTCGAATTTCGAATTTCACATTTCGAACTTGCCATAGCTCGGACAGGTTTGTTCAGACCACATTTTTTCTATCTCCAAACAATGGGCACAAAGGAGTGTAATTATGGATTGTTTATTTTGTAAAATAGCGAAGGGCGAAATCCCTTCTTCAAAGGTATATGAGGATGACAAGGTTTACGCATTCCGTGATATTGAACCTCAGGCACCTATACACGTGCTTATAATTCCCAAAGAACACATCGCATCAGCGAATGAACTTAATGAAGAAAACTCAGCTATAGTTGCACATATCTTCGCAGTTGCGGCAAAGATTGCTGCAGCGGAAGGCGTGGCAGATGGCGGTTACCGCATAGTAAATAACTGCGGTGAAGACGGCGGACAGACAGTGAAGCATCTTCACTTCCACCTTCTTGGCGGAAGAAGCCTTCAGTGGCCTCCGGGTTGACGGTTGGCTACGCCAACCTTTCGAAGCGAAAAGTTTCTGCGAAAATGTTTCGCTTCGAGTAAAGGGCTTACGCTCGCGCGGCACTTACCGTGCCAGCCCTTGAGAGGTATCAAAAACGAGGTACACGCCCCCGTTTTTGATGATTTTGATGTTAAGGGAGTACCCTTAACAATCCCCTGATAAAACATCTATGGTACAGGAAAAGAGGTTGTAAAACTGAATTTACAACCTCTTTTTTAGAAAGAAGTATACTTATGAGAAAAATTATTGACTTTCATGCACACATATTTAATCCCAAAATTGCGCATCTTGCTATTGCAAACCTTGAACAGCATTATGGTATGCCATGGCAGTGCAAGGGTACATTTACTGATATGAAAGAGGAAATGGAAAAATCCGGATTTTACAAGGCAGTAATATTTTCCACGCCTACAAAGCCTACGCAGGTTGAAATCAACAACAATTTCCTTTTTGATTTAAGGGATGACAGATTTATTGTCTTTGGCTCGGTGCATCCGGATTATGAAAATGTAAAGTATGAAATTCAGAGAGTAAAAAATCACGGACTTCGGGGATTCAAATTCCACCCCGATTTTCAAGGCTTTAATATTGATGACGACAAGGCACTTTTTATGTATGAAGAAATAGGAAGTGAATATCCAATCGTTTTGCACGTTGGTGATGAAAATCTTAAATTTTCTTCGCCCGAGCGTCTTTCAAGAGTGCTTGAAAAATTTCCCGAGCATAAGTTTGTAGCGGCACATATGGGCGGTTACAGCGTGTGGGATACGGAAGCAAGGTTCCTTGTAGGAAAAAATGTGTGGTTTGACACATCAAGCACTATGTGGAGAGTTAAGCCAACTAAAATGGTGAAAATGATTCGTGAACATGGAGCAGACAAAGTTCTTTTCGGAACAGATTACCCTGCAGTGTCACTTAAAGAGGAGGCGGAAAGAATAGAAAAACTCCGCCTTACAAAAAAAGAAAAGGAAGCAATATTCTGGGAAAATGCAGAGAAATTGCTCGGATCTGAATTATGATGAGTAATATAGAAAAAGTTTTAGCGGAAAAGGGCATATGTGTTACTGCTACCAAAGGTGACAGTATGAATCCCATGCTTGTTGAGGGCAGGGACAAGGTCGTTGTGGTTACGCCAAAATTTCCTCTTAAAAAATATGATGTTCCCGTTTATCGAAAAATGGGACATTATACAATGCACCGTATTGTAAAGGTGACAAAAAACGGTTATATTATCTGCGGTGATAACCGGAGTACACTTGAAAAAGGCGTTAAAGAGGAAGATATTATCGGTGTACTTACCGGATTTTATCAGGGAGACAGATACATAAGCTGTGAGGATGAAGAGTTTATCCGTTATGGTAAAATTGCAGTAAAAGGACTTCCTCTTAGGTTGATAAAGAATTTTTTTAGGCGCGCAATCAACAAAATTAAAAAAATAATAAAAAATAGGGGGACAGGAAAATGATGGTGAAAAGAATTACGGAAGAAGATATCATTAAAGCTGAAAAAGACAGAACACGAAAAATGATGAAGGTACTTATTCCGATTACCGCAGTTGTTATAATACTTGCTGTTATTGCCGGTATTATAGCAAACAAAATGGGAAATAAGTCTGTCATAACGGTTGATGACTTTATAGTAATAACCCACACTAACGGCTATGAACTGTTTGATGTTAAAGAAGAACTTGAAAACAAAGATATGTTTGACAGAGTTCTCGTTGCCAAAAAGGGCGATGATAATACCGTGTATTTCCTTATCTTCAAAAACGCAGGTGATGCAAAATCATTTTTTGCAGGTACAGCAAAAAAATATAAGGCGGCAGCAAGCCAAGCCGGCGTCACTGAAGCCATTAAGACGGACTATGAAAATTACGCTAACTACATTGTGAATGCTAATGAAACATATATGCATGTTGCTCGCGTAAGGAATACGGTTGTTTTTTCAGAAGTTCCTGAAAAACATCAGCCAGATATAGAAAAACTGATCGAGGAAATAAATTATTAAAAAATGGAGTGTAGTTTTGAGCCGACCCCACAATCGTTAGATTTTTGGTCTAACTTTTGGGGTCGGCTCAATCTACACTCCGTTTTTTATCGTATAGGAATTTGCGCAAAATTATGTCGCAGGAAACCGTGTATACACTTCTGTGAGGGTGCGACAAGGATGAAGCGGCACGCTTCTTTTTTATGTCAGAATACTTATTTAAGAAAGTTTCTTACATATTCAATCTGCGCTTCTATTGATTTAACGGATGTTCCGCCTGCAGAAATCCTTTTCTCAACGCAGTTGCGAAGGTCGATTTCGGCATACAAATCCTCGTCAAAGAGGTCATCAAATTCTTTATATTCGGAAAGTGTCATACTCTCAAGAGTTTTGCCCTCAAGAACACATTTTCCTACAATCTGACCAACTGTCTTATATGCACTGCGGAAAGGCTGTCCCTTTTTAACAAGATAGTCTGCAAGGTCTGTTGCATTTATAAAGCCTTCACCTGCAGCGGCATACATTTTGTCTTTTCTTGTGGTCATTGTTTCAATCATTGGTGCGAAAATTGAAAGACACTTCTTAACTGTTTCGCAACTGTCAAAAATTGCTTCTTTATCCTCCTGCATATCCTTGTTGTATGCAAGGGGAATGCCTTTAAGGATTGTAAGCATTGCCATTAAATCACCGTATACTCTGCCTGTCTTACCGCGGACAAGCTCAGCCATATCAGGATTCTTTTTCTGGGGCATAATTGATGAGCCTGTTGTGTAGGAATCGTCAAGCTCAACAAACTTGAATTCCCACGATGACCAAAGGATTACTTCCTCTGAAAAACGTGAAAGATGTGTCATAGTAAGAGCGAACGCACTCATTAACTCAACACAGAAATCACGGTCAGACACTCCGTCAATACTGTTAAGTGTAATTCCGTCAAATCCGAGAAGCTCTGCCACCATATTGCGGTCTGTTTCATAGGTTGTGCCGGCAAGGGCACAGGAGCCAAGGGGGGAGAAGTTCATTCTCTTAACGGCATCCTCGATTCTGCCGATATCACGGACAAACATCATTGCATAGGCAAGAAGATGGTGTGCAAACATTATCGGTTGTGCACGCTGAAGATGAGTGTACCCGGGAAGGATTGCATCCTTATTCTTTTCAGCCTGATTGAGTATAGCGCAAAGAAGCTTTCTTATAAGTGCGATAACCTCATTAGCTTCGTCACGCATATAAAGGCGGATATCCAGTGCAACCTGATCATTACGGCTTCTTGCAGTGTGGAGACGCTTACCAACATCGCCAATACGCTTTGTAAGCTCCGCCTCAACAAACATATGTATATCTTCTGCATCAAAGTCAAAGGGGAGAGAACCGTTATCGATATCTTCTTTTATTTCCTTAAGAGTTTTCTTTATAAGCTCACTGTCATCTTTTGAAATGATATTGCACTCGGCAAGCATTGTTGCATGTGCGATTGAGCCTTCTATATCCTGCTTATACATTTTGCAGTCAAAATGTATGGATGAATTAAAGTCATCTGCTTCTTTATCAAGGGCTTTTGAAAAACGCCCTGCCCACATTTTATCCATATTTCATTCCTCCGTAAAATGCAAATTGTAGGGGCGATTTATAAACCACCCCTACATTCATTTTATAATACTTGTTATTATGGCTGCTTTAATTGAAAGCATAAGGATGTAGTAAAATAGTGCAGAACGGACAAACTGAACCCCGTAGGGGGACCCGAAGCTGTATGTGGATACAGCGAGAGGTGAAGTTTGTTCGTAGCATAAAGCATACGAAATAAGATAAAATTCGTAAAACGAATTTTTACCATAAAATCAAGTGGTTTCTTGTGTTATGTATCCTACAAAAAAACAAAGCTTTATGCGGTCGGTGCTGTTTTAATACGTCCGTTTATTTATTCTGTGCATCAACCATTGCCTGCACCGCAATCGGAAGACCGTAAAGGTTAATGAAGCCTTCAGCATCCTTCTGGTTGTAATCGCTTTCACCGAATGTAGCGATTTCTTCAGAGTAAAGGCTGTACTTACTCCATACACCTGCGTTAATCATATTACCTTTGTAAAGCTTAAGTCTTACTTTACCTGTAACCTTTTCCTGTGTCTTGTCAACAAATGCACTGAGAGCTTCACGAAGAGGTGTGAACCACTGACCGTTGTATACAAGCTCTGCAAAAGTGATAGAAAGTTTCTGCTTTTCGTGAAGAGTCATTTTATCAAGACAGATTGACTCAAGAACACTGTGTGCCTTGTAAAGGATTGCACCACCGGGTGTTTCATATACACCACGGCACTTCATACCAACGAGACGATTTTCAACGATGTCAAGAAGACCAATGCCGTTTTCACCGCCAACCTTGTTAAGGTTGAGGATGATTTCCTTTGCACTCATCTTTTCACCGTTATATGATACGGGAACACCCTTATCGAACTCAAGCTCAATGTAAGTGGGCTTATCAGGAGCCATAATGGGTGATACGCCCATTTCAAGGAAACCGGGCTTTTCGTACTGCGGCTCATTACCTGTATCTTCAAGGTCAAGACCTTCGTGAGAAAGGTGCCAGAGGTTCTTATCCTTTGAATAGTTTGTTTCACGGTTAATCTTAAGAGGGACATTGTGTGCTTCTGCATAGTCAATTTCCTCATCACGTGACTTGATATCCCACTCACGCCAGGGAGCAATGATGGGCATCTTGGGAGCAAAGTGCTTGATAGCAAGCTCAAAACGAACCTGGTCATTACCCTTACCTGTGCATCCGTGGCAGATAGCGTCTGCGTTTTCCTTAATTGCTACTTCAACAAGACCCTTTGCAATACAGGGACGAGCGTGGCTTGTACCGAGAAGATATTCCTCATAAATTGCGCCTGCCTTCATTGTGGGGATGATGTAATCGTCAACATACTCATCTGTGAGGTCAAGCACGTAAAGCTTTGACGCACCTGTCTTAAGAGCCTTTTCTTCAAGACCGTCAAGCTCGTCATTCTGACCTACATTACCTGCAACTGCAACAACTTCGCAGTTGTTGTAGTTTTCCTTAAGCCACGGAATAATGATTGATGTGTCAAGTCCGCCTGAGTAGGCGAGAACTACTTTTTTGATATCTTTTTTATCCATTTTAAAGACTCCTTTTTTGTTTTTCTTCTTTCAATGATGTTAGTATAACATACAATGTATAATTATGCAAGTGTTTTTGCATAAAAATTCATAAATTTTTGAAAATCCCTGCATAAAACTTGGATTTATGCATTAATATGCATTGTAACATAGAGAATTTCACTCCGCACTCCGCATTCCGCATTAATATTCATAAACGCCTTCGAATACCTTTTCTGCATCGCCTGTAAGGAACACCCCTTCGTCGGTGTAGCGAACAATAAGCTCGCCGCCTTCGACTCTTACAGAAATGTCTGTATCCTTTTCGCAGTAACCGTTTTCAACTGCTGCGATAGCTGCTGCCACAGCACCTGTACCGCAGGCAGGAGTTTCACCGTTACCTCTTTCCCAGACTCTCATTCTGATTGTGTTCTTGTCAATAATCTTCACAAATTCAGTGTTTATACGTTCAGGGAAGATAGGTGCGTTTTCAAAACGGGGACCGATTGTGGGAATATCAATGTTGTATACGTTGTTGCAAATAACAACACAGTGGGGGTTACCGATTGAAAGGCAAGTGATGTTATAATCCTTACCGCCAATAGTAACCTTTTCATTAACAATTCTTTCACCGGGCATATCAACGGGAATTGCTGCAGGTGTAAATTCTGCCTGTCCCATCTGAACTGTTACACTTGTAACCTTTCTGTCAAAGAGGTGAAGAGTAAGCTTTCTTACACCGCTTGCAGTTTCGATTGCGATATGGCGATGCTCCACATATCCGTTATCCCAAAGATACTTACCTACGCAGCGTATTGCATTACCCGCCATTTTTCCTTCACTGCCGTCTGCGTTGAATATACGCATCTTAGCATCTGCAACATCAGATTTTTCAATAAGAACAAGTCCGTCTGCACCGATACCTCTGCGACGGTCGGAGAATACAATGCTGAGTGCTTCGGGGAACGTGTATTTACCTTCGAAGTTATTGATGAAGATATAGTCATCACCTGTACCCTGCATCTTAATGAAGGGAATATTAATCTTTTCAGTGCGGAGCTTTGCAATATCTGTAAGCTCTGTATTGTACTGATTGAAGCGGCTTAAGAGAATGTCTGCAAGTGCATTTGCAGTGTCAAGTGATGTAAGACACGCAATACTTAACTGAAGTGCACGGCGATGAAGTCTTATAAACTTCTCAATTTCCTGAGGTCTGCCTGAATTGGTGTGAATGATGTAACCAATCTTATCAGATTCAAGGAGTGAGTAAATCTTTTCACCCTCAACTGTTTCAACAGGAATACCCAGAGATTCTATAATAACGGCATTCTTTTCATCTGCATAAAGGTCAAGATTTGCATCGTAAAGTTTCTTTGCAAGCTCGATAAGGTCATACTTATCCTTTGAGTCGATGCTGATATAAACTCCGCCCTTGCTCTCAAGGTTGAAGCCTGCAGCCATAAGTCCCTTGTAAAGTGCCTCGTTAAGAGTTTTACCGATACCGAGAACCTCACCTGTAGATTTCATTTCAGGCCCGAGGATTGAGTTGATACCCGAAAGCTTTTCAAATGAGAATACGGGAACCTTAACCGCATAGTAGGGAGGCATCTTGTAAAGACCGCTTCCGTAGCCAAGAGAAAGAAGACTCTTTCCCTGCATAACTTCGGTTGCAAGGTCAACCATAGGAATTCCTGTAACCTTACTGATGTAGGGAACTGTTCTTGATGCTCTGGGGTTAACCTCGATAACGTAAAGCTCATTATTATAAACAAGGTACTGAATATTTATAAGTCCCTGTGTTTTAAGTGAAAGAGCAAGCTTGATTGAACAGTCAACAATCTTGTCAAGCATTTTGTCATTAATGCTGAATGGGGGGTATACTGCGATAGAGTCACCGCTGTGTACACCTGCACGCTCAACGTGTTCCATAATACCCGGGATAAGAACTTCCTTGCCGTCGCTTATTACGTCAACCTCAAGCTCTTTACCCATCATATACTTGTCCACAAGTACGGGGTTATCAATCTTCTGTGAAAGAATGATGTCCATATAGCGTACAGCATCTTCCTCTTTGTAAGCGATTGTCATATTCTGACCGCCGATAACGTAAGAGGGACGAAGAAGTACAGGGTAGCCAAGCTCATCCGCAGCTTTAAGTGCTTCATCACGTGTCATAACGGTAAGACCGCTGGGACGTCTGATGTTGAACTTTTCAAGAAGTGCATCGAACTGCTCTCTGTCTTCTGCCATATCAATACTCTTTGCAGAAGTACCTAAGATTTTGATACCGCTTTCATCAAGGAACTTAACAAGCTTAATAGCTGTCTGTCCACCGAATGCAACCACAACGCCCTCAGGCTTTTCAACCTCAATAACGTGCATTACATCCTCTGGAGTAAGAGGCTCAAAATAAAGTCTGTCAGCAGTGTCAAAGTCGGTTGAAACTGTTTCGGGGTTGTTATTAATGATAATAACTTCGTATCCCATCTGTTTAAGTGCCCATACACAGTGAACTGATGAATAGTCGAACTCAATGCCCTGACCGATTCTTATAGGACCTGAACCGAGAACTATTACTTTCTTATTATTGGTAGTAACTGCACGTGCTTCACAGTCTGTGTCATAAGTTGAGTAGAAGTAAGGTGTCTTTGCCGCAAATTCGCCTGCGCAGGTATCAACCATCTTGTAAACGCAGTTAATATGCTCGGGAACTTTACTTCCGCAGATTTCCTCGATAGCTTTATCGGTAAAGCCAAGGTTTTTACCTTTCTTATAAAGCTCGGGAGTAAGACCTTTTTCAATCTCCTTTTCATAATCAACGATGTTCTTGATTTTACTAAGGAACCACTTGTCAATTCTTGTGATTTCGTTGATTTTTTCTACTGTAATACCTCTCACGAGTGCTTCGTAAACAGTGAAGATACGAAGGTCGTCAAGGTCATAAAGCTTCTTTTCAATATCTTCGATTGCCTGAACTTCCTTATGACGGAGAGTTTCTGTTTTAAGCTCTGCACCTCTTACGGCTTTCATAAGAGCTGATTCAAAGGAGTTGCCGATTGACATAACTTCGCCCGTTGCCTTCATCTGTGTGCCAAGCTTTCTGTCAGCATACACGAACTTGTCGAAGGGCCACTTGGGGAACTTAACAACCATATAGTCAACTGCCGGCTCAAAACAAGCGTATGTTACGCCTGTAACGTCATTTTTGATTTCGTCAAGAGTATAGCCGAGAGCAATCTTTGTTGTAACCTTTGCAATGGGGTAGCCTGTAGCCTTACTTGCAAGGGCAGATGAACGTGATACTCTGGGGTTAACCTCGATAACTGCGTATTCAAAGCTGTCAGGATTAAGTGCGAACTGACAGTTACAGCCACCCTCAATCTTAAGCTCTGTGATAATGTCAAGAGCAGCTTTTCTGAGCATTGAATATTCTTTATCTGAAAGAGTTGCCGCAGGTGCAACAACTATACTGTCGCCTGTGTGAATACCAACGGGGTCAACGTTTTCCATACTGCAGATAGTGATTGCATTACCTGCACTGTCACGCATAACCTCAAACTCAACCTCTTTCCAGCCGTAGATGTACTTTTCGATAAGCACCTGAGTGATGGGGGAGAGTGTAAGACCATTGTTCGCAATCTTTGCAAGAGTATCGGCATCATAAGCAACACCGCCACCTGCACCGCCAAGGGTGAAAGCAGGTCTTACGATTACGGGGTAGCCGATTTTATCTGCAATTCTGAGACAGTCATCAACAGTATTTGCAATGTCGGAAGGAATACATCCCTGACCGATTTTGAGCATTGTTTCCTTGAAAAGCTCACGGTCTTCTGCTCTGTCAATAGCTTCTGCGTTTGTACCGATAAGCTTAACGCCCATTTTGTCAAGGTAGCCTTCTTTATCGAGCTGCATTGCAATGGTAAGACCTGTCTGTCCGCCAAGTGATGCAAGAAGACTGTCGGGACGTTCCTTTTCGATAATTCTTTTTACTGTATCTGTTGTAAGAGGCTCAAGATAAATTTCATCAGCAAGAGCCTTGTCTGTCATAATTGTAGCGGGGTTTGAGTTAACAAGTACAATGTTTACCCCTTCGTCACGGAGGACACGGCAAGCCTGCGCACCTGCATAGTCAAATTCTGCCGCCTGACCGATTACAATAGGACCGCTGCCGATAACCAGTACCTTTTTTATGTCTTTATTCTTAGGCATTCTTGCTTCCTCCAATCATTTCAAAAAATTTGTCAAACAGGAAACCTGTTTCGTTAGGACCTTCGCCTTCGCAAGGTCTGAACTGAAGCGAAATCGCATTCTTTTCATTATATATGATACCCTCAACACTCTTGTCGTTAAGGTTTTCGTAAGTTACTTCTGCAAAAGCGGGGAGTGTGTCACGCTTTACTGTGTAGCCGTGATTTTGTGCTGTAATGTAAACTCTGCCGCTGTCAAGTTTTTTAACGGGCTGGTTTGCACCGCGGTGACCGTAGGGAAGCTTTTCGATTTTAGCGCCCTGACTCATAGCAAGAAGCTGATGACCAAGTCCTGTTGCAAAAACGGGAAGCTTTCCGAATACATCGGCGAGAGTTTTTACAATTTCGCTGTAATCTTCGGGATTTCCGGGACCATCGGAGATGTAAAGTGCATCAAACTTTGAAAGTTCGTCTGCGGAGGTGTTAAAGGGAAGAACCGTAACGCAGGCACCTCTGTTTGTGAAAGGAACAGATGCACTCTTTGTTGTGCCGAGGTCGAGAAGACCAACCTTCACATTTCCTTCGCCGACTGTGTATTTTTCCTTTGTGCTTACAAGGCTTACGGCATCCTTTATATCACAGTTACCGATTTTAGCATCGGGGTTTGTTGTGATAATTGCCTTCATAGTGCCTTCTTCACGAAGGATTTTGGTGATTTCTCTTGTATCAATTCCGCAGATACCCATAATGCCCTCAGCTTTAAGGAAATCTTCGAGAAGACCTTCCGAGCGGAAGTTTGCAGGAGCATCGCACATTTCGCGGACGATATAGCCTTTGAGATGAACTTTGCTGCTTTCCATATCGGTTTTAATCATGCCGTAGTTACCGATAAGCGGATATGTCTGAACGAGAATCTGTCCGTAGTAGCAGGGGTCTGTAAGAGTTTCCATATAGCTGCCCATAGTGGTTGTGAAAACAAGCTCGCCTGATTCTTCGCATACAGCACCGAACTGTGTGCCTTCAAAAACTTTTCCGTTTTCCAGAATTAAATATGCTTTCATATAACCATGCCTTTCTGAAATAGTTTAGTGGGGGATATATAGTGTAAAAAACACAGTTTTTTACACCTCTTTTTGAGGGAGATAGGAAAAAAACTTCAGAATGGACAATTTGTATTGAGAAAAGTTCGAAATTCGAAATGATGGAGAAATTTCTCTAAAGAGAAATCCTTTTTATCCAATACAAAGATTTTTGCTTTAGCAAAAATCCACCTTCATTCCGCACTTCGCACTCCGAATTCCGCATTTAACAAATCGCCTTTTTGCGGTCTGGAGTTTTTTAACATTCCCTTTAGTCTGCCATGAGAAGAACCATAACAGCCTTCTGTGCGTGAAGTCTGTTTTCAGCTTCCTCGAAAATTTCGTCTGCGTGCTGTTCAATGATTTCAGCTGTGATTTCTTCACCTCTGTGAGCGGGAAGACAGTGAAGCACCATTGCACCATCGTTTGCAACTTTCATAAGCTCTGAATTTATCTGATAGTCATGGAAAACTTCGGCTCTTTCATTAAACTCTTCTTCCTGTCCCATAGATGCCCATACGTCTGTGTAAAGGACATCGGCCTTTTTTGCTGCTTCCTTAATATCGGGGGTACAGGTGAATTTTCCGTTTTCACTTGCCCACTTCATAATGTCGCTATCCGGCTTGTAACCATCGGGGCAGGCAATAGAAACTTCCATACCCATTTTAATACCGCCGACGATAAGTGAGTTAGCCATATTGTTACCGTCACCTACGAAACAAAGCTTCAAACCTTCAAGCTTACCTTTCTTTTCGCGGATTGTCATAAGGTCTGCAAGCACCTGACAGGGATGACAGTAGTCTGTAAGACCGTTGATAATCGGAATATCACCATAAGAAGCGAAATCCTCAACCTCTTTCTGCTCAAAGGTACGAATCATAATACCGTCGAGAAATCTTGAAAGAACTCTTGCAGTGTCCTCTACAACCTCACCTCTGCCTATCTGAAGGTCACGGGGACTGAGGAAAAGGGCTGTGCCGCCAAGGTCGAAAATACCTACTTCAAATGATACACGTGTTCTTGTAGAGGATTTCTGGAAAATCATACCTAAAGTCTTTCCTTTAAGGTAGTGATGTTCAATACCGTTTCGTTTTTTGTATTTGAGCTCATCCGCAAGGTCGAGAATCTTTACGATTTCTTCCTTTGTAAGATCGCCGAGCTTTAATAAGTGTTTCATAATTTACATGCCTCCTTGATTATTTCAAGAGCCTTCATAAGCTCTTCTTTCTTTATGTTAAGCGGAGGAAGAAGTCTTACCTTATCCTTTGCGGTAAGCACAAGCACGCCGTTTTCACGGCAGATGCCTACAACTTCCTTTGCATCTTTAACTGTTTTAATTCCTATCATAAGACCAAGTCCTGAAAGGCTCTCAATTCCATCCTGACCTTCAAGGGTGTCTGTTACAAGCTGTGCTTTTTCCTTTACCTCCGAAAGAAATTCGGGGGTAAGTCTTGAAAGAATACTTATCGCACCTGCACTGCATACAGGGTTTCCGCCAAAGGTTGAGCCGTTAAGACCGGGTTCAAATATATCTTTTACCTTTTCACCGAGCATTGTTGCACCAAGGGGAAGCCCGCCTGCAAGTCCCTTTGCAGTGGAAACAACATCGGGAAGCACACCGTAGTGCATATATGCATAAAGCTCACCCGTTCTGCCGTTACCGGTCTGAACTTCGTCTGCAACAACAATGAGATTGTTTTCCTTTGCTACTTTAAAAACAGTATCTACAAAATCCTTGTTGAGTGCAAGGACACCGCCCTCACCCTGGACAAATTCCATCATAATTGCACAGCACTTATTTTCTTTGACTGTCTTTTCAAGTGCTTTGATATCATTGGGAGGAGTATGCACAAATCCCGGTGTCATCGGGAGGAAATCCTTGTGGAAGTTATCCTGACCTGTTGCGGAAAGTGTTGTTATAGTTCTTCCGTGGAAGCTTTTTTCAAGTGTAACGATTGTGTAGTAATCTTTTCCCAGATTAAGCTCCCCATATCTTCTTGCAACCTTTATTGCACACTCGTTTGCCTCAGCACCCGAGTTTGAGAAAAATACATTTTTCATCCCTGTCCTCTCGCAGAGCATCTTTGCAAGATTCGCACAAGGCTCCGTATAGTAGAGGTTTGAAGTGTGGGCAAATCTATCAAGCTGTGCTTTTACAGCGTTTGTCCATTCATCATCGCAGAAGCCGAAGGTGCTTACTGCAATACCGCTGCCCATATCAATGTATTCCTTTCCGTCAACATCCCTTACGACTGAGCCTTTTCCACCGACGATTTCAACAGGAAAACGCCCGTAAGTAGGAGAAACGTAAAGCTTGTCTTTTTCAAATGTGTTCATAAAAATTCAGTCCTTTTGCATGAAAAATGGCTATCTTATTATAGCACTCAACCGGATACACTCTCAGCGTATCCGGTCAAGGAGTTAACTATTTCTTCCACCGCCTACAAACATAGTACCGATACCCTCATTAGTGAGAGTTTCGATAAGAATGGAGTGGGGAATACGTCCGTCGATGATGAATACCTTTCTCACACCGCTCTTTATAGCGTCAATACAGCACTCAACCTTGGGAATCATACCGCCTGAAATAACGCCGTCTTTAATTAGCTGGGGAGCTTCATCAACGAATATTTTTGAAATAAGTGTAGAGGGGTCGTCCTTATCACGGAGGATACCCTCAATATCTGTCATTGAAATAAGGCTTTCTGCACCGAGAAGACCTGCAATTTTTGATGCGGCAGTATCGGCATTAATGTTATAAACATTACCATCCTTGTCACATCCTACTGTTGAAATAACGGGAATATAACCCTTTTCAAGAACGTCAAGAATGGGCTGTGTGTTAACCTTTGTTATTTCGCCAACGTAGCCAAGCTCCGGATTAAGACAAGCCGCCTCAATCATATGACCGTCAATACCGCAAAGACCGATTGCATTTCCGCCCTTGTGGTGGAGAAGATTTACAAGGTTTTTGTTGATTTTACCTGCAAGAACCATCTGTACAATGTCAACAGTTTCCTTATCGGTAACTCTAAGGCCGTTCACAAATTTTGATTCCTTGCCAATCATTTGAAGCATATTAGTAATTTCGGGGCCGCCACCGTGAACGAGAACTACCTTAATGCCGATAAGTGACAAAAGAACAATGTCACCCATAACGGCATCCTTAAGCTCGTCACTTATCATAGCGTTACCACCATATTTTACAACAACTATTTTGTTTGTGTATTTCTGAATGTAGGGAAGTGCGTGTATAAGCACCTGAGCACGTTGTGCGTTATCCATAGTAAATTCCTCCTGAAAGAATGCGGAATGCATAATGCATAATGCAAAATTTTATTAATTATAAACTGCTACAAGGGATAGGGAAAACAGGCGAACTGAAAATTGCAAAATCAGAATAATTGATTTTTGCATTGACAAAAATCTTCCTTCATTTCGCATTTCGAACTTCGCATTTCGAATTTTTTAACATCCCGTATCAAGTACGGTAATCGCCGTTTATCTTCACATAGTCGTATGTAAGGTCGCAACCCCATGCATCTGCGGATGCATCACCGTCGTTAAGTTCTATTATAATATTAATTTCGTTTTCAAGCAATATTTTCTTTGCAATTTCTTCAGAAAAATCTACGCCTGCACCGTTTTTGCAAACGGGGATAATTCCTGCGGCAGATTTGAATGCAACATCAATCTTTGTAACGTCAACATCTGCACCGCTGTAACCGATTGCACAAAGCACTCTGCCCCAGTTGGCATCTGCACCGAACATAGCTGCCTTTGTAAGGGAAGAACAGATAACAGATTTTGCAACAGTTTTTGCAATAGCTTCTGTTTTTGCACCGCTTACATTACATTCAAGCATCTTTGTAGCACCCTCACCGTCAGCAGCAATGCATTTGCAAAGATAAACCGTAACTGTATTAAGTGCCTTGCAGAAAGTTTCAAAATCTTCGCTTTCTTGTGTAATCATATCATTTCCTGCAAGACCGTTTGCAAGAACTGTAACCATATCGTTTGTTGATGTGTCACCATCAATACTTACCATATTAAATGTGTTCTTAATATCAGCAGACAATGCTTTCTGAAGCATCTCGGGTGAAATAGCGGCATCCGTTGTAATGAATACAAGCATTGTTGCCATATTGGGGTGAATCATACCGCTGCCTTTTGCAATACCGCCGATTTTACATTCCTTTCCGCCAACAGTAAAGGAAACTGCAATTTCCTTTTCCTTTGTATCTGTTGTAAGGATGGCTTCAGATGCGAACTTGCTGTTATCACCAAGACCTTTGTAAAGTTCAGCCATACCGTCTGCGATGGGGGTAATGTCAAGAGGCTGACCGATAACACCGGTTGATGCAACTACAACGTCCTTACGGTTGATGCCTGTTTCTTTTTCAACAAGCTGACACATTTTTTCTGCAATTTCAATTCCGTTTGCATTACAAGTGTTTGCGTTACCGCTGTTGCAGATAACTGCCTGAGCATATCCGTCGGCAATATTATTCTTTGTAACGGTAAGGGGAGCACCCTTAACAAGGTTTGTTGTATATGTAGCAGCGGCTGCCGCCTTTACATCACTTACAATAAGTGCAATATCACGCTTTGTGCGGTTCTTACGGATTCCGCAGTGTATTCCGTTTGCTTTAAATCCCTGTGCGGCACAAACACCGCCATTTATAATTTTAAACATAATTTTTCTCCTTTATATATCAAGCATGAGCGAAGGCTTTTCACCCATTGAAATATTCATACACTCAAGTGCGGCACCTGATGCTCCCTTGCCGAGATTATCATAACGTGCAACGAGAATAATTCTCTCATCATTGCCGTATGCAGAAATCTCCATAGCGTCCTTACCACTCATTGCGTTGGCGGAAAGGAAACCTGCCTCATCACTGCCTTCTTTAAAGAACACAATGTCTGAATTGTACTTTTCTTTATATACTTCTTTAATATCGGAAAGTGTGTAACCCTTTTCAAGCTGACTTGCAAATACAGGAACCGTTACCTCCATACCGCTGTAAAAATCTGCAACAATGGGTGAGAAGATAGGCTTGTTTTTAATTCCCGTTACAACTGTCATTTCGGGAAGATGCTTATGTGTCTGACCTATTCCGTACTGGCGGGGTGCACCGAGAAGAATATCTCTGTCATCACCCTCATACTCTGCAATCATTTTTTTGCCGCCGCCACTGTAGCCTGTAATGCTGTGGCAGGTAAGAAGCACGTCCCTTGAAATGATGCCCTTTTCAACAAGAGGATATGTAAGAGCAATAAATCCGCTTGCGTGACAACCGGGGACAGCAATTCTTTTTGAAGCAGCTACTTTTTCAAAATGCTCCTTTGAAAGCTCCGGAAAACCATAAGCCCAGTCGGGGTTTGCACGGTGAGCCGTTGAAGTGTCAAGCACAACAGTGTTCGGATTATCAATCATACTTACCGCCTCAATGCTTGCCGCATCCGGAAGGCAAAGGAATGCAATGTCTGCACTGTTAAGTGCCTCACGTCTTGCATCGGGATTCTTACGAAGCTCCTCCGTAAGCTTGATTAACTCTATATCATTTCTGCTCGACAATCTCTCGACAATACGAAGACCTGTGGTGCCTGCACTGCCGTCGATAAATACCTTTTTCATAAATAAAACCTCGCCATACAAATAATCTGTTTTGCATATTATAAACCATAATGCATAAATATGCAAGCTTTTTGTATAAAATTTCTGAAAAAATTTATAAAAACACGTTTTTATGCATAAAACGGTTGAATTTATGCATAAATATTAAAAAATACACCTTTTAGCATAATTCAATATATTATAGCATGTATATAGGTAATTAGTAAAGAGAAAAATAAACAAAAATGTAATTTATATAAAAAAAATTATGTAAAAATAACACAAAAGAGGGTTTGCAAACGCAAACCCTCTTTTGTGTTATTTAATTACGGTTATGTCATCGTCTGCAGGATAACATTCTGAAACGTGGCTTCTAGGCATTCTCACAATGCAGTTCTGGCACTTTTATTCCTTTTTATGAGTAAAATTATGTAAATTAATAGAGATAAAATAACTATTAAATAAAGGTTAAATTAATATTGCAAAGTGTCTTCTTTTTCTCGACAAAATCTCCGGTTGACTTTTTCAATTAATGTGGTATAATAATCCGTGACGGGTAAATAATCCCAATAGTACTGAATACAGCAGTGGAAACATACATATATACAAAAGAGCTTGTGTACGGAGGGGTCGTACAAGGCAGTGTTTTTCTAAACTGCGGAATTGAAAAGGAGAAAATTAATGGCAAAAAAATTAAAATTGAAGATTATACCTCTTGGCGGATTGAATGAAATCGGCAAGAATATTACTGCAATCGAAATCGGAAGCGAGATTGTTGTTATCGACTGCGGTATGGCATTTCCCGAAGACGGAATGTTTGGTGTTGACTGTGTAATCCCGGACCTGACCTATCTTGTAAATAATAAGGACAAGGTAAAGGGGATCGTTATTACTCACGGACACGAAGATCATATAGGAAGCATTGCCTATCTTTTAAGAAGTGTCAATGTTCCTGTGTACGGAACACGCCTTGCCTGCGGTCTTATTGAGCAGAAACTTAAGGAACACGGTATCCTGAGCGTTTCCAAGCTCAACCGTGTAAAGGCAGGGGAAACAGTAAAAATCGGTAAGAATATCAGTGTTGAATTTATAAGGGTTAACCATAGTATAAGCGATGCTGTGGGTATGGCAATAAAGACACCTCTCGGAACTATCGTTCATACAGGTGACTTTAAGATTGACTGTACACCTATTGAGGGAAGTATGATTGACCTTGCAAGGTTTGGCGAGCTTGGTAAAAAAGGTGTGCTTGCCCTTATGAGTGATTCTACTAACGTTGAGCGCCCCGGATATACTATGAGCGAGCGCACAGTCGGAGAAACCTTTGAAACACTTTTCAAGGGAACGCGTTCAAGAATATTTGTTGCAACCTTTGCTTCTAATGTTGACAGAGTTCAGCAGATTATAAACGCAGCTGTCCGTAATCGCAGAAAGGTTGCAGTTTCGGGCAGAAGCATGATTAATATAATAGATGTTGCATCAACTCTTGGGTATCTTAAAATTCCTGAGGGAACAATGATTCCCATTGAGGATGTTAAGAAATATCAGGATCATCAGCTTGTAATTATTACAACAGGCAGTCAGGGCGAGCCTATGAGTGCTCTTACAAGAATGGCGTTTTCCGACCATAAGAAAATTGAGATTGGAAAGGGCGACCTTGTAATTATTTCTGCATCACCCATTCCCGGCAATGAAAAGCTTGTTTCAAATGTTATTAATGAGCTTTACCGCAAGGGCGCTGAGGTTGTACATTCTGCACTGACGGAAGTACACGTTTCAGGGCACGCCTGCAGGGAAGAGCTTAAGATTATAATGGGACTTGTGAAGCCACAGTATTTCATTCCCGTACACGGTGAAAGCCGTCATCTCCGCCGTCACGCAATGCTTGCGGAGGAAATGGGAATTAACAAGAAAAATATATTCAAGCTTGAAAACGGCAGTGTTCTTGAGTTTAACGGTAACACTGCAAAAGTAACAGGTAATGTTCAGGCAGGAGATTTGCTTGTTGACGGCTACGGTGTAGGTGATGTGGGAAGCATCGTTCTCCGTGACAGAAAACACCTTGCAGAAGACGGCATTATTATGGTTGTTATGGCAATTAACGGTAAAACTCATAAAATGGCGGCAGATCCTGAAGTTATAACCCGTGGTTTTGTGTATATGCGTGATAATGAAGGTCTTATGGAAGAACTTCGCCGTATTGCAACAGTTGCACTTCAGGATACGCTGATTTCCAAGAATCACGATTGGAACACTATTAAAAATAATGTGAAAAATGCTCTTGGAAATTATATCTATGAGGGAACTCACAGAAGACCTATGATTTTAACGGTTATTATGGATGTGTGAGCGGGTGGCATAGCCATCCTTTCGCATCGAAAAGTTTCTGACGAAAATATTTCGATGCGAGTAAAGGGCTTTCTGCGGCGGCACTCACCGTGCCAGCCCTTGCAAGGAGTTAAAACCGAGGTACACGCCCCCGGTTTTAACAGATATTATGTTAAGGGAGTGCCCTTAACAATCCCCTAACAATATGTTAACCTAAATACAGATAAAGGAAAAGAAAATTATGTTTACACTTATGAATAAGGACGGAAAAGCAAGGCGCGGTACTTTCCAGACCGTTCACGGAACAATACAGACACCCGTTTTTATGAATGTGGGTACATCGGCAGCAATAAAGGGTGCAGTATCATCACTTGACCTTAAAGAAATCGGTTGTCAGGTGGAGCTTTCAAACACCTATCATCTTCACGTAAGACCTGGGGATGAGCTTATACGGGATATGGGCGGACTTCATAAATTTATGAACTGGGACAGACCCATTCTTACAGATAGCGGTGGATTTCAGGTGTTTTCGCTGGCGGCTCTGCGTAAAATCACGGAGGAAGGCGTGAGCTTTCAGTCTCATATTGACGGAAAGAAAATCTTTATGGGACCTGAAGAAAGTATGCGTATTCAGTCAAATCTGGCGTCTACAATTGCAATGGCTTTTGACGAATGTGTTGAAAATCCCTCGCCGTACGAATATGTAAAGAATTCCTGTGACCGTACTTACCGCTGGTTGGAGAGATGCAAAAAAGAAATGGCACGCCTTAATTCACTTCCAGAAACCATCAATAAAAATCAAATGCTTTTTGGTATAAATCAGGGCGGAACTTATGAGGATTTAAGAATTGAACATATGAAAAAAATCGCGACTCTTGACCTTGACGGTTACGCTATCGGAGGTCTCGCAGTGGGTGAGAGTGCCGAGGAAATGTACCGTATAATAGATGCGGTTGAGCCTTATATGCCTGTCGACAAACCACGCTATCTTATGGGTGTTGGTACACCTCAGAATATCCTTGAAGCAGTTGACAGAGGCGTGGACTTCTTTGACTGCGTTATTACAAGCCGTAATGCACGCCACGCTAACCTCTTTACGGATAGAGGTGTTCTTAACTTAAATAACAAGAAGTTTGAAAAGGACGACAGACCTTTAATGGAGGGCTGTCAGTGTCCTGCCTGCAAAAACTATACAAGAAGTTATATCCGTCATCTTATTAAGGCAAAGGAAATGCTTGGTATGCGTCTTTGTGTACTGCATAATCTGCACTTCTATAATGACCTTATGGCACAAATCAGAAAAGCCATCGAAGAAAACAGATACGCTTCATTCAAAGCAGAGATGCTTGAGAAACTGAACAATCGAGTATAAACAAACGGTGCACAGCTTATGCTGTGCACCGTTTGTTTGTGCGAGGTTGTTCAGCGGGACGCGACGCGACAGAGCAAAGCTCCTTTTGCAGAGCAAAAGCGTGTCCGTCCCACAAAAAAGAAACGAAAAAAATGAAAAGAATAGCGAAGGTAAATAAAAGTTGATAAGGTGCACAGCTTATGCTGTGCACCATTTGTTTGTGCGAGGTTGTTCAGCGGGACGTAACGCGACAGAGCAAAGCTCCTTTTGCAGAGCAAAAGCGTGTCCGTCCCACAAAAAAGAAACGGAAAAAATGAAAAGAAGCATTTCGCAAGGAAAAATCCTTGCGGTGTTTGTTTGTCAGGGACATAAAAAATACATAAAAAGTGGTCAATTATACATTTACAATCCTTATGCAGTGTGTTAAAATGTCTATAATTGTAAAATAATGTTTCAGGGAGGAATCTTTTATGTATAAACTTGGAGTAATAGGTCTGGGAACAAGAATTCACAAAGGTGTGTTGCCAGCACTTGCAGGATACAGTAGCGAATTCTGTATTACGGCTGCAGCGGATCATGATCCTGAAAAGGTTCGCAGAAATGCAACGAAAAATCCTGTAGGTTATAAAGAAAATTTCCCTATTTATTCCGACGCGGATGAAATGCTTGCAAATGAGGATCTTGACGGTATTATTATCGGCACACGCTGTTCATTACATACACCACTTGCAATCAAGGCAATGGAAAGAAAAGTCCCGATTTTCCTTGAAAAGCCTGTTTGTATTTCGATGGAACAGATTGAAGCACTTAATGGGGCAAGAAAGAAATATAATCCTAAAGTTGTAGTATCATTTCCTCTTCGTTATTCAAGACTTGCAGAACAGGTTAAGGAAATGATTGACTCCGGTCTTATCGGTGAAGTTGTTCAGGTCAATGCATTTAACGATGTGCCCTACGGCAGGGTTTACTACCATGACTGGTACCGTGATTATGAAGAAACAGGCGGCTTGTGGCTTCAGAAGGCAACTCACGATTTTGACTATCTTAACTATATTTTAGGCGGACGTGCAACGGAAGTTTTTGCACGCAGTACCCATAAAATTTTTAAAGGCGATATGCCGGAAGGTCTTAAGTGTGCTGATTGCGACAAAAACAGAACTTGTCCCGAAAGCCCCTATACTGTAAATAAGATAAATAACGATATTCATCCCTTGCCTGAAAACTCATTTTGTTGTTTTGCTAAAGACAACGTGCACGAGGACTGTGGTATAGCAATTCAGAAGCGTGACAACGGTGCGATTGTGAGTTATGAACAAAACTTCTTTGCACGTATGAAAGCGGGTCGCCGTGGCGCAAGATTTTCAGGATATAAGGGTACTATTGAATTTGACTGGGTACAGGGAAATATCAAATACTGGCCTCATACTGTAGAAAGAGCTGATGTGTATCAGTATCCCAAACTGGGCGGCCATTTCGGTGGCGACGAAAAGCTTGCTGAACTTTACTATAAGATGATCAGCGGTGAAACGGATATATCTTTCCTTGAAGAAGGTATTGTAAGTGCACTTCAATGCCTTTGTGCAAGAGAGTCATGTGAAACGGGAAAGAATATTATTGTTCCCGAACTTTAATCAAAGGGGATGTAAAAAAAGTCCAGACCGCAAAAAGGCAATAATAATACTAAATGCAGACAATTTCTAAATCATAGAATTATCTTATTTTGTTGAAAAATCTCATTTTATTCGATTTTTCTTCGTTTTTGTGCCTTTTTGCT
>JAZQAO010000051.1:0-19324 GCA_045545295.1 Clostridia bacterium
TGCGGTTTGTAGCCGTTTTATCAGGGGATTTTCTGTTGTATAACACCTCATCCGAGTTGCTATGCAACCCACCTTCTCCTCAAGGAGAAGGCTTTGTTTTTATTGTCTGCTTGTGGTTGACCGACTTTTTCGACAGTCTGAGACCTCGTATGCATATACGAGGTCTCTTTTTTCTATGCCTTTTTGCTACAAACAAACTTCGCCTCTCGCTGTATCCACATACAGCTTCGGGTAACCCACGGCAAGCCGTGGCTCAGTTTGTCCGTTCTGAAACATTTTTTCCTAGCTCCATCATAAAAGGGATGTGAAAAATTGCTTTTTCACATCCCTTTGTTTAGTTTTTCAGAAATGGTTTCTCCAACAATCTCTTAAGTGCTATAAAAAATCCCTCTCCGCCTTTATGAATCGGTTTTGTGAGAATTGCGAAGCAACCTGCTCTTCTGGCACCCCACACATCGGTGAAAATCTGGTCACCGATAGCGGCAATTTTATTCATCGGGAGATTCATTTCTTTGGAAGCTTCGTTATATCCGTGTGCCTTTGGCTTCAATGCGTCGTGCACGAAGAATTGAACACCTATTTTTTCAGAGAAGTTTTTCACTCTTTCATATTTATTGTTGGAAACGACGCACAACTTAAGCCCCGCTTGTTCGTATTTACGCAGATGCTCCATAGTTTTTTCATCGGGAATGGGAACATCGTGGCCGATAAGAGTATTGTCAATATCCAGAATTATTCCTTCAATGCCTTTTCCCTTGAGGTATTCGGGAGAAACATCTTTTATATTGTCAAAATATGCGTCTGCATAAAAGTTTTTAAACATTGTTGAATTTCCTCCAGTAAAAGAGATATTGCTGTGCGAATCCGCTGTAAGAACCGAAAAGACTTTCACCGATATTTTTTGCATCTTTAGTATTAAAGCTTTCTTCCATAACCCTTTTTATCCATACGTCGGCAGGAAAGAGGTCGTATTTTCCCAATGAGAACAGAAGTACACAATCACAAACCTTGTCGCCTACACCGTAAAGTGCAAGAAGAGTTTGCCGTGCAGCTGCAGTATCGGCAATATTCAAATCTTCTTCCTTTATGTCGCCGTTCAAAACTGCCTTTGCTGCCTTTAAAATATACGGTGCACGGTAACCGACACCGATAGTACGGATGTCATCCTCTGACAGGGAGGCGATTTTTTCAGGAGTGGGGAAGGTATGGTAGGTTTTCCCCTCAAACGTAATTTCATTTCCCCACAGACTGCACATTTTTTCAACGGAACTCTTGATTTTTGGTATAGAGCTTCTCTGCGATATTATAAAGGAAATAAGTGTTTCAAAAAATTCCTGACGGAGTATTCTTATGCCGCCACCAAAAGAAACAGCATTTTTCATAATATCATTTGTGCTGATTTTTTTCTTGATTTCAGAATAATCGCGTTCTGCATCAAGGTAGCTTTTCCAAAAGCTTTCATAATCTTTTTCCGTTATGCCGTCTATTGTAACAGTGTCACCGATAGCAGAGATTCTTACAGCCTGACCGCCTGCAACACCAATGTAGCTTCCGTCAGACTGCTTTTCCCAACGGAAACACTGACCGCAGTCAAAGGTGTGTGACGGGACAAAATCTTTAATTGTTACTTCCATTTGTTTTCACCTTGCGCTTTCGTATAGGAGAGTAAATTTCAAAAAGCAAATGCTTCTGAAAACTGTGTCTGTCTTCATAACAACATTTCTCAACAGTGCGTAAAACGGCTTTGCGAAGATGCATTCCCATACTGTTTAAACCGAGTTCAGCTTCAATAAGTGCTGACAGAGAAATAAGCATAGATGCATAGGAAAGATTTGAAAACCTTCCGCTTGTTAAAGTTTCCTTTTTATATACGCGGATTGTATCTGCGCAAAGTATACTCTGTGAAACAGGAAATTTATTAAGTGCCAATGTATGCAATGTGATAATATCAGCCTTGTTTTCGGGGCACAACAAAACGTCAAACGACGGAATTTCTTTTGCAAAGGTGCAGATAAGCTCGTCAAATTCGATATGCTCAACCTCGCAGGTACGGGCAATACTCATAGAATTCTCAAACTCTTTATAGATAGCTCTGTCCACTGCGGATTTTGAATCAGTGCATAAAAGCAACTCGTTTTTGCGCGCTTTTGCGGTTGTAACCGCTGTTTGAACGGTTTTTTCAAGAAAGGAAAAGTCAGTAAAGTATTCTTCTTTTAAGGTTCCATCGCTTGTAACAACTGAAGAAACGCTCAATGGACTTATAACACATTTTCCGCTTGAAAAACACAGCTTTGAATGAATGTCAAAACATTCCCTGAAAAATAGATTCTCTGAAAAATCATCCTCCCAGCTTCCGCAAAAGAGAATACCGTCGCAATCACTTAATTTATCTTTTAGTAATGCTTTGGTTTTGTCGAAGCATCCTAAAGAAAGATCCAATCGAAAAAACTCTACTGAGGCGCTTTTGCGGAACTTTTTAAAAATTGCTTTCAGAGCATTTTCAAAAAGCTTAAAATACGATTTTTCTGACAAATCTGTATAGAGAAAAAGTATTTTATTCACAGACAATCTCTCCGTCTTTTTCTATTATTGAAACGCTTCCGGTATGATTGCCGCGGATAATCATTTCGGAAAGCTTATCTTCAATCTTGCGGCTTATAAGACGCCTTAAAGGTCTTGCACCAAGATGCTCTTCTGCCGCTTCCGAAACAAGTATTTCTTTAACGGCATCAGATACAGTGAGTCTGATCCCCTTGCCTTCGAGAATTTCAGTAAGCTCTGAAAGCATAAGGTCAAGTATTTTTTCCATTTCGTCCTTGTTGAGCTGGTCAAACACTACAATTTCGTCAACTCTATTTAAAAATTCAGGCCTGAAGATTGCCTTAATAGCGCGGTGTACCTTATCTTTGTTTTGTTTTGAGGTGCTTTCCGTAAAGCCAATACCGCTACCTTTCCAGTCGCTTCCGGCATTACTTGTCATAACGATTACTGTGTTTTCAAAGCTGACAAGCTTTCCATGACTATCTGTAATTCTTCCATCGTCAAGTATCTGCAAAAGTATATTAAGTACATCGGGATGAGCTTTTTCAATTTCATCAAAAAGAACTACGCAGTAGGGCTTTCTTCTGACTTTTTCTGTGAGCTGACCGGCATCGTCATAACCTACATATCCCGGAGGTGAGCCGATAAGCTTTGCAACAGAATGCTTTTCCATATATTCGGACATATCCACTCGGATAAGAGCATCTTCACTGTCAAAAAGCTCGATAGCCAGCTGCTTTACAAGTTCTGTTTTACCGACACCTGTGGGTCCCACAAAGATAAAGCTTGCAGGACGCAGCTTCTTAGAAAGAGAAGCTCGGTTACGGCGTATTGCTCGGCTTACAGCGCTTACTGCATCATTTTGCCCGATAATATTCTCGTGGAGTCGGTTTTCAAGGTTGAGAAGTCTTTCAGTTTCTGCCTGTGTGATTTTTTTGACGGGGATTTTTGTCCATTCTTCTACCACATAAGCAATATCATCGGTAGTGAGTTCAACATCAGCGAGCTGAGCTTTGAGATTTTCTATTTCTGACTTGATTGCACATTCCTGAGTTTTGAATTGTGCGATTTTTTCGTAGTCTACTTCTGTTTCATCTGTTTCGGCATTGCTTTCTTCTTCCATCTGCGCGTTAAGTGCAGCAAGCTTTTTTTCTGTTCTTGCAAGCTGAGCAAGGATTGCATTTTTTAAGTTTGCCCGGCTGCCTGCTTCATCAATAAGGTCAATAGCCTTATCCGGAAGGAAACGGTCTGTGATATATCTTTTTGAAAGAAGTACTGCGGCAACAATGACTTCGTCGGAAATTTTTACCTTGTGGTATTTTTCATAGTAGCCTTTTATACCTTTAAGTACCTCAATTGTTTCGGCAGGGGAGGGTTCTTCCACGATTACTGTCTGGAAACGTCTTTCAAGAGCTGAATCCTTCTCAATATGCTTTCTGTACTCGGCAAGAGTAGTAGCTCCTATCACCTGTATTTCTCCTCTTGACAGAGCAGGCTTAAGAATATTTGCGGCACTCATAGCGCCTTCTGCATCTCCTGCACCGACAATGTTATGCATTTCGTCAATGACGAGGATGATGTTGCCGAGCTTTTTTGTTTCTTCAATTATACCTTTGAGTCTTGCTTCAAACTGACCGCGGTACTGTGTACCTGCTACAATTGCGGTAAAATCAAGAAGATATACCTCCTTATCAAGCAACTTCTCAGGAACAGTTCCTTTTGCAATTCTGTCAGCAAATCCTTCTGCAATAGCTGTTTTTCCCACACCCGGCTCACCTAAAAGGGCGGGGTTATTTTTTGTGCGTCTGTTAAGAATCTGCACAAGTCTTTCTATTTCTCTGTCTCTGCCCACAACTATGTCAACAAGACCGGCTTTAGCTTTTGCGGTGAGATTTGTTCCATAAGTGTCAAGAAGCCTTTTCTTCTTTTCGGAGTGCTTCTTTTCCTTTTTTTCTGTTTTCTCTGCTTTTTCAGGCCCATCAGATTTTTTCGGAGGGAATCCACCAAAAAAGTTCATAATACCGGCAAAAGGATTTGATGGGTCATCTCCGTCTATTTCAAAGCTCATATCATCGGGAGAAATTTCCATCATCTCCATCATCTGGCTTTCAAGATTCTCCATTTCGACAGGATCGATTGAGCCTGCAAGCTGCTGCATAGGATTTATACCAAGCTCCTTTGCACAGGGCATACATAGCCCCTCGTTGACAGTTTTGCCCGCTTCCATACGGGTTACAAATATTACGGCAACATTTTTGTTGCAGCGTGAACATAACATAAATTTCATCCTTTCAAGGGTTCTAAAAATACATTATACCATAAACATAAGAAAAGTTCAAATAAAATATAAAAAATTAAATGACTGTTCATGAACGGGCAATAAATACAAAATGTAGTGGATGTAATATAAAAAAAAGAGTAGTTTTACACATTTTTTTGTATTTTTGTATTGCACTTTAAAAAGAAGTGTGTTATGATAATATCAAGTATAGGAAGGAGGACGATAGAAATGAAAAAAAGATTTCTGTCCGTTATTGTAGCACTTAGTTTAGTTCTTACTTGTATGGCATTGCCCGCATTTGGCGCAAATGCTTTCCCAGATGTTACTTCCCCCGGGTATGACTGGGCGGCAGAACAGATTAATAAAATGACAGAGGTTGGTATTATAAGGGGATATTCAGACGGTACCTTTAAGCCGGGTAGAGCAATCTCCAAAATAGAGGCATTGCTTCTTTTCTCGCGTGTAGCAGGTTTTTCTGATGATCAGTATGCTTCATGTATAGACTTTGCAACTGACAAGTATAAGTATGCTCTTGAAGATGTTGACCTTGGAATATACGATTCATATAAGGCTGAAATTTCTTTCCTTATTTATAAAGGTGTAATGGATGAGGAAGAGCTTGTTGCTTATGTTGATGACGGAGCTTACAGTGAAGAGTTCCCTCGTAAGGATGCAGCAATGTTCCTTGCTAATCTTATGAACGCAGAAATAAAGTCAGTTCGTCCGTCATCACTTGATTTTGCAGATGCAGATGAAATTTCAAGTGAATATGCAGGTTATATTGCGTATGTTTATGAAAACGGATTTATGAACGGTATTGCTACTGACGACGGAGGAATAGCTTTCAAAGGTGATGCTCCTCTCAGCCGTGCACAGGTATGCGTGCTTCTTTACAGAATTATGGAAAAGCTTGATATGAGTGTTGAGTCTGGTGTTGTTACAAAAGTTAACGTTGACGGCGGCACAATCAGCTTTGAAAAGGAAGACGGTACAGTTGACAGCTATATCATCCCTATTGATGCAAAACTCCTTGTTGACGGTGTGGAGTCTACACTTGATAAGGTTCTCACAAACAGTGAAATTGTTTTTGTAAGACACGGAAGAGATATGTATTCTGTAGAAGTAATCAATCCCGAGTCTAATGTTACTGTTAAAGGTACGGTTGTAGCATTTGTTTCAAGAGCTAATTTCATTAAGCTTTCGCTTCAGCCGGAAGGTAGTGAATCGGTTGTGAACTACTATGCAAATTCTGAATTCAAGGTTACATCTGACGGTGTCGTAGATGACATTGATTCAATCAAGGTTGATGACTTTGTTGTAGTGAAGCTTCTTGGTAATGATATCGTGTCTGTTGAACGTCAGACAGAAGAAGCTACAGTACAGGGTAAGGTAGAGGCACTCAGCCTTACAAATCCCCTCACACTTTCTGTTCTTACTGTAGACGAAACAAGCAAAAGAGAAACAATTTTTGATTACACAGTAGCAGAAAATGTTTCAGTTCGCAGAAACAACGAACCGATCACTCTTCGTGAACTCAGAATAGGTGATGAGGTTGTTCTTACAATAAAGAGAGGTAATATTACAAGAATTGTTGCAACAAGCTCTGTTGGTGCAGTTTCCGGTTCTGTAACAGGTATTAAGATTGCAGCACAGTCTTCTGTAACAATTGCTTCCGGTGGTATTGAAAAAGAATATCCTATTGCATTTGATGCAGAATTTATTATAGGCAGTTCAATTGCTTCAATATATGAACTCCGTCTCGGAAACATGGTTAAACTGACTCTTGCAAGCGGAACAGCAACAAAGGTTGAGCAGACCTCAGCTTCAAGTGTTACTACGAAATCAGGTGTTGTTGAAAATCTCAGCACATCTTACGGTTATATAACAATTGCATCTGCAGATATAAACGGTGTAAACAGCGAGCAGATTTTTGTAAGCAAGACAGGATCTTCTGTAACTGCAAAAATCCTTAATGGTGAAACAGGTAAGGAGATTGCTCTGAAGAATATCAAAGCAGGTGACCAGATTATAGCAACCGGTGCGTATACAAACGGAGCTTTTGTAGCAAAGACAATCGTTGTAACTCCTATAGCGAAATAATTAAAAAGTTAAAAATGCTCTGTTTTCCGTAGAAAACAGAGCATTTTTTTCGGGTTAAAAGGCGCAAAAACAGACTTCTTTTTTGTGTAAAAAAAGATTTTAAAAAAATTTGAAAAAAGTTGTTGACATTTACAAATTCTTCTGTTATACTTATCTACGTTGTCAAGAGAAGACACACCGATATGCGAGAGTGGCGGAATCGGCAGACGCGCACGTTTAAGGTGCGTGTGGGAGACCATACGGGTTCAAGTCCCGTCTCTCGCACCATAAAAAACAAAGGTATCAACGCAAGTTGGTACCTTTGTTTTTTGTCTTTGAAAAAGACAGACGGGACTTGAAGCCTAAGAGGGCAGCGAGCGTAAAAAAACGATTGATAATCGTTTTTAGCGAAGCTGGTGCGCAGACGGGCACCGAGAGCGAAGCGAACGGTCGTCAAGCAGGCAAGGCGCGAAGCGACTGTGTCCCGTCTCTCGCACCATAAAAAACAAAGGTATCAACGCAAGTTGGTACCTTTGTTTTTTGTCTTTGAAAAAGACAGACGGGACTTGAAGCCAAAGTGGAACCGAGCCCGAGCGCTGCCGGTGGCAGGAGAAGAGAGGGCGCAGGGTTGTGCAGAAACAGGAGCTATGCAAACGGCAGAGTAGCAGAGCGACATTGTTTCAAACGGAGAGCGTAAAAAAACGATTGATAATCGTTTTTAGCGAAGCTGGTGCGCAGACGGGCACCGTGAACGAAGTGTAGCGGTCGTCAAGCAAGCAAGGCGCGAAGCGACTGTGTCCCGTCATCCACCATAAAAAGAAGACATCAACCGAAAGGTTGGTGTCTTTGTTTTTTTAATTTATAGGAAATTGCGTTTTTTATCGCGAGCAGTATTTGTGGGTTTTAAGTTAAGTTTGGACGCGACGTGGGTGAAGCGGCACGCTTCTTTTTTAACCTTATAGGAAATTGCGTAATTTTATTCGCGTGAAGCTATGTTCGACATTTGCAGGTGCGCGACATGGGTGAAGCGGCACGCTTCTTTTTTATTTATTACAAATCTGCAAAATTTTATCTGCGGCACCTTTTGCACCGGGGCAGTTTCTGAATCCATCGGAAATTTTCTTTGCATTTTGCTTATAAGTTTTTTTATCAAATATTTCATTCACTGCATCAAAAATTGATTTTCCGTTCGTTTTGTTAGGTCGGATGCCCGCTTTAAGTTCCAGAACTCTTGCGGAAACTCCCTTTTGCTCTGCCGTCTGCGGAAGCATCACAAGGGGAACTCCAAAGTACAAACTTTCGCTAATGCTGTTCATACCACAGTGCGACACAAATACATCTGCTTTTTTTAGCACTGCAATCTGGTCAACGAGGGGGTAGAGTGATATGTTTTCGGGAAGTTTTCCGAAAGTGTCAATCGGAACCTGGTTTCCAACAGACATAATAATCTGATAAGGAGTGTCTTTAAAAGCTGAAATACATTCTTTATAAAAAGGAAGCATATCATTATTTACCGTTCCCATTGATATATAAATAAGCTTATCTTTGAATTTTTCAATTTCCTCGGTTGAATTTCTTATAGACGGTCCTACAAAGGCAAATTTCTCCGAAAATGTTTCCGAATAAGGCTGAAACTGGGGAGAGGTATATACAATAGTGTTAATTCTATCGTCACTTCCTATAATATCAAGAATACTGTTTATAGGGTATCCATTGACCTGTAACCGTTTTACCTGCTTTGATACTTTTGGAATTGAGAAAAGCATTTTAAATAAATCCCCGATTCCTTGTTTCATAACCTTTGCCGAATGTTTGTTGAAAGCAAAGGTCGTTGTAGAACAAACGAAAGGGATATTTAATTTCAATGCAACGGCTTTGCCCCATAGCGCCATAGAATCTGCCACTATGCAATCAGGCTTTAATTCTTCCATATCTTTGCACACCTTGTCATCAAGGGCAAGAGTGGTGTCAACAAGTATTTTTGTGGAGAAAGCAAGGTCTTTTCCTATTCGTGCAGAATCTTTGGGAGAAAGCTTCATTTCTGTGTCAAAATCATCGCAGGAGATAAATGTAGCGCCCAGAGATTCAATTTTTTCCTTCATTATATTATAGGAATAATACCAAACACTATGCCCACGGGAAACAAGCTCTTTTACAACGCCTAATGTTGGATTTGTATGACCGTGTGCCGGTATATTAAAGAAAACAATTTTGCTCATTATACCACCTTATTCTTCTATATCGCTGAAAATCTTTTTGACATATTCCTGCTGCTTTGACTTGGGAAGAACGGCAATTCCTTTTTCCTTATCGCCAAGAACTAAAATTTCGTCCCCCGGCTGAAGGTCAAACAGCTCCCTCGCTTCTTTAGGGATAACAAACTGTCCCTTTTCGCCTATTTTAACCATCCAGGCAAATTTTCCTTCATGTACATTCATTTTTATTCTCCTTTTGTATGATTGGTATGAATAATCATACCAGATAAATATGTAATTGTCAAGAGATGACGTGTAATGATTGAAATAAATCCTTGACAAATTACCCCATTATATGGTATCATCATAACATAATGGCGATGAATGCGTGTAAGTAAGTTTTGTAACACCTTTCCAAGAGAGAAGGCACCACCGGCTGTAAGTGCTTTTGTAAGGAGCAGGACTGAATTTCAGCGCAGGAGCTTTCTGTGAAAAGTATGTTTGTACGTTAAGCAGAACGTGATGCTGCGTCAATGCAAAAGAGTGCAGGACATTTGTCCTGAATAAGGGTGGTACCGCGAGTCTCCTCGTCCCTTTGTGGATGGGGAGCTTTTTGTTTTGTGTTTTATTAAGTTCGAAATGTGAAGTTCTAAATTCGAAATGACGGAGGATTTTCACCGCAGAGAAAATCTTTTTAAACTTGATAGGAATTTGCGTAAAATTAAAGCGCGTGAATCTATGTTTGTACGTTGTATGTGCACAAAATGGGTGAAGCGGCACGCTTCTTTTTAAAAAATAATTTTACATTTACATATATAATTAGGAGGATTTTTTATGAACAGCAAAGTAACTGAAATCAAAGCTCTGTTTGACGAGAAAATCGCCTCTGTTACTTCTTCTGATAAAGTTGAAGAATTAAGAGTTGAATTCCTCGGTAAAAAGGGCTATGTAGCAGGACTTATGGGCGAACTTAAGAATGTTCCCAATGAGGAAAAGAAAGAATTTGGCCGCATTGTAAACGTAATCAAGCAGGAAATTGAGGAAGCTATTACTTCAAAGAAGGCAACTCTTTTGAAGGAAGAACAGGAAAGAATCATCAACAGTGCGGAAGTCTATGATGAGTCACTTCCTTATCATATTCAGACAGGTTCTTACCATCCCATCACACTTGTTCAGCGTGACCTTGAAAGAATTTTCGCAAGTATGGGATTCACAATTGAGGATTATTCCGAAATAGTTGACGACTACCACTGCTTTGAAGCGCTTAATATTCCCAAGCATCACCCCGCACGTGATATGCAGGACACTTACTACTTAAGCACTGAAAATCAGCTTCTTAAGACTCATACATCTGCGGCACAGAACGCTATTATGCGTAAATACGGTGCACCTCTGCGTGCGATTTTCCCCGGAAGATGCTTCCGTAACGAATCAACTGATGCGTGCCACGAAAATACATTCTTCCAGATGGAAGGTATTATGATTGACAAGAACATCTCTATTTCAAACCTCATTTACTTTATGAAGACAATGCTTTCAGAGGTTTTCCAGAAAGATGTTACTGTTCGTCTCCGTCCCGGTTTCTTCCCGTTTGTGGAACCCGGTTTTGAGCTTGACATTCAGTGCCTTATTTGCGGTGGCGACGGATGTCCCTCTTGTAAGAATTCAGGCTGGCTTGAACTTTGCCCCTGCGGTATGATTCATCCCAATGTGCTTACGCACGGCGGTATCGACCCCGAAGAATACACAGGCTTCGCATTCGGTCTCGGTCTTACAAGACTTGCAATGATGAAGTACGGAATCAAGGATATCAGAGTATTTAACAGCGGCAGTCTTAAATCACTGTCACAGTTTAAGAATGAGTAAGGGGGAAGAGTAATGCTTGTTTCAATGAATTGGATAAAAGAATACGTTGATCTTGAGGGCGAAAACCTTCGCGATCTTATTATGAAGTTTACTCTTTCAACTGCAGAGGTTGAGGATATCTTCATTAAAGGTGAAGAAGTTAAAGACGTTGTAGTTGGTGAAATCGTTTCTTTTGAAGCGCATCCTAACTCAAAGAAGCTTCATATATTAAAGGTAGACGGCGGCGACAGAATTTACGACTGCGTGTGCGGTGCACCCAATGCGGCACTTGGTCTCAAGGTTGCATTTGCAAAGGTAGGGGGCAGTGTTCCCGGACTTGAGATTGCAAAGCGTGAAGTTGCAGGCTATATGTCAGAGGGTATGTGCTGCAGCGAAGCAGAGCTTGGCATCAGCGACGAAAACAGCGGTATTATGGAGCTTGACCCCTCTCTTAAAAACGGTACAAACCTTAAGGATATTTTCGATATAGACGACGTTGTGTTTGAGGTTGATAACAAATCACTTACAAACCGTCCCGACCTTTGGGGCCATTACGGTATTGCAAGAGAATTTGCGGCTCTTACAAAGAAGCCTCTCAAACCTCTTGCACTCACTGAACCCGATTACAACGGTGACAATAAAATTAATGTTGATGTAGCAAGAAAAGACCTTGTGTACAGATATTCCTGTATGCAGATTGACAACATCAACAAGAACGTAAGTCCTATGAATATGCGTATCCGCCTTTACTACTGCGGTATGCGTGGCATAAATCTTCTTGCTGACCTTACAAACTACATTATGCTTGAGCTTGCTCAGCCTATGCACGCATTTGATGCAAGAAAGATTGATAAAATCAAAATCGGCACTCCCGAAGAAGCTATGAAGTTTGAAACACTTGACGGGGCAGAGCGTGACATAGACACAGACACACTTCTTATCTATAACAACGACACTCCTGTTGCTATTGCGGGTATTATGGGCGGTCTTGATTCTGAAATTGTTGACGGTACAACCTCTGTTGTGCTTGAATCTGCAAACTTTGACGGTGTAAGTGTTCGTAAGTCTTCTTCAAGACTTGGTCTCCGCACAGATGCAAGTATGCGTTACGAAAAGACACTTGACCCGGAAATCACAGTTACTGCAATCAAGAGATTTGTAAATCTTCTTCTTGAAATCGACCCCGGTGCAAAGGTTTCATCACAGATTACGGACGAATACGTTCAGAAATATCCAGAAATCAAGCTTTCGTTCAAAAAAGCCTATGTTGATAAGTATACAGGTATTGAAATTTCCGACGATACAATTCTTACAACACTTAATCTTCTTGGCTTTAACGCTTCACAGTCAGGAGATGAATTCAGCGTAACAGTTCCTTCCTGGAGAGCTACAAAGGATGTTACAATCAAGGCTGATATTATAGAGGAAATTACACGTATTTACGGTTATGACAATTTCGAAATCAACACAACACAAAGTGACCTTGTGCCTGTCCGCTCAACCGTTACACGCCGTGACAGTGAGCTTATAAAGGACATTCTTGTTCAGCGTTATATGCTTAACGAGGTTCACTCATACATCTGGTGTGACGGTACAAAGTATAAGAAGCTTGGTATCGAGGTTGAAGATAATGTTAAAATTCTTAACATTGCAACTCCCGAAAATGCAAATATCCGCAACAGTATGCTTCCCACACTTCTTACCTTTGCTTACGAGAATAAGCAGTACGCACCCTCATTCGGTGTGTTCGAAATCGGCAGAGTAGTTGACGGACTTACAGAAGATAATCTTGCTAACGAAAGAAGAAGACTTGGTGTTGTCCTCTTTAACAAGGTTTGTGGTGAAAAGGCACTTTACTTTAAAGCAGTTGAAATCGTTCGATACATTTCAGAACAGCTTCGTCACGAAGAGCCTGTGTTTACAAGAATTGCACCTAAGCATAACTGGCAGCATCCCAAGAATACTTCTGCAATTACGGTAGGCGGTAAGGAAGTGGGTGTAATCTGCACACTTCATCCCCAGAATCTCTCTAAGCTTGACAAGAATGGTGTTGCAGTTTGTATCGAAATTGATATGGACGACTTTGCAGAGGCAGAATACACTGCACCCAGCTTTAACGAGCCTTCCAAGTTCCCCGGTGTTGACTACGACCTTTCACTTGTTACAAACGGTGTTAAGTACGCTTCACTCAGAACAGCGTGGGAGAACGAGAATATTCCGGAGCTTGACGGTGTTACACTTGTTGACACTTACGAGCTTGACGGTGAAATGTCAATTACACTCCGTTTTGCGTTCTCATCACAGGAAAGAACACTTTCTATGGATGAAATTCAGGTGCATATTGATAAGATAATTTCTAATCTTACATCACTTGGCGCAACTATGAGAATATAAAAGAAAGTAAAATTCATAATGCAACAAAAAGCAACTCATCGTTAAAGTGAGTTGCTTTTTGTTTTTTGCCTTATAGGAATTTGCGTAATTTTATTCGCGTGAAGCTATGTTCGACATTTGCAGGTGCGCGACATGGGTGAAGCGGCACGCTTCTTTTTTACCATATAGGAATTTGCGTGAATTAATACGCAGGAAACTGTGTTTGCACTTTCGTAAGAGTGCGACATGGGTGAAGCGGCACGCTTCTTTTTTGTATTGACAAATACTGAATATTGTATTATAATAAAAGTAACCGTTTGGTTACTTTTGTAAAATGAGGTGAAAAACTTGAAGCAAAAGGTCTTTGACAAAATAGAAGAAAACAAGGATTTAATCTTTGAAATAGGGGATACCGTTCTTGAAAATCCCGAGCTTGGATTTAAAGAATACAAAACGGCAGAGCTTGTGAAAAAGGTTTTTGAAAAGCTTGGGATTCCTTACAGAGATAACCTTGCAATTACAGGTATAAAGGCAACTCTTAAGGGTAGAAGTCACAAGAGGAATATCTGTGTTATCGGCGAAATGGATGCGGTGAAATGTTACGGTCATCCTTATGCCGATAAAGATAATGGTGCGGCACACGCTTGCGGGCACAATGCACAGGTGGCATCAATGCTGGCTGCGGCAATCGGTCTTAAAGAAAGCGGTGTTATGGAATATCTTGACGGTGATGTTACTTTCTTTGCTGTTCCTGCGGAAGAATTTGTTGAAATTGAATACCGTGAATCGCTTAAGGCTGACGGTAAAATAAAATGGCTCAGCGGTAAGCAGGAATTAATCGAGCTTGGTGAATTTGACGATATTGATATTTCAATGATGGTACATTCCCAGGCAGGTGTAGAGGGACCACACGTATTTCTTGACGGCTCAAGTCTTGGCTTTATGGCTAAAAATATTGAATTTATCGGAAAAAGTGCACATGCAAGCACCCCTGCAGACGGTGTAAATGCTCTCAATGCGGCAACTTTGGCGCTTATGGGCATTCACGCAAACCGTGAAACCTTCCGTGAAAAGGACAATATCCGCATACACCCTATCATCACAAATGGCGGTGACCTTGTAAACGTAGTTCCTTCAAGAGTTACTATGGAAACTTATGTAAGAGGAACAAATACCGAGGCGATTACAGATGCCGCACAAAAGACGGATAATTCAATCCGTGGCGGTGCAATGGCAGTAGGTGCAGAGTGTAAAATTACAGACATTCGTGGGTTTGCACCACTTCATCAGGATGTAAACCTTGGTAAAGTGTTCCGTGACAATGCACTTTGTTTTGTAACTGAAAACGATATTACACACGGTATGGATATGACAGGCTCTACCGATATGGGCGACCTTTCGGAGATTATGCCGTGTATTCAGCCTACAATGGGCGGATTCCTCGGAACGGCACACGGTACGGATTTCAGCATTTCAGACAAAGAAGCGGCATATACAATCCCCGGTAAAATTATGGCAGGAACGGTTGTCGACCTGCTTTTGGACGATGCAAAGCTTGCGGAAGAAATAATTGAAAATTTTAATATAAATAAGGAGAATTAATTATGTGGACTGAAGAAAAACTCGACGAATTACTCTCAACCCCCTCTGATACGCTTGTGGAGGATATGAAAAAAATTGAGGGCGACATTATGGTGCTTGGCGCAGGCGGAAAGATGGGACCTTCTCTTTGCCTTCTTGCAAAAAGAGCTATTGAAAAAGCGGGAATACAGAAAAAGGTTATTGCCGTATCACGCTTTTCGGACCCTATCGCAACAAAGCTTCTTACAGATAACGGGATTGAAATTATAAGTGCAGACCTTCAGAACCGACAGCAGTTTGATTCACTTCCCCTTTGCGAAAACGTAATCTTTATGGCGGGTAAAAAATTCGGTACAGACGGTAACGAATGGGCAACATGGGGTATGAATGCGACACTACCGGCATTTGTTGCAGAAAAGTATAAGGCATCAAATATAGTTGTGTTCTCTTCGGGAAATACTTATCCTATCGTTCCTGTAAATCAGGGCGGATGCAGAGAGTGTGACAAGCAGGGACCCATCGGTGAATATGCGATGAGCTGTCTTGCACGTGAAAGAGCATTCGAATATGGTGCCAATACATTCGGCACAAAGGTATTTATTTACCGTCTTAACTTTGCGGTAGACCTTCGTTATGGTGTGCTTTATGACCTTGCGGACAATATCATAAACCACAGACCGATTTCTCTTTCAACACCTCTGTTTAACTTTATCTGGCAGGGAAGTGCAAACGAAATTGCAATTCGTGGCCTTCTTCATGCAGAATGTCCTGCAAAGAAGGTTAATGTAACAGGACCTGAAACTGTTTCTATCAGAAAAGCTGCAGAGGAGCTTGGTGAATACCTTGGTATAGAACCGATTTTTGAAAACGAAGAAGGTAACGATGCATATCTTAATGATGCATCACTTGCTATGGAAATGTTCGGTTATCCCGCTGTAAGTGCAAAGACACTTATACGCTGGCAGGCAGAATGGATTAAGGATGGCGGAAGAGGGCTTGGTAAGCCTACTCATTTTGAAGAAAGAAAGGGTGCATATTAATGATAAGAGAAGAAGCATTAAAAGTATTACATAACGGTACTGTTATTCCGGCAATGCCGCTTGTACTTGACGAAAACAGAAAATTTGATGAAGACGGACAGAGAGTTCTTGTAAGATACTACCTTGACGCAGGTGCAGGCGGTATCGCAATGGCTGTTCATACAACACAGTTTGAAATCCGTGATCCTGAAATTAACCTTTACGAAAAGGTTATAGAGGTTGTTGTTGACGAAATCGACAAGTTCGAGAAAAAGACAGGTAAGGCAATCGTTAGAATTGCGGGTGTCTGCGGTGAAATTGAGCAGGCAGTAAAAGAGGCGGAACTTTCAAAGAAATACGGATGCGACGCAGTTCTCTTAAGCCCCGGCGGACTTAATCATAAGTCAGAAGATTATATGGTAGAAAGAACTGAAAAAGTTGCTTCTGTTATGCCTGTTGTAGGTTTCTATCTTCAGCCTTCAGTTGGCGGCAGAGCTTTCAGCTACAACTACTGGGAAAGAGTTTGCGAGGTTAAGAATGTTGTTGCTATCAAGGCAGCACCCTTCAATCGCTATCTTACTCAGGATGTTGTAAGAGCAGCGGCACTTTCTTCTCGTGCTGACGAAATTGCACTTTACACAGGTAATGACGACAATATCGTTATTGACCTTATCACAAATTACTCATTTGAAAAAGACGGAAAGACTTATAAAAAGGATTTCGTAGGCGGTCTTCTCGGTCACTGGAGTGTATGGCTTAACACTGTTGTCAAGTACTTCAATATGCTTAAGGAAGCAAAGGCAAAGGGCGAAATCACTCCCGAAATACTCGCCCTTGCAAATGCAGTTACAGATGCAAATGCAGCATTCTTTGACACTGCAAATAACTTTGCTGGATGCATTGCAGGCCTTCACGAAGTGCTTCGCCGTCAGGGACTTATGAAAGGTATCTGGTGTCTTAACTCCGATGAAACAGTTTCTCCCGGTCAGATTGAAGAAATTGAACGTGTATATAAGATGTATCCCGAACTTAACGATGATGCCTTTGTGAAGGAAAATCTTCATAAATGGCAATAATTAGATAAAGGTGATTTAATGCGTGTTTTTGATATACTTGGTCCTGTAATGGTCGGACCGTCAAGCTCCCATACGGCAGGTGCGTGCCGTCTTGCTATGGTTGCAAGGGCATTGCTTGATGAAAAACCGATAAAGGCACATATCCGACTTTATGGCTCCTTTGCAAAGACGTACAAGGGACACTGTACAGACAGAGCGATAATAGGTGGACTTCTTGGATATTCTCCGGATGATGACCGACTTCGTGACAGCTTTTCCTATGCAGACAACGAAGGACTTAAGTACTCCTTTGAGGAGGCAGAAAGTGATACTCTGCACCCTAATTCTGCAGACCTTATACTTGAAGGTTCTACAAAGAGCGTTACCGTTACAGCATCTTCTATAGGAGGCGGAGCAATTAAGGTTGTCAGCATCAACGGTGCCGAGGTTGACTTTTCTGCGGAATATCCCACAACAATTCTTTTTCATAAGGATGTGAAGGGCATTATCGCAAAATATTCGGAGCTTTTTGCGCGTTACGGCGTTAACATTGCATTTATGCGTGTTTACCGCCACAAAATTGGCAGTGATGCAATCACTGTTCTTGAAAGTGATCAAAGTATAAGTGAAGAGCTGCTTGATAAACTCAGAAGCATTGAAAATGTAGACGGTGCAGTGTATCTGCCGGCTGTAAAGTAAGGAGGGAAGAAAATGTTTTCTTCATTTGAAGAACTGGTAAAAAAAGCAAAAGAAAGCGGAAAGAAAATTTCCGAAATCATTCTTGAAACAGAAGCAGAAGAAACAGAACTTCCCGAAGAAGAACTGATTTTACGTATGAAAAATAACCTTTCAGTTATGCGAAAGTCGGCAGCTGTGGAAAAGAGATGCAGTGCATCGGGACTTTCCGGTGAAAACGGATGGAAATACAGTAATTCTGAAAATAAGGGACAGCTTCTCGGTTCGCTTTCGTCAAAGGCAATGGAGTACGCTATGTCAATAGCCGAGCATAATGCCTGTATGGGTAAAATTGTTGCAGCTCCCACGGCAGGCTCATGCGGAATACTTCCGGGAGTGCTTCTTGCGGTAGCAGAAGAAAAGAACATATCTGATGATGATTTGGTGCTTGCACTTTTTAATGCGGCAGGAATCGGTGCAGTTATTGCAGAACGTGCGTGCCTTTCAGGTGCAGAGGGCGGATGTCAGGCAGAGTGCGGCAGTGCATCTGCAATGGCGGCATCAGCTATTTGTGAGCTTATGGGCGGAACTCCTGAAATGTGCGTAAATGCAGTAGCACTTACGATAAAGTTTGTGCTGGGACTGGTGTGTGATCCGGTGGCAGGTCTTGTAGAAGTACCTTGTGTAAAGCGTAACGCATCAGGTGCTATAAATGCACTTACCGCAGCAGAGCTTTCTCTTTCGGGAGTGGAATCATTTATCCCTGCGGACGAGGTTATAGACGCAATGAGTGACGTTGGGAAAATGATGAGCTACCGTCTTAAAGAAACGGCACTCGGCGGACTTGCAACAACTGAAAAGGCAAAAAGCTTTACATTTGTAAGAGAGGGTGGTTGCAATGAGAAATGCCACTGTAACAAAGGCTAATATCTTAAAAGCTGCAGAGGAAGAATTTTCTGCAAAGGGCATATATGGTGCACGTATTGAAGAAATTGCAAAAAAGTCCGGCAGTAATAAGCGTATGATATATGAGTACTATGGGAATAAAGAAGATTTATACACCATAGTTCTTGAAAACGCTTACAAACGCCTTGGAGAAAAGGAAGAACTTCTTTTTGAAAATGAAACAGATTATAAAAAAGCAATTGAGGATATTCTGCGTATGTATTACGATTTCCTTAAAAATGATGAAAGCTTTGTCAATCTCATTATGTGGGAAAATCTGAATAAGGCGGAATATATGAAAAAATCTGATAAGCTTTCTTCAGTTAAAAATCCTCTTATTGAATCACTGCACAAAATCCTTGAAAAAGGCAAGGAAGAGGGCGTTTTCAGAAAAGATATTGATGAAGAACAGATTGCGGTGCTTCTCATCACAATCAGCTTTTCATATTTCTCTAACGTGCATACGCTTTCGCATCTTATGAATCTGGATTTTACAGATGAAAATATGATGGAAGCCCGTGTGAATATGGTTGTTGAAATGGTAAATAACTATATATCAAAATAAAAAATACTTCGAACTTAAAGTTCGAAGTATCAGACTGTCGAAAAAGTCCAGATAATTCTGGGCTTTTTCTTCATTTTGTGGTATAATGTTCTTAGGTGATGAAAGATGATGCAAAAAGGATACGAGAACAGATACCAAATAGAAATGATAAGCATAGAAGATTTAGTGCC
>JAZQAO010000052.1:0-7402 GCA_045545295.1 Clostridia bacterium
ATCGCGAGCAATATTTGTGGGTTTTAAGTTAAGTTTGGACGCGACGAGGGTGAAGCGGCACGCTTCTTTTTTACCGTATAGGAAATTGCGTCAAATTATGACGCAGGAAACTTTGTTTGCACTCCTGCGAGGGTGCGACATGGGTGAAGCGGCACGCTTCTTTTTTATATCAGTCACCAAAGCAAATGCCCATAGCTCTTGCCATTTCTACAAGCTCATTATCTACGGGAACATTTCTGGCCTTCTGACCGATTACCTCTTCAAGAGAAGCGTACTCAATCTTATTTCCGCGCAGAACTACCATGTTGCCAAATTTTCCCTGCATAGCAAGTTCCACAGCAGCATAGCCGTAGCGTGATGAAAGAACTCTGTCCTGTGCCGCAGTAGTACCACCGCGCTGAATATGTCCGAGAATTGCTGCACGAGCCTCGTTTTTGCAGAGCTTTTCAAGCTCATCAGCGATAACGTGTGACACACCGCCAAGACGGATGGGATCGGGGCTATCCTCGCGAACTTTGAAAATAACAGCTTCACCATTCTTAGGCTTCGCACCTTCTGCGCAGGCAACAATTGCATAATCCTTGCCATTTTTGAAGTTTTCTTTAAGCTTTTCTGCAACTTTTTCTATGTCATACGGAATTTCGGGAATAAGAATAACGTCTGCACCGCCCGCAATACCGCCATGGAGAGCGAGCCAGCCTGCACCTCTACCCATAATTTCCGCAACCATAATTCTGCCGTGGCTTCTGCCTGTTGTTCTGATGCGGTCAAGACAGTCTGCAATAACATTTACTGCAGTGTCAAAACCGAAGGTGTAGTCTGTGCAGTTAAGGTCGTTGTCGATAGTCTTTGGAATACCGATTACATTTACGCCCTTTCTTGCAAAGTCGCGTGCACTGGTAAGAGTGCCGTCACCGCCAAGAATAAAGAGTACATCAATACCCTCATCTTTAAGGTTCTGAACGGCAATATCAGATACGTTTTTATATATGATTTTACCCTCTTTGTCTTTCATTATTTCGCCGTTTTCGTCACGAACGGGGTACTCAAAAAGATTATCCTTGTTGGAGCTTTTTAAGATTGTGCCGCCTTCTTCAAGAATTTCTTCAACAGCATCAAGGTCGAGCTTTACAAAATCCTTGTAGTAAAGACCGTGGTAGCCTTTTCTGATACCAACAACCTCAAGATTGTATTTTCTGATAGCAGTCTGAGTAACTGCGCGGATTACCGCATTAAGTCCGGGACAATCTCCGCCACCGGTAAGTATTGCAATTTTTTTAATTTCAGCCATTTTCATATCCTCCGTAAAATCTGCATCTTTGCATATCATACTACACATTTTTTCATATTTCAAGTATTATTTTCAAATATCTTGAAAAATTGAGTTTTCCGCACTGTTAAGGGGTTTGTAAGTTGTTTTAATGTAAGAAAAAGTTTGCAAAAATTCAGATTTATTTATTCGGAGCAAAAAAAAGGTGTGTAAATTTTTGCCACAGAAGAAATTGCGTGTGGCAGCTTTTTACACACCTTTTTATTACTGTATAGGAATTTGCGTAATTTAATCGCGAGCAACAATTGGCAGAATTGGATTTTGTCGGGACGCGAAATGGGTGAAGCGGCACGCTTCTTTGTTATTCTATTACTATATTTCCGTCAACTTCTTTTACTGTTACCTTGTCGCCCTCTTTAATCTTTCCGTCAAGCATTTCCTCTGCAAAAAGGTCTTCAACCTTGCTGACGATGGCACGGCGAAGGGGTCTTGCTCCGTAAACGGGGTCAAAGCCTTCTTTTGCGAGAAGTCTGATGGCACTTTCGTCAAATTCTGCCTCAATTCCGTTATCCTTAAGTCGCTTTTTGAGGCTTTCCAGCATAACAACGGCAATCTTTCCGATTTCTTCTTCGGTAAGCTGTGAAAATACGATAATATCGTCAATTCTGTTAAGAAATTCCGGTCTGAACATTTTCTTAAGTTCATCCATTACACTGTTTCTGATGTTGTTATTAACTGTTTCAAAGTTATCTGCCACAGAAGCAAATCCAAGCTTTTTCGGCTCGGTGATATTTCTTGCACCTACGTTGCTTGTCATAATAATAACGCAGTTCTTGAAATCCACACGTCTTCCCTGACTGTCCGTAAGCTGACCGTCGTCAAGTATCTGCAAAAGAATATTGAATACATCAGGGTGAGCCTTTTCGATTTCGTCAAAGAGAATTACACTGTATGGCTTTCTGCGGACTTTTTCCGTAAGCTGACCGCCCTCCTCAAAGCCAACGTATCCGGGAGGTGACCCAACAAGCTTTGATACCGAGTGCTTCTCCATAAATTCCGACATATCAACGCGGATGAGGGCATCCTCGTCTCCGAAGAGTGCTTCTGTGAGAGCTTTGCTGAGCTCCGTCTTACCTACGCCGGTAGGTCCTAAGAATATGAATGAGCCGATAGGACGCTTAGGCTCTTTCAGTCCCACTCTGCCGCGGCGGATCGCACGGGCAACGGCACTTACTGCTTCGTCCTGACCGATTACTCTTTCGTGGAGAACTTCTTCAAGCTTTCTGAGTCTTTCGCTTTCTTCTTCGGCAAGCTTTATAACGGGAATGCCGGTCCAGTTAGAAATAACGGCAGCAATTTCCTCTTCGCCGATTTCTCCTGCGGACTGACTTGTTTTTCCCTGCCATTCCTCGCGGAGCTTTTCGAGATTTTCTTTAAGCTCTTTTTCTTTATCACGCAGAGTAGCCGCTTTTTCAAAGTCCTGAGAATTGATGGCTTCTTTCTTTTCTGCGGAAATTTCCTCAAGCTCTTTTTCAATTTTCTTTATATCTTCCGGTGGAGTAAAGGCACCGAGTCGTACACGGCTGCAGGCTTCGTCAATAAGGTCAATAGCCTTATCGGGAAGGTAGCGGTCAGTGATGTAACGGCTGCTCATTTTTGCAGCGGCTGTAATTGCCTTGTCGGTAATTGTTACTCCGTGATGAGCCTCATATTTTGAACGGATGCCCTTAAGGATTTCAATAGTTTCATCAATGCTTGGCTCACCAACCGTTACAGGCTGGAAGCGGCGCTCCAGTGCGGCATCCTTTTCTACGTACTTTCTGTATTCGTTAAGAGTTGTTGCACCGATAAGCTGCATTTCACCTCTTGCAAGTGACGGCTTTAAGATGTTTGACGCATCTATTGCGCCCTCTGCCGCACCTGCACCGATAATTGTGTGCATTTCATCCACAAAAAGAATTACGTTGCCTGAATTTATGATTTCATCCATTGCTTTTTTAAGGCGTTCCTCAAATTCACCACGATATTTTGCTCCTGCCAGCATTCCGGAAAGGTCGAGGGAGAAAACGCGCTTGCCTTTCAGAAGCTCAGGCACGTTTCCTGCTGCAATTTCCTGGGCAAGTCCTTCTGCTACGGCTGTTTTACCGACCCCCGGCTCGCCAAGGAGGACGGGGTTATTCTTGGTGCGTCTTGAAAGAATCTGAATAACTCTGTCAATCTCTTTTTCTCTGCCGATTACAGGGTCAAATTTTCCTGCTTTTGCAAGCTCTGTAAGGTCTCTGCCGAACTGGTTAAGCGTGGGGGTGTCTCCGCCTTTTTTGTTTTCCGCCTTTTCGCTTTCGGGTGCTGCACCTGCAAGCTTTTCGGTTATATCCTCGTAGAGGTTGTTAGGTGCACCGAGCTCCATAAGTATTCTGAACGCCACACTGTCGCGCTCACGGGCAAGGGAAAGGAGGATATGCTCTGTTCCGATGTATGCACTCTGGTGCTTGTGTGCTTCGTTTATGCTATTCTGCAGGCATCTTGACGTGCGTGGAGTAAATCCTGCAAAGTGGGACTCACCGCCCTGCACACCTGCATTGTATTTTTCTATGCTTTTTTTAACTGCGTGCTTTTCTATTCCGAGAGAGGCAATATATTTCGCGCCAAAGCCTGTGCCTTCCTCCATCAGTCCGTAGAGAAGATGCTCCGTACCGATGTAGTTACAGTTTGTATCGTGGGCGCATTCCTCAGAAAGCGCAATGGCACGCTGAGCCTTCTGTGTAAATCTGTTTTCCATCATATATTATCAATCCTTTCCAAGTGCATTCTGCAGAATTTCCGCACGTCTTACGTCTCTGGCTTCAGCAGATTCTTCCCTTGTTGAAAGAACCAGCGTAGCAGGCATGGAGTCAAAGAGTGCCTTTCTGAGCTTTGCACAGTCTATATTCTTAATTATGCCTGAATTTGCTCCCATACAAACATTGGAAACAAGATTCATTGCTTCAGAGCTTGAAATCATATAAGCAAATTTTATGATTCCGAGACTGCGGAGGCATTTATCGGTCATTTCGGCCTGTTTTTTCTCAAAAAGCTCTGCCGAAATGCGTCTTTCTTCACTGATAAGGCTGCACGCTGCGGCAGTGAATCTTGAAATTATATCTTTTTCATCTGCGCCGAGGGTAGTCTGGTTAGAAAGCTGGAACAACGCTCCGCTTGCCTTTGAACCTTCCCCGTAAAGACCGCGGACAGTCATCGAAAGATTTGCCGCCCACTTGAGAAGGGGACTGAGGCTATGGGTCAGGCTTATTGCAGGAAGGTGCAGCATTACCGATGCGCGAAGTCCCGTACCTGCATTTGTCGGGCAGCTTGTGAGAAATCCAAACTCTTCATCGTAATCAAAGGTAAGCTTTTCTGAAAGCAGGGCTTCAAGCTTTTTTGCAGTGTCGTAAGCCTTTTCCGCCTCAAGTCCCTGCTCAAACACCTGCAGACGGATGTGGTCTTCCTCATTTACCATAACGGAGATTTTCTCATCTTCTGATATTATTGCAACGGCAGGAACTCTCTGTGCACAAAGCTCGGGGCTTATGAGATGCTTTTCAATAAGTGCTTTTTTCTCAATTTCTGAAAGCTTTTCTATATGATAAAGTCTGAGCTCTTTTTTCAGCGGAGAGTTGTCAAATGCCGACCATACCTGGTCAATAAGGCTCTGTGCAGAAGCAACCGACATATTTGACGGATAGGGAATGCCCTTGATATTTCTGGCAAGTCGCACTCTGGTAGTTACAGCGATGTCACTTTCGTTTCCGATGGGCTTATTCATTTACTGCATCCCCTTTCTTTTCTGCATCGCGGATTTTGTCGCGGAGAACAGCAGCCTGTTCAAAGTTTTCTTCTTCGATGGCTTTTTTAAGCTGTGCCTTTAATTCTGCCACAGGGTCTTTTTTTACTGCTGGAGCTTTCCGCGCTTCTTTTTCAGCTTCGGCAGATGTAACGTGCTTTGACGTTCCGTGAATCTTTTTAAGCATTGCGCTTGCCTGAGTGCGGAATGTGTTATAGCATTCACCGCAACCCATTCTGCCTTTTCTCGAAAACTCGGAAAGCGTCATTCTGCAGACGGGGCAAACAACATTTTTTGTTGCAGGGCGTGTGCCGAAGCTTAAAAGTGAGCCGAAATTGTCAAAAATTGACTCCTGGGATGCACACTGTGAGCATATATTAAGTGTGCTTTTCTGTCCGTTTACTATCTGTGTATACATTACTGTGGCGTTGTTTTTGCCGCATTTTTCACATAACATTCAAATCAGTCCTTTCAATGTCTGAACATACTTGTTATCATACTTTTGAAAATCCTTGCACGAAGTGCGTCACGGATGTCATTTTCAAAGGGAAGTGCTTTGTCGTTGAGCGCACCCAGAATAAGATGTGCTTCTCTTGTTGTTATACATTCGTAATCAAGCAGATTTTGTACAAACACCGCTGCTGTACGGGAGGAGAGGGTGTTGCCCACGGTGTTTACAATGTGCATAGGATAGGTCGTTCTGTCGGTTTTAACTGCACGGATTCTTACACCGCCGCCACCGCCTCTGCGACTTTCTATAATGTAACCCCTCTCGGGTGTAAAACGTGTCTGTATGACATAATTAATCTGACTTGGTACGCAATTAAGCTCCCCTGCGAGGTTGTTTCGCTGGATTTCCACACTGCCGTCTGATTCACGAAGCATCTCTAATAGCAATTTTTCAATAGCATCTGACATATTCATACATAATCGCCTCACTTTCTGCAAAATTTGACTTTGACTTTCTTTGACTTTAATATATCACCGACTTTGACTTTTGTCAATACCTTTTTTTAAAAAAGTTTGACGAATGGGTTTTTAAGATATATAATTAAATCAAGGAAGGTATTTTATTATGACTAAAGAATACAACAGAATTTCCGTTAATCCATTATTTGAAATTGACTCTGTCATATATATTGTAAATAATCAGAAAGCATCGGGAATTACAAGCAATCCCGGCATATACGACTTCTGGCAGTTGTATTACGTGTCAGAGGGTGAGGTAGATGTGAGCCGTGACGGAGAAATCGTCACTATAAAAACGGGTGAAGCATATCTCTTTTATCCTCACGGTGATTTAAGATGCGCGAAAAAAGCCGTAGAAAAAGACGGTGTATTCTTTGTAATATCTTTTGAAAGCAAGTCACCGGTGCTTGACAGTATGTCTGACAGAATTATAAAAATCGGGAAAAGCGATGGCGCTGTAATTGAGGACATCTGTAAAACGGGCAGAAAAATTCTTGAACCAATAAAGCACAACGAAGAAAAACAGGGTTTGTGTGAAAAAAGCTCGTCACACCCTGCAGTGCTCCAGTATATAAAGGTATCTCTTGAGCAGTTTTTTCTGAAGCTTTACTGCCGTGAAGAAAACATCAGAAGTATGGAGAATAAAACAGAAAAGGCAAACCGCAATAATTACGAAAAGGAAATTATTAAAAAAATTCATAGTTATATGCAGAAAAATATCGGGCGAAAGCTTTCAATCGGGGAAATTGCACGTGAGATTGGCGTGAACGAAACCACCCTCCGTATTACATACAAAAAAGAAACGGGGATGAGCATTATGCGTGCTTTTTCGAGGATGAAGGTTTCAAAGGCACAAAGCCTGATTTCAGAAACGGATATGAATTTCACCCAGATTGGTGAAATGTTGGGTTTTTTGTCCCTATACCATTTTTCAAGGTTTTTCAAGGAACATACAGGCGTAACACTTTCTGAATACAGTAAAGAAATAGCAAAAAAATAACACTCCACCCGGAGTGTTATTTTTTTCAGCGTGTCGATAAACCTATCGGCACGCTGGCAGACATCGAAAAAGGAAGGTAAATTTGTTCAACACGAACTCGTCGGCGTATGTGGATACGGTAGAGGGCGTGTTGGACGAAAATAAGCAGAAAACGGTTATAAACTGCGGGTTATAGCCGTTTTTATTAAATAAAGTTTTCTGCATAACACCTCATCCGAGTTGCTTCGCAACCCACCTTTTCCTCTCGGAGACGAGCCCCTTTTGTCTGCTTTGCAGACATTTCCCCCGACACGGGGGAATTTTCCTCAGAGGGGAAGGCGTTATTTTTATTCTCTGCTTATGG
>JAZQAO010000053.1:0-89753 GCA_045545295.1 Clostridia bacterium
CTCTTTCTCTGTGGGAAGCGGAATAGGACCTGAAACTGTGCTTCCTGTTCTCTTGGCAGTATCCACAATTTTTTCTGCGGACTGATCAAGAAGAACGTGGTCGTATGCCTTTACCCTGATTCTGATTTTCTGCTTTGCTGCCATTGCTAAGCCTCCTAAAAAATAGTATTCGCTGACTCATGCGACGGACTGTACACGGCGCCGGGCGTTTCGCCTTTTGCCATATTAAAACCCAGAGCTAGACTCCGGGTACTACATGAAGATGGGCGCAGATGCGCAAAGCTTTATCATGTTGTACAGTGACTGGCGCCCAATTTCAAGAATTGGACATTCTCCACGGAAAAACCTACCTACATGGTAGCAACCTCCCGCTTCATCGTCTGTCATGTCACAGCGCGACTATTATATTACATATAAAACGGAATTTCAAGTATTATTTTCAAAAATTTTTAATTTTTTTTGAAAATTTGTATACTTGTACAATTTTAAAGGCTTATTTTGTACATCTTACACAAAATAAGCCTTTTTGTTATCTATTATTCTTTTGTCATAGCCTTAAATGCAGTTCTTGTTCCGAGTTCGTATGCTCTTTTATAGTCAATAGTAAGAGTTACGTCGTCTTTTCCAAACTTAAAATACAAATGGAACTTAGTATGGGTAGGAAGCATACGTGCCTCCACATGGAATTCGTGAAGAGAATACCAGTACCCCGTTGCCGCACATACTGCATCATCCTTAGGCTGCATTGAAACAACACGGGTATTCTTACATTCCGTATAGGAATAATCTTTAAGACCTGCCTGAATCTCAAACTTTTCTCCGTTTCTTAATCCCAGACTTATATTACATACATCTTCCGTAAATTCTGTAGTTGCAGAAACAACCTCTCCGCAGTCCGCCACATCAAAGGTCTTGCCGCTTACCATTTTAACATAAGGAGAAGCAGTTGATGTAATCACGGGATAAGCAAGGCTTTCGCATCTTGCCTTAAGAGAATCGTATGCTACCTTGTCGTCCGGAAGCGAATCTGAAAGCTTTGTAAGAATATTCTCATAGAAGGAATCAAATAAATTCTGAATTACGCCGTCATGTCCTGAATGTACAACCAGTATCATATCGTAATCGGGATATACTGCACAAACCTGACCCATCGCACCGCAATATCTGAAAGAGTTGTGCTTACCTCTCCACAGCTGGAAAGCATATCCCTGCGACCAGTCGGTGTCTTTGTCGGGAGTGCCTGTCTGTATATGCTTCTTTACAATAAGCTCTGCCCAATCTTTACTTATGAGCCTCTTCCCTTCCCATACGCCTCCATCAAGATAGAACTGTCCAAAGCGGGCAATCTCCTCCATTGTAAGACGCATATTGCCGTAGCCCACAAACATTCCGTTACTGTCGGTAGCATAATATGGGAAAATATTAAGCTTTTCAAAAAGTCTGGGGGTGAGATATTCTATTACGTCCATTCCCACCGCCTTTTTGACAATTGCTGAAAGGACATAAGTATTTGTATTTTCATATTTGAACACTTCACCCGGCTCATAAGAAAACTCCGCATTAAAGAATCTTTCAAGAAGACCTTCGGGAGTAATTTCCTCATAAGGACGGGCAAACACAATTCCCGTGTGACCGTTTGACATAAAGAGAAGGTGTCTTACAGTCATTCTGAGAAGACGGGGGTCGGGATTTTCGGGAACATATTCGGGGAAGAAATTAACAACCGGTGTATCTATATCAAGATATCCTTCATCCACGGCAAATCCTACCGCAGTTGAAGTAAACGCCTTTGTGCAGGAATGGATAACGTGCTGTTCTTCCTTGTAAGGCTTGAAGTAACCTTCCGCAATTATCTTCTTGTGACGGATAATCATAAAACTGTGAGTTTCCTGATCCTTTTCATTAAGACACATGGTGTCAATTAATCTTTCTATTGATTCACTCGAAACACCAACCGATTCAGGGGGAGCATACTGAAACCATTTTCCTGTCATATCAAATCATCCTCCAAAAAATCAAAGTGCCTTTGTTGCCTCACTTACACCAATAAAAGTTTCGCAGAACGAGAACTTCTTTGAATGGGTTGTGCTCAATTCCGGAGATACAAGCATAGCCTTTACCTTATCGGAACTAATTACATTATTCATATATTTAACAAACTGACTTACTGCAACTCTTGTATTCTTCTGAATAAATGTAGGAATTACTTCATAGCCAAGATTCTGAAGCTTCGAAAAGCTTTCAAGTATTTTTCCGCTTACTGTCTGAGGATTCGGAATAATTGGTGTTGTTCCTGAAAAGAAGTTTCCATCATAGGACGGACTTATAACAACATCCTTATCTGTATATTCAAGGAACTTTTCTTCATTTACTAAATATGGATCAAATGCTACCCAGGGACGTACCCCCTGTTCACGGATGCAGTCAAGGAAGAATTTATAGTCGTGCCAGTAAAGGTCATGCTGGCGGAAGCATACATAGTCAAATCTTACCTGTGCGTGATGACCCTCGTCCTCAAGACCAAAGTGGAACATTTCGGGCTTATCGAAAATACCAATTACTTCCGATATAAGATCACGGACAAGAGCATAGTATTCGTCTGTCGAGACCATTCTTGAATATAGTCCGAGCCACGCATCGTGCGCAGTTGAGAAGTTAAGCTTGGGATACACGGTAAGTCCCATATCACGAAGCTTCTGAATTTCCTCTTTAAGTTCTTCTACTTCCCACGCACCCTCAATTGCAATTTCGGGATGGGATTTATACTTAACACCGTCTGCAAGCTCAATCAATACAGATTTGTAACCAAACCTGGCTGCCGACTTTGCAATCTCTGTCCAGGCAGTCTTATCGGTATTAAGCTTTGTATAAAACTTCGTGCCGTAGACAGTTTCACGGGTAACTGAGTCATCCGCAATGTTGTCACCGAGAAACATTTTAAACATATAATCGCTAACCATTAAAGCTTACCTCCCTCTGTGTATTTTTCAATAGCTTCTTTTGTTGCGATAAATTGATTGAAAAAACCATACTTATTCTTTTCTATTGTAGGACCGCACCATGGAGCAACTGCAATACCCATAAGCTTATCGTAGGGAATATTTTCAACACAATATCTTACAGTATGGTCAATGTTATATTCACGGAAGCAATTTGAACAGGTGGGAATAACATCATATCCGTTTTCAGGAAGAGATGTGTAGCTGTCAATCTTTGCAAGAAGGAATTCGTTGTAATTATCAGGGTCTGCGGGGTCGTTAAGTCTGGGGAGTGTTGTTTCTGTATCTTCATACAGATTCAGGTAATACCAGGGACTTACAACAACATCCTTTGCTACAAGCTCTTTAAACTTTTCCGGCTCGTGCGCGTATCTGTCAACATACATCCAGGGACGAACGCCTTTCTCACGAACACATTCGTGGAAGAAAAGAGTATCATGCCATAAAAGGTCATGCTGACGGTAACACACAAAATCAAGAAGTCTTTGGTTAAGGTGATTCTCTTCATCCATATCAAGCATAAAAAGTTCAGGTTTATCAAATATATCAATAAGCTCGTGAATAAGGTCACGTGCTACCTGATAGTAAATGGGGGTAGAAACCATTCGTGAATATTTACCAAGCCACGCATCATGACCTGTAGAAAAGTTAAGTTCAGGAATTGGTGTAAGACCAATCTTACGAAGATACGCAAGTTCTTCTTTAAGTTCTTCCACTTCCCATGCCCCCTCAACCGCAATCTCGGGATGAGTTTTATATTTAAGGCCATCAACCGTGGGAATAAAAACCGTATTGAATCCGCACTCTACTGCTTTCTCTGCAATTTCACGCCACACCTTTTTATCGCAATTAAGCTTTGTCTGAAAAATCTGTCCATTTGCATTGGGACGTGTAGGTGAATCGTTCCACTGATTTTCGCCAAGATACATCATAAATGCAAGCATTTTTTCTTTCATAAAATCTCCTCCATTTCTAATACACATCAGGTATCCGCTGGTATTATTCACATCGCTGTCTGAAATTCAGTTCCAGAAACATCACGATAAAATGCAGCATAAGCTGCCTGCTTATACGGATTAAGCCATAAGTAACCGATTCCAAAAGTAAGGGTCGCAAGAATGTCCCATCCTATAAAGCTAAACTGCAGGCAAAACATTCTCCAGCGGTTGCCATACATCATAAACTTAGACTGCTCTATTGCTTCGGATGCTGTAAGTTCCGGATTCTCTGCAAGTATGTAATCTGTCATAGCGTAACTGTATCCCGCCATAATTCCCGGAATTATTAAAAGAAGCGACCACAGTAAAACATAAACGGTTCGCAGAAGTCTGGCTACTGCCGTTGTTTTCCAGTACGAAAAATACCCAAACAGATTTTCAAACGCAGCTGGCTTTCCGTCTGCAAGATTAAGATTGAACTTTGCATAGCCAACGCCGGCAAAGCTGCCCAGTACAAAATATATAGCCACGATAATCAATGCCACGATTCCAATAATTGCCATACCACCCGCAAGGAAAGCACCGACACCGGAGTCAAATCCTCCACCGGTTGTGAATATTTCCTGCCCTGCAAAGGAGAAACTCAAACCACTACCTGTCCCAGAGGTATCAACATTAAATTCCGGACCACTTTCGCCACTTGCCCCAAGAATTGAGGCTACAATTCCAACGACTACCGCGAGAGCCCATTTTCCTTTCAAAGCATCTCTTGCAATTCTTCTGAAATCTGCTGCTAATTTCATTTTAACACCTTACCTTCCTTCGGTATAAAGTTTATCGTAATGTAACTAACACATTAATTATATATCAAATCAAAACTATTGTAAAGCATTAAAAAGAATTTTGACGAATAATGCACATCTCGATTGCCAGCAGTTTAAAAAGATGACAATAAATTTAATTAATCATAGTGATCGCTTACTTCAAGTCCGTACTTTAATAAAACTTCTTCAATATAAGGAGCCTTTACCTCTTCGGGGATATTGTCATCCAAAATTACATCCTGAATTTCTTTCAGTGCCCGTATAGCTGCCTTATTTACAAGAGCATCAAAGTCTATATCCCCCATTGCCTCGACAGCATACTTTCCTATTTCTCTGTACAAAAGTTCTCTGTATGTTTCTTCCATAAATAATCACCTCAAAGTTATTTTAACATTTACAATATATTTTTTCAATAGGTTTTCTATTGTATTTTTTAAATATATTATATTTTTATACTATATGATAAATTATAGTAGAGGTGATTGTTATGAAGTTTGAAATAAAAAACACAAAAAAGAAAGAACCTGCTATAAATAAAACACTTTATATAAAGCAAGCTCTTGCCGATAAAATTGAAAAGATTGCTATTGAAAATGATACAAGTTGGAATAACGTCGTTATTTCTATGATTGAAAGCTGCTTAGAGGAAAATGATTAAGTCAAGGTTGTCAGTTGACAACCTTGTTTTTTATATGCTACAATAACAATGGTGATTTTATGATAGAATATATAATAGGAAGAAACTCATCCGGAATACGTGCAGACCGTTTTCTTTTAAAAGCTACTACTGCACCCTCTTCCCTGATTTATAAGACATTCAGAAAAAAAGATGTTAAAGTAAACGGAAAATGGATAAAGGAAGATTACATACTTTCCGATGGCGATGTTCTGCGTATATACATAAAGGAAGATTTTCAGAAAGAAAAGGAAGTTAAAGAGTGCAAGCTCACTGCACCGATACTGTTTGAGGATGATAATATTATTATCTTTAACAAACCACGGGAGCTTCCCTGTCAGCCTGATGCAAATCATAAAGACGGGACACTCTCCGATATGCTGAAAAGCTATCTTGCAGAAAAAGGTGAATATAACCCTGAAAGCGAAGCAAGCTTCTCCCCTGCACTCTGTAACCGCCTTGATACAAACACCTCGGGGCTTGTAATCGGTGCAAAAAACGCAGAAGCACTCCGCGATATGAACGAGCAGATAAGGCTCCACAACGTACACAAATATTATCTGTGCAGACTCGAAAATATTCCCGATAAAAAATCTGATTTTGTAAACACACATATAATAAAGGAAGAAACTACGAACAAAAGTCGTATTTCTGACGATGGCAAAGAGATTTCAATGGAGTATATAGTCATTGAAGAAAAGGATGGCACCGCACTTTGTCAGGTGCTTTTACACACAGGAAGAAGCCATCAGATAAGGGCATACTTTTCATCAATCGGTTGTCCACTTGTCGGTGATAAGAAATACGGTGCGAAAACAGGTGGCGGTCAGGCGCTTGTAGCACATAAAATCCGTTTTAACTTTCCCGATGAATATGACGGAATTCTTTCCTATTTAAAAAGAAGTCATATTCAGCTTGACTCAGTTAATATTTAATATTGACATTTTTCGACTTTTATGGTAGTGTATTTTGTAGAATTATAGAAAGGAATGTATTCAAATGAAAAAATTTATAGCAGAATTTAAAGAATTCGCACTCAAAGGCAATATGATAGACCTTGCTATAGGTATGATTATTGCTACATCCTTCAACGCAGTTGTTAAATCAATTGTTGACGACCTTATTATGCCGGCATTCGCTTTTATTTTTGGTAAGAGCGATTTTTCTCAGCTCGTTGCTTTTGCTGAGTATGCAGAAGACGGCACGCTTGTTGGTGGTATTAAGTACGGTATGTTCATTCAGAACATCGTTAACTTCTTAATCATTGCGTTCTGTCTCTTTATTGCGGTTAAGGTTATAAACAAGCTTAAGCATCCTAAGCCCGTAGAAGAAGCACCTGCAGAACCTGCTCCCAAGCCGGATGACGTAGTTCTTCTTGAAGAAATCAGAGACCTTCTTGCAAAGGAAAAGGTAAATCAGTAAAATACTTTATATAACACAAAAGTGACTGCAAATTGCAGTCACTTTTGTGTTATATATTGTTCTTCAGATAATCTTTTACTGCCTTGTTCACTACGCAGAAATTATTCGTAAGAATTGTATCTATACCCATTTTAATATAATCTATTGCTTTCTGAGGCTCGTCTGCAAAGAACATATTGCATTTAATTCCGTGGGCGTGAGCCTTCTTAATCATATCCTCGTTTACGTACTGCAGATAAAACTGCACCTTGTCGGCACCTGTCTCAATGGCTCTCTCCACAATTTCCCACGGGCGGTCGTTATGATGTCCGACACACACGGGGATTTCGGGGGCATAGCGCTTGAACTGTTTTATCTGTGCATCAACTTCAAGCATAAGGTAACAGTGGCGTATTGCATCGTATTTTTTCAGAAGCGCTACAATTTTTTCCACATACCACTGGGGGAATTCCTCGTCATAGTAATAGTCACCGGGTTTTATGTGAATATTCATAATTGCGTGACCTGAAAATCTCTTAAGAATTTCTTCAAAGGTTACAATGGGGAGTCCTTTGAAGTTTTCACCAAATTTACATCCGAAGTCAAGCTCTTTTAATTCTGCCAATGTTTTTGCATCGACATATCCCTCCCCATCAGAAACTCTTTCAAGAGTTCTGTCGTGACAGGATACTATTTCACCATCTTTTGTAGGCCAGAGGTCAAACTCAATTTCATCTGCACCCATACCTATTGCCGCACCGTAAGCAGGAAGAGTATTTTCAGGTGCTGCAAATGAAAATCCGCGGTGTGCACACACTCTGGGGTAAGGCATATATTCCTCAAAAGGAACAATTGCGCTGCCACTGTTTCTGTACTGCCAGGGTTTTCTGCCGTATTCGATATATTCATAGTGGGGTGCATCTGCTCTTCCAAAGCCTGCAGGTTTAAGATATTTTTCCGTCGGGTTGAACTCTGTAAATTCCACACCGAACCTGCCTTTCATATTTAAAAGAACATCGCCTTTCGGGGAAACCGCCATACTTGCACCGCATATATCCGAATCCTCTGCAAAGCTTACCGAAGAACGGAGAACATAGGCATTAGTGTTATATGCAAGGTGACGGCACATTATTTCAATTGCACTGTGACTGTCACTTCGTTGAAGAGAACAGCCGATTATTATATCCACATTTTCTTGGGCAATTTTTGCAAATGCTTCATAAAAATAAAAATCGTAGCAAGTAAGAAACGCATAACGAAGTCCTTCGATTTCCATAGTAAAAGGCTCGGAATATTCAAAGGTGTAACCGCTTTCAAGTTCAAGAGTTTCAAGCTCCAACGGTGGAAGATGCTTTTTGAAATATTTCCCGAGAAGCTCCCCGCACCTGCCGTAAACATAGGTTGTGTTTCTGTAACCGCCCGCCTCTTTTGACAATGCATTTACAAAAACAAGGCTTTTACACCTTGCGGCAGTATTCTGACATTCAGTTAAAAGAGAGTTAATATATTTTTCGTGATAGTAAAGAGTTTCTTCGAGCGTACCGGTTGCACAGGGAACATCGCTGTACTCCGGCAAGACTATAATATCCACACTTTCGTCGCATTTTTTAAGCAGATTGATTTTATAGTCAAAGTATTCATCGGAAAAAGAAACGTCTCTTGAATACGGCGGCTGAATAATAGCAGCTTTCATAAAATAGTACCTCCTGAAAAGGGGTGTAAAAAAACCACGTTTTTTACACCCCGTATAATTTTTATTGAAGTGTGCTTCCGAGATCTTTTTCACGGATTGTACTTCTCTTAATTTTACCGTTGAAGGTTTTCGGCAGCTCTTGTACATATTCCACAATTCTGGGATATTTGTAGGGAGCTGTATTTGTTTTAACATAAGTCTGAAGCTCTTTTGTAAGTTCATCAGACGGCTCAAAGCCTTTTGCAAGAACGATTGTAGCCTTAACTGCAAATCCACGGATAGGATCGGGAACACCCGTTACAGCAACCTCATTAACTGCAGCGTGTTCAAGGAGAACACTCTCAATTTCAAAGGGTCCTATTCTGTAACCTGAGGACTTTATAACATCATCATTTCTGCCGACATAGCGGAAAAGACCTCTTTCGTCACGGTATGCAGTATCGCCTGTGTGATAGAAACCGTCGTGCATAGCTTTCTTTGTATCTTCCTTGCTGAAGTTGTATGTATCAAGAAGACCGCAAGCCTTTCTGTCACGGCTCAATACACGGATAGAGATTTCACCCGTTGTACCACGTGGACAGGACTGGTCGTTAGAGTCCAGAATATGCACGTCAAATCCGGGAACAGGAAGACCGATTGCACCGGGCACCGGCTCTGTCCAGGGGTAGATTGTTGCAATACAGAGAGTTGTTTCTGTCTGACCAAATCCCTCATAGATTTTAAGACCTGTTGCCTCAAGCCATTTGTTATAGATTTCAGGATTCAGAGCCTCACCTGCAGTACAGCAATGAACAAGTGACGAAAGGTCGTATTTTTTAACATCGTTAAGAAGCATCATTCTGTACATTGTAGGAGGCACACAGAAGGTTGTAACCTTGTATTTCTCAAGAACACCAAGAATATCTGCACCGTCAAACTTATCAAAGTCGTAAACAAGAACTGCAGATTCACCAAACCACTGACCGTAGATTTTACCCCAGAGGGATTTAAGCCAGCCTGTGTCCGAGATTGTGAAGTGAAGTCCGCCGTCCACAACTCTGTGCCAGAAAACACCCGTCATAATATGACCGAGGGGGTACTTGAAGTTGTGAGTGATGATTTTGGGATAACCTGTTGTGCCCGATGAAAACGCCATCAGCATTGTATCATTTACAGAAGTATCCTCATCACCTGAAGGTCTCTGCCATTGGTCGCTTGCCATTTCGAAGCCTGCCTCAAAATCAATCCAGCCCTCACCTGCATCCTTATGCTTTGTAACAAACTTAAGGATAGGATGATCATAGTCTCCTTGCATTTCATCAAAATATTCTGTTGCGTGACCGTCACCTGTGATAACTGCAGCCTTGATATTACCTGCGTTACAGCGATACACATAATCCTTGCCTTTAAGCATATCTGTTGCCTGAACAACTATTGCACCGATTTTGTGAAGTCCGAGGATGCAGAACCAGAAGTAATAGCTTCTCTTAAGAGTGAGCATTACTGTATCACCCTTTTTGATGCCCATATACTTAAAGTAGTTTGCCGCTTTGTTTGATGCAAGCATCATATCACGGAAGGTAAATCTCTTTTCCTCCTGCTTATCGGCTGAAAGCCATATCATTGCAAGCTTGTCGGGCTTTTCTGTTCCGAGTACATCTATTACGTCATAAGCGAAATTAAAATCATCACGATATTTTAAGGTATAGTTTGCCTGTGCATCCTTGAGAGAAAGGAAATCGTCTCTTGTTGCACCGACGAATTTTTTATATATTGCCATAATGGCAACTCCTCCATTTCTTGAATTACAATCTCATTAATGTCATTTCATTACCACAGCAATGAACTGTGCCGGCTCGTCACCGTCAGCCTGCTCGGCGTGGGGAACGCTTGAGTCGAAATATACGCTGTCCCCTTCCTCAAGCTCGTAACAAATGTCACCGATATAAAGCTTCATTCTGCCTGAAATGACATAGTTGAATTCCTGCCCTTCGTGACCGTGAAGCACGGGAGGAGTCTTATCGGGATTGATTGTAACAAGAAACGGCTCTGCCTTTTTGTTACGGAAGGTATAGGCAAGGTGCTTATAATCGTATTCGTGTTCACGCTTTACACTGTAACCCTGACCTTTTTTAACCATACTACACATAGAAAGTGTCGGCTGGTCACCACTAATCAGGTCGAGCACATCTACACCCAAGATTTCTGCAGCGTTATATATAAAACTGAAAGAGAAGTCCATCTCTCCGTTTTCATATTTTTTATAAATTTCTATGTCTTCACCTAATTTTTCAGCCATTTCCTCAATGCTGATTTCAAAATCCTCACGAAGGGACTGAAGACGCATTCCGATATCTTTAATCTGTGTATTCATAGCTATACCTCCTGTTTTAATTAAGTTTGCCCTGTCGGGCAAGTGAAGTTATCTTCGATAGTGAAGTTTGCTCCGCAAATGAAGTTTCGCCCTTCGGCGAAATGCAAACTTAACTTCACTTTTGCGATAGCAAAAACTTCACTGTCTGAGCTTCACTTTGAACTGTAAGTTCAAAATTTCACCAATTATGCCTGATACTCAAATCCAAGCTGTACGGCTTTCATATTAAGGTCGAACATATTCTGCTTTGCAGCAGGAACTACCTTATGCATTGCCTTTTCAATATTTTCTTCGGGAACGATACCGCTCTTTGCAATCATATGACCAATAATAATCATATTTGCAAGACCTGTAAGACCTTCATCCGAAGCCATCTTTGTAGCAGGGATGTAGTAGGTTTCTACATCTGTACGCTCTACCTTTCTGTCGATAAGTGAGCTGTCAACAAAAATCTGTCCGCCTGCCTTGGTTTCGTTCTCGTACTTGTCAAGTGAGGGAAGGTTCATCGCAATAAGAATGTCGGGATTTGACACGATGGGTGAACCTACCGCATTGTCGCTGATGATGATACTGCAGTTTGCAGTACCGCCACGCATTTCTGGACCGTATGAGGGAAGCCAGCTTACCTCTTTACCGTCGATAAGACCTTCGTATGCAAGAAATTTTCCTGAAAAGAGAATTCCCTGTCCGCCGAAACCTGCAATTAATATTTCTTTGTTCATTGTAAAATCTCCTTTCCTTATTTCTCTTCTGCGTATTTATCTTTATAAACTCCCAAGGGGTAGTAAGGAAGCATATTTTCCTCTAACCAGCCGATAGCCTTATCAGGAGCAAGGCCCCAGTTAGTAGGACAGGTTGAAAGCACTTCTACAAGAGAGAAGCCCTTGCCCTCAATCTGATTCTGGAAAGCCTTTTTAATAGCTGCCTTGGCCTTTTTAACGTTAGCCACGTTATTTACTGCAACTCTTTCAAGGTATGTTGCACCGTCAACGTTTGAGAGCATTTCACAAACCTTTACGGGATAGCCAACTGTCTCAACATCACGTCCGTAGGGAGAAGTCTGTGTCTTCTGTCCGGGAAGAGTTGTGGGAGCCATCTGACCACCTGTCATACCATAAATTGCATTGTTAACGAAAATTACAGTGATGTTTTCGCCACGTGCTGCAGAGTGAACTGTTTCTGCTGTACCGATAGCTGCAAGGTCACCGTCACCCTGATATGTGAACACGATATTATTCTTATCGCTTCTCTTAACACCTGTTGCAACAGCCGGAGCACGACCGTGTGCCGCCTGAACCATATCACAGTTGAAGTAATTGTATGTAAATACGCTGCAGCCTACTGATGCAACACCGATTGTTCTGCCTGTTACACCAAGCTCATCGAGAGCTTCTGCTACAAGGCGGTGAATAATACCGTGTGTGCAACCGGGACAATAATGCAGTGTATTTTCTGTAAGTGCTTTTGGTTTTTCAAATACTACCATTACTTTCTACCTCCGTTCGCTTCATAAATCTTATCAAGAACATCCTGAGTAGTTGTAATCATACCGCCTGTACGGTTGCAAAGAAGAACTTCTTTTTTGCAACGGATTGCAAGCTCGATATCATCAATCATCTGACCCATTGAAAGCTCAACACTGATGAACTTATTAACCTTGTCAGCAGCCTCGTTAAGTGCTTTCTTGGGGAAAGGCCAAAGGGTAATGGGACGAATCATACCAACCTTAATGCCTTCTGCTCTTGCAGTGTCGATAGCATTCTTCGCAACTCTTGAAGCTACACCGTATGCAACGATACAAATTTCTGCATCATCCATAAGATATTCTTCGTACATTGCTTCTGTTTCTTCGATTTTCTTATATCTTTCATAACGCTCGAAATTGAGCTTTTCAAGCTCTTCCGGAGCAATGTAAAGAGAGTTAACGATGTTAGGCTTTCTCTCACCCTTTGTTCCTGTAAGTGCCCATGACTTGTCGTACTCATTGATTACGCCCTTCTCAAGGCTTACAGGTTCCATCATCTGTCCCATTGTACCGTCGGAAAGAATCATTGCAGGCATTCTGTACTTTTCTGCAAGGTCGAATCCCTTGAATACCATATCAACCATTTCCTGAACGCTGTTGGGAGCAAGCACAAGAAGGTGGAAGTCACCGTGTCCGCCGCCCTTTGTAGCCTGGAAATAGTCAGACTGTGAAGGCTGGATACCGCCAAGTCCGGGGCCGCCACGCTGTACGTTTATAATAAGTGCGGGAAGGTCGCAACCTGCAAGATAGCTGATACCCTCACTCTTAAGGCTTATTCCGGGGCTTGAGGAAGAAGTCATAACCCTCTTACCTGTAGAAGCAACACCGATAACCATATTGATAGCTGCAATTTCACTTTCTGCCTGAAGGAAAACGCCGCCTTCTGTTTTAGGCATTTTCTTTGCCATATATGCCGCAACCTCTGTCTGCGGAGTAATAGGATAACCGAAGTAATGCTTACAGCCTGCCATAATAGCAGCTTCAGCCAAAGCTTCGTTACCTTTCATCAAAACTTTTTCTGACATTTGTTTTTCCTCCTTACTTCTCAACTGTAATTACGCAGTCAGGACACATTGTTGCACAGAATGCACAACCGATGCACTTATCCTGCTCTTTAACCTCAGCGGGATGATATCCACGCTTATTAAGGTCATCTGAAAGATGAACAATCTTCTTGGGGCAAGCTGTTACGCACAGTCCGCAACCCTTACACAAATCCTTGTTAAAGGTAACCTTTGCCATTATATATCATTCCTTTCTGCCCAGCTTTGTCTTACATAAAGCTCAATAGGCATTAAATTTTCAATTTTATCCTTGAGTTCGTTATATAAATCGCTTTTTACAGTGGTCATTTTTATGGGGATGCCCGATTTTTCAGAAACCTCGTTTGCGTAAGCGACAGATTCCAGAACATCCTCTGCCGTTGTGTCGTCACCAAGGTTTGAGTCATTTACTATCCCCGTAAATTTCATATGGCAGGCATTTTCAATCTCCGCCATAATCTCAAGCGTCATATCCGCATTTCTTGTGAGAGGGCGGAATTTGTTGATTACGAAAAGAAGCTCATAATCTCCATCTTCAATAATACCCTCACTATAACGTCCGAGAGCCAGTGCCCCTCTGTCGTCACCGCCTACGTCAATAACTGCGTGTATCTCCTTATTCTGAAGTACCCCGTAAGTTTCGGCAGGAAGGGCAGGAACATCAACATTACTGTTGGCGTATTCCGAAGAAATAAGCTCCACCCCGTTTTCCCGAAGAACTGACATTGAATCCTTTGTTCTGAAATATGGATTTACTATGTCAAGGTCTGCAATAGAAACCTTTTCATACTCCTTTTTAAGCCAAAGAGCATAGTTTACGGCAACATTTGTTTTTCCGCTGCCGTAATGACCGCTGAAAATCGTGATACGTTTTATACTTCTACTGTCCATCCCATATCATCCTCACGCTTACCCCACTGAATACCTGTAAGAGTATCGTAGAGTTTCTGGCTTACTTCACCGATTTCGTTGTTGTTGATAATCATAACATCATCAACATAGCGAAGCTTTCCAACGGGAGAAATAACAGCTGCTGTACCTGTACCGAAGCACTCTTCAAGCTTGCCATTCTTCTGTGCTTCGATAAGTTCTTCAGCACTGATTCTTCTTTCCTCAACTTCGAGGCCCATCTTCTTACAAAGCTGAATTACACTGTTACGTGTAACACCGGGAAGTATGCTTCCGTTCAGCATAGGAGTAACGATTTTACCGTCAATCTTAAAGAAGATGTTCATAGCGCCAACTTCTTCGATATATTTTCTTTCAACACCGTCAAGCCACAATACCTGAGAATAACCGTCATCGTGTGCCTTAACCTGTGCAATAAGGCTTGCAGCGTAGTTACCGCCTGTTTTTGCAAAGCCCATACCGCCTTTAACGGCTCTTACATATTCATCCTCAATCCAGATACCTACGGGTGCAAGACCGCTTTCATAGTAAGCACCGCTGGGAGCAAGAATGATTATGAACTTATATGTCTTTGAAGGAGCAACACCGAGAAATTCGTCTGTTGCAATAATGAAAGGACGGATGTAAAGTGATGTGCCGTCTTCTGTGGGAATCCAGTCTTCATCAACCTTAACAACTGCCTTAACAGCCTCTACGAAATCTTCAACGGGAAGCTGGGGAATGCAAAGACGGTCGTTTGTGTCGTTAGTTCTCTTTGCGTTCATATCGGGGCGGAAAAGTCTTACCTTTCCGTCAACGCCCTTGTAAGCCTTAAGTCCTTCAAACATTTCCTGTCCGTAATGGAACACCATTGCTGCAGGACTCATTACAAGGTCCTGGAAGGGTACGATTCTTGCGTCGTGCCATCCCTTACCCTCGGTATAGTCCATTACAAACATATGGTCTGTAAAGATTTTACCGAAGCCGAGCTTCTGTCCCTTTGCAGGTTTTTCTTTTGGAGTAGTGGTTTTTTCAATCTTGATATTAAGCATATCAAAACTTCCTTTCTGATTTATATATATTTTATTTTAATTCTTTTTAAGCCCAAGCATATCAATTGATTCTTCACGCATTTTATATTTGAGAATCTTTCCTGCCGCATTCATCGGGAATTCCTTTACAAATACAAAATATCTCGGCACTTTGTGACGCGCAATGGAAGCATTACCGAATTCCTTCATTTCTTCTTCGGTAGCCTCTTCCCCTTTATGAAGAATTATCCATGCACAACATTCCTCGCCATATCTTTCGTCGGGGACACCTACAACCTGAACGTCCCTTACTTTGGGGTTAGTAAGGTAAAATTCCTCAATTTCACGTGGGTAAAGGTTTTCACCGCCACGGATAATCATATCCTTAAGACGACCTGTGATTTTGAAATATCCGTCAGTAGTTCTGCAGGCAATATCACCTGAATGAAGCCATCCGTCTTTGTCAATGGTCTGCGCAGTAGCTTCAGGCATTTTGTAGTAGCCTTTCATTATGTTAAAGCCGCGTGCTACAAATTCACCGCTTTCACCGTCGGGAAGCTCCTCCCCTGTTTCGGGATCAATAATTTTACATTCAACGCCGGGGAAAGCACTTCCCACAGTTTCAACACGGTGGTCAATATCCTCATTAACCTCACCCATTGTACAACCGGGGGACGCTTCTGTCTGGCCGTAAACTGAAATGATTTCACGCATATTCATTTCGTCTGCGGCTCTTCTCATAAGGTCTGCAGGACAGTTGGCACCTGCCATAATACCTGTTCTTATGTAAGAGAAGTCTGTCTTTGCAAAGTCAGGATGATTGAACATTGCAATAAACATCGTGGGAACGCCGTTAAAGCAGGTAATATGCTCATCATTAACGCAGGCAAGTGATGACTTGGGTGAGAAGTAGGGCATCGGACAAAGTGTACCACCATGTGTCATAGTAGACGTCATCGAAAGCACCATACCGAAGCAGTGGAACATCGGCACCTGAATCATCATACGGTCTGCCGTTGAAAGGTCCATTCTATCACCGATTGTCTTACCATTGTTAACTATATTTCTGTGTGTAAGCATTACGCCCTTGGGAAATCCCGTTGTACCTGATGTGTACTGCATATTACATACATCGTCAGGCTTAACAAGCGATGCTCTGCGTCTAACCTCTTCCTTGGGAATAAGTGAACTTCTGCTAAGCATCTTATCCCAAGTAAGGCATCCGTCCATTTCAAATCCTACTGTAACTACGTTACGCAGGAAAGGAAGGTTTTTGGAATAAAGAGGGGCACCGGGGTTAAGTGACTTAAGCTCGGGACAAAGCTCCTCAATAATTTCCTTATAATTGATATCCTTACAATCCTCAATCATAACTAGGGTATGGGTATCGGACTGCTTGAGAAGATATTCAATTTCGTGAATTTTATATGCTGTATTTACAGTTACCAAAACTGCACCGATTTTTGTAGTCGCCCAGAAGGTGATATACCACGCAGGAACGTTTGTTGCCCAGATAGCAACGTGATCCCCTGCCTTAACACCGAGAGAAATCAGTGCTGCGGCACATTCGTCAACATCACGGCGGAATTCCTTGTAGGTTCTTGTATAATCAAGGGTTGTGTACTTGAATGCATACTGGTCAGGATACTTCTCCACCATTTTGTCAAGAACTTCGGAGAAAGTCGCATCAATAACATCGTATTTTTTCCATACGAAAGTCCCTGTCTTTGAACGGTTATAATAAAGCTCGTCATAATCTTTCTTTTCTCTTGAAAGATTGGCAACGTAGTTTGTGAAGTGAGTAAGCACGATGTCTGCATCGTTTATATCATCATTCCACAGAACGCTTATATATCCGTCAAAGTTAAGTGATGAAAGAGCGTTTACGAAATTATCTACGGGAAGCTCACCCTCACCGATAAGAACGCTTCTTCCATCCTTCATATCGCCAAGGCGTGCATATTTTATGTATGCACCTAAGTGTTTAATAGTCGTTTCTGCACTTTCATTTGCGCTGAAATAAGTTTCTCGGACATTCCAGCTTGCACCGATTACCGCCGATGAAAAGTGGTTAATAATATCAATTACATTCTCTGTTGAGGAAAGGTAGCCGGATGTTTCAAACAATATTTCCACATCTGCACTTTCCGCACGTTTGACTGCTTCTGCAAGCTTTTCATCAAGAACGGAAAAGTCAACCTTGTTTTCTATTGAAAAGATTACTCGCTGAATTCCTGCGGTAGCTGCCATATCCACATACTTGAGTACAGTTTCTGCATCAGCATCGCTGCTGTCAATAGCATAGGGATAAGTAAGCGCTGTAACTTCAAGATTTCTGTTTACAAGCTTACGCTTTGAGTCAGACAGTCTGCCTGAACGGAGAATTGAATCATAGTGTTGTTTTCTTTCTTTTATTGCATCGTATATTTCAAAACCGTCGAAGCCATAGTCATAAGCGTAACGGCACATATCAATAAACGTTGCACGGTTTACGTTTTGTGTTGAAAAGGTCAGTTTCATTAATTACGCCTCCTCAGCCACAATTTTATTCAAAGCGTTAATGTATGCTCTGACTGAAGCGGCAACAATATCCGTTGAAATACCGTTACCTGAGTAAAGCTTACCGTTGTTACGAAGTCTTACAAGTGCACTTCCAAGAGCCTCTTTACCGTCTGTAACCGCCTGTACCTGGAAATCGTCAAGCTCGTAATGATAGCCGATGCTCTGCTCGATTGCACGGAATACAGAGTCAATGGGACCGTCGCCTGTACTTACACCTGAAAGAAGCTCGTCACCACGTTTAAGAATAACCTGTGACATAGAATTTGTAAGGTTACCGCAGTTTGTGGAGTAGCTTTCAAGATGATAAGTGGAAGGTGCCTGCATTGCATAGCTTGCAATAAGAGCCTCAAGCTCCTTTGCACCTACACTGCCCTTTTTCTCACAAACCTGCAGAAGCGATTTATGCACCTTGCCATTGTCATCATCTGAAAGGTCATAACCTAAGATATTTGCTGCGTGAGCAACATCTGCAAGAGTGCTGTCTGAGTCAAGAATAATTTTCTTCTTTTCGCTTACGTCTGCTGATTCATAAGTTTCGTGATTTATCTTTGCAAGCATTTCGTCAATACTTGCGTGAATTTTTGTATTTGCAAGGTCTGTACAAACTCCGATTGCATCACCGCGTGCCGTAATTGCATCTGAAAGAGCACCCATCATAAGGCTGTCTTTTCCTGCCATCGCACATTTAAGACCGTCTGCACCTTGGGCGATTGCAGAAATTGCCGCTGCAACTGCCATACTGATATGGTCTGAAACCTGTACATACACGGGAACGGAAACTGCGTCCTTCACTTTTTTAACAAGTGATGCGATTTCTTCGGGAAGTGATACTCCTGCATCGTCACAGATTGTAATAATACCTGCACCGTTTTCCTCCGCTGCCTTTACGGCTTTTATAAGGAAATCCTCGTCGGCACGTGTTGCATCAAGTGCTGAAAATTCAACATCGGGACAAAGTGTCTTTGCAGCTTTTGTAAGAGATGCAATCTTCTCTACCATTTTATCAGCCTTTACGTGATATGTATATTCCATCTGAACTGTAGATGTAGGAACTTCAACCTGAAGACGGGGCTTTGCGGCATCCTTTACACATTCCCATGCATCATTTACGCTTTCTTCTGTAAATCCAACAGGAAGTGCAACAACTGCATTTTTTACAGTTTGTGAGATTGTCTTATAGATAATGGTGTCTTCTCTGACATTTTTTACGGAAGCTAGCTCAACTGCATCAACTCCCAACTTGTCTGCACAAGAAGCAATTGCCGTCTTTTCGCGGAATAGAAGCGAAATCTGACGGTCTTCTGATAATTTTTTAAGTGTGATGTCAGTGATTTCGATTTTTTTCATAGCATATAGCCTCCAACAAAAAATTTCAAGAAATAAAGTAGCTTTCTTTTCAGTTGCATACGTTCTATACAACTAAAAAAGAAGCGTGCCGCTTCACCCGTGTCGCACCATCACGGAAGTGCATACACGATTTCCTGCGACATAATTTTGCGCAAATTCCTATCAAGTAAAAAAGCCTGCAGCACCGTTTGCCGCAGGCTAAAAGTATTCTTACAAATACACAACCTTAATTACTCACATACACGACAAATAGCGCTATTCATTCTGTGCTCACCGAGTAGAATAATAATAGCGTTAATGAGAAGTATGTAAGCCATAAATAAAGCTGTGCTCATAACAATAACCTCATTTCTTTTCGCTAATTATACTCTCGCGGAAAGCAGTTGTCAATATTTTTTTCAAAATAAAATGATTTTTTTACAGATATTCTGCAATCGCCTTTATTTCATCCTTTGCCTCAACAAGTGCCGAAATAAGCTGATTGCTTTTCTTATTCTGGTTGGGAACTGTGTTTATCGTTGCAAGTGCGTTATATATGCACGCCGAGAAAAACTCACTGTCCTCTCCCACCTGATAATCTCCCTCAAGCTTTACCTTGAGGTCATTCATAAGGGAAATGGCGTTTTCCTCGTTCACACTGAATTCCACAAGTATTTTTTCAATTTCCTCTGCAAAAGACAGAAGAAGCATTTTTGCATTTTCCATAATTATACCTTGCCTTCATACTTTTTAATACTTCTTATATCATCACCAAGAAATTCAAGTATTGAAAAATAACCCGTTATTCTCGAAGCAATTCTCTCATTATACGTTTTCTTCAGCATCTCACGGTTAAGATTGGTGGATATTATCATCTTTCTGCCTGAAATGAGTCTTGTGTTAATAATCCGGAAAAGCTCCGCACTTGTAAACTGTGTCACAAACTCACTGCCAAGGTCATCAAGTATCAGAAGTTCGCAGTCACCAAGCTTTCTGACGATATATGCCGAAGCTTCACTCACATCTCTTCCGAAATGCATATCCTCAAGTATGGGAAAAAGTGCGTTACAGCTTACATAAAGCACATCCTTCCCTTTTTCTATGAGACTATTCGCAATTGCAGAAGAAAGAAAAGTCTTTCCAAGACCACAACTGCCGCAAAGAAGAAGATTTTCTTCTGATGAGTCAAAGTTTTTGGCAAACGCCATACATTCTTCTAAAATTGCACGCATATTTTCCCGCGGAGAACATCCGTATTCAGGAACGTACTCATCGCTGTAATATGTAAGCTTGAAATTCTGAAATGTCTCAGACGCCATTTTAGGGGAAAGATTTGCCTCTCGCATAGCGATGTCAGCAATCTCTCGCTTAAGGCAGCTGCAAATATTTGAGCCGTCATAACCTGTATCGGAACAAACAGAGCACACAGGCGGAAGCTCAAGAAAATCAGGCGCATAACCATTTTCACGAAGAAGCCGTTCTCTTTCCTTGAGAAACTCTTTATTCTGTGCCATTATTCCGCTTACTGCTTTCAATTCATCGCACTCACCGCTTACTATGAGATTAAGCATTCTTATTCCGTAGCGGTCAAGCTCGTTTTCAATCTCCATAACGCGGGGAATACTTTGAAACACTTCCCTGCGCCGGCGTCTCAGTTCATTTTCGCGTTTTTCTTTTCTTTCCTGTATTATCTTTGAGGCTTTATCATAAATTGTTTCTGCCAATTTCATTTACCCCTTTACTTTTTCTGTTTTTCAAGTCTGAGTCTTCTTTCAATTGCCGCCATATCGTCAAGCTGATATGTTCCCTGCGATTTCCCCTTTGGGGCTTTTTGCTCCTTTTCCGTAATCTGAGAAACAGTTTTTATTCCTTTTTCAAACCACGATTTAAGAATTGAATTCATATACGGCATTGAAATTTTTCCGGTGTTTGTAACTGTTCTCTCGTAGGCGTTCTTAATCATTGCCTCACTCATAGAGTATTCCGATACCCATTTTGATATGTAACCTGCCTCGGTACTTGAAAGTTCCCTCTCGAGTCCGAACATCTTTTTGCACTTGTTTTGCATTTTAACTTCTTTTATTGCACGGTTTAGTTCCTTTGTTGCAGCTTCAAGAGTCACTATACCGCGGTCAAACCAGCCTTGTGCCACCTTCTCTATATACGAAAAGCTCGTTTTGTCGATGGTTGCACAATACTCGAAAAGCACAAGCACCATTTCCTGACTCATACCGTACCACTCGGAAAAGTTATAAATCGAACTTACCTCACGCCTTGAAAGAGTCCTTTTTAAAAGCTGCTCTGCCATGCCGACAGTTTCTTTCATCTTCGGGCTTATTTCCATTGTCTTGGGCAACTCTTTCTTTTCTTCCTTTGGTTTTTGAGGAGCTGATTTTACTTCCTCCGCTTTTTCTTCTGCTACAGGCTCTGCCTTATGCTTTTCCACAGTTTCCGGAATACTATCAAAAACAAGCGTTCCTTTACCCTCACTGTGCATAAGCCCCACTCTTTTCCAGTATCTCCACGCCTTGTTAACATCTGTTTCAAGTATGTCAAGAGCCTCTGCAATATCAGCGTTTGAAACATCCTCATTTTCGTAACATTTAAGAAGACCGTAAAGATATACTTTTACGTATGTGGCATTCGCCTGGGGCATATATTTATTTATGAATTCCATAGGAATCGGTATCGATTTATTGGCATGCATAAAGATTGCCATACAATTCACTCCGTTTTAAAACATTACAATTCAAGTTATTATATCATACTTTTTTAGAAATGTACAGTATTTTTGAAGTTTTTTGTTGAAAATTCTTTCATATATATAATACGCGAAAAAAATGTCTTTTTTCTGTTCCCGACAGCTTGAATTTTCCGTGTCTGAAAGAGTTATTTTAACGGTGTATAACGGTAATGTTAAAATTGTGTTACTGCTATTGCAATCTTACTATTTGTAGTGTATGCTATAAATGTAACACAAGTTATAGTATACAGTGAGGTGACATACTATGCCGACAAACAACACTACTCATATTGATATATGCAAATCCCGCGACAGCGAAATTGATGCTATCATCTGCCGTGTTCACGAAGCACTCGTTGAAAAAGGGTATGACCCCATCAGTCAGCTTGTCGGATACATTATGTCCGGTGATCCAACATATATAACAGGTCACAAGAGCGCCAGAAGCCTTATTACAAAGGTTGAGCGCGACGAAATTCTTGAAGTAGTTTTCAGAAACTACCTTAAGGATAAATAATCAATGCTTTTATATGGACTGTTGTCCTTCATTACTTCAGTTCATTCATTCTTCATTATTTTCCTCCACTCGAAGGCTACCCCGAAGGGTAGCCTTTCCTCTTTTATTTAATTATTTATTGACATCATTTTTTACAGATGCTATAATTCAGACAAACAAAATCGGGAGGTCCATTATGATTATAATCAAAAACAAACGGTTTACACTTTCGATTGATGAAAGCTGTACAGCTCAGAGCCTTGTTCTTAACAATACGGGAAAAGAGTGCCTTTTAAAAGGCACAAATACAGCTCTTTTCTCTCTTACGCAGGAAAGACCTTACAGCAATGAACTTAAGCTTTCTCATCCAAACAGGCGTACTACATTTCAGGCAAACAGTGTTGTCCGTGAGGGAAACAGGCTTATAGTTGGATTTGAGCTTCTTACCCTTAAGGCCGTTATTGAAATTAAAGAGGCTGATAACTATGTAAGCTTCACACTTGCCGACTACATAATTCCGGAGGGGGATTTCCTCGCTTTAGCACCTATGGATTCTCCACCGGTTTCACAGTTCAGACTGCTTCAGCTTCCTGTTATAAACCACAAGAATTACGGTGAATGGCTCAACGTATCATTTGATGATGATGTAGCTGTAAATGTTCTTGCAACCTCTCATTATCCCGATGTGGGTTATGAAAAAAGAGAAGACTATCGCATTATGTACGCAGACGCAATAAAGGGCATTAAGGTCAAGGGATGCGGTGCCGCACTTGTTGTAGCAGAGCCCGGAGAGCTTCTTGACTGCATCGACAGTGTTGAAAAGGATTTCGGTCTCCCTCTCGGTGTAGAATCAAGACGCAATCCCGATATCAACCGTTCAATATATCTTACAAGCATTATCAACACAAAGAATGTTGATGAGCATATAAAGTACGCAAAAATGGGCGGTTTCAAGCTGATGCAGATATATTTTACCGCATTTATAAAGTCAAGCGGATGCGGATATCAGCTCAAGGGTGATTACGAATTTACAGATGATTATCCGAATGGAATAGAAGATTTAAAAGAAGTGCTCGGCAAACTCCGTGCAGCAGGAATTTCCCCCGGTTTTCATTTCCTGCATACACATATCGGCACAAAAAGCAGCTACGTAACTCCTGTTGCAGACCCGAGGCTTGGTCACACAAGGATGTTCACTCTTGCAAGGCCGCTTTCAAAGGATGATGCAACAGTTTATGTATACGAAAATCCGGAAGACACTGTAATGCACCCCGATTGCCGTGTGCTTCAGTTTGACGGCGAGCTTATTTATTACGATAGCTATACCACCGAAGCACCTTTCTGCTTTACAGGCTGTAAGCGCGGTCACTTTGACACGAATATTACAGAGCATAAATATGGCACAATCGGTGGTATTGTTGATATAAGTGAATTCGGTGCACAAAGTATCTATATAGACCAGCGTACAGACCTGCAGGACGAAATTGCAGAAAAAATAGCAACACTCTACGATGCAGGCTTTGAGTTTATGTATTTTGACGGTTCAGAGGGAACGAATTCCCCCCATTATTACTACGTGCCCTACGCACAGTACAGAGTATACAGAAAGGCAAAAAAAGCACCCCTTTTCTGCGAGGGTGCTGCAAAAGCACATTTCAGCTGGCATATGTTAAGCGGTGGCAATGCCTTCGATGTGTTCCCCACCGAAATATTTAAAGAAAAACTTATTGAGCATCCTTTTGAGGAAGCGTCACGTATGGCAAATGACTTTACCCGTGTAAACTTCGGATGGTGGGCGTACCGTGATGATACCCAGCCTGATACTTTTGAATTCGGAACAAGTAAAGCTGCCGCCTGGGATTGCCCCGGAACGGTAAACACCGAAATTTTCAAGTTTGAGTCAAATCCCCGTACTCCCGACATCCTTGAAGTTATGCGCCGTTGGGAGGATGTAAGGGAGAAAAAACTTCTCACAACCGAGCAGAAGCTTATGCTCCGTGACACAGAAACAGAGTTCACACTTCTTATAAATGAAGCTGGCGAATATGAGCTTGTGCCCTATTATGAGATAAAAACCCAAAACACCGACATCAGTGCATTCAGTTTTGAAAGAAACGGCAGAAGCTACGTTACCTTCTGGCACAAAACAGGAGAGGGCACACTTACCCTCCCCGTTTCAAAGGGCAGCATAATCTGTGAAAAAGAGCTCGGTAAAGAAAGAATTGAAATTGACGGAGACGATAAAACTGCCATAATCCCCATTTCGGGCAAAATGTACCTGAGCAGTGATATGTCAATTGAAAAATTAAGAAAAGTGTTCGAATAACGAAAATGAGGATGGAAAAAGCGGTGTTCACATAGGGATGAATTGGTTTTAGAATGCTCTTTTCGGTTAATACTTCACGAAAAAATCGCGTAATACGTCAGTATTACGCGATTTTTATTGCTATGTCTTAACTCAAAAATAGCTATTCTAAAACTGCTTCGCACCCAAAAAATCATAAGTTCGGATGGAGAACAAGGCGAAAATGCGAAGTCATCCTGTCGGATTGCAAGCATTTTCAACAAAGTTATCCGCCGAAATCGTGGTTTTTGGGCAAATAATCCCTATGTGAACACCGCTAACATCCTCATTTTCGTTATTCAATTATATGCTCTCCGCACATCGGAATTATACTTTTCATATCTTTTAAAAGGAAAATTTTATCGCCTTGAGAAAGAGCAAAGTTCTTTTCCATATTCACATAAACTCTGCCAGTCTCGGTTTCGCCTACCGTAACATCTACAGTATCAACATCTACAAGCCTCTTCCCGTCATAATCTGCAAATACTGCAGTATAGGTACCTGCCACAGGAATATCAAAGCCTGCTTTGTTACCGTTTAAGCCGTAAATGCTGAATTCTGTGTCATATACCCAGTTTTCGTCAAGTATTACAAAGTAAAAGCGTGTTGCATCTGCACCTATATACATAGTATAAAAGGTCTTATCAACTGTTGTTCCGGGCTGCTCTGTTTTTGTAGTAAGAGAATCTGCGAAAAGTGTCTGCCAGCCTGCACCAAGATTTTCCGTCATACTGCTGACTGTTAAAGCAATGGTATGTGTTCTGTCAGGTCTAATATCACTAACACTTAATGCAGCTGCATTTTTATGAGGACGGTATGTCGCCCCTGTCACATAGTAGTTAAAATATGTTGTCCCCGTAAATTTGAATATGCTGTAAGGCTCAAGAGTTGCTACCTTAAAGATATTTTTCATATCATTCCATGTGTTTACCGTCACAGCATTATCAAGATTGTACTTTGTGCTATTTCCACGAGAAATAATCGTTGTATCTATCGCACCGTTTTCCGCAGAAAATTCAAGATATTTTCTTCCGGGCATATTTTCATTTTCCGATTCCTTAACTGTGGCAATAAAAGATATTTTGTCTCCTTTGCTGTAACCATAGTCCGGGAATGTGCCGTAAGGCACGTTTGCCACTGCTATAGTTTTGTCGCTTTTTTCATCCTTTATAAGAATTTCATTGGTAGCATCTTTTTTGGGATATGTATCTGACACACCTACAAATATACCCTCTACAACTGCTGTTGTACCGTCACCAAACTCCAAGGCTTCTGATACTGTTACTTTTCTCATTTCATTTTCAACAGTTATATCAAGAGTAGTTGTGCAATCTGCAAAACTAACAGTTACACTATCCATAGGATATGTAATAACAGAGGGGGTAACAGTGTAGTTTTTAATTTCAACAGTTTCACCGTTTGAAAGAGTTGCTGACACTATCATTCCTGTAGTATCAAAGTTTTCATTATTATAGTAGTGTATTTTTTCGGGAAGCTTTGTAACTCTTATGAAATTAACCTTCACAGTCGGCTCGTCACTTGACATTGACGGTCTCAGAACTGCATAGCGGTCATAAGCAATAAGCGAAATAAGAATGTTATCGGGATTTATGTATATATTTTTACCGATTGTAAGTGCTTTTGCTTTGCCGTTCTCCACAGCTAAAAGCGTGCTGTCCCCTGCATAAACATACACAACTTCACCGCCTGACCATTCTGCAAGGATTATATCACCTACAGAAAGCTCACCCTCGGAAACAATTCTAGCACGGTCGTTATCAGGGATTATGTACTGACCTGTACGAATATCCATACCTCCATAGAGATTCGGAACAATTATTTTCGAAATCTCTGTATCTTTGTAACAGGTAAGATTTTCCGTATCAATAATATCGTCAAGCGCCTTATTTACATTCTCGTAGTCAAGAACATCTATTCCAAGAGTCTCCTTGTATATGGTTTTTGCCATATCAAGACCGCTTGCAAACTCTCTCTCATTTTCTGCATAGAGTGATGCATTGTTGGAAAGCATCAGACTGTCAGCCTTGCTGTAGCCTGACACGGTATGGTTTATTTTGCCGAGCTTTACTCCGCTGACGTATGTTTCGTTACTTTGTATAAGTGTTCCCGGGGTATCAGCAGTTACCTTAACCGTGTAATTAACCTTAACGGTAGATTTTGCAGTAACATCGCCTTCCCATGTAAGTGTCTGACCGTCTACAGTTACACCCTCGTCTCCCTCAAGAAACTCTGTTCCGTCCGGAAGTGTATCGGTTATTGTAACATTCTGCAAAGTTTTTACACTCTCATTTTTAAGCTCAATACTATATGTTATACTGTCGCCCGGTTTTACAGATGCATTTTCATAAACAGAAGATAATTTCTCCATTACAAGACCGGGGATTTCCATACGATTAACAGATTCCTCTGTGGGAGTAAAGTTTCTTGCAAGAGGTCTTAACAAGCAGAAGCTGAATACTGTATCTTCTGTTGTTGCCTTGAATATATATCTGTAATTATCAGCGTCTGTAAAAATGGTTTCCTGATTTATTTCCTGTATCTGTCCGTTTACAGCTTCACTTGCGACATCTTCATAAGATAATGCCGGATTACCGGTGTTAACCATATATGAGCCTGCACCGGCACAGTGAAGGAATGTTCCGTCACCTACATAAACATACACGTGACCTTTTGTTCCTTTACCTGCTGAGGCAGCAGCATGGCGGTAATTAAGGATATCACCTACCTGAAGATTTGACATTATTTCATTTGCAAGTGCTGTTTTTTCTTCATCAGTAGTATAGTCTGCCGGTTCCCAATAGCCTATGACATCGGCATTATCTCCGTAATCACGGGCATAAGCATCGTAGTTTGAGGTGGTGGGAGTTTTTTGAAGTTCAGCAGGCAAAATAGTTTCTCCAAATCCCTCAAGGTAAATAGCATTTACATATGTACTGCAGTCAAGATAGATTTTGTGCTGTTCTGTGGCATCCTCGGGAGAGGGACTGATATGACGGCGTGAGTTTTTCTGGTCATATTCAATCTGCCCGCCCTGATTTTTATAGGCGTAGGCGATTTCTTTTACAATATCACCGTTGGTAAGCTCTTTTTCCACGGGACGTTCTATCCACTTGTCATCAAGAATTACAAGGTTATAACCACTTCCGTTTGCCCCTGTGTACAGTGCAGTAAATGATACGTCAGTTACTAAACCGGGATAGGTCTCATCATTTTCAGTAATAAAACCGTCTTTCCAGTTTTCCCCGAGGATTTTTTCCATAGAGGTATTACGCAGGTTAATTGGTCTGTTGTTATATTTTATATCATTCTCCTCTGTTGCGGTACTTACTTTATGCAATCTGTAAATCCCGTTAGAACTGGAATAATTTATATAATATTCGCCTGTAATTTTCACGTAAGAGTAAGGAACAGTGCTACCTGCAGTAAATTTTGTGTAATCACCGTCAGATGCAGGCATTACTATAAAGTGATTTTTCAAATTAGCCGTTGTTTTAAGGGTAGTCACATTATCAAGGTTGTATGTAACCGTATTACCTTTTGAAATAACTGTTGATTCAAAATCATTTGAGGAAGAATAAACAAGGTGAATTCTGCCGGGGTTATGACTATTGTTATCGCTTGTTACAGTAGCAGAAAACTGCACCCTGTCCCCTTTTTCATAGTTGAAATCGGGATATGTGCCCGGAACACCTCTGACACCGATAATTGTGTCGTTATTAATATCCTTTAAAAGCACCTCCTTGCTTGCATTTCTGCCGTCGTAGGACACACCTACGACATAGCCCTCGACAGTAAGGACAGTTCCTAATTCAGAAGCGGATGCTTCGCTGACACTTACTACATCAGCTGCCATAGTCATCATTGGGAAATTAAATAAACCTATGATGAAAACGAGTAAAATCAAGATTGAAAGCTTTCTCATAAACAAAACTCCTTTTAATAATTTATATGTTGATTTTACCACTCCGTTATGTTATAATCAAATACAAATATTTTATAACTATTATAAACATTTATTTATGAGGTGTGCTATGCAACAATCTGAAAAATACGCATATAAAGTCTGTCAGGAGAAAAGCTTTTCAAAAGCGGCAGAAAAGCTTTTTATATCACAGCCTTCATTAAGTGCTACAGTCAAAAAGCTTGAAAAGGAGCTTGGTTTTAAGATTTTTGACAGGTCAAAAACCCCCGTGGCTCTTACTCCCGAGGGTGAAATATACTACGAATATCTTGAGGAAACAGTAAAGAGTGAGACGGAAACATTGCGTAGAATAAAGACATTAAAAAAACCTGTCACTCAAAAGCTTTCCGTAGGCGGTTCAAACTATATTTCCCACATTCTTCTGCCCAGAATATGCGGAAAGTTTGCAGACCGTTTTCCCGATACGGAAATCAGACTTGATATGGGGCAGACAAGCTCTGTACGGAATTTGTACGAAAAGCTTGCAGAGGGCACTATTGATATAATGATGAGCCACACCTGTGACAAAGATAAGTTTGATTTTGTCCCGCTTTTTGAAGAAAAATATGTTATAGCAATAAGAAAAGATGCACCCGGTGCAAAAAATCTTCTTCCCTATTCAATTACCAGAGAGGAAGTTCTCAGTGGAAATGCCGACAAGGAAATAACTGACTATTCTGTTTTTGAAGGTGTTACATTTATCCGCTACGGCAAAGGCGGAAGCACATGGAAATATATGCACAAGCTTCTTGAACATTGTTCTTTTTCCAACATACAGGTTTCAGGTTCAAGAAGCCTTGAAACTCACTACGATATGATGCTTTACGGGCAGGATGCTGTAATAACAACTGAAATTCTTATTTCACAGAGACCGGAAAAAAGCAGCGAACTTTTGTACTTCCTCACAAATACGAGCCGTCCCGTGATGCTGATTTACAAAAAAGGAACTGTTCTTTCAGAACCGGTCAAAGAATTTATATCCATCGCAAAACAACATTTCAGCACAAAAGAGAATATATACAAAAAATGAGAATGGAAATACCATTCTCATTTTTTAGTTTTAAAGTATAGGGGTTATTTCTTCCTCTTCAGGCATAGGAGTGTAGTCAGCTAACTGAGGATATTTTCTGGCAAGCATATACCACACGCTGGATTCCTGATTAATGTCAGCCTTAGACATTTCTTTAATCTTTTTGAAGCAATGAATATACATAAAGATGACGAAAGCATAAAGAACCAGTGTTACTAACGGGTGACCTATGCTGCAGCAGGTGTTATAAAAACCGTGCATCAGAATCGGAACAACAAGACATTTGATCTTGCTTGACTTCGAATCTATATATACATTGTTTGTCACAATTAAACCTTTTGCTTCAAGCTCCTTTTCTTTTACTGCGGCTTTATCTGAAATATGCCACAGACTATAATAGTAGCCCATCATTACAGCAAAAAACATATGTCCGGGAACAGAAAGTACCGCACGCATTATCCCAACTGCAAGTCCGTTACCTAAAACATATAAAACATTCTCCAAAGCCGCAAATCCGAGAGATACAAAAACAGCGTAGATAAGTCCGTCAAATGAGTGATCAAACTCTCTGTTCTTTTTAGTCACCAGGAACAAAACTACTAATTTAAGACCTTCCTCTACAAGAGCGACTCCCAAAAACATAGAAGCAGCAGTGGATATTACCCCCATATTTCCGAAAAGCAGTGCAATAGGATACTCTAAAATCATTTCCAGAATAGCCGCGGGAAAACATATCACTGCACCTAAAACGAAAAGTTTCAACAGTAATCCCATAGGTTCTTTTTCTACCCTGTCTTTGTTGTATACATATACACACAACACGATAGCCGGAATCAAGGCAATCGCTAACAAGCCAAAATTCATAACTGCCATTCTTTAAAACTCCTTCTTTTGTAAGATACCTAGAATTGTATCACATTTGACAAAAAATGTCAAATTATTTTCGTTTCAAAAACGCAACATTATACAAATCTGAAAACCCCATATCGGAGAGCATTTTCTCCGTCTCTTTAAAGGCACAGTCAAGTGTATCGTTACGGTGAAAATCGCTTGTGATAATCACACGGGAATTATGCTTTTTAAGCTCTTCCAGAATCCATTTTGCAGGATACGGTGTATTCTTGTATCCTCGCGCAATTGCACCGGTATTCACTTCAAAAATGCTGTTTTTACTGCAAAGTTTTTCAAGAGCATCAAGAACTGCTTTTTTATACCTTTCTTCTTTTGGAGTAAAAACAGTTTCCTCTCTGTCAAACTTTGTAACAAGGTCAAAATGCCCGATTATTTCCCCCTGCATATTGCCTACTGTTTCAAAGTAATTTTCTGCGTATGCGTATGGGTCTCCACCGAAAATATTCTTTATGGTTTCCTCCTGAATATTCTCTGTGTGGTCAACAGGATAATAGCTGTCCCCCACCTTTACATAGTGGCAGGATGCGATTGTGTAGTCGAATCTGTCGGTTGGATAATCAGAAAAAGCGTCCTTTTCAATTCCGCAAAGGACAGTTATTTTATCTTTGTACTTTTCTTTGAGGCTTGTAACATCGTCAAAATATTTGTCGGTGTTTTCTCTTGTCATAGCATAACTTTCGTCAAAAAATGTATAACTGTGACCTGAAAAGCCTATGTAGGAAAAGCCTTTTTCTATTGCCATTTTTACTGTTTCTTCCGGTGTAAATTTACCGTCACAGTAAACAGAATGTGTGTGAAGATTGCCGTAAATCATGATGTCATCTTCTCCTGCTTAACCTTTTTATCGATAACGTGACGGGATGCAAGCTCACGGATAACATCGTCAACCTCTATTCCCATTTCCACCATCATAACCATAACGTGATAGTAAAGGTCAGCAATTTCGTAGATGGTTTCCTTTTTGTCGTTATCCTTTGATGCAATAATAACCTCGGTACACTCTTCGCCGACTTTTTTGAGGATTTTGTCTATACCCTTTTCAAAGAGGTAAGTTGTGTAACTGCCCTCTTTTTTCTCTGTTTTTCTGCCTTTAAGCATAGCAAAAAGTGCTTCCGGAGAGAATACACCGTCCTCGTCACTTTCAAAAACAGTATCGTTGAAGCAGCTTTCTGCACCTGTGTGACAGGCAGGACCTTCCTTCTTGACATAAACTGTAAGAGCATCACGGTCGCAGTCTGCAACTATCTTTACAATATGCTGATAGTTTCCGCTTGTTTCGCCTTTGAGCCATAATTCCTGACGGCTGCGGCTCCAGAAGCAGGTAAGCTTCTTTTCAATAGAAATCTTAAGGCTTTCCTCATTCATATATGCAAGAGTAAGCACCTTGTTTGTTTCTGCATCAATTACTATTGCGGGAATAAGTCCCTTTTCGTCAAATTTAAGTGTTGATATATCTAACATATTAAAAATCCTTTCTCACGGGAATATTGTTTTTATGAAGTTCTTCTTTAAGGTCTTTTATCCTGACTTCGCCAAAGTGGAATATTGATGCCGCAAGACCTGCGGACATTTTCGGAATTTCGTTAAATAGCGTTACAAAGTCGGATATAGCACCTGCACCGCCCGATGCAATAACAGGTACGTTTACCACATCCTGAACTGCTTTAAGCATTTCTATATCAAAGCCTTGCTTTACCCCGTCGGTATCAATAGAATTTACCACTATTTCGCCTGCACCACGTTCTACGCCGCTTTTTATCCACTCAATGGCTTCAATACCTGTGTCTTCTCTGCCGCCTTTTGCAAAAACGTGGAAGCTTCCGTCAACGCGCTTAACATCAACAGAAAGCACAACGCACTGATTACCGTAAATCTGTGCCGCTTCGTTGATAAGGTCGGGATTTCGGATTGCGCCTGAGTTTACGCTGACTTTATCTGCACCGCATTTAAGCACCCTGTCAAAATCCTCAACCGTATTTATTCCACCGCCAACTGTAAGGGGAATAAAGATTGTTGAAGCAACCTCACGAAGGACATCTGTAAAAAGCTTTCTACCCTCAAAGGATGCCGTAATATCGTAGAAAACAAGCTCATCCGCACCATTTTCCCAGTACATTTTTGCAAGCTCTACAGGTGATGAAACATCACTCAGCCCCTCAAAATTCACACCCTTAACCACTCTGCCATTTTTAACATCAAGACAAGGGATAATTCTTTTAGTTATCATTTTGCCACCTCTATTGCTTCTGTAAGGTCAATGTCGCCCGTGTAAATAGCTTTACCGATAATTGCACCGTAAAGGTTCATTTCGGAAAGCGCCTTTACGTCGTCAATAGTGGAAACACCGCCTGATGCCACAATGTCCATACTGAATTTTTCAGAAAGCTCTTTGTAAAGCTCACGGTTTGTACCGCGCATTGCACCGTCACGGGAAATGTCAGTGCAGATTACTGTTTTAACACCGAGAGCCTGCATTTTTTCAAGAAACGCCATACCGTCTATACCGCTGCCCTCTGTCCAGCCTTTAACAGCAACCTCGCCATCCTTAAGGTCTGCACCAACGGCAATTCTGTCACCGTATTTTCTGCATACGCTTTCAAGAAATGCATTGTCACTTACTGCCGCAGTGCCGAGTATTACACGCATAACGCCTGCATCAAGATACCGCTTAACGGTTTCTTCATTTCTGATACCGCCACCAATTTCCACCTTAAGTCCGCTTTCCTGTGCAACGGATGCAACAATGTCAAAGTTAGGTGTTGTACCGTCCTTTGCCCCCTCAAGGTCAACCATATGAATATACTCTGCACCTGCCGCCTTAAAGGACTTTGCAACCTCAATAGGATTTTCACTGTATACTGTCATCTGTGCGTAATCACCCTTGTAAAGACGCACTGCCTTTTTATCAAATAAATCTATAGCCGGAAATATTAACATTTCATTTTATCCTTTCAATCAGCACTTTCATATTTGGCTCTTTTTCAAAAGTGCATAGATTTAAATTCGAATTTCGAAATGAATGAGGATTTTCGCCTTAGCGAAAATCTACCATAATTTCACACTTCGCATTTTGCATTTCGCATTTATACTTAAAGCATTTCGGAGAAGGCTTTAAGTATATTCAAGCCTGTTCTTCCGCTTTTTTCCGGATGAAACTGACATCCGTGAACATTACCGAGGCTGACAGATGCTGTAAGATACGCACCGTATTCAGCTACGGATGCAACACTTTCATCGCAGTCGGATGCATAATATGAGTGCACAAAATAAACGCACTCACCCTCTTTTACATATTTGAGAATGGGAGAATCTTTTTTTATTATAAGGGGATTCCATCCGATATGTGGAATACTTAGTCCCTCCCCTATTACATCGGCAATGGGGCGGATTGAGCCTTTTAAAAGTCCAAGTCCCTCATACTCACCATACTCATAGCTTTTCTCAAAAAGCATCTGCATCCCGAGGCATATTCCCATAATGGGCTTGCCGTTTTTTACTTGTTCAATTACGAGCTTGTCAAGACCGTCCTCGGAAAGCTTCTTTCTTGCATCGCGGAATGCGCCAACTCCCGGAAGAATAATCTTGTCAGCTTTTTTTATTGTTTCTTTATCGTTTGTAATGACGCTTTCTGCCCCTATCATATCAAGAGAGCTTTTAAGGGAAAAGAGATTTCCCACACCGTAGTCAATAATCGCTATCATAATGTACCTTTCGTGGACGGAATTACGTCCTTATTTTCTTCATCAATTTTCACGCACTTACGAAGTGCCCTTGCAACTGCCTTGAATGCACCCTCAATAATATGGTGAGAGTTTCTTCCCGCAATCTGTCTTACGTGAAGTGTGATACCTGCATTAACCGCAAACGCCTCAAAGAAGTCCACAACAAGCTCGGTATCAAAGTCACCGACTTTTCTTGCACGGATGTCAAAATCACATACAAACATACCTCTGCCTGAAATGTCTGCTGCCGCCATAATAAGTGCCTCATCCATAGGAAGAATGATATCACCGTAACGTGTGATACCCTTTTTGTCACCAAGAGCTTCTTTAAATGCCTGTCCCATAGAAATAGCAATATCCTCTGTTGTATGGTGGTAATCAACATGTGTGTCACCGTCACACAATACAGACAGGGTTAAATTTCCGTGGCGAGAGAAAAGCTCAAGCATATGGTCAAGGAAACCGCAGCCTGTCTTTATTACACCTTTTTCGCAAACGTCAAGGCAGATATTTACCTGCACATCTGTTTCACCTGTTTTTCTTTTTATAGTCGCATTTCTCATAATAAAATCTCCTTAAGATTAGTTATAAGTGCTTTCATCTCATCAATACTGCCGATTGTAATTCTGTTGTAATCGGCAATTTTTTCTTTGGTGAAATGTCTTACAAGAATACCTTTTTCACGAAGCTTTGTATAAATTTCTTCTCCGCTTACAGTGCTGTGCTTTGTAAAAACAAAGTTTGTGCTTGAAGGAAGCGTCGTAAAGCCAAGCTTACCAAGTTCCGCTACCGTATATTCTCTGTTTTCCATAATCGTTCGGCAATTAGCCTTTGTATACTCCTCATCCTCCATAACACCAAGACCTGCCGCCATTGTCATACGGTTGATGTTATAGGGATTTGTTGAATACTTCACCATATTCATATCCTGAATAAGCGGTGCACTTGCCACACCAAAACCAAGGCGGGCACCTGCCATTGAACGTGATTTTGAAAAAGTCTGTGTCACGATAAGATTATCATACTTGTTTATAAGAGAAACACAGCTTTCACCGCCAAAATCCACATACGCCTCGTCAATAACTACGATGTTGTCGGGATTTGATGCAATAATTTTTTCAATCTCGTCACGTTTAAGTGCAATACCGGTGGGAGCATTGGGATTTGCGATAAAGATGCTTTTTCCGATACCTATGTAATCCTCAATATTGATTGTAAAGTCATCCTGAAGAGGAATTTCTGTATAAGGAATATTATTTATTTCCGCAAACACGGTGTAAAAGCCGTAAGTTATATCGGGAAATACACAAGGGTTGTCCTTGTCACAGAACGCCATAAACGCAAAATTCAGAATTTCGTCCGAGCCGTTTGTCACAAGCACATTTTCATACTTCACGCCAAGGTTTTTCGCAATGCTTTCCGTAAGTTCCCGACACTCGGGATCGGGGTAAAGCTGAAGATTTTCCGCTACTTTCTTTGCATATTCCTGTGCCTTGGGAGAGGGCGGAAAAGGTGACTCGTTAGTGTTCAGCTTGATATATTTCATATCCTTTGGCTGTTCACCGGGAGTGTAGGGTATTAAGTTTTTATATTTTTGGCTGAAAAATCTACTCACTTTTCCTCACTCCTGCAAACTGCACTTTTTGCATGTGCCTCAAGTCCCTCTGCCATAGCAAATTTATAAATATCACCGCTTACTTTAGCGAGGGCATCCTTTGTATAATATGTAAACTGTGTTTTCTTAATAAAGTCATCCACCGAAAGGGGACTTGAAAATCTTGCCGTTCCGCTTGTGGGAAGGGTGTGATTGGGACCTGCAAAATAGTCGCCCAGTGCTTCGGGGCAGTATCTTCCCATAAAGATTGAGCCTGCATTTTTTACGCTGTCAAGATAATCAAAGGGATTGTCAATGCAAAGCTCAAGATGCTCGGGCGCAATCTCATTTGAAGCCATAACGGCAGTTTTAATATCCTTTACGATAATGATTTTACCGTTTCTGTCAATTGATTCACGTGCAATTTCAGCACGCATAAGAAGGGGAATCTGTCTTTCAAGCTCCGCACTTACTTTCTCTGCAAGATCTTTGCTTTCTGTAACAAGAACTGCACTTGCCATCTTGTCGTGTTCTGCCTGAGAGAGCATATCTGCCGCAACATATGCCGGGTTACTGTTTCCGTCCGCAATAACAAGAATTTCACTGGGACCCGCAATCATATCAATAGATACTTTTCCGTAAACCTGCTTTTTCGCCTCGGCAACAAAGGCATTACCCGGTCCTACAATTTTATCAACACGGGGAACGGTTTCTGTACCGTAAGCAAGTGCCGCAATTGCCTGTGCACCGCCTGTTTTGAAAATTCTGTCAACACCGCCTATTTTTGCTGCCGCGAGGATAACGGGATTAATCTTTCCCGCCTTTGCGGGGGTAGTGATAACAATTTCCTTTACGCCTGCAAGCTTTGCAGGAACTGAATTCATCAGTACACTTGAGGGATATGCCGCAGTACCGCCCGGAACATAAAGACCTGCCTTCTGGACAGGAATAATCTTCTGTCCTGTTACTACGCCCTCTTTTTCACTTATAACAAAGCTCTGACGAACCTGACGCTTGTGGAAATCCTCAATATTAGCCTTTGCCTTTTTAAGGATTTCGATAAATTCGGGAGAAACCTCCTCCATTGCCGCGTCAATCTCTTCCTTTGTTACTTCAAGTGATTCGGGGGCACCGCCGTCAAACTTGTCTGCGTAAAAACGAAGCGCTTCGTCACCGTTTTTTCTTACGTTATTTATTATCTCGGTAACGGTTTCTTCTATTTTGGATGTATCTTCAATCTGTCTTTCAAAGACATCATCAATACTGATTTTATCGTAATCGTATATTTTAATCATTGTTTTTCTCCTTTGTATATGCATCAACCGCACGTACAATATCACCTATTACATCGTTTTTAAACTTGTAGCTTACTTTATTTGAAACAAGCCTTGCACTTATCGGAACAACCGTTTCAAAGGGAAGCAAGTCGTTTTCCTTAAGGGTTGTACCTGTTTCTACAATATCAACTATAACATCGGAAAGACCGAGGATAGGTGCAATTTCGATAGAGCCGTTAAGCTTTATAATATCAATTTCACGGCTTAAGCTGCTGTAATACTTTCTTGCAATATTCGGAAACTTTGTCGCAACACGAAGGGTTTTTTCGGGATTATCACGAAAATCCTTCATTCCTGCAACTGCCATACGGCACTTACCTATTCCAAGATCGCACAGCTCGTAAACATCGGGATTATATTCAAGCAGAATATCCTTACCTGCAACACCGATATCTGCCGCACCTCTTTCAACGTAAATTGCAACGTCAGAAGGCTTCACCCAGAAATATCTGACACCGTTTTCGGGATTTTCAAAAATAAGCTTACGGTTGTTTTCGTGAATGGAGGGACAGCCGTAGCCTGCCTTTTCAAAAATATCGTAGACTTTCTCGCCAAGTCTTCCTTTGGGAAGCGCAATATTAAGCATTTTATCCATTTATTTCGCCACCCTTTCTGACAGTACAAATCTTTTTGTAACGAAGTGCTCCACAGTCTGTTTTCTGCACGTTTACAGAAAGTCCGTCTGCCTTGAATTTTTCTGCCGCACTGTTAATTTCGGCATAGCTTACACCGTCTTCGTATGTTAAAAGCACGTCACAATCGTACTCCCTAACTCTTTCGTCAAGTCTTTCAAGCATATCTGAATATACAGCAAAACCGATTGCACTGCCTTTTTTACCCATATTCTTTATAAGGTTATCGTATCTTCCGCCTGAAAGCACACTTTCGGGAAGCTTGTCCACATATCCGCGGAAAACTACACCGCTATAGTAGTTTGCATTACTGATAATTGAGAAATCAAGGTTAAGCTTGTCTGCACCGCCACATTCTGAAAGGGTGTCTATAAGTGCCCTTAATTCATTACAAGCATCTGTCATATCACGGTTAATGCAAAGCTTTTCAAGGTCTTGGATTTTCTCGGTTGCTTTTCCTGAAAGAGAGCAAAGCTTTATCATAATATCACTGATTGCACCACCGATACCGCATTCAGCGCAAAGGGCACGGAGTGCAGGAGTATTCTTTGATGCAAAGAGCTTGATAATACTCTTTCTTGTGTCCGAATCAGCACCCGAAGCATCAAGAAGTCCGTTAAGAATCTTTGCAGAAGAAATGTCAAGAATATAGTTTTCACTAATTGTTTCAAGACTCTTCACTGCAAGGAGAATAACCTCACACTCATCAAGCATACTGATATCGCCCATACATTCAATACCCGTCTGCATAATCTCGTTAATTTCGTGAGTGGTTCTGTCTGTACGATACACATTTTCGTTATAGTAAACCTTGCTTACGCTTCCCTTTACGGGCTTGTAATTCTTGATAATTGACAAAGTAACATCAGGCTTAAGGGCAAGAAGCTTACCCGTAAGGTCTGTGAATGTAACTATATCGGTATCGCTAATATAGCTTTTATTCTTTACATACATATCGTACTCTTCAAATCTGCTCATCTTAAATGGTGCGTAACCGCTTTTATGATAAAGAGAACGGAGTTCATACATTATCTTTTCTTCAATTTTTAAAATGTTGTCATCAAGCTTCATTTTTGTAACTTCCTTCATATTTTCTCATAGCACTTTAGCATTTTACCACGGTAAAGCGCTAAAGTCAATACAAAATTTCAAAATAGTGCTATTATTTTTCTCAGTTTGTTTCTTCAAGGAATTCGCGGAGCATTTCATCCTGAATCTTTTTAAGTAATTCAGGTGCCTTTCCACCTGCTTTTTCGTGGTCGATTTCGTCAACACCAAGGCAAAGTGAGCCTGCGGAAGAAACTATAATTTCATCTGCGTCTTTAAGTTCATCAACAGTGAAAGGAATTTCTTTTACCGGAATACCAAGCTTATTACAAGCCTTTATAAGGTGCTTTCTTGTAATACCCGGTAAAATAAGATTGTCAAGAGGCGCGGTAATAAACTCACCGTTCTTAAGAATATGCACATTACTGTGGGCGCACTCTGTCACTCTGCCATTGCGGTGGAACACTGCTTCAAAGCATCCCTCTTCCTTAGCTTTCTGTGATGCCATAACTGCAGGGATAAGGTTAAGAGTTTTTATATTGCAATGAAGGAAACGAGTATCTTCCATTGTGATAACCTGAATTTTCTTGTAGATATCAACAATGTTTTTATGAAAGATATTTATCCACAGATTACCCTTGCTACCATCCGATGGGAAAACATGATTACGGGGACCTGCTCCACGGGTTACCTGCCAGTAAACAAAGTTTTCACCTGTGTCCATTTTGTTTACCATTTCCTGAAGAATTTCTTTCATTTCTTCCTTTGTTTCTTTTATCTCTATCTCAAGGAGCTTTGCACTGTTATAAAGCCTATCAATATGCTCATCAAGTGAGAAAATTTTATAGTTACGGCTGTAGGTTGCATCATACACACCGTCACCAAAGTAGCATACACGGTCTGCCATAGGGATGCTCATTTCCTCAACTTCACCAAATTTACCGTTGTAATAACCCAAGTTTTTCATAATAGTTGCTCCTTTATTTTTATTTAGGACTAGGAAAAAATTTTCAGAACGGACAAACTGAACTGCGGCTTGCCGCAGGTTACCCGAAGGCGTACGATGGTACGTCAAGAGGTGAAGTTTGTTCGTAATTTGTTGGCATCAATTCAGAAATCTGCAAAGCAGATTTCAACCGAAAACATAATTATATTAATGCTTAAAGTTATATTTACAATTATTCGCCAACAAATGTTCTGGAGATTTTTTACAGTCCTTTACAATGTTTTCTTCATATAAATATGGTTTACGCCTGTCTCCAGATAATAATCGCCCTCCGCTATAAAGCCCAGCTTTTCGTAAAAGCCGACTGCTGTATACACCGCACTTACTTCAAGAGCTTTAAATCTGTTTTCTCTTGAATATTTAAACAAATATTCAAAAAGCACTCTGCCGTGACCTTTTCCGCGCTCACTCTCTTTTGTGGCAACTCTGCCTATATGCATCATACCGTTTCCCATATCCTCTGCACGAAGATATGAAACTAGTTTTTCACCGTCATACATACAAAAGTGTAAAAGTTCACCATCTCTGCCATCAAGCTCTATCTCTTTCGGCACACCTCTGCCCAGCACAAAAGCCTCATTACGGATAGCTATAATATCATCATTCAAGTCGTTTAATATTTTAAATTCCATACTAATCACCAATTTTATATTATAACATACAAAAATGGCCATATCAAGCATTTTTGCCCGATATAGCCACTCTTTTTCAGTTTTTCGTTATTCGCTTACAACATATTTGTAAATTTTAAAAAGTTCGCCTGCATTTGACTTTATAAGAACGTAAGCCGTTCCGATTCCCGTAGTGCTTACATCACCGGCTTCCGACACTGTTACAACTGTACTGTCTGAGCTGTAACAAGCACCGTCTTTTGCCCATACTGCTGCCGACGGAGTGTGCGCTTCACCCACTTTGAGTTCAAAAGTATTGATGTGGTCTGAAACGAATTTTTCTATTTCAGACTTAAAGTCAATTCCATCGATTTCAGGCAGGTTTGAAAGGTCCGCCTCCGGAATGCTCATCTCAACATCATAGCGGTAAATGGTTGATACGGAATTTTTCTGTCCGCCTACAATAATGTATGCGTGTCCCTCGCCTACAGCAGTTACAATGCCGTCATCTGCTACTGTCACAACAGCTTCGTTACTTGTATATACGCTGCCGTCACCATTTTCAAGCCATATAGATGCATCGGGAAGATGTGTGTCGCCGACGGAAAGCGAAACAGTGTTATTCTCATTTGGAACAAAGCTGTTTATCATCCCGTCATAATCAAGTTCCACAGGCTCTGTTTCCTCCCGTGGCATTTCCTGCTCAGGCATAATTTCAGGCTCTGTTACCGCAGTTTTTTCTTTGCAGCCTGCAAGTGAAAAAGCCAGTATCATCAAAAGAAGTATTACCGTTAATGATTTTAAAACTTTCATCATAATTCCTCCTTAGTCAAGCTCTCTTACTCCGGTGTAAAGCTCATAATATCTGCCCTTCATCTCAAGAAGCTCCTCGTGGCTTCCTCTTTCGATGATTTCGCCCTGTTCAAGCACGATTATAACATTGGCATCGCGCACAGTTGAAAGGCGGTGCGCTATAACAAATGTAGTTCTGTTTTCCATAAGTGAATCCATACCGCGCTCTATGAGCTTTTCTGTTCTTGTATCTACCGAGCTTGTCGCCTCATCAAGAACAAGGATGGGGGCTTTACTCAGCGACGCTCTTGCAATATTAAGAAGCTGTCTCTGTCCCTGAGAAAGATTTGCTCCGTCACCCTCAAGCATTGTATTGTATCCGTCTGCAAGACGCATGATAAAATGATGTGCACTTGCAGTTTTAGCAGCTTCAATTACTTCCTCGTCAGTTGCATCAAGTCTGCCGTAGCGGATATTTTCCATAACAGTGCCTGTAAACAGATGCGTATCCTGAAGCACCATTGCAATATTTGAACGAAGTACATCTCTTTTTATGTTGCGAATATCTGTTCCGTCAATTGTGATACTGCCTTCGTCAATATCATAAAATCTGGTAAGAAGATTTGTAATAGTGGTTTTACCCGCACCGGTTGAACCCACAAAAGCAACCTTCTGCCCGGGCTTTGCATAAAGAGAGATATTTTTAAGAATGACCTTATCGGGATTGTAGCCGAAGGTTACATTTTTGATTTCCACAAAACCTTTTATATCGGTTTTTTCCTCTGCGTGCTCGCTGTCTGTAATTTCTTCTGTTTCATCAAGCACCGCAAAAACACGCTCTGCACCTGCAAGGGCAGAGAATACGCTGTTCATCTGCATGGATATCTCATTAACAGGTCTTGAGAAATGGCTGGCAAATGACATAAACGCTGTAAGTCCGCCAAAAGTGAGTGCCATAACACTGCCCGCATCAATTTTACCTACGGAGGTAAGTATGCAGAGTATACCGCCAAAACCGGCTGTAATAGCATAGCTTACTTTGTTAAGGTTACCCATAACGGGGCCCATAATACCACCGTAAAACTGTGCGCGAAGCTGCTTTTCTCTGAGATCCGCATTTAAAGTGTCAAATTCCTCCACACATTCTTTCTCGTGATTGAATACCTTGACAACCTTCTGTCCTGTTACGCTTTCCTCAATATAACCGTTAACTGCACCGAGAGCCGCCTGCTGGCTGCGATGAAATTTCCTGCTTATTTTACCCAGAGCCACACCGCCTTTTGCAAACAGAGGAAGGAACAAAATAGTTATGATTGAAAGGGGCACATTTGTGTAAAGCATAAAGCAAAGAGTACAAAGCACCGTTGCCGTTCCTGATACCATACTGACAAGGGAGCTGTCAAGCATAACTCCGATATTATCCACGTCATTTGTAAAACGGCTCATAATTTCTCCGGTGGTGTGAGTATCGTGAAATCTTACAGACAGAGCCTGCACTTTGTCAAAAAGCTCTCCGCGGATTTTCTCAATTGAGTTCTGGGATATATGAAGCATAATTTTCGACTGTATGTAAGTTGAAATTGAGCTGGTAAGATAAACAACCGCCAGAACGCATACTCCACATAGCGTGTATGTCATCACAGGACCAGCTTCACCAAAGGGGCTTTTTTCCGTCAGATTCAGGATAATTTTTCCTGCAAAGTCATCTGCCACGCTCTTTCCTGCCAGATTGTCAAGTATCGGCTTTAAGAAATAAGTGCCCAGAGCCGACATTACAGTTGTAACAATAAGGCAACAAAAAACTACTATAAAAAGAGCTTTGTAGCGGCCTACATATTTAAGGAGTCTTCCTACGGTATTCTTCATATTTTTGGGCTTTCCACCCATCATCATTCTTCCGCCGCCGGGTCCGCCACCACGACCGCCACGACCGGGGCCTTGAGGGATACCGCCCTTCTGAGACGGATTGTACTGGTACTGCTTTTGCAGTTCTTCAAGATTTCTGGCCATTATTCCGCCTCCTTGTCTGTCTGGGAGTAATATATCTCCTGATATTCCTTGTTTGTCTTTATAAGCTCCGAGTGAGTACCGATACCTGTTATCTCGCCCTCGTCCATAACGACTATCATATCCGCATCCATTACAGAACCGATTCTCTGGGCAATGATAATTTTTGTAGAATCCTTTATATCCTCACGGAAGGCTTTTCTTATCATAGCCTCTGTTGCAGTATCAACCGCACTTGTGGAGTCATCAAGGATAATAATTTTCGGATTTTTGAGAAGAGTTCTGGCAATACAGAGTCTTTGCTTCTGACCGCCTGAAACATTGCTTCCTCCCTGCCCGAGGTCAGTGTCGTATCCGTTTGTAAAATTCTTTACAAATTTATCTGCCTGCGCACTTTCGGCAGCCTTAAATATTTCTTCGTCAGTAGCATCCTGCTTACCCCATCTGAGGTTTTCTTTTATGGTACCTGTGAACAGAACATTTTTCTGAAGCACCATACCCACACCTTCACGAAGATTGTACAACGAGTAGTCCTTTACGTTAATTCCGTCAACAAGCACTTCACCTTCGTCAACGTCATAAAGACGCGGAATCATAGAAACAAGGGTTGTTTTACCGCACCCTGTTGAGCCGACTATTCCCACTGTAGCACCTGCCGGAATTACGAGATTAATATTTTTAAGCACTTCTTCCGCACTCGACTTATAGTATCTGTAAGAAACATTCTTAAACTCAATCTTACCGTTTGTTATAGTTTTATCTTTATTTGCCGCTTCTTCATCTGTAATGTCGATTTTTTCATCAAGCACCTCACAAATACGCTTGGCTGATACAAGAGCACGGGAGCTGTGCATAAAAATCATCGTCACAAACATAAGTGACATAAGAATCTGGTTGATATATGTAATAAAAGTTCCCAGCGTTGCAGGATCAAATCCGCTGTTATTTACTATAAGGCGGCTGCCGATTACTATAACTGCCATTGTGGTGACATTCATAATAATCATCATCAGAGGATGCATAAATATCATAACACTGGTTGCACTGACGCTTGCTTTTTTAAGACCACTGTTGGCCTCGTGGAATTTCTCTTTTTCAAAATCTTCACGGACAAAGCTTTTTACTACACGGACATTTGTCACATTCTCCTGAACTGTGGAGTTAAGCCCGTCGATTTTCTTCTGTACCTTGCCGAATCTTGAAAAACCGATTTTGATAATAATTGCCTGAACAATTACAATAGTCGGCACAGCTATTGCAATAGCTGAAGAAAGTCTGACATTGAGAGAAACCGCCATTATAAGCGCACCAATCAGCATAATGGGTGCACGAAGACACATTCTCACAAGCATATTCACAAAATTCTGCAGTTGTGTAACGTCGTTTGTAAGACGGGTTACAAGCGAACCCGTTGAAAATTTATCAATATTGGCAAATGAAAACTTCTGCACCTTTTTATAAATGGCACTTCTTAAATCCGATGCAAAATTAACGGAAGCCTTTGCACCAAAATATGCTCCGCCTACACCTCCTGCCATCATAATAATTGCAAGAAGAATCATCGCACCGCCTGTAAGGGCAATAAAGCCGATATCTGCCCCCTGTTGAGTAGGCTCAATAATTCTCTGTGTAATGAGCCTTAACAAAAGCGGCATAAAAATTTCACCCACAGACTCAATTATCATACAAAGCGGTCCGAGAATAAAATACTTTTTATACGGTTTTATATAACTTAACCATCTTTTCATTTTACAACCCCCTCGCTGTAGTTTTTAAGTCCGTTACGCATTTTTTCGAGATATTTTTTCATATTTGAAAGTTCTTCTTCATCAAGGCTGCTGCACATAGCACAGTCTATCTCGTGAAATATTTGCCGTGATTTTTCAACAGTATCTTTTCCTTTATCCGTTATTACGATTTTTTTGTACCGACTGTCTTTTTTATCAGGAGTACGACTGATATAACCGTCATTTTCAAGCTTCTGCAGTGCTACCGCCACCGCTGCTGGGCTTACCCTAAGATGTTCTGCCAGTTCTTTCTGAGACGGCAAGTCACCGCGCCTTGCAAGATGCATAAGAATTATATGCTGATTTCTGTGTATGCCAAGCTCTGAAATAGCTTTGTCAACGCACGATTTGTGCATACGGTCTGTGCATATAAAAAGATGTATCAGTGATTGAAGTTCATTTTGCTCTCTCATAGCTTCCTCCAAATTAATTAACATATTAACTATTATAAGTGAAATGTTATTTTCAGTCAAGTTTTTATTTATGAATTTTTAGTTAAAAAAGAAGCGTGCCGCTTCACCCACGTCGCGTCCAAACTTAACTTAAAACCCACAAATATTGCTCGCGATAAAAAACGCAAATTCCTATAAGGTAATAAAGAAGCGTGCCGCTTCACCCATGTCGCACACCTGCAAATGTCGAACATAGCTTCACGCGAATAAAATTACGCAAATTCCTACACGATAATAAAAGACGGTGCAGTTTTTCCCGCACCGCCTTATTTCACATAATCACAGGTTGAATCTGTTTAAACTTCAATGCCTCTTCAATTGTCGGAATCACCATATCCCATTTTGCAATAAGAGAATTATTCTTCCCTTCCGGATCATCCTGACCGAAAGGCACGAAGAAAATATTTTCCGTATTCAGCAGTAGCCCTATGTTTTTCGCATTTGCACCCAGGGCATCGTTTGTTGACGGCGCTATAATTACGGGACGGTTATTGCGCAGATTTGCCTTTGCCGCCAGTGGAACACACCCATCATTTATGCCGAGTGCAATTTTTGCAAGAGTATTACCCGTACAGGGCGCGATAAGAAGTGCATCAATCAGCTTTTTAGGGCCAATTGGCTCTGCCGCTGCAACAGTGGAAATAATTTTTTTATTAGTTATATTCTCAATTTCATCAATAAAATCTCTGCATCTACCAAAGCGTGTGTCGGTAGAATATACCGTTTCACTCATTATCGGAAAAATGTCGTAGCCTTTCTCCTTTACACGGATAAGAGTATCAATAGCTACTCTCATTGTGCAGAAGGACCCGGTAAATGCAAAGCCCAGACGTATGCTGTCTGCTTTCATACTATTCACCCAGCTCACTGAAAATATTGAGAATTGTTTCCTTTATAATATTACCCGAAGTAACAGGAGCGACCTTCCCGGGAAGCCCCAGTGCCCAAATTACTCTGACGCCCATATCCCCGGCCTTCTCAATATCCACTCCACCGGGCTTTGACGCAAGATCTATTATGAGAGTATTCTTTGCACGGCAGAGTGCCTCCTGCCCGATAACTTTTTCGGGAACGGTGTTAAATACCACATCTGCTTCTGCCACATACTCTGCAAGGTGCGAAAAATCAATTGTACGCATACCCATTGTTCTTGCCTTTGCCCTTTGAGAAACGCGCCTTGCACAAACAGTGACATTCGCTCCGAGGTTTTTAAGCATCACCGAAAGAGGCTCTGCAACTTTTCCAAAGCCTGTCACAAGCACATTTGCACCAAAGAGCGTTATCGGAAGTTCCTCCATTGCAATCTGCACTGCACCTTCGCAGGTCGGTATTGCATTGAGTATTTCAAGCTCGTCACGCATATAATAGTCTACCCAACGAATATTGAAAACATCCGCAACGGCTTTCATCCCGTCGGACATTTTTCCGGCAAGAAGAAGTCTTTTTGTTCCTACCAGCTTGAATAAATCCTTAAGGAGGATTTGTTCTCCTGCATTTTGCATATTGACTGTTTTGTCATCCTTACTTGCCGGAAGTCCGAGAAGAACCGCATCACACCTGTCTATTGCATTTTTGAGAGGTTCTCCCTCTGCGAACTTTTCTACGGTGTAGCCGTCCTCTGTAAGAGCTTTTCCCAGGTAATCCATTCTGGAGTCGCCGCCTATTACAAGTATCCGTTTAATATTCATAAGAAAACACCTCTGTATATTATATTACAGAGGTGTTTTATTTGTGCTACGGAGTATATACGCAGGTACTTCCGTCGTAAACTTCGTACCCTTCACCTTTAAGGCTTTGAGCAAGAGCTTTTGCTCTTTCAATATCCTTGAATGCTCCCTTCTGAGAGGATGCATCTCCTGCAGACTTTCTTACGCGGTACCATTTATCTGCATTTTCTTCCGGGACAGTAACTTCGCCTTCTTCACTGCCTTCTGTCTCAATATCTTCGCCGGCTTCTTCTTCGGTTTCTTCAGGATTTTCTTCGGGCACATACTTGTAGTCATGGGAAATAGCATCACCGTCAGAATTTTCATTCTGAGATGCTGTCTCTTCGCGGTATTTCTGTGTTTCTGCTTCTTTTTCCGATTTCTTCGACTCTGACCTTGTTGACTCAAGTCCTACAACGAAAAGCACTACCGACAAGCAGAGAGCTATAATTAGTAAGAGTATCGCTAACAATGTTTTTTTCATACGTGCACATCCTTTCTATTTTACGGTCCATTTATCTATATTTGTATACGGTGCGCCGGTTTTTGGAATAAGCTTTCCTCCAATACAGTCTGCAGTATAAAGTATATCTTTTCTGAACACAAGTCCGCAAAGAGGTTGTTCTCTCTGGAATGCCTCTTCAAAGCTTACAAGCGCAGTTGAAAGTGCTATTTCCGTCGGAGAAAGGGCTATCGCCTGCATTGCCTCATTCAAAAGGTCACCGCTGTATGAATTGGCATCCACCCCGTCTTCCGAAAAGAATCCTCTGAAATCGTACATATTCGGGAGCATCATACCTCCCAGATATGCATCATATTTTCCGCTTTGTATTTCTGAAAGATACTGTTCAAAACTAAGCTCCCTGACATTCACCTCAATACCTGCTATAAGAAGCTGTGATGCAATCTGATATGCTGCGTTTACACGTCTTTGGTTTTCCTTATTCACAAGCAAACTGAATGAAAGCTTTTCACCGTTTTTATTCTGCAGAAGTCCGGTGTTTTCATTAAGGGAATAGCCCTCAAGGAAAAGAGCCTCTCCCGCTGCCGAAAGATTATACTGACTGCCCACCGACGACTCTGACATTGTGGCAGATGCCGGATGTATGGGAGTATTTGCAGGAAGTGCTGCCCCCAGATATGCCTCCGCGGCAATCAGACTTCTGTCAATTGCATTTGAAATTGCTGAGCGCAGTACAGAGGTTGAAAACTGTCTTCTTGTGTGATTGAACATTATAAATTCATACTGAAGAGAATTATATTCCGTAAGCTTTGAGCCATCCTTCGGAACAGAGTTTTCCGAATCAAACGACGTACTTGTTATTACGTTTATACTGCCGGTGTTAAATGCAGATGTCGCTGCTTCCGAATCGCGGACAACTGACACCGTCACTTTCCCTGTTTTAGCCTCTCCGCCGTGCCATCTGTCAAAGCTTATAAGATTAAGTGTTGCCGCTTCAGCGTAGCTATCAAAGCTATACGGCCCCGTTCCTATAATATTTTCCTCCGGTGAAGAATTGTGAGATGCTATTATGGGGAAATACAGTGAATATGCAATCTGTCCGTAAGGCTCGCTGAAAGTCATTCTCACAGTAAGCGGATCTATCCCCGCAGTTTCCTCAATATATTTAACACATAAATGGTAAGGAGAACCCTGACTTTCCTTTAAGCAGTTAACCGTATATACAACGTCAGCCGCAGTCATATTGACTCCGTCGTGCCATAAGACAGCCTCTCTCAGTTTTATTACAGCACTCATACAATCCTCTGCAACGGTTATGCTTTCTGCAAGCACCCCTTCCGGCTGCATTTTATCATTAAGCTCAAAAAGCGGTTCGTAGCAAAGAGAAAGAGCATTTCTTACACTCTGACTCTCTACCATAAGAGGATTGAAGTCTGACGGAGTCTGCATCTGCAGTTGTATCGAAGATGCTTTTTTTGCAGAGTGTGCATCATCACCTTCATCACGGCAACCGCCAAATGATGCACACATTATTAAAATAAGTGCCATTATCAGGCAGTGGTTTCGTTTCAACATAATCAATCCCTCATACAAATTATTCCCGCAAGAGTGCCACTCTTTCCGCCTTGACCTCTATGCGAGAAAAAAAGCTCATTGTTACATTTTGTGCAGGCATCTGAAACGAAGATGTTTTCCTCGTTCACACCAAAATTCTTTATAAGGTCAAAATTCACTGAGGCAAGGTCCAGCATAAATTTGCCATCGGATACGATATCGTAATATTTTTCATTAAACCTTGCGGCAACATCCTCGCTCACCTCGTAACAGCATTTATGAATACACGGCCCTATTGCCGCATAGATATTTTCACCCTTTGCACCCATCTTTGCCATTTCCAGAAGAGTTTTTTCTGCGATACGGCTTTCAGTACCGCGCCATCCTGCGTGCACTGCTGCAACAGCCTTTATATCGTCGGCATAAAACAGTATCGGAACACAGTCGGCACTGTAACAAAGAAGCGGAACATTTTTAAGAGTGGTGATGCAGGCATCAACACCTTTGCTCCACGGAACGGTTATTCCGTATCCGATACGGTTTTCATCAATTATTTCCACAACATCAGTATGCTCCTGCTTTGTGGATGTAAGGCGTTCTGTATCAAGGGACAAGCTCTCACACAGAATACGCTCGTTTTCCCTTATATTATTTATATCATCTCCACGCCACGGACTTAGCGACAGCGTAGCATAATCTCCACAGCTCACCCCGCCCTTACGTGTGGTAAATCCGTGAATGAGATTACCGAATTTTGAAAGAAGTGGACTTGTTTCTATTGCAATACTGCCTATTTCTGTAATATGCATAGTCTTTTTATATCCTCCGCTTTTCCGCTTTCTTCGTTAATTTTAATGACTACCGCAGAAATCTGCGACCTTCCTGTCGCCACATTAAACGGCGGCTTTTTTTTATCCGGAGGAAGAATGAAGCGTGCAATCGACACATCTTTGTCAAGTCCCAGGACACTGTCCCGGACACCGGTTCTTCCAACATCTGTAATATATGCAGTTCCGTTTGGTAAAATTCTTTCATCAGCAGTTTGTATGTGCGTATGTGTGCCCAGAATCGCACTGACCTTTCCGTCAAGATAGTAGCCCAGGGCTTCCTTTTCACTTGTTGCCTCTGCGTGAAAATCTATAATAATATTATTTGTTTTTTCTTTTGCTTTTTCAATAAGCTTTTCCGCCTCAAAAAACGGAGAAGCATTGTTGTCATTTATGTAAATTCTTCCTATAAGGTTAATTATAGCCAGCTTCACGCCGTTTCCTATATTGACAATTGCCATACCGTCTCCGGGATTTTCACCTTCCAGATTTGCAGGTCTTACTATATTTTCACCATCGGCGAAAAGCCTTATCACATCTTTTTTTGAAAAAGTGTGATTTCCCATAGTGAAAAAATCTATCCCTGCCCGACGGAGTTCCTCATAGCCACGGCTGTTCATACCAAGACCACCTGAGGCATTTTCCCCGTTTGCGATTGTATAGTCAATGCTGTATTCATCTTTAATATCGGGCAGCATTTCAAAAACAGCATCTCTGCCGCTTCTGCCCATTATGTCACCAATAAATAAGATATTCATTTTTTTGCCTTTCTAAGGGAGTAAATCTCCCGGGGGGAAACAAAGGGCATTTCGTTTTTGAAATGCCCTTTTGTTTGTTTTATTTTGCGTAATCTGTAGCTCGTGTTTCACGAATAAGATTGATTTTAATCTGTCCGGGATACTCAAGCTCGCTTTCAATTTTCTTAACGATTTCACGTGCTACAAATTCCATATCACCGTCGCCAACCTCTTCAGGTTTAACCATAATACGAACCTCTCTGCCTGCCTGGATTGCAAATGACTTTTCAACGCCATTGAATGAAGTTGCAATTTCTTCAAGCTGCTGAAGTCTCTTTATGTAGGCTTCGATATTTTCGCGTCTTGCACCGGGTCTTGCTGCACTGATTGCGTCAGCCGCCTGAACAAGACAAGCAATAATGGTAGTAGCCTCTACATCACCGTGATGTGCCTCTATAGCATGGATAACATCCTTGTTTTCATTGTACTTTTTAGCAATGTCAACACCGATTGAAATGTGACTACCTTCAATTTCGTGGTCGACTGCCTTACCTATATCATGAAGCAAGCCTGCACGCTTAGCCGTAGCGACATCAATTCCGAGTTCCCCAGCCATAATTCCTGCAACGTGGGAAACCTCAATAGAATGTTTAAGCACATTCTGTCCGTAACTTGTTCTGAACTTAAGCTTACCCAAAAGCTTAATAACTTCAGGATGGAGTCCGTGCACACCTGTATCAAAGGTTGCCTGCTCACCTTCCTGTTTAATGGTAGCATCGACTTCTTTTTTTGCTCTTTCTACCATTTCTTCAATACGTGACGGATGAATACGACCGTCAACAATCAGTTTTTCGAGAGCAACACGGGCAACCTCTCTTCTTATCGGATCAAATCCCGAAAGGATAACCGCCTCGGGAGTATCGTCGATAATAAGGTCAATACCCGTAAGTGTTTCAAGTGTTCTGATGTTTCTTCCTTCTCGACCGATGATTCTTCCCTTCATTTCATCATTGGGAAGTGAAACAACCGATACGGTAGTTTCTGCAACGTGGTCAGCTGCACAACGCTGGATACCTGCGCTGATAATGTTCTTCGCACGCTTGTCGGCCTCTTCTTTTGCTTGAGTTTCAATTTCTTTGATCATTATTGCAGCTTCATGACGAACCTCGTCCTCAACACTCTTAAGAAGATAATCTTTAGCTTCTTCAGCAGTTAAGCCTGAAAGGCGTTCAAGCATTTCAATCTGCGCCTTATGGATGCCTGCAATTTTTTCTTTTTCCTCATCGGCTTCCTTGATTTTTTTATTCAGCAGCTCGTCTTTTTTCTCGAGAGCTTCCGTCTTTTTATCAAGAGCCTCTTCCTTTTGCTGTAGTCTGCGTTCCTGTCTGGAAATTTCGCCGCGTCTTTCCTTAAGCTCTTTCTCAGCCTCGTTACGACTTTTCATAATCTCCTCTTTTGCACTCAAAAGAGATTCACGTTTTTTGCTTTCAGCAGTTTTTGTTGCTTCTTCAACAATTCTTTTAGCTTCTGTTTCTGCACTGCCAATCTCAGCTTCAGCAATCTTTTTTCTGTAAGAAATACCGAGTCTGAAGCTAACAAAACCGGAGATGACTGCAAGAACTATCGCAACTACAGCAGCAATGGCAATAATAGTGCCAGTGCCCATTATAACACCTCCTTATATATATTAAGTCTTAAAATGCAAAACTACTGCACATTAAAACATAATATAATTATATATATATTTATGTAAACTGTCAAGGTATTTGCCGGATTTTTGTCCACTTTTTTGGCAGTTAAAAATATTTTCTAACTTTTGAAAAAAAAATGTTGCAATCGAAAAATTATTGTGTTATAATAGCTCTTGCTGAATTAGTGTTTAATTTTTTAACATATCCATTTTTTCGGAAAGAGGTGAATGTCGTGAGAGAAGGTATCCATCCTGATTATAAGCAGACTGTTATCAAGTGTGCTTGCGGTAATGTAATTGAAACTGGTTCTACAAAGGAAAACATTTTCGTTGAAATTTGTTCTAAGTGCCATCCTTTCTTTACAGGTAAGCAGAAGCTTGTTGATACAGGCGGTCGTGTTGAAAAATTCAGAAAGAAGTTCAATCTGGACAAATAATCAAAGAAATAGCCGCAACGCTTTGTTGCGGCTATTTTCATTAAGAAAGTTGTGATATTATGGGAATAACAGGACTTAAAAAGTATAAATATAGATATGACACGCACGTTCACACCTCTCCCGTGAGCACCTGTGGTGACTTTTCACCGGAAGAAACCGTGGTAAAATATGCCGCGCTTGGTTTTGACGGCTTTGTACTGACAAATCATTTTACTCCGCTTAACGCAAGCAATCACGCCTCGCTTTCCGACTTTGTCTCTTACTATCTGAACGATTATGAAAAAGCTGTAGAATACGGCAAAAAGCACACAATCAACGTTATGCTCGGGCTTGAAATCAGATTTCCCGAAAACAACAATGACTATCTTGTTTACGGCATAGACACAGACGATGTTTACCGTGCGGCAGAGTATCTTCATACCGATTACAAAACCTTTTACCGAAAGTTTAAAAACGACAGGAATATAATAATCCAGGCACACCCTTTAAGAAGCAGCGTAACGCTTTGTGACCTTGATTATGTGGACGGGATTGAGGTCTTTAATATGCATCCCGGACACAATGCAAAAATATCTCTTGCCGCAAAAATTGCAAAGGAAAATCCGCATCTTCTGGTCACAGGCGGAACAGATTTCCATCACGACGGACACGAAGGGCTCTGTGCAACGTGTACAGCGACAAAAATCACCGATTCCCTTGCTATTGCAGAGCTTATAAAATCACGTGATTTTATATTAGACATAAGCGGCAGCGTAATCATTCCCAACTTTTTTTAATCTGAAAGGAAGCTTGTATGGAAAACAAATATTCTTTACAGTATCTTGAACTTTTATCAAAAGACTATCCGACAATCCGTGCAGTATCGGCAGAAATTATAAATCTGCAGGCAATACTCAACCTTCCAAAGGGAACCGAGCATTTCGTCAGTGACCTCCACGGAGAGCATGAGGCGTTTTTGCACGTTCTTAAGAATGCTTCCGGTGTTATAAAGACAAAAATTGATGACCTTTATTCCACTTCTGTTCCCGAAAAAGACCGCAAAATGCTTGCAACAATTATCTATTATCCTAAACAGAAGCTCTATTATCTGAGGCAAAACGGAACCGTCTGCAAAGAGTGGTACACGCACACACTGTACAGGCTGGTTGAGCTTTGCAGACTGGTTGCGTCAAAGTATACACGGTCAAAAGTCAGAAAAGCTATGGATAAAGACTTTTCCTATATCATAGAAGAGCTTATGCACTCACCCGATGCGGAGTTTAACAAGCACGAATATTACGCACAGATTATAAATTCAATCATAGACATAGATATGGCGGACGACTTTATCGTCGCAATATCCAATCTCATCCGCCGCCTCAGTATCGACCATCTGCACATCCTCGGAGATGTATTTGACAGAGGGCCTCGTGCAGACCTTATTATGGAGGAGCTTTCGAGGTATCATTCCATAGATTTTCAGTGGGGAAATCACGATATTGAATGGATAGGTGCTGCAGCCGGAAGCTGTGCCTGCATTGCAAATGTGGTAAGAAATTCCCTTCGCTATAATAATTTTGACGTACTTGAAACAGGCTACGGCATAAACACACGCCCGCTGGCAAATCTTGCATACGAAATTTACGGCAAGGATAAATGCGAGTGCTTTATGCCCCTTGATTCCCACAAGCACGCAATCCACACACACGATGCGGAATTTGCCGCAAAAATGCATAAGGCGATTTCCATAATTCAGTTCAAGCTTGAAGGTCAGATTATAAAAAGGCATCCTGAATACAAAATGAGCAGCAGAAATCTGCTTGAAAGAATAAACACGGATAAAAAGACAGTGACTATTGAAGGAAAAGAATATCCTCTTCGCGACTATTCCTTCCCTACTGTTGATTTTTCCGACCCTTACGCCCTCACAGACGGTGAGCAGACCGTTATCAAATCCTTAAGGAACTCGTTTTTACACAGCGAAAAGCTCCAGTCGCACATCCGCTTTATGGTTAACAACGGCGGAATGTATAAGATACACAACGGCAATCTTCTCTTCCACGGCTGTGTTCCGCTTGATGAAAACGGTGATTTCCTGAAGGTTGACTTTTTCGGTGAACCTGTTTGTGCAAAGGCTTACCTCGATGCTTCGGATAAATTCGTAAGAGAGGCTTACTTTGCAAAAAAGACTTCGTCAGAAGAAGCAGACTTTTTCTGGTATCTGTGGTGCGGAAGTGCTTCGCCGCTTTTCGGAAAGGAAAAATGCACAACATTTGAATCGTATTTCACTAGCGACTCTTCACTTCTTCACGAACCAAAAAACAGTTATTACAAATTTATAGAGGATGCTAAGTACTGCGACAAAATTCTTCAGGAATTTTCATTGACTTCTCCCTTTGCCCACATTATAAACGGACACGTTCCCGTAAAAACAGGCAAAGGTGAAAGCCCGATAAAAGCAAGTGGCAAGCTTTATGTAATAGATGGCGGTTTTTCAAAACCTTATCAGGAAACAACCGGCATCGCAGGCTACACCCTTATCAGCAATTCCTACGGTTTTTCAATTACGGAGCATCATCCTTTTACTTCCGTCAGCGACGTTATAGAAAATGATTTTGACCTTCACTCAAGCAAGGTGACAATTGAACAAAACTCTGTTCGCACAAGAGTGCGTACTACCGATAACGGAGAAGAAATTTCAAGGAGAATTGAAACTCTTTTTGCGCTGTTATCAGCATACCGAAAGGGATTTTTGTCGGAAAAATCAGAAAACTCACAAAGAAATACCAATACCCGTTAAACGGTATTGATTTTCGCTGTTTAATATGTTATAATAAGTTTTAATTCATTTCTAAGGAGAGATTTTGATGGCAGGATTTTTAGATAAGCTGTTTGGCACGTACTCACAGCGTGAATTAAAAAAATTACAGCCTACTGTAGATAAAATACTGTCTCTCGAAGACAAGTTTAAAGCACTTTCAGACAGTGAACTTGTCGCAAAGACGGACGAGTTCAAAGAAAGATTCAGAAACGGAGAAACTCTCGACAGCCTTCTTCCGGAAGCATTTGCAACGGTAAGAGAGGCATCGTGGAGAGTTCTGGAGATGCGCCACTTTCCCGTTCAGATAATAGGCGGCATCGTGCTTCATCAAGGGCGAATTGCCGAAATGAAAACCGGTGAAGGTAAAACCCTTGTGGCCACTCTGCCCGCTTATCTTAACGCCCTTACAGGTGAAGGTGTGCACATTGTAACCGCCAACGATTACCTTGCTCGCCGAGACAGCGAGTGGATGGGCAAGCTCTACAGATTTCTCGGTCTCAGTGTAGGTCTTGCAGTAAGCCAGATGGAGCCTGAAGAGAAAAAGGCTGCTTATATGGCAGACATCACCTACGGCACAAATAATGAGCTGGGTTTTGACTATCTGCGTGATAATATGGTCATATATAAGGAGAATATGGTGCAGAGAGGTCACTCTTATGCAATCATCGACGAGGTAGACTCTATTCTTATTGACGAAGCGCGTACTCCCCTTATCATAAGCGGTGCAGGCGAAAAGTCAACGGAGCTTTACGGAGTCGTGGACAAATTTGTCCGCACGCTTTCTTCCCTTAAATTCAAGGAGCTTAACGACAAAGAAGAAAGCGACGATATTGAGGCAGATTACGTTATCGACGAAAAGGCACGTACAACAACTCTCACAAAAAGAGGTATTGAAAAGGTCGAAAGAGCCTTCAATATAGAAAACCTTTCAGACCCGGAAAATATGACGCTGTCGCATCACCTTAACCAGGCAATGCGTGCTCACGGAATTATGCACCGTGATGTCAACTACGTTGTAAAAGACGGTGAGGTTTTGATTGTAGATGAATTTACAGGCCGTATTATGGTGGGCAGACGCTACAGCGACGGACTTCATCAGGCAATTGAAGCTAAAGAGGGCGTAAAGGTTGAGAGAGAGAATAAAACGCTGGCAACAATCACATTCCAGAATTATTTCCGTCTTTACAAAAAGCTCTCCGGCATGACCGGTACTGCTAAAACCGAAGAGGAGGAATTCCGCGGAATATACTCACTTGATGTTGTGGAAATTCCGACAAACAAGCCTCTTATGAGGTCAGACGAAAACGACCAGGTTTACAAAAATCATCAGGGAAAAATAAAAGCTATTGCGGATGAAATTGAGCGTGTGCATCAAACAGGACAGCCGATTCTTGTGGGCACAGTTACAATAGACAAATCGGAAGAACTGAGTGCAGTTCTTAAAAAGCGCGGTATAAAGCATCAGGTGCTTAATGCGAAGCACCACGATAAAGAGGCGCTGATTGTTGCACAGGCAGGCAAAAAAGGAGCTGTAACAATCGCAACAAATATGGCAGGTCGCGGTACAGACATTGTGCTTGGCGGTAACGCAGAGTACCTTGCAAAAACTGATATGGAAAAGCTCGGCTATGCACCGGAGATTATTTCCGAGGCTACCGGATTTGCAGACACAACAAACGAACAAATTCTTGAAGCCCGTGCGAAATATACAGAGTTATACAATAAATACAAAGAGTCAATCTCTGCAGAAGCAGATGAAGTCAGAGAAGCAGGCGGTCTCTACATCATAGGAACAGAGCGTCACGAATCACGCCGTATCGATAACCAGCTCCGCGGTCGAAGCGGCAGACAGGGAGACCCCGGCAAATCGCGGTTTTTCCTTGCTTTGGACGATGACCTTATGCGACTTTTCGGTGGAGAAAGAATAGAGAGAATGATAACCACCCTCCGTCTTCCTGAGGATGAGCCAATTGAGCAGGGACTGCTTACAAGTGTAATTGAAAGCTCTCAGAAAAAGATTGAAGGTAAGAACTACGCCACAAGAAAATATGTGCTTCAGTATGACAATGTTATGAATCAGCAGCGTAATATAATCTACGCTCAGCGTCGAAAAGTGCTTGACGGTGAGGATCTTCGTGAGTCGATTATGAATATGATTGACGAAATCATCGAAGGTGCACTGTCAACCTATGCAAGTGCGCAGTATCCGGACGACTGGAATATGGCAGGACTTATAGATTATCTTGAAGGTATGTTCTTTACGAAAGGAACTCTTGACTTTGAAAGCCGTGACTATAATCAACTTACCCGAGAGGATGTTGCTGCAGAAATAAAAGAAAAGGCTTTTGAAGCTTATGAAGCTCAGGAAGAGCTTTTCGGTGATGCTATGCGCGAGGTTGGGCGTGTGGCACTTCTCAGAAGTGTTGACCGCCGCTGGATGGATCATATCGACGATATGGACCAGCTCAAAAACGGAATTACACTCCGTGCATACGGACAGCACAACCCCGTTCAGGAGTATGAGTCACAGGGCTACGATATGTTTATGGAAATGAATGCACTTATCCGCGAAGATACCGTGAGGATTCTTTTCCACGCAAAGCCTCAGGCTCCTATCGAAAGAAAACTTGTTGCAACACCTACCGTTGCTTCCCATGGTGACGGAAGCGAAACAAGAAAACCCGTAGTAAAGAAAGCTTCGGAAAAAATCGGCAGGAATGACCCCTGCCCCTGCGGCAGCGGTAAGAAATACAAAAACTGCTGTATGCTGAAAGAATCAAACTGACACAAATCACACCCGAAAGGATGAATAGTAATGATAGTAGAATACGAAGAAATACGACTTGAGCTCGGAACTCTTGAAAAGCCCATTGATGAACTTGGCATTGCACTCGACATTGACGGTGCAAAGGAAGCAGTTAAAAAGCTTGAAGAAGAGAGTCTTGCACCCGATTTTTACAACGACGTAAAAAACAGCCAGAAGGTACTCCAGAAAATCAAAGAGCAGAACACAAAAATTGAGCGTTACAATGCACTCAGAACAGACTGGGAGGATATATCCACTCTTGTTGAGCTTGCAATAGCAGAAGATGACGATACTCTGCTTGAAGAAATCACAACAGGATTTGAAGCTCTCAAGGAAAAAATCGAAAATATGAAGCTTGAAACACTGCTTTCAGGTCCTTATGACAAAAACAATGCCATCATCACACTCCACGCAGGTGCCGGTGGAACAGAGGCTCAGGACTGGTGCCAGATGCTTTACAGAATGTATACCATGTGGGCTGAAATGAGAGGCTACAAGGTAAGTATCCTCGACATACTCGACGGAGATGAAGCCGGACTTAAAGGTGCAAGTATCCTTATTGAAGGACTTAATGCCTACGGCTTCGCAAAGTGTGAAAAGGGTATTCACCGCCTTGTAAGAATATCCCCCTTTGACTCCGCAGGAAGAAGACATACTTCCTTTGCTTCTGTTGAAGTAATGCCCGATATTGAAGACGATATTGAAATCAACATCAATCCTGATGATCTTCGTATTGACACCTACCGTGCAAGTGGTGCAGGCGGTCAGCACGTTAACAAAACAAGCTCTGCAATCCGTATCACACATATTCCCACAGGCGTTGTTGTAGCGTGTCAGAATGAACGTAGCCAGTTCCAGAATAAGGATGCTGCGATGAAGATGCTTAAAGCAAAGCTTATGGAGCTTGCAGAAGCTGAGCAGAAGGAGAGAATTGAAGATATCAAGGGTGTTCAGAAGGAAATCGCCTGGGGCAGCCAGATTCGTTCTTATGTATTCCACCCCTACAATATGGTTAAAGACCATAGAACAAACTACGAGGTTGGTAATATAGGAGCTGTTATGGATGGTAGAATCGACGAGTTTATCAATGACTATCTCCGTAAGGCAAGTCTTGGCCAGTTAAATCTTAAGTAATGCTGAAATATTTCAAAAAAGAAGCGTACCGCTTCACCCATGTCGCACCCTCGCATGAGTGCAAACAAAGTTTCCTGCGTCATAATTTGACGCAAATTCCTATACAGCAAAAAAGAAGCGTGCCGCTTCACCCATTTCGCGTCCCGACAAAATCCAATTCTGCCAATTGTTGCTCGCGATTAAATTACGCAAATTCCTATACAGCAAAAAAACAGTGTGTGAAGCAATTTCACACACTGTTTTTTTGAAACTTATATGACAGACATTATAAATACCGCTATTATTATGAGAGGAAGAATATATCTGAGATACGGCTTAAGCCACAGAGGCATTTTTAACCCCTGGCCTGTATTAACCTCCGCAAAGTATTTATCCCATCCCCATCCGTAACGGACAGTACAGAAAAGAACATAAAAGAGGCTGCCAAGGGGCAGAAGGACATTTGATACCGCAAAGTCTTCCATATCCATTATTCCCTTTCCTCCCAGCTGAACATTCTCCCAAACAGAAAAACCGAGTATACACGGAAGCGAAAGAACTATCATAAGTATTATATTTATAATTGCTACCTTTTTTCTGGACATTTTTGTAAGCTCAAGCCAGAATGACATAATATTTTCAAACACTGCAATAACAGTTGAAAGAGCCGCAAACAACATAAAGAGGAAAAACAATATTCCCACGATTCTTCCGCCGGGCATCATATTGAACATACTTGAAAGCGTAGTAAAAAGAAAGCTTGCTCCAACAGAGGACGCATCTGCTGTAACACCGTTATTGTAGGTAAAACAAGCCGGAAAAACAATAAGTCCCGACATAAGAGCAACGCAGGTATCAAGAGACATAATGCTGATTGCTTCTCCCGTAAGGCTCCTCTCCTTACCGATATAGCTTCCGAATATTGCAATTGAGCCTATACCGATACTAAGAGTAAAGAAAGCCTGTCCCATAGCCGCAGAAATAACAGTCCATAGACCGTGCTTTCTGATACCTTCAACATTCGGTACAAGGTAAAATTTAAGTCCTTCCGCAGCATTACTGAGAGTGCTGGAATAAACCGCCAGCCCTATCATAAGCACAAACAGTGCAATCATCATAACCTTTGTAATTCGCTCAACACCTTTCTGGAGGCCAAGGGAGCATACACTGAATCCAATCAGAATAACAACAACTGTAACAAATACTACAAACGGTGTGTTTGTTACAGTCTGCCCGAAAACATTCCCAAGCTCCTCTGCCGTGGAATATTTCATAACGGATCCTGTAAGGTATTTTCCGAAATATATTAACATCCAGCTTGAAATTACGGTATAAAACATCATGAGAAGGTAGTTTCCTGCAATACCGGTGTATTTGAGCAGATGCCATTTCTGACCTTTTTTCTCAAGTACATCAAATGAACTTGCAATACTTCTCTGGCTTGCTCTTCCTACGGAAAGTTCCATAGTCATAACAGGAAGTCCCAAAAAAAGCAAAAACGCAATATAGATAAGTACAAACAACGCTCCACCGTAAGCCCCGGTTATAATCGGGAAACGGTATACGTTACCAAGGCCAATTGCACAACCTGCAGAAATAAGCAGGAATCCAAGCCTTGATGAAAATTTTTCTCTTTGATTCATAACACTTTTCCTCTCTTACAACATTTTTGTTATTATATAAGATTTTTACCTGTTTTGTCAATAAATAAAAAAAGGGATGAGTACTTTTTTTACTCATCCCTTTCAAAAATTTTCACTTTTTTTACTGCATCGTATAAAAACACACCAAGCACTCCGCAGGAAATAAGCTCGCCTAAGAATATTGTAAGAAGCAAAAATCCGTACCCGTTTGTAACTCCGTACGCTATTTTAAGCACAAACGGGACTATCAGCGTATTTGCCACAATCGGATACACCGGGGCAAGAAACTTATTCTTGCCAAAGTAATATGTGCCAAGTGCTCCGAGAAGTGTTGCAAACGACCCGAAAACAATATCCCATAAAGGTGCACCTGTTATAAGATTTGCCACCACGCACCCTACTGTAAGCCCGGGAACTGCAGAAAACGTAAACGCCGGTAAAACCGTAAGCGCCTCCGAAATTCTTACCTGAATGACTCCGCTTGCAAGTCCCAGCAGATTGGTTATGTATGTGAGTGCCACATACAGCGCTGCAATAAGTGCCCCTTGTGTTAAAGTCTTTGTTTTTCTCATATTAAGCTCTCCCTAGTTTTGATTTGTGCGGTCAATGCCACACAGTGAGGATGGTTTCGAACTCACCTTTATTTATTATTTTTTAGTCATATCCTCTGTCAACTTCACACTCACGAGGGTTTCACGTCCTGCACGTAATACAGTAAGTTTAACTGTATCCCCCGCCTTATGTTCGTCGCGGATTTTATTCATTTCATTGGAGGTTGTAACCTTCTTATCGTTAATTTTTATTATTATATCACCTCTTGTAATTCCCGCTTTTTCTGCACCGCTGTTTTCGGTAACGCTCATTACATAAAGACCGTAGTCGACAAGAAGATTGTTGTAATATGCAAGCTCAGGGGTGATTTCCCTTACGCTGACACCGATCATAGGTCTTCCCTTTACGTAGCCGTACTTCATAAGGTCCTGTACAATCGGAACAGCTTCGTTAATGGGTATCGCAAAGCCCAGTCCCTCTGCTGCACTTTCTACAAGTTTGACGCTGTTAATTCCGATTACTTCACCGTACTTATTTATCAGTGCTCCACCACTGTTACCGGGGCTGATTGCGGCATCTGTTTGAATAAGTGTCATCTCACGCTGGCCTACCATCATAGTTCTGTTGACACCGCTTATAACGCCTGCTGTAACCGTCCCAAACAACTCACTTGCAAGAGGATTTCCGATAGCAACTGCAAGCTCTCCCACCTCAACTTCGTTGGAATTGCCGATGGCTGCAACCTTGATATCCTCTTTTGCTTCAATCTTAATTACTGCAATGTCTGTTTTTTCATCACCGCCCACAAGCTTTGCATCATATTCGTTACCGCTTGTAAGCTTTACCTTGATAGTCTTTGCGCCCTCTATTACATGGTAATTTGTCACTATATGACCGTTTGCATCAATGATTATTCCGCTACCGCCTGAGGAAGATTCCTGCGTTCCAAAAAAGGTTTGTGTAACCATTGTGCAGGATATACCAACAATTGAAGGGCCTGTCTTTTTCGCAATTTCCTCAACGCTCAGCGCCTTCTTTTCTGCGGCATCATCTACTAAAGAAAATCCCGTTTCAGCATTTTCTGTATAAGGAATATTTTTTACGTTTGTATTTTCCTTTAACGGCATATATCCGATAATGTTCAACGTAAGAATACACGCCATGGCACCGCCTGCTACTGCACCGATAAAAGTCCCGATTATAGTTTTTTTCATATTTTCACCTACTTAATTTTTATTTTCTCCCGCATCCAGCACGAAGGTAAATCTTGCAAACTTACCCTCTTCGCTTTCCGCGTATACTTCGCCGCCGTGCTGTGATATTATAGTTTTAACAATATGAAGTCCGAGCCCGACACCTTTTTTATCTACACTGCGGCTCTTATCAGACTTGTAAAACTTCACCCATATATGTCTGAGTTCTTCTTTTGATATTCCCTCTCCGGTATTTTCCACACTGGTTTTCACTTTTCCGCCCACAAGTTGTGTGCTGACAGTTATAGCACCGTTTTCAGGAGTAAATTTAATGGCATTGTCCATAAGATTTAAAAGGACCCTTTTTATAGCATCATTGTCGGCAAAAGCATAGCAGCTCTTTTTCTCAAGCAAAAGCTCAAGCGAAATATTCTTTTCTGTCAACTGACTCTCGTAGGAAATTACCGTTTCTGTAACAAGTCTTGTCATATCAAAATTCTTTTTGTCAAGCTTTTTAACGTCCTGCTCAAGTCTTGTAGTTTCAAGAAGATCCTTCACCAGTCTTGATAAACGCTTTGCCTCCTGGCTTACTATTCCAAGGTATTTTTCATGTTCATTTTCCGGAATAGTTCCGTCAAGTATACCTTCTATAAATCCGTTTATGACCGTCATAGGAGTCCTCAGCTCGTGGGAAACGTCAGAAAGGAACGATGTTCGCATTTCTTCAAGCTCTCCAAGAGATTGCGACATTGCATTAAAGCTTTGCGCAAGATCACCAATTTCGTCCTTGGTTGTAATCGGGATTCTTATTTTGAAATCACCCGAGGCAATTTTCTTTGCGGCAAGGCGCATCCTTTTAACAGGCTTTGTAATCTGTCTTGTAATTATAAATGACACAATAAGTGCCACTATCCATGCAATAGTTTGTGCCATAAGAATTATTCTTACTATGCTGTACTGAATTTTCCTTACCTGCGGAATCGGTCTCAGAGCAATTGCCGCCCCATGAAAATCCACACCGCCTATTGTATTTCTCCTTGTTATGGGAACGATTGCCACAATAGACTGCTCATTAAAAAGTCTGCCCTTATCATAGAGCTTGATTTCGCTCTTCCCGTCTCTGACGCCGTTTAAAAAGTCTTTTTCCAGGATTCCTACATTTATTACGCTGTTGTCCTTTGGTGCAATTACAATATCACCGCTTGCCGCCATAACTATAATCGTACTCTGCCCACCTGTATAAGACACACCGTCACGAAAAATTTCCCAGGTTTTTCTGTCATTGCCCATGCGGATAACCTGCTCGGTAAGTCCTGCAACACGCCTTGCATCATTCATTATATCGTCCTTTTGTACAGATACGAAATAGTCGCCTATCAATACAAATATCATCGGTACAATAATTATAACCACTGTCAGCGCAACAACAATCTGCGTAATAAAGATTTTTGAAAAAAGTGTTTTACGCACTCTTATTTCACCTCAAATTTATAGCCTACACTCCACACTGTTTTAAGGGTCCAACTATCGCTGATATTTTCAATCTTTTCACGAAGCCTTTTTACGTGCACATCCACCGTTCTGGAATCTCCGTAATAGTCAAAGCCCCACACATCCTCAAGCAACTGCTCCCGTGTGAAAACCCTGTTCGGATGAGATGCAAGGTAGTAAAGAAGCTCCAGTTCTTTTGGCGGAACATCCATACTTTTGCCGTTTAATACAAGCTCGTAATTTGTAAGATTAACAGTAATATTTTCGTAGGAAACAACTTTTGATTCCTCCTTTTTTTCGTCAGATGCAGAGCTACGCCTTAAAACCGCTTTTACTCTGGCGACCAGTTCTTTTCCTTCAAAGGGCTTTACAACATAATCGTCTGCACCGAGTTCAAGGCACAAAACCTTATCGAAAGTTTCTCCCTTGGCTGTAAGCATAATTATCGGAAGCTTGCTGTCGCGTCTTACCTCACGGCACACAGTTATTCCGTCTGCCTTGGGCATCATAATGTCAAGTATTGCAAGTGAAATATTGCCTTCTCGGATAATTTCCAGAGCCCTTTCTCCGTTAAAGCAAATCACTGTTTCAAAGCCCTCTTTTTCAAGATAGAGCCTCACAAGCTCGCATATATTGGCATCGTCATCTGCGATAAGAATTGTTTGTATGTTCTTCACAAAATCACCGACCTTTGTCTAATATTTTAACATACATTTCTTTAAAGTAAAACATTTTTTTCAGTTTCATTATAAATATGCGATATTTTTATATTATGTACAATTTGTGAATTTTTCGTAAACTCCTTTTTCCTTCCCCGTACAACAGAAAGAGGCGTAAAAAAACTTTTACACCTCTTTTCATCTCTCCGTTTATTTTTTTGATTTCATCTTCAGCATCAGCAATCCGCATACAAGGAAAACCGGGAATACAGTTGCTACAAGTAGTCCCATTTTCAGATTTCCGCCTGCCATTTCAGCAAGGCTTCCTACCAAGGTAGGACTTACCGCTGCACCAAGGTCACCTGCCAGTGCCAGAAATGCAAACATCGCAGTTCCGCCTTTTGGAAACTTCTGCGAAGATACACAGATAGTTCCGGGCCACATAATGCCTGCAGCAAAACCGCAAACAGCACAGCCTGCAAGTCCAAGAACAGGTATCGGCGACAGCGAAGCCAACAAATAACAGCCTGCACAGACTATTCCGCAAATGAGCATTACTTTTTTCAAATTCAGCTTTTCGCTGAACTTTCCGTAAATCACACGGGTTACTCCCATAAACGCTGCAAAGAGACACGGTCCCAACAGGTCACCGATTGTTTTCGGTATTTTAATGGCAGCTTCCGTAAATGCCGATGTCCACTGTGTCATCGTAGCTTCCGATGCACCTGCACATATCATAAGCATTATCATCAGCCAGAAGAGAGGTGTTTTAAGGAGCTTTCTTACGCCCATACTCTCACCTTCTTCAGTCAAACGCTCTATGGGACAATTAATAAAATTGAAGGTGTTATATAGCGGAACGAGTGCCCAGATACAAGTAAGTATTTTCCAGTTTTCTATTCCGAATACTGCAAAGAAGAGTGTAGAACCTAAAATAACGCCCACTGCTCCCCAGCAGTAAAACGAGTGCAAAAGGCTCATAACACCGTCTTTATTTTCAAATGGACACGCCTCAACAATGGGACTCACCAGAACTTCAACTAGACCGCTGCCCACTGCATAAAGCACTACTGAAATTAAAATACCTATAAAAGGTACGGGAAGTATCTCCGGCAGAATTGCCATTAAAATAAGACCCAGTGCCGACACTACCTGAGATACTACAACACAGGTGCGATAACCGATTTTGTCAGCGTATTTTGTTGCCACAAGGTCAATGAATAATTGCGTTAAATAGAATACCAGCGGAATCAGCGCAATTTTTTCAAGCGAGATGCCGTATGTACCTTTGAATGTCAAAAACAACAGCGGTGTGAAGTTAGCTGTTATAGCCTGCGTAACAAAACCAAGATAACAGGCAATCAGCGTTTTTTTGTAGTTCTTTTGTTCAGCCATAATAATCTCCTTCCAAGAAAGCAATTACGTTAATTATATCACCTGAACACATAGAAAAAAAGCCACAAAAACGCCAATTTTAAGCACTATTTACCCATTTTTGTACTTTTCCCGGGGGAATACCCATATCTTTTCTTAAACTGACGGCTGAAATAATTCACAGAATTAAAACCGCAAGCACGGCTTATCTGTTCCAGTGTCTGCGTTTTTTCAGAGAGTAATTGCTGTGCCTTTTGGAGTCTGTATTGAATCAGTGCATCAACGGGGGAACACCCCATATATGTATTAAAGCATCTTCCTGCTTCACTACGGCTGATATCGGCTGCACCGGCAATATCTCCAAGGGTTACGACTTCGGTATAGTTTTCATAAATGTAGTTTAACATCTTCTGAAGGCGAATCTGGCTGTTTATCTGTATACGTGTCGTCTCTGCTTTCGGGAGATTGTCAAAATTGCAGAATATAAATTCAAATATACGGCTTAGATTACGCTGAACAGCCAATTCATAGCATTCGTTTTCGTCCCCCATTTGTCTGTAAACATCTTTTATAAGACAGTTTATTTCTCTGTGAGAAGCGTTGTTATGCCGAAAAACCACAAAAGGCATTGCATCACACTTAATAATCGGCTGTATATATCTTTGATAAATGATACTTGTTTCAGGGGCTATTAATGCACCTGAAAATACAATATTTGGCATGGGGTCAGGGATATCGCCCGACACCTGTTTTATTCCGTGGAGCATATTTCCGTTGACAAATATACTGTCACCGGCTTCAAGCATAATATGCTCTCCCCCTACCTGATAATCTAAAACACTGCATTCTGCCGTAGCAATCTCAAAATCAGGATGCCAGTGCAACGGCCCTTCCCTATCAGGCAAGTCGGCAAGCTCATCGCTGAAATAAGTTATCGGAAATTTTGCAGCATTGTGGGGTATATATTCTCTTAATTGATGGTCGAGCATTATAGCCATAGTCTCCACCTCCGTTTTTGTTATATTATAGCACGCCTTTACCTTTTTGTCACGTTTTAGAGAAAATTAAAACAAATACAAGCCGAATAATTGACTATTTGCTGATTTTGTGGTATAATGCAGATGCGTGTCGGAGCATTTCGGAAAAATGTCTGATACTCTTTAGCTATAAGGAGATGTAATAAATTATGAAATTAGGTATAGTGGGTCTTCCCAATGTGGGAAAAAGTACCCTTTTTAATGCAATTACAAAAGCCGGAGCAGAAAGTGCAAACTATCCCTTCTGTACAATAGAGCCAAACGTAGGCGTTGTTGCAGTGCCGGATGAACGTCTTGACGTTCTTGCAAAAATGCACAATCCCGAAAAGGTAACCCCCGCAATTGTTGAATTTGTTGACATTGCAGGTCTTGTTAGGGGCGCAAGCCGTGGTGAAGGTCTTGGTAATAAGTTCCTTGCCCACATTCGTGAGGTTGATGCAATCGTTCACGTTGTAAGATGCTTCGAGGATGCAAACATTGTACACGTTGACGGCTCTGTTGACCCTCAGCGGGATATTGAAACAATCAATCTTGAGCTTATTTTTGCCGACCTTGAAAGTGTGGACAAGCGTATTGACAGAACTATGAAAATGATGAAGTCAGGCGATAAAAAGTATCAGGCAGAGCTTGAACTCTGGAAGCGTTATAAAGAAGCTCTTGAAGCAGGACAGAGTGCACGCACAGTTGAAATCACAGAGGATGAGGCAGAAATCGTAAAGGAGCTTGCTCTTCTTACAATGAAGCCTGTACTTTATGCGGCTAACGTAGCTGAGGGGGATTTTGCAGCAGGTATCGAAAACAACGAATTTGTAAAGAAAGTTGAAGAAATTGCCGCTGCAGAGGGTGCGCAGGTGCTCCCCATTTCAGCACAGATTGAAGAAGAAATCAGCTCTCTTGAAGGTGACGAAAAGCAGATGTTCCTTGAAGAAATGGGACTTAATGAGTCGGGTCTTGACAGACTTGTTAAAAAGAGCTACACACTTCTTGGTCTTATCAGCTACCTTACAGCAGGTCAGCCCGAGGTAAGAGCATGGACTATTACAAGAGGCACAAAGGCTCCTCAGGCAGCAGGGAAAATCCACACAGACTTTGAAAAAGGCTTTATCCGTGCAGAGGTTGTTGCATATAACGACCTTATTGAATGCGGAAGTCACGCTGCTGCAAAGGAAAAAGGTCTTGTAAGAAGCGAAGGTAAAGAATATGTCATGCAGGACGGAGATATCGTTCTTTTCAGATTCAACGTCTGATAAAATATACAAACACAAAGGAGGAAGCACTATGTACAGAAGACTACTTTGTGCAATTCTTGTTTTTACACTTGTGCTTACGGTGTTCATCCCGTGCATAGGCTCTTCACCCGTAGAGCTTTACGCATCTGACGGAAGGACTATCAGCGTCAACGCTGAAGATGTCCCGTTGTGGACAAATGCCGGTTGGTTTGAAACGCCTGAAGATGCACAAATTATAACACTGTTCAAAACCGACGGTAAGAAGTTGTACGTTCCTGAATTCTACCGCGAGATATACAACGAAGCAGGCTGGTACAACACCAAAGAAGAAGTAACCATTACAATGTATAGCACCGATGGAAGGTCACGGCTTGTTTACAAAGACGAGGCTGAGGCTTATCATAAGGTTGGCTGGTACTATAACCTTTCCGATGTAACGGTTAAGATGTATGATATTCACGGTGGTGAATTTACAGTCTTTAAGGATAATGTCGAAACCGAAAGAGCCAAAGGTCTCTCCACCGACATTGACGAGGTAAGACAGCTTATGTTTTCTAACGACGGTGTTTTCATCCACGTTCCCCTTGCAGAGGTGGATGCATACAAAAGCTCCGGCTGGTATTCCTGCGGAGCGCGTAAGATTGATCCGTCAAAGCCGATGGTTGCTCTTACTTTTGATGACGGTCCGGGAAAATACACTGATGAGGTTTTGTCAATTCTTGAAAAATACAAAGTCCGTGCGACATTCTTTGTTCAGGGACAATATGTTGACAAATACAAAGATACTCTTGCCCGTGCCGTAAACAACGGCAACGAAATCGGCAACCACACCTGGAGTCACGTTAAGCTCACAGGCTCTTCCTCATCTACTGTAAGCAATCAGATTTCTTCAACAAATAATGCCGTATACAACGCTACGGGGGTATATCCCAAGCTTTACCGTCCACCGTACGGAGCATACAACAAAAGTGTACTTAATTCAATTGCGATGCCGGCGATTATGTGGTCAGTTGATACTCTCGACTGGAAAACTCGCGATCCTGCAAAAACCCTTCAGTCTGTACAAAAAGACACACGCGACGGTGGCATAATACTTATGCATGATATACACAAGCCCACTATGGAAGCAGTTGAACCGGTTGTTAAGCACCTGTTGAAGCAGGGCTATCAGCTTGTTACTGTGTCAGAGCTTCTCAGCGCCCGTTCAGGCGGAGCTGTCAACGGCAAAACTTACAGCAAGGCTCCTGCGGCAAACTGAATAAATGAATAACATCCCCAAAACAGGCTATACTAACAGTATACTTTATAAGGGGATGTTTTTTTATGCATTATTATCCTGAAATAACTCTCATACGCTCGCGGGAAATTCTTGACTCCAGAGGTAACCCCACCGTGGAAACCGAGGTATATCTTGACGACGGTACATTTGCTTCTGCAGCCGTTCCGTCAGGCGCATCTACCGGTGCGTTCGAAGCCTGTGAGCTTCGTGACGGTAACGAAGATCGTTATAACGGTAAAGGTGTGCTCAAAGCGGTAAAGAACGTCAACACAATTATAGCTCCTGAGTTAATCGGGAAAAATCCGTTCAGGCAAAGGTATATCGACAGTCTTCTTTGCGAGATTGACGGCACAGAAAGTAAAAGAAAGCTTGGTGCTAACGCCATCCTGAGCGTCTCTCTTGCCACGGCTAAAGCAGCGGCAAACTCCCTTGGAATAAGTCTTTACAGATATTTAGGTGGTACAAACCCCCACCGCCTCCCTGTGCCGATGATGAATATTATCAATGGCGGAAAACACGCCGGAAACTCAATCTGTTGTCAGGAATTTATGATTATGCCTGTCGGGGCAGAGTGTTTTTCTGAAGGACTCAGACAATGCGTAGAGGTTTTCCACACATTGGGCAAGCTTCTCAAGGAAAAAGGCTTTTCCACTGCAGTTGGCGACGAAGGCGGTTTTGCGCCTGACTTTGCAGACGACGAGGAAGCGTTGAAGGCAATCTGCTCTGCAATTGAAGCTGCAGGCTATATTCCCGGAGACGATTTCAAAATAGCTCTTGACCCGGCTACAACGGAAATGTTTGAAGCAGCAAAAAAAGAAGGAAAAGACGGATATTATTCTTTCTGGAAACACGGGAACTTCCTCACCCGTGATGAGCTTTCTGATTTCTGGGTTGACTGGGCAAACCGCTATCCCATATTCTCCATTGAGGATGCAATGGCAGAGGAAGATTGGGATGGATGGAAAGCTCTCACCAAAAGGTTGGGCAGTAAAATTCAGCTTGTAGGCGACGACCTTTTTGTAACCAACAAAAAAAGGTTGCAAAAAGGTATAAACGAAGGCGCAGGAAATGCAATTTTAGTAAAAGTCAACCAGATAGGCACACTGACAGAGTCACTTGATGCGATTGAGCTTGCAAAACGAAACGGCTTTAACACAATCATTTCCCACCGTAGCGGTGAAACGGAAGACACTACCATTGCTGACATTGCCGTTGCAGTAAATTCAGGGCAGATTAAAACCGGTGCACCGTCGAGAACTGACAGAACGTGTAAATATAACAGACTTTTAAGAATTGAAGAAGAGCTTGGTGCAAATTCTATGTTTGGCATATAAAAAAAGCGTGCCGCTTCACCCATGTCGCGCACCTGCAAAGTACAAACACAGTTTCACGCGTACTAATTTACGCAAATTCCTATAAGTTAAAAAAGAGGCTGTTGCCTCTTTTTTATATGCCAAGTTTACCCAGTGCTTTCTTCTCTATTCTTGACACATAGCTACGGCTGATTCCAAGAATTTTTGCAACTTCCCGCTGTGTAAGCGGGTCGCATCCGCACAAGCCGTAGCGAAGTCTGATTATCTCCTGCTCTCTTTTCTGAAGAGAGTTTTTAATTTTACCGTAAAGCTTTTCTATCATACTATCAAGATCAAGTCTTTCGCATATATCCTCATTATCACTTTGTAATACATCAATCAGCGTAACCTCATTCCCCTCTCCGTCATAACCTATCGGCTCGCTTAATGAAACCTGACACTGGAATTTCTTATCATGACGTAATGACATCAGGATTTCATTTTCTATACAGCGTGAGGCGTATGTAGCAAGCTTGGTTTTTTTGTCCGCATTAAACGAGGTTATCCCCTTAATAAGCCCGATTGTACCTACAGATATCAGGTCATCGTTTTCTCCGGATCCTGCATACTTTTTTACAATATGCGCAACAAGTCTGAGATTTCTTTCTATGAGGATATTTCTTGCATCCTCATCTCCTGCTCTGTATTTTTCAAGATATAAAATTTCTTCCTCCTCGCTTAATGGTTCCGGGAAACTGCCGCTCTGTATTAACCCAATGTTTCCTAATCCGAAGTATTTCCTCAGAAAAATCCTGAGCATAAAAGCACCTCCGCTACAGAATACATAATACAAGTATATTCTCTAAGAAGGTTATTTGTGTCTGTCCTTGTTTTTTTGTTGTAAAGAAGATTTTTTTGTGTTATAATTGTCGTATACAGATTTTAAATTGAAATCAGAAAAACAAGGAGACTTTCTTATGAAAGAACGTATATACAGCATTCCTCTTACTGACGCACTGAAAGACGGATGCGGATGCATACTTTGCACTCTTGAAAAAAAGCTTGAAGACGATGCCCTTAACTATTTTCTCGGACCCTCTATGATGGAACCTGACGGCAGAGAAATTACAAACGAAAAAGGATTCTGCAGAAGACATCTTCCGATGCTTTTTGAAAAAGGCAACCGACTTGGTCTTGCACTTGTACTTGAAACTTATGTAAAAGAACTTTCAAAGAAAATCACACTTGAAAACAAAAGCGGATTTTTGAAGAAAGGTTATGATTCTGCACTTATTTCAAAAAAACTTTCCACCGCCAATTCAAGCTGTGCCTTGTGTGATAAATTAAATGCACAGATGCTTGACGCTGCAGGCAACCTTGCATACTTATGGGATTGTGAAAAGGATTTTCGCGAGATGTTTGATAGAAAAGGCAATCTTTGCCCTGACCACGCTTCGCTTGTTCTTTCTGTATGCGAGAAAGAAATAAGCGGAAAGCTCCGTGATGCATTTATTGAGTCAGTTGTAAACGGGCAGAAGGAAAAGCTTGACAGTCTTTACGACGATTTGCACGAATTTGTGCTTTCCTTTGATTATCGCAACACAGATAAGCCCCTTAGCGAAAAAGCTTCGAAATCCGTTGAAAATGCAGTTAAATATTTATCCAAAAACTAGAAAAATCAGTGCGATTATTATATCGCACTGATTTTTTAGTTTAATATTTTTCCTTTCACACTGTCATACACGAAAAACCCTTTTCCTTCACCGGGGAATTTTCCGTCAAGAAGCCACTTTTTATAAGAACGCTGAAGAGACGAATTTTCAGGCAAATCACTTATCTCGCCATTAGCGGCTTCGTCACCGAAAATCCGCCACATTTCCTGCCGGTTGTTTTCATAAAATTTACTTTCTGTAATTCTGAAATCATTCATAAAAGAAATTATGTTGGACTTTTCGTCAAGAATTTCGTGGTTGTGTTCAAAGAGAAGCCAGCTTTTGCATCCGAAAAAGCATATGTCTTTTCCGTAAAGCTCACTGAAATACCGACATGCTTTGCCATAAGCATCAAGCCTTGCTTCTTTCCCGAAGGACTCTTTCGAAGCAGGGATGTGTATATCAATATAACTCTCGCCGTTTTTAAGGGTGTGACCTGAAATTGTCACATCTTCCCCCTCGTGCTCTTTATAAAAGAACTGAAGTCTGCCGATAGAATTCATCACCCCGTCAAGAATATATGAAATCCACGATGTAACCGTAACACCCCAGTTACCACTATGTCCGTAACCCTCCAGAAGCTTGCACTTTATATCCGCCATACCGCGTTTATACATATCCTCTGTCCAGTTCCACTTTTTTGAGATATCCTTTGTTTCTTTGCTTACGCAGATAAAAAAAGCGGTAAAACCTGTGTTTGAATTTATCCCCAATTTTTCGCAAAGCGGTTCAATAACTTCTTTATTTTTTCTGAATTTTTCCATCATTTTGCCGTGGAGAGGACACTTATATTCAAGCGACTTTTCGTAATTATAATAATTTTCAATCAACATCCAGAACTCATTCTCATCCGATAATTTATCATAAGCGGAAAGAAGCATCGCCCTCGCTTCAGTAGGATAATCGTATTCTTCCATAAAATTTTCAAAGTAAGTTCTCATTTTTATCACCTTAATTCAAAATCCTTCTGTTTTCTCCGTCATATACGAATATTCCCAATCCCTGCCCCGGCATATTTCCATCTGACAGATATTTTTTATAGGCACGCTGAAGAGAGGTTTTTTCAGGGAAGTTTTCAAAAGGAACATCCTCATCCACCTGCCCGAAAATGCGCCAGAGGTCCTGACGTACTTCTTCTTCTCCGAAAACGATTGTATCAATAATCTTAAATTCATTCATAAATGAAATGATATTTGAATTAGGGTTCAGGATTTCTCTGTTTGGCGGAAACATAAGCCAGCTCTGGCAGTAAAAGAAGCACGGGGTATTAACATCAATCTCATCTCGGTTACTCCAACGGGAATAACACGGATTTTTGCTGTCAGCATTGCTGTAAAATTCGCAAGCCTTATGGTATGCATCCATACGGGCATCCTTGTCAAAGGACTCGCCGGAGCCGGGAATATGTACGGTAATGACCGGAGTTCCCTTTGTAACTTTGTAACCTGCAACCTCGGTGTCTTCTCCATCGTAGGGCTTTGCCACAAACTGAAGTCTGCCGATAGAAACCACTGCGCCTGTTACTATGCCTGACATCCAGCCTTCGCCCATAAGTCCCCAGACCTTTTTAACCTCATAGCACTCGCAGGTTTGAAGCATTATATCAAGCATACCGCGTTTATACATATCGTCTGTCCAGTTCCATTCTTTGCAAAGTGTCTTAGTTTCTTTTGAAAGACAGATGAAAAGCACGCCATAGCCCGTGTAGAGATTAAGACCTGTCTTTTCGCACAAAGCTTTCATTATCGCCCTGAAATCAAGCTTTGTTTTAAAGAAATTTTCAATCAATAAATTAAATTCTGCCTGCTTTTCAAGTTTATTAAATGCAGAAGTAAGAACATCCCAAGACTCTTCGGGATAGTTGTACTCTTTCAGGAAATTTTCAAAATAAGCTCTCATATTACCACCTCAAGGTCAGTATAACACAAAGGACTGTGTCATTCAATACACAGTCCTTCATTTTTTATTTTATTTTTACAACTTCTCCAGTCCTTGCCGATTCGTATATCGCATCGAGTATTTTCATCATAACAATACCGTCTTCTGCAGGTGATATACATTCTGCCTCCCCTTTTATACAGGCGATAAAGTGCTCAAATTCGGTTGTAAATCCGCTGACAGTATCCAGTTTCTTTTTTAGTTTAATGTCAGCCATATACCCGTTAACGTCAGTGTATATTTCAAGTTCGGGCGAAAACTTTGCACCGCCCTTTGTTCCGAACACTTCAAATGTTCCTACATCTTCCTTTAAGTTAAGGTCAAAGCTTGTTTCAACAGATACTGCCGCACCGTTATCAAAGCGGATAATCGCACTTGCAAACTCCTCTACATCGCAAACATCATCAGGTGTACTGCTGATTGATACATACGGAGGCTTATCAATTAAATTTTTACGGTTTCCGAGCTTATTGAATGTCACACCGTATGCACTCACCGGCATGGGATTTCCCATCACGTATCTCGCCATATCTATAACGTGCACACCAAGGTCTATAAGAGGACCGCCGCCTGAACGGGACTTATCACCAAACCAGCCACCGGGGTTTCCGTGACGGCGAAGATATGTAGCCTTCGTATAATAAATATCACCAAGTGTGCCGTTATTCGCAAACTCTTTTACAAGTTCTGTACTTTCCTTGTATCTGCGGACAAAGCCAACCATAAGAAGCTTACCGCTTTCTTCTGCGTTTTTTTTCATTTCAAGTGCTTCTTCTGTATTCATTGCCATAGGCTTTTCACACATAACGTGCTTGCCTGCTTTAAGTGCTGCAATTGTGCAGGGAGCATGCTGCGAGTTCCACGTGCACACACTGACGGCGTCAATTTCAGAAAGTGCAAGCATATCTTCTTTATTTGTGAAAAGTCGGGAAACTCCGTACTTCTTACCCATTTCTTTAAGGCGTGCTTCGTTAATGTCACAGAAAGCATAGATTTCCACATCGGGAATTTTTGAGTATGCAAGAAGATGTGCTTCCGAAATAGAACCTACACCGATAATACCGATTTTTATTTTCTTATTCACTACACTCATCCTTTCATTATTTCGCTGAGGAAATCAGCCGCTGTACGGATATCTGCGGCAGGGTTGTCTCCGACTTCTCTTTCAATCGTCAAAAATCCGCGATAACCAACCTCATCGAGTGCTTTAAGATATTCGGGAAACGGAACATCTCCCTGTCCGAGAGGAAGTTCTTTACCTGCACGGGGAGTCTTAACGGGCTCTGTCTTGATACCATACATGATTTCCGGGTCTTTATCCCACACATGGATACCATCCTTTGCGTGAGTGTGCACGATATAATCCTTAAGAAGATGCACGCCCTTAACTGGGTCATCCTGCTTAACCATAACAAGATTTGCAGGGTCAAAGTTTACTGCAACACCTCTTGAGTTAAGGCTGTCAAGAAAACCCTTGAGTACTTCTGCAGTTTCGGGGCCTGTCTCAATGGCAAAGTGTGCACCGAGACTGTCTGCATACTCTGCAAGGGTATGGCAAGCCTCCTGCATTATTTTATAACGGTCGTGATTGGGGTCTTCCGGAACAACACCGATATGAGTTGTAACGATATTTGTTTCAAGCTCTTTCGCCATTTCCATAATTCTTTTTGATCCTTCAATAAGTCTGGGGTTATCACTAGGATCCCAGAAGCCTTTACCGAAGTCACCGCAAATTGCACTGAAACAAAGTCCGTTTGACTTTACTTTATCAAGCATTTCACGGCGAATAGCAGTTGTCATAACCTCAGGAGAATGTTCGCCCGTTGTTGCATACATCTGTATACCCTTTGCACCAAGCGCTGCCGCCTGATTGAGTGCATCGTCAAAATCTGTTTTAAAACAGTCAATTATAGCACCTATTGGAAACTGATACATAAGAACCACCCTTTCTTGCTTTTATTTTATAGCAAAAAAAGGTGGTTGTAAATCAACGATATTGCTTTATTTTGTTGTATTCTTGCTTTTAACCAACATATTTACGAAGATTTTCAAGTCCGATTTCAAGCGCTTCCCTGTTTGGTTCCATTCCTTCAAACTCAATGGTAATCCATCCGTCGTATTCTGCTTTTTTAAGTATATCAATGCACTGCTTTACAGGCACGTTTCCGTGACCGATAATTGTACCACGAAGATAATTTCCCCCACGGCTTCTGAAAAAGCCTTTTCCCGGGTCAGCTCCGTTTCCGTCTTTTACTATAAAGTCCTTTGCGTGGGCAAAGAAAACCATTTCACGAAGCTTCCCAATCGAATAAGACGGTTCACAATCTGCACAGAGGAAGTTACCCATATCGGCAAGAAGTCCAAAATTGGGGTGATTTACTGCTTTATAAAGCGCTTCCATCCTATCGGGGTCCTGACAGATAAAGCCGTGATTCTCTACCATTGTACGGATGCCCTTTTTCTCAGCATATTCCGTTATAATACGGCATCCTTTTGCGATAGTTTCAAGGCAGTCGGAAAAACTTCTGAAATGACCTTTTCCGTGTGCACCGCCCATTGCATCGTGACGCATATTTGATGCACCGAAAATTTGGGTTGCATCAATGTGCTTTTTCACACGCTCAACCTCTTTGTCGAAATCTTCGCCATTTCTTGCAAAGCTTGCACCAACGCAGTAGTTTACAATGGGAATACCTACTTTATCCGCTTCTTCCCGAAGCTCCTTTGCGTACTCCAATATGTCTTTTTCTTCAGGTCTGTAAAAATCAACAAATTCAATACCGTCAAAACCGATTTCCTTTGCAAGGCGGATTGTATCAATTTCTTTAATTTCACCGCTTTGTATCATTTTATTAAAGCTGTATGAGCTTACTGCAATTTTCATAAAGAACACTCCTTCTTTTTTATGATACCACAAAACGCTCAATCTTCAACCATTATTTTCTTTAAAAATTTCGCGGCATTACGAATGTCAAGCTCCGGATTCTCGCCACATTCTCTTTCTATGGTCAGGAAACCACGGTAACCGATTTCATCAAGTGCTTTAAGCATTTTTATAAAATCCACAGCACCTTCACCAAGAGGCAATTCTTTGCCCGCCCTTGGGGTTTCTACAGTCTCTTTCTTTATGCCGTATATAACTTCAGGGTCTTTGTCCCACACATGGATTCCGTCCTTGGCATGAACGTGAACTATGTAGTCACGGAGAGTATATAAAGCGTCTATCGGGTCAACATTCTGCACCATAACAAGATTTGCCGGGTCAAAATTTACGGCAACACCTTTTGAACCGAGGTCGTCAAGAATTCCTTTCAGCACCTCAGCTGTTTCGGGACCTGTTTCTACCGCAAAATGAGCGTCAATACTGTCGGCATATTCCGCAAGTTCAAAACAAGCCTCATGCATTATTTTATAGCGGTCGTGATTTTTATCATTAGGCACTACGCCTATATGAGTCATAACAACATCTGTTTCAAGGTCTTTCGCAAGGTCAAGGATACGTTTACTGTCTTCAATAAGCTGAGGATTCCTGTCCCTGTCCCAGAAGCCTATGCCGAAATACGAGCAAAGGGCACTGTAGCAAAGTCCGTGGGATTTAACCTGATTTAAGAGATTCCGCCTTTTTTCCGGAGTATCAAGGACCTTGGGAGAATAATTACCGGTTGTAGCATACATCTGTATTCCCTGCACACCCATTGACGCCGCCTTTTCAAGAGCTATGTCAAACTCATTACCGTAAAAACCGCCTTCAAAATCACTCTGCAGACAGTCTATAATCATACCAATAGGAAAATTATGCACAAAATCAACTCCATTTTAAAACAATCTTGCTTTTTTCTTAAATCTATTGTATACTAAAACCGCTAAAAAGTAAATCAAGAATATTGCTTGGTTTAAGCTTTATTTTTAAAGTATTTTTCAGGTTTTAAAACAATCTTGCTTTTACAGAGAGGTATTGTTATGTTAAGTTACCAATTTCTTCACAGTAAAATCAATGACAAAAACTGCTTTAAGATGCATTTCGACCATGTATGGAAAGACTGTGGTTTTATTATGCACTGGCACGAAAATATCGAGCTTTTGTATTTTGTTGAAGGCGAAGCAGAAGTTGTAACAGACAACGTTTCTGTTAAAGTAAAGCCCGGCCGGCTTGCAGTTGTAAACTCCAACGCTCTGCATAAGGTACAAACGGACAGCAATGTTTATTATTACTGTATTATTGTGAACACTGCATTTCTTGAAAGCTTTGGTATTTCAACTTATGCCACTCAGTTTGAAAGGCTTGTGGAATCGAAAGAAGTGACTCGCATTTTTGAGCATATCATAGATGAGTTCAACACACGTGACGATTTGTATCAGACAAATATAAAGGCGGATATTCTCAGCCTTATGACAGAGCTTGTGCGAAAGCATATATCTGTGGAAAAGCCTTCATTTTTTGTTGAGGATGGAAGCCGTCTTGATATAGCAAAGAAAGTTTTACGCTATGTTCATCAGAATTTCAAAGAGCCCCTTACACTTGATATTATTTCTGCCTCAACGGGATTCAGTAAATACTATCTTTCCCATCTTTTCAAGGATGTTGTCGGATGTTCGCCCATACATTATCTTAACCGCCTCCGCTGTCACAAGGCAAGAGATTTGCTGGTATTTGAAAACTATACTGTCAGCGAAGCTGCCGAAATGTGCGGATTTAACAACGTATCTTATTTTTCACAAACATATAAAAAGCATATGCAAACTCTTCCCGGACAGGAAAAATCCACCCATCACAGGAAAATATGAAATGCCAATAAACTCAAAAGCCACTTAGGGACGAAGCCACTTAGGGACGTACATTTTTTAGCTCATTTCCCGACACAATAAAGGACTGCCTGCATAATACGTTCTGTATAAACAGGCAGTCCTTCTGTTTTTATGATAATTTGTAGGGTGCAGTGTTTACAATGCACCGCCATACGGAACGTCGGAAACCGCCGTTCCCTACGGTGTTGATATTTTGAATTTGTAGTATAAGGCTGTAGTATAACCGTCTAAACGCAGAAAAAGCGGCTTCTCCAATTTGGAGAAACCGCTTTATAAAGCCAAAGATTAAGCTTCAATTATGCTTCGATAGCAGATACAACGCCTGAACCAACTGTTCGAATAATGAGGTATTCAGTAATAGTCAGAAATGCCTAGAAACAGAGTATTATCACATTTCTACTATACAGAAACATACAGTAATAATCGGTGTTATGGTAGTCAAAATTGGTAGTCAAATCAAAAGTGTGTATGAGATATGCTATTTTTGATTTTTTGTTTTTTCATAATTCTTAAAATGAAAAAGAGACAATTAATATTTTTCTTAGAAAACTATTGTAATTCCAACGACCGAGTTTCTTTTTGGGTTGTTTAGAAATTAAAAAAATCATCACTACATCTACAAACTTAATCAATCTTTCCTGTTTTCATTAACAATCCAAACATTAAAGCCGATATTCCTTCTATTATAAGAGAAACAATTCCACCTACAACAGAAATTCTGTTTAAGGTAGCAAACCTTCCTATTAAAGCAATTATAAACAAAAGAACAAAAACAACTAGAAATACAACTCCTAAAAGCACCAACCCAGCTAATATCTTTTCTATTTTTTGATAAACCTTTTCCGTCTCAAATTTTCTATTTATAGGTTTCATTTTTAAATCTATTTCCTTTTTTTGATTATCATTTGCATACTCCTTAGCTTTTTCATACCAGTGTGCAGCCCCGTGATAATACTTTATACCATGGTGTTCGCCTATTTCTTTGTACCTTTCACATATGTAATGTTTAATTATATCTTTAATATCTTCATCTATACTTTCAAGTTCTAAATATTCATCATAAAAGAACATCCACTCCACATCATAATCACTATGTTCTTCCCAATTGTCATCGACAAGTCTTTTAATTGCAACCTTATTAGCTATATCACAAAAATATTCTTCCAATTCATAGTAATTTATATTTTCACTTAACTTAAATACAGGCTTTACTTCACTAACACCTTCAAAAGCAAGCCAACAAGTTTCTTCACTACACCAGTCTTCAATTTTCTCCTTTAACAAATAGCAAATAACATTCCAAAATTCTCTTTCTGTTTCTTCTTTGTTTTCTAAATCCGTCTGTTTTAGATTTTTATATAAGATATCTTTATTAGTCCCCAATGTTAATAGAATATTTTTTATGTTTTTCCACATTCCACCCTCAAATGATGTCTCAGAAAAAACAAAAACATAAAATGCAGTCATAAACATTTTCCAATCGATGCCTTTAATAGTTTCTAAATTCCACTCTTTTGCATTGATAAATCTATAATTCCTAGATGAATTCCCTTCAATTGGTGTAGATAGTTTTTCTACAGTACTTCCATATAAAAAAATTTCAATTTCTTCTTTTCTTTCAAAACACTCTGTTATCAGCTCATTGGCGATTAATAATTCATTGTTCAAATTAGCAATTAAGTTATCGTAAGCATCTTTCACATGTCCACTCTCTACTAATGAAACATAATATTTTCTGCTTATATACCCACCACCTGCATATGCCATCCTTATTTGCTTTCCATCACTTGTTCGATAAGCTCTACTCATTTTTAATTTACACCTCTTTCATCAATTAAATCTATCAATCTCTTTTTATAATAACACGGATACTATCATAATTCAACACAATATTTTCGCATGCAAAAAGAGTGAGCAAAATGCTCACTCTTTTAATAAGTTAAATTATAACTTACGCTTCGATAGCAGATACAACGCCTGAACCAACTGTTCTACCACCCTCACGGATAGCGAAACGAAGACCTTCTTCGATAGCGATAGGTGTGATAAGCTCAACGCTGATTGTAACGTTATCGCCAGGCATACACATTTCTGTGCCCTGAGGAAGCTCGATTACACCTGTAACGTCTGTTGTTCTGAAGTAGAACTGAGGACGATAGTTGTTGAAGAAAGGAGTATGACGTCCACCTTCTTCTTTAGTAAGAACGTAAACTTCGCCCTTGAACTTTGTATGGGGGTTGATTGAACCGGGCTTTGCGAGAACCTGTCCTCTTTCGATTTCGTTTCTCTGAACACCACGGAGAAGAGCACCGATGTTGTCACCAGCTTCTGCCTGAGGAAGAAGCTTTCTGAACATTTCGATACCTGTTACAACAACCTTACGAGCCTCATCTGTAAGACCAACGATTTCAACTTCTTCGTTAACCTGGAGCATACCTCTTTCAACACGGCCTGTAGCAACTGTACCACGACCTGTGATTGAGAATACGTCCTCGACAGGCATAAGGAAGGGAAGATCTGTAGGACGCTGAGGAGTAGGAATGTAAGCGTCAACCTGATTCATAAGTTCAACGATAGGAGCATATTCGGGAGCGTTGATATCTGTAGATGTAGATTCAAGAACCTGAAGAGCACTACCGCAAACGATCGGGATGTCATCTCCCGGGAATTCGTATTCTGTGAGAAGATCACGGATTTCCATTTCAACGAGTTCGAGAAGTTCGTCATCGTCAACCTGGTCACGCTTATTCATGAATACTACGATGTAGGGAACGCCAACCTGACGGCTGAGAAGGATATGCTCACGAGTCTGGGGCATAGGACCATCAGCTGCAGATACAACGAGGATAGCACCGTCCATCTGAGCAGCACCTGTGATCATGTTCTTAACGTAGTCAGCATGTCCGGGGCAGTCAACGTGTGCGTAGTGACGTGTGTCTGTTTCATACTCAACGTGTGCAGTTGAGATCGTGATTCCTCTTGCTTTTTCTTCGGGTGCCTTGTCGATCTGATCGTAAGCTGTAAAGTCAGCCTGACCCTTCATACCAAGAACCTTTGTGATTGCTGCGGTAAGAGATGTCTTACCATGGTCAACGTGACCGATTGTACCAATGTTTACATGGGGCTTGCTTCTTTCAAACGTAGCCTTTGCCATTGTAATTTCCTCCTTTAATGGTTAGATTTATTTGTATTAATTATATTACATTTAATAATTAAAATCAACTAAAATTTTATAAAATCTTAGTCCTGCTTACTTCTGAGAGAAATAATCTCATCCATAATGCTCTTGGGAACCTCTTCATAATGTGAAGGGCTCATAGAGTAGCTTGCACGACCCTGTGTATTACTACGAAGGTCTGTAGCATAACCAAACATCTCTGAAAGCGGAACGTAAGCACCGATAGCCTGTGCACCGTTTCTTGCTTCCATACCCTGGATCTGACCACGACGAGATGAAAGGTCACCGATAACGTCACCCATATATTCTTCGGGAACGTTAACGTCAACCTGCATGATGGGTTCTTTAAGAACGGGAGCAGCCTTTCTGCAAGCTTCCTTGAATGCCATAGAACCGGCAATCTTGAACGCCATTTCAGAAGAGTCGACTTCATGGTAAGAACCGTCGTAAAGTGTTACTCTTACGTCAACAACGTTGTAACCTGCAAGAACACCTGACTGCATAGCACCCTGGATACCTGCATCAACTGCGGGGATGTATTCCTTGGGAATAGCACCGCCGACAATCTTGTTAACGAATTCGTAACCTGCACCTGCTTCGAGAGGCTCAACGATAATCTTAACATGACCGTACTGACCTTTACCACCACTCTGACGAGCGTACTTGTGATCCTGATCAACAGTTTTTGTAATTGTTTCACGGTAAGAAACCTGAGGCTTACCTACATTAGCTTCTACCTTGAACTCACGAAGAAGACGGTCTACAATAATTTCAAGGTGAAGCTCACCCATACCTGCGATAATTGTCTGACCTGTTTCTTCGTCTGTGTATGTCTTGAAAGTGGGATCTTCTTCTGCAAGCTTTGCAAGTGCAATACCCATCTTTTCCTGACCTGCTTTAGTCTTAGGCTCGATAGCAACACGGATAACGGGTTCAGGGAATTCCATTGATTCAAGAATAATGGGTGCATTTTCAGCACAAAGTGTATCACCTGTACCTGTGTTCTTAAGACCAACTGCTGCAGCGATATCACCGCTGTAAACAATGTCGATATCTTTACGTGAGTTAGCGTGCATCTGAAGGATACGACCAAGTCTTTCCTTAGAATCTCTTGAAGAGTTAAGCACGTAAGAACCTGTTTCAATCTTACCTGAGTAAACTCTGAAGAAGCAAAGCTTACCAACAAACGGGTCTGTCATAACCTTGAATGCAAGTGCACTGAAGGGACCGTTATCGTCTGCAGGTCTTTCTTCTTCTGCGTCTGTATTGGGGTTGATACCCTTAATAGCAGGGATATCAAGAGGTGAAGGCATATAGTCAACAACTGCGTCAAGAAGCTTCTGAACGCCCTTGTTTCTGTATGAAGTACCACAGCAAACAGGGATCATTGTTACATTAATTGTAGCAGTACGGATACCCTTTTTGATTTCTTCGATAGTGAGTTCTTCACCTTCGAGATACTTCATCATAAGCTCTTCATCTGTTTCAGCAACGTGTTCTACGAGACTAGCTCTGTACTCTTCAGCCATTTCGAGCATATCTTCGGGAATTTCTTCCTGACGGATATCCTTACCAAGGTTGTCGTAGTAAACGTATGCTTTCATTTCAACAAGGTCAATAAGACCCTTGAAGCTATCTTCCTTACCGATAGGAAGCTGAATCGGAACTGCATTACACTGTAAGCGGTCCTTCATCATCTGTACAACATTATAGAAATCTGCACCGAGGATGTCCATCTTATTTACATAAGCCATTCTGGGTACGTTATACTTATCTGCCTGTCTCCAAACAGTTTCACTCTGAGGCTCAACGCCGCCCTTAGCACAGAATACTGTAACAGAGCCGGCGAGAACACGGAGTGAACGCCCAACTTCAACTGTGAAGTCAACGTGTCCGGGTGTATCGATGATGTTGATTCTGTGGTCATTCCAGTGAGCTGTTGTAGCAGCAGAAGTGATGGTAATACCTCTCTCCTGTTCCTGCTCCATCCAGTCCATTGTAGCGCTACCGTCATGAGTTTCACCGATTTTGTAGTTTACACCGGTGTAGAAAAGTATTCTTTCTGTTGTTGTAGTCTTACCGGCATCGATGTGAGCCATGATACCGATATTTCTGGTTTTCTGCAATGAATATTCTCTTGCCATAATATCCTCCTTCTATAACTAACAGAAAGTCTATTACCAACGATAATGAGCGAAAGCCTTGTTAGCTTCTGCCATCTTGTGGGTATCTTCTCTCTTCTTTACAGCTGAACCAAGGTTGTTTGTAGCATCCATGATTTCTGCTGCAAGTCTTTCAGCCATAGTTCTTTCACTTCTTGCTCTTGAGTAAGTTGTAAGCCAACGAAGACCAAGTGTCTGTCTTCTTTCGGGACGAACTTCCATGGGAACCTGATAGGTTGCACCACCGACACGTCTAGCCTTTACTTCAAGAACGGGCATGATGTTGTCCATAGCTGCGCGGAAAACTTCAACAGGTTCCTTACCTGTCTTTTCCTGGATGATTTCAAAAGCGCCGTACACAATCTTCTGTGCAGTACCCTTTTTACCATCAAGCATTACATTGTTGATAAGGCGAGTTACCACCTTGTCATTGTATACCGGATCCGGTAATACGTCTCTTTTGGGAATAAAACCTCTTCTTGGCACTATTCTTCCCTCCTTCATAAAATTTTAAATGAATTCATAGGTACTCTGCGGAATTACTCCGCCGTAAGTGCAACGACAAATATATAATAAATCCGTACGTCACACTGTTTGTGCGCTTACCGCACGGAAAAAATTACTTCTTCGGTCTCTTTGCACCGTACTTGGATCTTGACTGGAGTCTACCGTTAACACCTGCTGTATCGAGTGTACCGCGGATGATGTGGTAACGAACACCGGGAAGGTCCTTAACTCTACCGCCACGGATAAGTACAACGCTATGCTCCTGCAGGTTATGACCTACACCGGGGATATAGCTTGTTACTTCGATACCGTTAGAAAGTCTTACTCTGGCAATCTTACGAAGAGCTGAGTTAGGCTTTTTGGGAGTCTGTGTTTTTACGTTTGTACAAACACCTCTCTTCTGCGGTGAGCTCTGGTCAGTTGCGGTCTTCTTAAGGGAGTTGAGACCCTTCTGAAGTGCGGGAGCTGTAGATTTTGTTACTGCTGTTTCCCTACCTTTTCTGACAAGCTGATTAAAGGTTGGCATGATTTCACCTCCAATAAAATTCTATGCAACCGGCATAAAAATACGGCATAAGCCCACTTTCACACCTATAGCACTATAATAGTCTAGCAAAAGTCGAAGCAAATGTCAAGCATTTTATTCATAAAGATAGACATATTTTTTCCAAAAGTGCATTTTTTATGCAAAAGAGCGCATAGCAAATTGCTTTTTCAGTCTGCAAAACCTACATCTTTAAATTTTAAAGCACCGCAATCATTTTAGATTGCGGTGCTTTTGTTATGCCGTTATTCTTATTTAATGCCTGACGCATTCATATTCTCAACCATTTCGGCAAGAACATCTGAATAGTCACTTCCTACTGTTTCAACTTCAACGTCGCGGTACATAGGCACGCCTGTACCTGCAGGAATAAGCTTACCGATAATAACGTTTTCCTTAAGACCAACAAGAGGATCAATCTTACCCTTGATAGCTGCATCTGTGAGGACACGTGTTGTTTCCTGGAATGATGCTGCTGAAAGGAATGAATCTGTAGCAAGAGCCGCCTTGGTGATACCGAGAAGAAGCTCTTCACCAACGGGAGGATTCTTGCCTTCCTTCTTGTACTCTTCTACAAGTTCGCTGAACTTGATACGGTCTTCTGTTTCGCCAACGAGATAGTTGCTGTCACCGGGCTCTTCGATTCTTACCTTACGCATCATCTGACGTACGATAACTTCGATATGCTTATCAGCGATATCAACCGCCTGCTGACGGTAAACCTTCTGTACTTCTTTTACAAGGTATTCCTGAACTGCAAGAAGGTTCTTTATGCGGAGAATGTCGTGGGGGTTAATTGAACCTGTTGTAAGCTCGTCACCTGCCTCAACAACGTCACCGTCCTGAACTTTAAGAGTTGAACCGAAGGGAATGAGATATGTCTGAGCCATACCGTCGGGAGACGCAATCATAACCTCTGTCTTGCTCTTTGCCTTATTAATTGTAACAGTACCTGCAATATCGGATACTATTGCAAGACCCTTGGGTTTTCTTGCTTCGAAAAGTTCCTCGACTCTGGGAAGACCCTGTGTGATATCGTCACCTGCGACACCACCGGTGTGGAACGTTCTCATTGTAAGCTGTGTACCGGGCTCACCGATTGACTGAGCAGCGATGATACCAACAGCTTCACCGATATTTACAAGCTCGCCTCTCGATGCAAGGTTAGCACCGTAACAGTGAGCACAAACGCCAACCTTTGCATGACAGTTAAGCACGCTTCTGATTTTAACCTGCTTAATACCTGCTCTTACAACCTTATCAGCCATTTCCTTATTCATAAGGGTATTTTCAGGAATAATTACCTCGCCTGTTTCGGGATGAACAATATCGTCACAGTTAACTCTGCCGATAAGTCTTTCTTCCAAAGGTTCGATAACTTCCTTACCCTCAACGATTTCAGAAACATTGATACCTTCGTGAGTCTTACAGTCGATTTCACGGATGATAACATCCTGTGATACGTCAACAAGACGACGTGTAAGGTAACCTGAGTCAGCTGTACGAAGAGCAGTATCGGCAAGACCCTTACGCGCACCGTGAGTTGAAATGAAATACTCAAGGATGTTAAGACCTTCACGGAATGAAGCACGAATGGGAATTTCCACTGTTCTACCCTGTGTGTTAGCCATAAGACCACGCATACCTGCAAGCTGTCTGATCTGGTTGATACTACCACGGGCACCAGATGTTGCCATCATATAGATGGGGTTGTATTTGTCAAGGTTATCCATAAGAGCCTTTGTAATTCTGTCGTTAGCGCCCTGCCATGTTTCAATAACCTTTCTGTAACGCTCATCGTCAGTGATAAGACCCTTTCTGTAAAGCTTGGTAATCTTTTCGACTTCGTCCTCTGCCTCGGAAAGTCTTTCTGCCTTACTTCCGGGGATTTCCATATCGCTTACGCTGATTGTAATAGCGCCGCGTGTAGAGAATTTGTAGCCGAGAGCTTTTATTGAGTCAAGAACTTCTGCAGTCTTTGTTGTGCCGTGTACCTTGATACAAGCATCAACAATCTTACCCAGAGACTTCTTGTCTGCAAGGAAAGTAATTTCGGGAATGAAGAGATTATCCTCAACGCTTCTGTCGATAAATCCAAGATCCTGAGGGATAACTTCGTTAAAGATAAGTCTTCCGACTGTAACTTCAACAATTTTACTCTTGATTACACCGTCAATTTCCTTCTCAATACGAACCTTAACAGGAGCGTGAAGTCCTACATCACCGCAATCGTAAGCCATCATAGCTTCGTTTACGCTTGCAAAGTATTTACCTTCACCGATTTCACCTTTAAAGCAGCCTACACCGTCTTCAGCAAACTGGATAAGCTTTTTGCCTTCCTGTTCAAGCATAATATTCTGCGAATGAACTGCACTGTAATACTTATAAATCTTACCTACTTCAAGGTCACTGTCGCCTGCATCGGTAATTTTTACTTCCTTGGGTTTAACAAGTGTAAGATAATAACTACCGAGAACCATATCCTGTGTGGGAACTGTAACAGGGCGACCGTCCTGAGGTTTAAGAAGGTTGTTCGCACTGAGCATAAGGAATCTTGCCTCTGCCTGTGCTTCAGGAGAAAGGGGAACGTGAACAGCCATCTGGTCACCGTCGAAGTCAGCGTTGAACGCTGTACATACAAGGGGATGAAGTCTGATTGCTCTACCTTCAACAAGGATAGGCTCGAACGCCTGAATACCAAGACGGTGAAGGGTTGGTGCACGGTTAAGAAGAACGGGATGCTCCTTAATTACGTTTTCGAGCACATCCCATACCTCATTGCGGGCACGTTCTACCATTCTCTTTGCGCTCTTGATGTTGTGAGCACTGCCGTTTTCAACAAGTCTCTTCATTACGAAGGGCTTGAAAAGTTCAAGTGCCATTTCCTTGGGAAGACCGCACTGATAAATCTTAAGTGCGGGACCAACAACGATAACTGAACGGCCTGAATAGTCAACACGCTTACCAAGAAGATTCTGACGGAAACGACCCTGCTTACCCTTAAGCATATCGGAAAGTGACTTAAGTGCACGGTTTAACATAACCGGATGTTCTTTAATAACATCTCCAAGTACATCCCAAACTTCAGGCTGAAGACGTTCAACCATCTTCTTGGCAGATTTAATATTGTGAGCAAGACCCTGAGCGACTAACTGACGCATAACGAAAGGTTTAAAGAGCTCAATTGCCATTTCTTTTGGAAGACCACACTGATAAATCTTAAGTTCCGGTCCTACAACGATAACAGAACGTCCGGAGTAGTCAACACGCT
>JAZQAO010000054.1:0-86503 GCA_045545295.1 Clostridia bacterium
GGTCGGATTACATAGAGCTTGCAGAGGATATTCGGCAGACACCTAAATATGCAGATTTATATAAACTGCGAAAAGAGAAAATTGAGAGAGTGTTTGCAGATGCAAAAGAAAAGCACGCAATGAGGTACACTCCATATACAGGTCTTGCACAGGTAACAAGGTGGGTAAGGCTTAAATTTGCAACCATGAATTTAAAAAAGCTTGCAAAATGGAAATGGAAGAGGAACAATACCCCTTCCAAGTTGCTTGATTTTATCGTAATTTTAATAAAAACGAAGAAGAACCCGATTTTTGCTTGATGCAAAGTCGGGTTCTTCGACAGTCTGAAGTGAGTGTAAAATTTTACACTCACTTCTTTTTAAAGTTTCTCTAAAAACGTTTTCAATTTTTCCGCAACCACTCTATGACCGTCATCGCTTGGATGAAGTCCGTCTGGCATATATTTTTCCTGAATTTCAGGAACTGCCGGCTGAAGCCCGCTTTCTTTAAACAAATCAAGCACCAGTAAAGAATAATACTCTGCCACTTCTCTTATAATATCCACATAACCTTTAAGGTTATAGTGCGGTCCACGTGCAGGAAGTTTTGCCGCAACCATTTCGTTACATCTGTGAAGTGGCGTCATAATAATGACGGTCTTTCCAAGATACTTTTTTATAAGTCCGCTGAAAAGGCAATGACACGCACCGTAAAATGTATCGGCAGTTCTGTCTGAAAAGCTACCTATGGGCGCACTGCCGTGGCCGTAGTCATTTGTTCCGCCAAAAACTACAACTACATCAGCATCGTCATCCATTTGGTAAAATCTTTCACAAAATGAGTTTGTGTCAACAACCTCGTTCCACGCTCTTTCAGCGGTAGGCTGCTGAAGCGCAATTCTTGTTCCGCTGATACCGTAATTGCGTGCTTCGGAAAGCTGTGCCTCACGCTTTAAAACATTGGGATAAGCATTATCTACAACACTTGCACCTACGCCCTGTGTTATACTATCGCCAAGGAAATTAATTTTAAGTCCTTTTAACTCCATAACCTTTACCTCTTATTTGTACTCATTTGCAAGCTTTTCAAATGACGGAAGAGCTTTCTTAATCATATCTGTTGATACGCAGTAAGAAATTCTTACATAACCGGGATAACCGAAGCTGTCTGCAGGAACTATAAGAAGTTCATACTTCTTTGCCTTTTCACAAAAAGCACGTGAGTCAGGCTCCATAGCTTTTACAAAGAGATAGAACGCACCGTCAGGCTGTGCTACCTTGTATCCATACTCAGCAAGAGCATCGCAAAGGATGTCACGGTTTTTCTTATAGATAGAGATATCAGCCGTTTTACCGATACATTTAGGCACAATTTTCTGAAAAAGACTGGGCGCACATACAAAACCAAGCGACCTTCCTGCACCGCATACCGCAAAGTAAACTGTCTGCCAGTCGTTTGCAGTGTTTGGAACAAGAACATAACCAATTCTTTCACCGGGAAGTGAAAGCGACTTACTGAATGAATAACAAACAAGAGTGTTATTGTAATAGTTCGGTACAAAGGGAACTGTTACACCCTCTGTATAAACAAGTTCACGATAAGGCTCATCAGCGATTATATAGATGTCTTTGCCGTACTTCTTCTCTGCATCGGAAAGAACTTCTGCAAGAGTTTTTATAGTATTTTCCGAAAGAACTACACCTGATGGGTTGTTGGGTGAATTGATTATAATAGCCTTTGTATTTTCGTTGATTGCAACTTTAAGCGCATCAAAATCAATCTGGAAATCCTCTTCACGGCATTTAACTATTACAGGTGTCATGCCTGCCTGAGTTATAAACACTGTGTACTCTGGGAAAAACGGTGCAAGGATAATAACCTCCCCCTTATCCTCTGCTATTGCCGAAAGAGAAATTGCAAGAGATGCCGCTGCACCTACTGTCATATAGAAATTATCCCCTGTGTAATTTGTACCGAAATTTGCGTTTACGTAATCAGCACAGCTCTTTCTTACATCAGGTGCACCCTGCGCGGAAGTATAGCCGTGAAGTGCAACAGGGTCAGTATTTAAAACTAAGTCCGCAAGTGCTTCCTTAACACATTCCGGTGCAGGCACACTTGGGTTGCCGAGGCTGAAGTCAAATACATTTTCTGCACCGATTTCTGCCTTTCTTTTTAATCCATACTCGAACAGTTCACGAATTTCACTGCGTTTACTGCCAAGGTCATACATTCTTTCTGATACCATAGTTTATCCTCCTGCTTGACGAAATTTTGCTCTTTTACATTTTCATAAGTTCTATAACAGTTCCAATGATACTTATAAAATAAGCTTCGCTCCAGTGACTGTAATTAGCAGTAGCGGCTAAAAACCAGACAACGCCTATTACAATTGCAATTATACACATTATTCTCGTTGCTTTATAAATCTGATTTGAAAATCTGGTGTTTGAGTGTCCTACAATATAAGAAATAGTAGTTATTGCTCCACCGGGTATGCACACAAGATATGTAAGTATAATAAGCCAAATTAATCCTAAATTATGTTTTGCCTTTGTTTTTGAACCGGTATAGTCAACCGGGATTTCCATAGGCCCTTCTATCGGCTTTTGAACCGGTATTTCAACCGACGGAGAAACATGAACTTTCAGATTATTAAAAGTATCATTTTCAGGGATATATAAATTGTCAGTTTTTTCACCTAATCTGTCTTTAATTTCTGTAAGCAACTGTCTTGTGGCCTCTGCCACATTTAAATAAGCCCGATAATGCTGTACATCACTAAGATAAAACTCAAACTCTCTTATCAACTGACACTCTTCTATCATAAAAGGCATAATCCTTTTTTTAGAATTAATTGCTTTATTCACTTCTTTAGAAACGAATACTGATTCCTGAGCTTTTGATGAAAGAAGTAAAACAAAAAACTGACAGTTATCAATTGCCGTTGGAATTGTCCTGGCATAGTTGGAACCTCCGGGAATATCGTCAGGAGCAAGCCAACAAGATATCCCGTTTTTTTCAAAAATTTCTTTAATCCACTTTGCGTAGGAATATTCCTCAGCTTTATAGCTTATAAATACGTCAGACATAATCCTTCCTCCTTTAGTGTTTATATTTATTGCATTTTATCATAAAAGCTCAAATTATGCAATATAAAACTGCAAAGATTTAATTTTCTTGTATAGATGAGTCTTAAGTATAGAAACATAACTTACTGTGCAGAGCCGTTTTTACCTGTAGCCCTTTTTCTGTTGCTTGGTAATTAATGTGGCACATTTCCTATATACAGCTGTGATGCGGCTTTTTTTGCTCCTGAGGAATTATACTTTGTCAAATCAGTCTCTATTAAGACATTTTCATCATTTGTAGAAAGAGCTACTAATTCATCATAATGTGTACTTACATAAGCACCCTCCATAGTTATTGGGTTGATATTCTGATAATTACATGACTCGAAAGTAACTCCTTCAGCGATTTTTGTATTTTGTTTATCCGAGTATGTCAAGTAAACAGTAATTAACAAATCTTCATTTTCGAAATACAGCTCATCTTCAAAAGGAGATTGTTCTTCTCTATAACGATGAAGCAACTTTCTTACCTCAGTTTCTGTTGAGCCTAAAATGACGTCATTTGATTTCTTATCACTCAAATTTTGTTCTAGTTTCTGTTTTTCAGCAGTCTCCGCTTTCGATTCTTTTTCTGGTTCATTTACCGGCAAAACAGTATTGCTATTTTCTTGTAGATAAAATTTAAACTCATTACTGGTAAAGCCGAAACAAAAAAGAAATATAACAATCGAAACAATAGAAATGGAAGACCACAAAATCAGTCTTTTTTTAACAGGACTCTTTTTGATTCCGTTTGTAAATTTACTGATACAGAATTCAACCAAAAACCCAATTGCATAGAAAACTAACAATCCACAACTACCGATTCTGTACAAAAGTAAATCCTTATCTGAACACTCAAACTCAACATCTGTAACAAGAGCAATCAGACTTGTGATAGACATAATAACAAAAAGAGAAAACAAGATGCCATTCTTTACTTTTTTCATGACAAACACTCCTTTTTCTGTTTCAGAATTTTTTTAATAAATAAGCATTATGTTTCATTTTAACACATAATCTGAACTCAATCATCAAAAATCAGGTCATCACATTTTCAGTGCGATGACCTGATTTTTTATACTCCGCTATATGCACTGAATCCTCCGTCTACGGGGATTACAACACCGTTAACAAAGCTTGATGCATCTTTATGCACAAGGAAAAGAAGTGTTCCTATGAGTTCCTCCGCTTTTCCGAAACGGTCCATAGGTGTTGCAGCAAGGATTTTGCCTGTTCTTGCTGTGGGAGTGCCGTCTTCGTTAAAGAGAAGTTTTTCATTCTGCTTTGTTACAAAGAATCCGGGTGCTATTGCATTGCAACGGATGTTTGTCTTTGAGAAGTGTACTGCAAGCCACTGTGTAAAGTTTGAAATTGCAGCCTTTGCACCGCTGTATGCAGGGATTTTTGTAAGGGGTGTGTACGCATTCATGCTTGAAATGTTGATGATGCTAGCATCTTCCTTATCGAGCATATCCTTTGCAAATACTTGTGTAGGAAGAAGTGTTCCTAGGAAGTTAAGGTTAAACACAAATTCAACACCTGACTTGTCAAGGTCAAAGAATGTCTTTACGTTGCCTATATCTTCGGGAGTAAAGTATTCGTCATCAGTAGTTGCCTTGGGGTTGTTACCACCTGCACCGTTGATGAGAATATCACAGGTACCGAAATCCTTTACTATTTCGTCGTGTGCCTGCTGTATGCTTTCTGTTTCAAGAACGTTGCACTTATATCCTTTTGCAATGCCGCCCTCTGCCTCAATTTCAGAAGCATAGGCTTTTGCAGCATCCTCGTTAAGGTCTAAAAGTGCAATTTTTGCACCTGTTTTAGCAAGAGCCTTTGCAAACATGGAACAAAGCACACCGCCTGCACCTGTTACGACACATACCTTGCCTGTTAAGTCTATATTAAATGGTAAATTCATTATATACATATCCTTTCGTGCTGTTTGAAGTTCGAAATTCGAAGTTCGAAGTTCGAAATGAATGTGAATTTTCGCCACAGCGAAAATTTTCCAACATTTCGCATTTCACACTTTGTAATTTGAAAGAGTCGGAGAAAATGGGTAAAAATGTTGCAGAACGGACAAACTGAACCAAGCGTAGCTTGGGTTACCCGAAGCTGTATGCGATACAGCGAGAGGTGACAGTATAGCCCGTGATGCAAGCTCACCAGCGAAGCAGAGCGGTAAGCTATACCGCCTGCCAAAACGCACGAGCAAACGCGTGCCCTCTCGCTGGCACGTGGAGGCTCGTTTGCGTTAACGGTGAAGTTTGTTCGTAACTCAAAACATCAATTGAAGGAAATCCGACAAAGGCGGATTTCCCACAATCTGTTTGTAATATTAACGAACATACTCACATATCCAATTTGTTTTGAGTGTTCTGCTCATTTTTTTACATTTTCTCAAGTGTTTCCCATATCCCTGCCATATACATAGCACCAAGTGCTCTGTCATACAGACCGTATCCGGGTTTACCTGTTTCTCCCCATATCATTCTGCCGTGGTCGGGGCGAAGATATCCCTTGAAGCCTGTATCGTGGTAAGCCTTAAGAATTTCCACAACATCAAGTGAACCGCACTCTGAAAGATGTCCGCTTTCTTCAAAGGAACCGTCGGGAAGAATTTTAATGTTTCTTACGTGAGCAAAGTGGATTCTGCCCATTGCGCCATACTTTCTTACCATAGCTGTATAGTCGTTAAACTTTGCACAACCAAGAGAACCACTGCAAAGAGTAAGTCCGTGATGCACATCATCATAAAGCGAAAGGAATCTGTCGATATTAGCCTCTGTTGTAATAATTCTCGGAATACCGAAGATAGGCCACGGCGGATCATCGGGATGAATTGCCATATTAACGTCGCACTCAACTGCAACGGGCATAATCTCTTTTATAAAGTATTCAAGATTACTCCAAAGACCCTCTTCCCCTATTTTCTTATATTCTTCAATAAGACCTGACATTTCGTCGGGAGTGTAAGATGCATCCCAGCCGGGAAGTGTCATCTTTGTGGGGTCCATCTTGTCAACGTCTTCCTTATAGTAAACAAGTGCGTTTGAACCATCGGGAAGGGGCTGATCAAGGCGTGAACGTGTCCAGTCAAATACAGGCATAAAATTATAGCAAATACACTTTACACCTGCTTTTGAAAGTCTTCTGATGTTTTCTTTATAGTTATCAATATAAAGCTGATAGTTACCTCTCCTAAGCTTTATATCCTCGTGTACGGGGACGGATTCGATAACTTCCATTTCAAGACCCTTTGCATTGACAGTAGCTTTCATAGCGTCGATTTCTTCCTGTGGCCATACTTCGCCAACGGGAACAGAATACACTGCCGTCACTACACCCGTCATACAGGGAATCTGTCTTATGTAATCAAGTGTTATTGAATCGTCATTTCCGTACCAACGGAAAGTCATTTTCATATTATTATCTCCTTTCATATATTATCTCTATCCCAGAAAAGTTCATGTCTGAAATATCCGTCAAGGTGAATGAGTTCAACCTCAACCTGTTCAATTTTCCAAAGAAGTGCCTTTTCGTCGCCTACATATTCCATACTTGGTTCCCAACCGAGGCGGCTGTCACATTGTACAAGAGGAATCGTATCTTTAACATTTTCAAGCTCGTTTTTAAGGATTTCTTCCATATTGCGGATAAGCTCCTCACCTTTTTCCCTTGTACGGCACATTGTAAGCTGTTGACGGTTAATATAATGTTCTTTTACATTTTTTGTAGTAATAATACAGTTTCGTATGTAATGAACAAGATTGGTAAGGCGTAAAAGTTCTTCATTGGGATTTTCACATTTATTGAGTGTACTCAGTGATGATATCACAAGTGCAAGCATTTTGTCAAGCTCATCAAGCTCATCAAAAAGTCTGATACCAATAAGTGAATTCTTGACAGTAAGGTCCTCCCAATATCTTGAATACGCCATAGCGGGAAGCGGATGTGCTGCATGCTTTGAATGTGATGGGAAAGTTTTCGGCCATCCCTCGTAAATATCTGTCCAGATAGGATATGCAGGACCAATTCTGTAAGGACCATACTGGTCTTCATTTGTTGCTACATAGTGAGTTATTGCTTCACTTAAATCACGGAAAGCCGACTCAACAAGGTCTGCATTTTCTTCTCCGTAATCACGCACAATAAGGTCACGGATAATAGCTTCGTCTTCTTTTACGGGAGTAAAGAATTTCCACTTTTCAATATCTGTAATGATTGAAGGATAGAATCCGTAGTGGATATTTTCAAGCATACCTGAAAGACCGTAATCTCTCTTTGCTTTAAGAAGCTCATTATACTTTTTCATCCACTGGAAAGGCATCGGCTCATAAGGAATCATACCAAAATCCCATGTAAAACCTGATGAGTTGGCATTTGATACACCGCGCAATCCGGCTTTTTTAACGGCTTCTGCCTCAACTTTATATTTTTCAGAGGGCTCTGCAAAGCGAAGTGAATAGTCTACACCACATTCCACACTCTCTTCACCAAGGCGGTATTTTCTGCCGTTGTCCCATGTTGTCATTATAATACATTCCTTGGGAAGGTCTTTAATAAGTCTTACACGCTCTTCATCGGGAGCACTCTGCCAGTTATAGGTACTTATAACAAGCTCTGCCTCCGGCTTGATTCCCTTAATAATCTTGAGAATAAGCTTCATAAGGTCTGGATAGTCATTGCATGGCCACCATCCTGAAGATGTGGGACGAGTATCACGGGGAGCGATTCTTTCAAACTTTTTCACTCCCGGAGGTGCTATATGTGGGTCTGACGTTGCATAACGGGTAGCTTCACCCAAAAATGACACACCCCAAACGCTGGGACACTCTCTGAAAAGCTTACCGTAGATGTTATCATAAAATTCCTCTGCATTGGGTGCAAACACGTTAACGCTGTGAGGAATATAGAACTGAACAAGAATCTTGATTCCGTACTTTGCGGCACGTTGTGCAAGGTTTTCAAGGTCAAGGTAATAACCACGACGGTCACTGTCAAAATCAGTCATCCACATTTCAAGGGTATCCATACCGAGATGGGCAATTCTTGCAAGAATTTCATCAGGAAATTCTGCAGTACCCATAGGAGACTGTGTTGCACGCATTATATCAAACTCTGCCTTTCTCTTGATAGTACCAAAAGGCACGATAGGTGCTTTTTTGATGTTCATTAAATCTTCAAGGAAGTAAAGTCCCTGCGCAATACCGCGTGAATCGTAACCTTCAATGGTAATTCCCTTTTCAGTTACATTGATTCTGTAACCCATATAACCGCTGGCTTCTTCAATATTCTCATTGACAGAAAGCTTAATGTAATTATCTTCGGCACTCTTACTGATACCTGCACACACATTCATTGATGTGAGAAGATAATCAGAAAAGTCATAAGCGGCAGTTTTAGTGATTACATCATAGTTTTCGGGAAGAATGATTGAAAAATTGTCTTTGATTTCAAATTCATTCTCCGCTTTAACGATGTCATAATTTCTTATATTTGGTTTATGTAATTCCATAAGACGCTTACGGAATTCGTAACGTTGTTCTTTTTTTAGCATATAACTCACCTCTTATTCAGCAAAACCGAACTGCTTATCTGCAAAATCCATATATGCTCTCCAGTCAAAGAGAAGAAGGTTATGACCTCCTGTTCTAACGTGGTAGCCAACGTTACCCTTGTTAAGTGAGAAATCAACTTCAGGGAAGCCGTCTGCCACAAGACCGATTTTTCCGTAGACCTTTTCATAAACCTCGGAAGCAAGGCAAGCTGTTGTAAATTCAGCCTTGGGGTCAGCCCACTCGTCAAGCTCGGAGCTCTGCACATAAAGTCCGCGAGGGGCAACAAGTGCTGCAAGATAGTGCTGGTCAAATTCCATAGCCTGTTCGTTATTTACATACTTTGCGTAGTTCTGACAGAACCAGTAAGGAACAACGTCAACCATATATTCAACGTGCTCACCGATTTTTGTCTTAAAGAGTGCCGCACCGCCACAGCCTGAGCTATTGGGAATTGCAATAGCAAATCTTTCGTCAAATGCTGCAGTAACAAGTGCAGTTTTACCAAGTCTTGAATGACCCATAACGGCAACCTTTGTTTCGTCAACTTCGGGAGCTGCCTCAAGATAGTCCATAATTCTCATTGCGGCAAAGGACCAGAGACCGATTGCACCAAGGTCTTCCTTACTGTCAGGGTCAATTTCAAGAGTTTCAAAAAGTCCTTTTCTGTAATCTGTGTACTTGTAGCCGGGCTCGTGTTCAATAATACCCGCAGTGTAATCTTCTTTTGCAATTTCGTCAGTATCGTAATATATAATACCATAACCGCGGCTTGTTATTTCTTCAAGAGGAAATCTTTCGTCAATTATGCCGAGGTATACGCTTCTTGACATCCAGCTGTGACGGCTGATGTGAAGAAACATCGGAACATTCTTTCTTCCAGCAGGAATAAGCATATATGCGTTAAAAGAAAATGATTTGCCGTTGTTATTAACTGTAATTTCAATCTGACGTCGGAGGATTTCCTTGTTCGGCACAAGAGCTTCGGCAATTATTTTAAAGGTAGTGTTCTTCTTATCATATTCCGGAAATCTGCCGTATTCCTCACGCTGAAGAATATCTTTAAGCCTTGCCCTTCCTTCTTTTTCCCATTTTTCGGGATTTCCGATTTCGTCTGGCATAAGAATTTCAGGAAGGTTGGTGTTATACTTTTTGTTTACCTCTGCAATTGTCATTTCAGTTCTCTCCTCTATTTGCATAATCATAAATATTTGCTACAAACCTTTTTGCAACCGGGTTTTCCGTTCTTAATTCTGTAAGACAGATAACGTAGAGCTTACCCTCGTATTCCTTAACCGCACAGGCAAGAGCATCGTCCCAGTTTCCGTCATCATCCTTGTTTCCTGTTGTAAGCACGGGTGTAAATCCTTCAGCTGTAAATGTGTTATAAAGAATGGGGGTAATCATATCCTCATCCTCGTTATACCAGTAGGAGAAGTCTTTTTCGCGGAATTCTTCTACAATTGGATGTCCCGTCTTTCTTGAAACGAAGTGAAGGGGAAGCATACCGCAAGTCTTAACCTTTACCTTCTCCCCTGCAATTTCGTATTCACCGGCTTCAAGGTCATCAATAATAACAACATTGTCATTTACTTCAATGTCTGCATCTTCAAAAATTTCAATATCCTGAGTTGAATAGTTTACAACATTTCCGTTTTCGTCAAGAAGAATTGCTTTAAGAGTAAAGATTTCTCTGTCAACAACCTCTTCAATTGTGAAACGGATGTCGCTTATAGCAGTAACATCACAGTTTTTGATTTCTGCCTGTTTTTCGGCAGTCTTCACAAGCTCATCACCTGAATAAAGCTCGTAACGCATCTTGTAGTTATTTGTTTCAAGATTTGTATCGTTACAGATAAATGCTTCAACACTTACTTCTTCACCCTCGAAATAAGTCCATTTATCTGTACGAAGGCTTACCATAATCGGCTCAAGAGCGTTTTTATATGCAAAAAATGCCTTTTTAGGATTTCTGTCACAGTCCATAATGGTCTTCATCCAACCGCTGGGCCATGCATCAATAAACAGGTGTATTGCAAATGAAATCATACGGCTGTCACGGCGGAATGATTCTGCCACAAGCTTTGTAGCAAGTGCCTGATAGCGCTGACTGTGTTCAACCCAATCTTCTACATTATCCTGAGTATCATAGAAGAATCTGTGAAGGTCTTTAGTCTGTGCACCAACTATTTTGCCAATGTCAAGAGGCTCAACAAGCCAATCTGCAGGATAATACTTTCTCATAACCTCTGTGCATTCAAGTCCTTCTGTACCGAATTCACCGCAGCCGTAATACCATCCCGGCTTAACCTGCATCCAGTGTCCTTTATAAAGCTTACCGATGTCAATACCGTGACCGTTATACCAAGTGGGATAACAGTGGTTATCGGGCATACCCTCCGTAGGCGGATCGTAGTCACCGTCAACGTGCTTAATAACACGGTCGGGGTTATTAAGACGAACTATATAGTCACATGATGTGAAGAAGTTTTCAAGGTCGGGACGCTCAAGATGTCTGTGAGGCTGATTCTTGGCATTTGGGAAAGGCTCATTAATATAAGTAACAACAACGCAAGAAGCGTGGCTTCTTATAAGCTTTTCCATTTCCTCTGCCTGACGGATGCCCTCTGCAACCTTGTTTCTTCTCATACAACCGAAAAGCGGAAGGTCTGTCTGAATCATAAGACCGAGCATATCGCAGTAATCGTAAAATTCTTCCTGAACGGGGCGTTGTGTAATACGGAGATAATTCATATTACAAAGCTTTGCAAGAAGTATATCTTCAATAAGCTGCTCGAAGTCACCGCGCATAACGTCAAGCTGTTCAAAACCCATTGTATTTGCACCACGAAGGCGGGTTTTCTTGCCGTTAAGCATAAACATACCTTTCATATCTTCGTTATCAAGGTCCTGCTTGAATTCACGCATACCGAACTGACGTGAGCGTACATCTGTAACTTCACCGTTATAGAGAAGTTCTACCTGTACCTGATAAAGATAAGGTGTTTTTGGTTCCCAGAGCTTCGCATTCTCCATCGGAATTTTGAATTTGTATACGTTATTTCCTTTTTCTGCAGGCACTTTAAGGGGTTTACCCATAATATCCTTAACGTCTGCCTGTGTAAGGCTGTCGCCCATACCTGCAAGATATACGGTTTCACCCTCAAAGGGCATCTTCTCAAAGACGGTAGCTTCAAAATTCTGTCCGTATACGGAAATTGTGAAGTTAAGGTCTTTTATAACATACTCTGTATTTTCAACCTCAATCCAGACTTCCGCCTTGTTTTCAAAGGGAAGCGGACGAACAAATACATCACTTATATGGGTTTTGTTTCTGTATTCAATATAAACGTCGTCATAAAGTCCCATTCCCGGGGGGCAGTGATGCCAACCAATCTGACTGTCATCCCAGCCGATACCTGTTGCGGCATAGAGCTTATCGCCTTCAAGACGCTGTCCTGTACCGCAAAAGTCGCATACGCCACCGTAGATAAAGTCGTTTTTAAGCACAATCTTAAGGTCGTTTTCACCGACGTGTACAAGCTCTGTAATATTGAATTCAAAAGGAGCAAAAAAGCCCTCGTGCCTACCTGCAAATTCACCGTTAATCATAACAGCGGCTTCGTAGTCGGCACCGCCGATGCAGATGTAAATTTCTTTACCGGGTGCATCTTCAATATTGAACTTTGTTTCGTAAATCTGCTTTGCATAGCCTACGGGACCGCCATAGAAAGGAATAGTGATTTTTTCTTTTCCGTCAAGGGTAAATTCCTTAAGGTCCACCCTCTTATTCATTACAGGAAGCTTTGGTGCAAGATTACGGAGGTAAGGTGCATACTCCTCCCTCATTTTCTTAAGCTCTGCACGCATTTCTTCGGCAGTATCCATTTTCTTTTCTGTTTTTATTGCTTCTCCACCATCCTGAAGCTCACAGATTTCAATATCCGTAAACTTGGGAGAAGGCTCATAAAGAAGCTCTGCTCTGCCGCCTATGCCACCTGCGGCAATGTCCATAAACTGATCGTTTGCCATTAAAATTCACCTCATTTATTGTCATAGTCATAACGTCTTACCTGACCGAGAATGTCTGCAGCTGCAACGTTATAGGAATGATTGTCTTTAATTGTGGGATACCACGTTGTCATCATATAGCCGAGAAGGTTTTCCTTACTTATCTGCTCTTTACAAAATTCAGAAAGGAGTGTGATATTCTCGTATGCCATCCATATACTTCCCGTGGGAACCTGCTTGTATCCGTGCTTGTCAAGGAATGAATAATATTTATATGCATCCCACAAAGGATAGCTTGGCGTTCCGGGGAACGAGAAATCTCTGTCATAGTACCATATACTCTGGAGAACTGATTTGGGCATTTTCTTTACATATTCATTTTCATCCTGAAGCACCACGTTGTCACTCCACATCCACGCACAGCTTCCGTTCTTTTCAACCTCATTAATAAGGAAAAGAACGTCATGCCACCAAAGGTCACCGTGTCTTACAACTGCATAGCTGTAAGGCTTCTGATGGTGATAAGCCTCCTCATCCATACCGATGTGGAAGTAATCGGGAGTGTCAAAGATTTCGCAGACTTCTTTAATAAGGTCGGCACAAACTCTGTAATAAATGCTTGTGGAAACCATCCTTGAATATTCACCCAGCCATTCATCGTGAGTTGTGGCAAAGTTAAGCTTTGGAATGGGATTAAGACCGATTGAGCGAAGACGTTTTAATTCTGCCTTAAGCTCGTCCACACTCCAGCTTCCTTCAATAGCAAGCTCAGGATGTGTTTCGTACTTAACACCTTCACCAAGGTCAATAATAAGTGTATTTACACCTTTTAAAACAAGCTCATTTGTAAGTGCAATCCACTCTTCCTTATCGGTACGCATCTTGTCTTCTGCTTTATGCATAAGGCCACGTGGTGTTCTGTCAAGGCCGTAAAGCTTACCGTCTTTGTCTGCCCACATATGTGTACCTAAATGAATTAAATACGACCAAATCATACCAAATTCTCCTTTTTAATTATCTTTATTTTTATTATAAATTTACCGATATTTATCGTCAAGACCAATATATTGACAAAAGACCAATATATTGACATTTTATCAGTTTTTTTCTGATTTTTTTATTGTTTGCGGTGCAATTTTTCCGTCATCATCAAGAATCATTATTTTATAAGAATCCGCTTCGGAGAAATCGCCGTCAAAGCTTACGATTGAGTTGCCCGGTGAAAGAGTGATTTCCTTGACACTCACCTCAATAAGCTTGCCTTCTTTATAGCCTGCGCAAATTGCATTCACAGTCACGTCGGATGAAGAGCTGTTCTTGACAGAAGCTTCTGTTATTCCTAAAATATTACACTTCGTTTCACCGATTATAATCTGCTTTACATCAGACTTAAGAACAAGGTATGCGTTCTTGTCACCGGTTACGGTGATGGTATTTCCGTTTATTTCGTAATCAATTTCCGCATAGCCTGTTGTTGATATGTCATAAACCTCTGCCGTGTCTCTATCAAATGACTGCGGAAGGGTTATCCTCTCGCCCTCAACTTTTTCAAGGCAGTCGATAAAGAAATAGCTTTCTCCGTCATATTCGATGTCGTAAACGGAAAGGTTTTCACCCTCTTTTGCAGTATCGCTGAACTTACGATATACAACGCCTTTATAGGGATCACCCTTTACAAGCTCTTTCTGAACTTTGAAAAGCGGATATGATTTAAGTGATTTATAGAAATAGTAGGATTCGTTTGTTGCAAGGGTTGAAGGTGATTTTTCGTAGTTTCTTTCACCCACAGGTAAAAATCCGCTTGCAAAAGCAATTTCAGTTTCACCGTCTGCATTACGCATATAGTCAATGGTACGGTTTGTAATCTTCGGAGTTATGCCGTCTTCCATCACTTCGCCCCACATAATTTTGCCGATATATCCGTTGGGGTAGTTTTCTGCATAATAGTCATCTGCTTTACCCGTTGTATAAATAAGCTTCGGAGTTGTGAAATCGTAATTTATACCGCTGTGTGTAAAAGGCTTTGATCCGGGAATATATCTGTATGTACCACCGCCAAGATTGAATCTTGGATAATAGCAGTAGCCGATATACATAACCTTTGTATTTGCCATATCAGTAAGAATTTCGTGGTCAAGCTCCACTATTACAGAGCTTTCCTCGTCAACAATAATTCTCTGGTGGTAGCTTAAAAGTTCTTCGCCAAGAGCATAACCGATTTCGGGTGTCCACTCACCTTTTAATTCACGAAGAAGCTGGGGAAGCTTTCTCGGGTCTGTAAGAATATATGTTTCATCCATTACAAGCTTGTCGCAGTTAAGTTCCTCATAAGTAAAGATATCAAGAGGGATTTCTTCACCGTTACGATAAGCAGTATATGTCTTAACGTGATTTTTTGTAATGGGGAAAATCATCTGTCCTGTCTGCTGATTGGTAAAGGAAAGTTCTTTACCTGCATATTTTTCTTCTGTGTCTATACAAGTGATTTTACCTGTTTTTATTCCTCCGTCCATTGAGTTCTTATGTTGCCAGCTTGTTGAAGACACAAAATCATCCGACATAAAACGGATTGCATTTATATGGTCAATTTTGCAAAGTGTCCATTTTTCACCGCTTTCACTCTCCCACTGTGTACCAACCCAGCTGTCGTCAAGACCGTGTCCGTTAATTGTAAGCCTTATAGCCATAGGTCCGTGGTTAGCACCATAGAAAAGGCCGCTGAAGTTAATGGAAGGAGTATCGTCCTGCGCCTGATTTGCAAGCTGTGTTCTTACGCCGGTTTCCTTATCAATGAGATGCGGAATAAGGTGGTCAATTATATGATTACTTGTTGTAATTTCCGCAAAGCGATGTTCAATAAGACTGTTTTCGTCATAATCAGAAACAACGCTTATTGCAGGATGTGCATTAGTTGAATCGTGAAGCGTTGTTGATGATTTAAGACCTGTTATAACTTTAAGAGGGCCCATATCGTTTTCATCCATATTTGCTACTGTGATGGTATCCTTGGGAGTTGACACAACGATATCGTCAATAAAGAATTTACCTCCGCCGAAGTTGAAACGCTGCATACCGTACCTCACATCAGATAACCCTGTGTAGGTCACACCGTCTTTTGCAAATGAAATGGGAGCGGAATTTTTCTTTACACCGTCAACATAGAAGTCAAGGCATTGTGTTTTAAAGTTAAAATCAATACCTATTCTGTTGGGGTTGTTGTGAGTATGCGATGCACCGTTAATCTTTGTACCATTTACGTTAAGGACACCCGTAACTGCGCTTTTGCCGTTTGCCGCAGCAAGAGTGTAACCAATATATGTATTTACATTACCCGCTGAATCCTTAAGATAGAAAAGCATATCATATCTAATAAGCTGACCGTAATCGCTTGCTTCTTTTCGGGTAAAAGTGAATTCGTATTTAAGTCTGTCTGAATCGGGTGTGTTTGTAATTAAATGCTTTGTAGTATAGGCATAGGCGCTTAATTCGCTACGGTTGTTGAAGCAATTGAGAACATACTCGCCGTTATCTTCGCCTATAACATTGAGATACTGTGCATCCTTCGGGTCTGAAAGTTCACTCCAGTTTGAAAGCGCCGCCTTAGGCTTCTGTCCAAGAAGTTCAGGTCTGCCGAAACCTTCTGTTTCTATAACATAGGTGGACTTTGCAGGCACTGTAAAGTTAATAACCTTACTATATCCTCCGACCGTTGCAGTAAGGTTCACAACAGTATCATTTTCATGCCTTGTAACGGAAGCCTTGTTTCCGCTTATAGCTACCGCAGCAGAATCGCTTGTCCATGTAACAGAATTTCCTCCTACAGCATCAGAAAGAGCCTCTGTATCAAGCGAAAATGTTTTTGCAACTGCATACTTTGACTGACTTGTCAGAAGGTCAAGAGTGATATTTTCCGCAAGGTTTTCACCTGATGCAAAAGCCAAAGGTACAATATTTAAAACAAGCATTATTGAAACGATGAGTGAAACAATTTTTTTCATTTAGCTTCCTCCTTTACTTCCTTTCAAAATAACCTAAAACGTTATAGAACTTACCGCCCGAAAGTGCTTTTTCCTTTATTTTTGCGGCAAATTCACTTTTCGGTTCAATTTCCCTTATTTCCTCACGGTCGGTAAAACCGAATTTAAAGAGGAAATGTATTATACTGTCCTGCTCACGCTTGTGTATTACGTTAAACCGTTTCTGAAATTTAATTATATTGGTATCGTCACCAAGAAATTCACGAAGATTATCGTCAAGCATCCACGAAAAACAGGTGTAGTATTTATACTCATACTCGGGAAAATGCTTTGAGAAAAATTCTTCTGCTAAACCGAAGGCTTCGTCAATAACTTCGGGGGTGATTGAACCACCGTCTGCAGGAATATGTACATCTATTATATTGGTATCTTCGGAAAAGCCACCGTCTTTCCCTTCAGGATACATTTTTGACATCTGAAACTGCAGTCTGCCAAGTCTGAAAATTTCAAATTTAAGAGAAAGGACAATCCAGTCTTCCTTATCTGCTTTAAAGTCACTTTTAACAAGAGTATCGGGAAGATACTTTATTGATTCATAAAAAACAGCTTCATCTATTCCCCGTTCCTTATACTGACGACTGAGTTCTTCACAGAAGTAAAGGAACATTATTGCATTTTTCTCTTTATTTTCCGAATCTTTTTCAAGATAGGTTTTTATATCACATTCATAAAGACTGTCTGTGTTTTCAAGCAGGGCATAAAATCTTTCGTCCGTATTTTTGGGGAAATCAAGCTTTTCGTACCATTTCTTTGCCAGTTCTTTTACTTTTTCCATTGTTTCAATCCTTCCAGTGGGTGTCAACTGCTTTTTTCGCGTGGACAACATCAGACAAAATTATGTACTTTTCAGTTTCGGTTGTATAGCACCACGGGGCAACAAGAAGTCCCTTATTCCGATTAGGTACAATATGTTCCTTTGCAAAACGAAGCTGATGGTCAAAATTATACTTACCTACACAGCCTGATCCGCAAGGGAGCAAATCGTACCCTTCTTCACTAAGCTTACTGTAGCTGTCACGTCTTGCCTTACTCCAGTCATCTTTTGCAAGAGGCGCTGCGGCATCCGCATACATATGACTGTAATACCATGGGCTGATAAGTACATCCTTGGGAACATTTTCTATAAATTCATCGTAATGTGTCCATGACCAGTCTGCCCATATCCACGGACGTGAGCCGCATTCACGAACGCAGTCAAAATAGTAATTAAGGTCGTGCCAGATAAGTTCAAACTGACGATATACCGCAAGGTCGAGCTTTTGCTGATTTAGACCGTTTTCTTCGTCAAGACCAAGGTGGAAAAGTTCGGGAGTATCGAATATTTCACAAACTTCCTTTATAAGGTCTTTTACAACCTCATAATACTTTGGGGTCGAAACCATTCTTGAATATACGCCGAGCCACGCATCGTGACCGGCGGAGAAGTTAAGCTTTGGATACACTTTTATCCCCATAGCATTAAGCCTTTTAATCTCCGCATTCATAAATTCAGGTGTCCACGCACCTTCTACCGAAATTTCGGGGTGTGATTTATAAAGAATTCCGTCGCCTACGTCAACAAGTATTGAGTTAAAGCCACGCTCCGCCGCAAAAGCAATTACTTCATCCCACGCTGATTTTTCAGTATTAAGTTTAAGAGAAAATCTTCTTCCGGTACAAGCAGGTCTTGTATGTGAATCCTCCCACATATTATCACTGAGAAGCACCATCAGACACAACATTTTATTTTGCATAATTATCTTCCTTTTTAATCCATCCAATGGTCATCAATAGCTTTTTTCGCATATACAATCGCAGAAAAGTGGATATACTTGTCAAGCTCCGTTGTATCGCACCAGGGTGCAACGAGTAATCCCTTAAGATGCTCCGGCGCAATGTTTTCCTTAGAAAATCTTGCCTGATGATCAAAATTGTATTTTGCAGCGTGGTTTGAGCCACAGGGAAGCTGATCGTAACCCGCATTGCTGAGCTTTCTGTAATTTTCAAGTCTTGCCTTGCTCCATGGGTCCTTGGGAAGGGGGGCTGATGCATCTTCGTACATATGGCAGTAATACCAGGGACTGATAAGAACGTCCTTGGGTACATTTTCAATAAATTCGTCATAGTGAGTCCAGGACCAGTCTGCCCATATCCACGGACGTGAGCCGCACTCACGAACACAGTCAAAATAGAAGTTAAGGTCGTGCCAGATAAGGTCAAACTGACGGTATGCCGCAAAAGTGAGCTTCTGCTGATTAAGACCGTTTTCTTCGTCAAGGCCGAGATGAAAAAGCTCGGGAGTTTCAAAAATCTCACAAACTTCCTTTATAAGGTCCTTTACAACCTCGTAATATATGGGTGTAGAGAGCATTCTGCCGTACATTCCAAGCCATGCGTCATGTCCTGCGGAGAAATTAAGCTTGGGGAATACTTTAAGTCCCATAGCTTTAAGACGCTTAACTTCTGCATTCATAAATTCGGGAGTCCACGCACCCTCAACCGCAATTTCGGGATGTGACTTATAGAGGATACCGTCACCAACATCTACAAGAATAGAGTTAAAGCCGTGTGCTACGGCAAAATCAATGATTTCATCCCACGCCTTTTTTTCTGTATTAAGCTTAAGGGAAAATCTTGCACCTGTGCAGGCAGGTCTTACATAAGAGTCCTCCCACATATTGTCGCTGAGGTATAACATTAAGCATAGAAGTTTATCTTTCATTTTAATTCTCCTTTATTTGTCAAGAAATGCTTCTTTTACATCCTTTACGTGCTGAAGTGCCGCAAAATATCTGTATTTGTGTCTTTCGGTAGTGCTTCTTCCTGAAGTAATCATAAAGCCACTTACCTTATCCCATACGGCGTTATCCTTTGTAAATCTGACATTATGCTCAAAGGAAAAAGGCGTGAACGAATCATTTGCACCGCAGGGGATAATTTCATAACCTGCTTCCGAAAGCTTTTTATAGCTGTCACGCATATTAACGTGATCAGTAGCATCAATAAGAGGAGCCTGAGGGTCAGAATACATATGATTGTGGTAATAAGGACTTACAAGAACGTCTTTTCCGATGTTATTCTCAAAGCGTTCAAAATCCTTTGCCGCAATATGTCCCCATATCCATGGACGTACACCCTTATCTCTTACACACTGAAGCATAAAGTTAAGATCCTCCATAAGAAGGTCAAACTGTCTGTAGCAAGCATATGTAAGATTTCTCTGGCTTTCCTCATCCTCGTTATTCATACCAAGGTGGAAAAGCTCGGGATTTTCAAATATATCACATACCTCATAAATAAGGTCTTTCACCACATCGTGATAGTCGGGCGTGCCGAGCATTCTTCCATATACGCCAAGCCACGCATCGTGCGCCGCAGAGAAGTTAAGCATAGGAACTACCTTGAATCCCATTTTCTTGAGGCGTCTTACTTCCTCTGTCATATATTCGGGAGTCCAGCCGCCTTCTTCAAGCCAAAGTTCGGGATGTGACTTATAGTTAATACCGTCGGCAAGGTCAATTACAAGGGTAGTTATCCCCTTTTCCTTTGCTCTGTCAACTATCTGGTCCCAAGCCGCCTTTTCTGTAATCATTTTTGTATTGAAAACCTCACCTTTAAAGTTTGGTTTAGTTTTAGAGTCGTTTCCTGTATTATCGCCAAGGGTTATAATTAAGCATAAATCCTTATTATACATACTTATTTTCCTCCAAAGAATTGTTCTCTTGTGTAACTTGCCTGATAGATTGCATCAAAATAGTAGTACTTGGATGAACCATTAACAGGCGACCAACAACCGGTGATTGCCATACCTATAATTTTATCAAGAACGGCATTTTCGGTTGCATATCTTACATTATGTTCAAAGTTAAACGTACTTTCGTTAGAACCGCCCTGAAGCCATAGGTCGTAGCCCGCTTCCGTCAGCTCCTTAAAAGCTTCAAGACGCTTTGTACTCCACGGGTCTGTAAGCTTCGGACGAGCGGCATCAAAGTAAAGATTGTTATAAAACCAGTTACTTATAATAACGTCACGGGGGACATTTGCTAAAAATTCCTCGGGAAAGCTCCAGAAATAGTCCGCATCGATGTTCGGCCTTACGCCCTTTTGTCGGATGCAGTCGCACAGATAATTTATATCGTGCCATTGAAGATCCCTCTGTCTGTAGCAGGCATACTGCACTCTTCCCTGATTAAGTCCATTTTCTTCGTCCATTTCAATAGCCATCATTTCAGGAGTATTAAAGAGGTCGCAAACCTCAAAAATCAGGTCACGGACAACTTCATAATATTTCGGCGTTGACACCATACGGGAATAAATCCCGAGCCATACATCGTGACCTGCCGAGAAGTTAAGGCGCGGATAAGCCTTAAGTCCTTTGGAATAAATATACGAAAGTTCTTCTTTAAGTTCATCCGTTGTCCATGCACCTTCAATTGCAATTTCGGGATGAGATTCATAGCGGATGCCATTTGCAAGGTTTATGTAAAGGCTGTCGATTCCGTTTTCCGCTGCCATATCAACAACCTCTCTCCACGCTTTTTTCTCTGTCAGAAGTTTTGTGTTAAAAAGCTCACCCGTACACCACGCCTCTGTATCAGAATCATTCCAACAGTTACCTGCAAGATATAAAATAAGACACCAGTTGTCATTTATCATATTATTTTCCTCCGTTCATTTTATCAATAGAATACCTTGCCTGATTGATTGCATCAAGATTGTAGTTCACGGTTTCAGGCACAGGAGATTCCCAGCTGCCGCACATCTGAAGTCCGAGGATTTTACTTTCGTCAAGAGTTTCCTTTGCAAGCTTTATTAACTGCTCAAAATTAAAGCTGTTTATTCCTGCACCGCAGAGGAATATATCATAACCCGCCTCTGTAAGTGCTTTAAAGCTTTTAAGCCTGTTATCGCTCCAGTAATCAGCAGGTCTGGGGTGTGCATCGTCAAAAAAGAGTGTGTCATAATACCAGTTGGTAAGTGCAACATCCCTGGGTACATTTTGAAGAAATTCCTCGGGATGTGACCAGTAGTAATCGGCACACATACTGGGTCTTACTCCCTTTTCACGGATGCAGTCACAAAGATAGTTTACATCGTGCCAGATTAATTCACCCTGACGGTAGCATACATACTGCAATCTTCCCTGATTAAGTCCGTTTTCCTCGTCATATTCAAGACTGAAAAACTCGGGAGTGTCAAAAATTTCAATAATTTCGTGAATTAAATCCTTTGCAACCTTGTAATACGTCTCGGTTGAAACCATTCTTGAATATTCACCGAGCCACGCATCATGTGCCGCAGAAAAATTAAGCATTGGGTACGGTGTAAGACCGATGCTTTTTAAATAGTCAAGCTCACTTTTAAGAAAGGCAACCTCCCACGCGTTTTTTACTGCTATTTCAGGATGGGATTTATACTTTATACCGTTTGAAAGGTTTATAAATATACTGTCACATCCGTTTTTTGCCGCGTGATCTACTGTTTTACGCCAACAGTCATAATCAAGACGCATCTCACGTCTAAATACGTTACCGTTACACCAGGGAACATCTACAGAGTCGTTCCAGCAATTCTCGGCAATCCATATCATCATAGAAAGTCTGTTAAGGCTCATTTAATTACCTTCTTTCATTTTCTCCCACGAATATTTCCACTGATATATAGCATCAAGGTAATAGTGCTTGTTTTCCTCCATAGGTGCTTCCCAGCTGCCGCACATCAAAACACCGTTTATCTTGTTTTCATCAAGCTTTTCACGGGCAAAACGGATTGTCTGCTCCGCATTATAGTTATTCTCATTTGCAGAAGGCTGAAGCATAATGTCAAAGCCTGCATTTGTAAGTGCCTCAAATGCACCGAGGCGGTTAAGCGACCAGGGATGTGTAGGCTTCGGATGTGCTTCATCAAAATAAAGAAGTCCGTAATGCCACGGGCATACAAGCACATCTTTAGGTACATTTGCGATAAATTCTTCGGGATAAGACCAATAGTAGTCAGCACCTATACAGGGGCGTACTCCCTTTTCGCGGACACAGTCGCAAAGGTAATTAACATCGTGCCAGATAAGGTCAAACTGACGGTAGCAAGCATAGCGGAGCCTGCCCTGATTAAGTCCGTTTTCTTCATCAAGAACAAGTGACATAATTTCGGGAGTATCAAAGATATCGCAAACCTCGTGAATCAGTTCTTTTGCAACCTCGTAATATTTTTTGGTTGAAACCATTCTTGAATATTCACAAAGCCACACATCGTGACCGGCACTGAAGTTAAGACGGGGGTAAAATTTAAGCCCTTTTTCCTTGTAACGCCTTACTTCTTCTTGCATAAATTCGGGAGTCCAAGCACCCTCTACTGCAATTTCGGGATGTGATTTATACTTAATTCCGTTTGCAAGGTCAATAATTACGCTGTCAAAGCCACACTGGAGTGCTTTGTCGCATATTTCGCGGAATACATTTATATCTGCACGAAGCACAGGCTGATACAAATTACCATTGCACCACGGAATTTCTGCAGAATCATTCCAGCAGTTATCTGCAAGACATATAAGTAAACAAGTTCTGTCTGTAATCATTTTTATTCTCCTAACATATTCATAACGGCCACACCTGCGCCAAGAACGATACCTACGCCGTGGTCGTCATTTTTGATTGTACCAAGGTTAAGGTAGTATTTTTCTTCTTTATTACAACCTGAGCCCTGACATACTCCGTAAACGTTACCGTCACTGTCAATGCATTTTTCGCAAAGGGCATTCCACGCCTCAACAACAGTGTCTTTGATATTTTCATCAAGCCAACCGAATTTTACGCCGCGTGCTAGAGCAGTAATAAACATTGCACTGCCACTTGTTTCAACGTAGCTGTCGTGATTGTTTATAACCTGATGCCATATTCCCTGACGCTTGTCACGGCAACTAAGAACACCACCTGCAAAATTACGGAAAATCTCAAGAACTCTTTCTCTGTCCTTATGGTCTTTTGGCATAAGCATAAGAAGCTCACTCATAGCAAGGAGCACCCAGCCATTACCTCTGCCCCACGGAACACGGTTTGCAAACTCTTCCGGGGGGAAGTAAATATGTGAGTATATGTTCTGGTCGTGCATATACATTCTTTCATAGAAGCCGAAAATCTGCCTTGCAGCTTCGTCAAAATACTTTTCTTCACTGAATATTGCACCAAGTCGTGCAAGGAACGGAAGACACATATACATATCGTCTGTCCACATTGTCTTTCCGCGGTGAAATGTACCATCCGGGAATCTTGGGACATTAGTCATCATTTTGTCAGCCATCATTTCAATAAGACGCTTTGCGTTGTTATCCCCTGTGATAAGGTAGTATTCGCAAAGAGTTATACCGAATGTACCGATAGAGTCAAGATTATTGAAGTTGGCAGATGCAGAAAGATATGAAGAATATCCCGACACTCTGTCATCGTGCTTTGCATAGTCGCGGTGCTTTGCAATTGTCTCACCAAAGGAGATATAGTAATCGTAAAATTCTTTTATATCAAGCTTTGCGGCAGTCTGTCGCATACCCTCTACGCCGACCATAATTGCATAGAACCACTGTCCCCAGAAGCTTGTTTCAACGTTCTGGCGAAGATATGTACCTTTGCGGTAGAAATTCCAGTAACAGGTTTTTCCGCAGGCTGAAGGCATAGGCTCTGCAAAGTCAAGCTTCATTTCGGGCACATAAGGGTAGCTCGGGGGATCTGTTTCTCTACCGAAAGGTCCTGACCATATCCACTGAAGGTCGGGGCAGGTATCCCCTGTTACAAACGAAAGCTGTGTTTCACCGTCAACAGTTGCGGTAAATCCCCATTCTTCCCCTTTTGCACTCTTTATAAGAAGAGGTGTGAAATCTTTAAATTCAGCCTCATACTTTCCTTTCTCTTCCGATATGTAAAGGGTTTTTCCTTCACTTATTATCTTAATAGGTGACTTATGCTCAATAACAATCTTACCCTTACATTCTGTATATACGTAAGCGGCTTTTCCCTCATTTTCACAAAGAGAGGTAAAGTCAAATTCTTTTACATTTGACTGCTCCGGTTTTACGGGGAAAACCCAGTCAATATTTTCAAAAGTAGGCTCAAATACCTCGTCTTTTTTATAAAGGCGTGAATGTCTTATTACTGCCTGTCCTTCAAAGCCGTCATTATCAATGTACTGTCTTGTACAGTAAACGTAACTACCTGCACCCATACGAAGTCCGGGAATAAGTATGCGAAGATACCCCTCAAATCCTTCTTCATCTGCAACAAGCTTTACTACAATACGGTTTTTACCTTTTTTGAAAAGGATATCCGCATCAACTGCAGGAATATTTCTGAAATTCCCCTCATGTGTAGGAATTTTTTCACCGTTAAAGTAAACCTCTGCATTTTTATTTTTAGCTACATTTATAATAAGCTCTCTGTCATAAGGACCGTCTGCATCAACACTGATAAAAGCGTAATCACCAACTTCGTAAGAGGGAAAAATTTCGCTAAAATCCGGTCCTGCCTTATGAATGATATCCATTTCCTTGTAATAAGGGAACGGACGGTAACAAACCTTACTCTTCCCTCTTATTTCAAACATATGGTCGTAGATTTTTCTTAAAATTTCCGCATTTGTAGATGCAACAGTTCTGATAGATTTTTCGCAGTATTTCATAAACTATTCCTCCAAATTAATTACTAAAAAAGAAGCGTGCCGCTTCACCCATGTCGCGTCCCAACAACATTCAATTTTCCAATTGTTGCTCGCGATTGAATTACGCAAATTCCTATACGGTAAAAAAGAAGCGTGCCGCTTCACCCACGTCGCGCACGTACAAAGTGCAAACACAGTTTCACGCGTACTAATTTACGCAAATTCCTATAAAATAAAAACAGAAAACGGAAAACAGAATGAAAAGGTAGCTAAATGCTCTTAAAACCGATGTTTTGTTTTTGCGATTTTGTACCTCCAAATTCCGTTTTCCGTTTATTTTCAATTAATAAGTTCTGCCGTAACAGAAGCTATTTTCACATCTGTAAAACCGCTGATTGTAAAATCAGTCTTTAAGCGTTCCATATTGTCAAGGCACGCCCCCGTAAGATTAAGGGTAACTGTTTTAAGCTCACCTGTTCCCGTACGGGTTATTTTTTCAGTATTCTTAACAAGGCGGTTTCTTGTTTCACCTATTTCAAAGGTGTAATAGGTGAAGTTGAAATCAGTTGTTCCCTCGTCAAGATAAGTAATTGTAACCTTTACATTTCCCTCGGTCTGATATGCGACTTCATTCTTGACATTTACACGCATAACGTTTCCTTTGGGAAGCTTATAAAGAGCCTGTCCATTATGAGTAATTACTTCAACTTCACTGTCGCAGTCCGCATAGCTGAAGCTGTCGCAGCTACCTGAAAGGTCATACCAACCGCCGTCGGGAGCATTTGCAATAATGTCCGAAACATCTGCCCAGCCGATTCTTATAATCTTACCTGTTTCGTCATAGTGACCAAACCACACCTTTGTACCGTCAAGATTAAATGCAGGATGGCAGTGTCCCGGATTAATACCTGTCTGCTTTACTCTTGCAACAACATGGCTTACACCTGTGTAACAGTCAATAAGCACTATATCTGAATATTCACCGTTACTGTAACCCGTATCCGCTACTGCCCAGCGGTTACTTACGGGACTTGTTGCAACGTGGTTATATGCATAGTCACTGTTTATGTAATTACGTTCTGTCCCGTCATATTTAATGGAAACAATACCTGGATAGCCGATTGCGGAGCTACCCGAAGATTTATGGAACACTATATGCTCACCGTCGTGTGTCCACATCTCATGGCAAGCAATTTCACCTGCAGATTTCGCAGAATAAAATCTTGGAACAAATACATTATAGTATTCGTCAGTATCTGTATTAAGCACCCACAATCTGTCATTTACGGAAGTACCTTCGTGACAGAAAAGAAGAAGATTCGGCTTTACGGGGTTAATTGAAACATGGTTTGGATCATACCACTCTGTATCGAATACGTAGCTATGAGTAAGATCCCACTCCCCTGTTTCAATATCAAGTATGGGGAATCTTGAGCCTTCGGCAAGCTTCTTGTCCGACCACTCAACAGAAAGCTTTTCCTCCGTATCCATTACCTGAAGCATACCTGCAGCATCTGCATATTCTTCCGGGATGACACCGACTACCTTTTTCTCATAAGTGTCAATATCCATTCTTATTATTTCACTGTCGCGGTTAATATAGAAAAGTCCGTTAAGTGGCGTTGTCACTATATTATGCTCTCTCTCACAATGGTCGATATACTTTACACTGCTTGTTGTTAAATTGTATTCATAAATCCTGAAATCGTCGTCACGGACAAAGAATTTATTTCCGTCCGCTGACCATCCCTGCATTGTAAAGTAGCTTCTTATCATATTTTTGCCGTTGAAATCTACCCAGTTATAGGATCTTCCCGAAACAGGGCAAGTCATTTCCCCTGATATTACTTCACGGTTAAGCTCATTCTTAAAGTAAAGCTGTTCTTGGTATGGATATGCAATATTCTTATCAAGTAAAAATACTTTAACAACCGAGTTTTCAGGATTTTCAGAAAGCTTGAAATCTTCAAATATAAGCTCTTCTGCGGTTGAGCTGTCTGTATCAAGGTCAATGGACTTAAGACTGATATTTGTCAGTTCAGAATTCTGATATTCACATACTGCAACGCTGACTTTTTTAGCTTCCTCTGTCTGATTGTAAAGGCGGACATTCACATCAATAGTTCCGTCAAGTACCTCTTCAATAGCACCGACAGTCCTGCCGTCTGATGAGAATGTACTGTTTGAAACAACATCACCTGCCACTGTATATGCGGCAAAGTTATCAAAAGAAAGCTGACCTGACTGTGTTCTGAAGTTTGTGAAACGAATATCCTCAACGTTATAAAGTGCCTGGTCTTTTCTTGTAGTACATTCATAAAGGCCTATTGGAGTTTCGTTAATCTTCACACCATTAATAAAGTAGTCTGCCGTCTGGGTTGCTGTATTAATCTCAATTCTGAGAGTGAACCATTCATCAAGTATAGGTGCAGTTTCCATAAGATAAACGCTTCTTACTGTACCGGCATTGTCCTGACGTCTTGTGAACATAAATTCACGGTAACCCTCGTAATAAAAACAGCAGTCAACTATCTGTGCCCTTTCTTTTGTGCCGTCAGGCAGAAGATAGTTTCCGTACATATGGAAGAAGTAATACTGTGGCGTATCAGAGTGATTAAATTTCAGGTCCGTTTCGAAAGCCACTTTGTACTGTGACGTTGTGGGGAATTTGTACTGAACAAATTTCTGTGACCCGCTTGTCCCTTCACGCCATGTATGCATAAAGTAGTTTTTGTTTTTATCAACTTCCAACGCTGTTTTGTAGGGGGCGTCACTGTACGTTGTTATTCCCATTTCAGATTCTGTAATCTGATGTATTCCCTTCCCTATGCTTTCGGGATAGTAAAATGAATCGGAATAATATACCGCTTTACCTTTAGAAAGAACTCTGTACTCAAGTTCTTTGTCTATAAGAATATTTTTTCCGTTTTGCATAATTGATGCGGTAATTTTAACAGTGGTATCTTCAAGGGGACGCTTTACAATACCCACTCCTTTTTCACTGTTTACATCAATAACGGAAGGATTACTGCTTTCAAATGTGATTTCTACATCTGAAAAATCAATGCCGGAAAGCTTTGTGTAATCAAGGTCAAGATTTTTTGTTATGTGTTTTACAGACTCTGCCGTAAATACTTCCGGGGTAATAAGCTTTGCAATGTTTGATATTTTACTGTATTCATCACTACAAAGAACAGTGTAGCTTAACTCCTTTGTAACAGACGCACCGTTCTTTGAAATAGTTGCAGTAACAGTTACTGGCGTATCGTACTTCCCTCTTGTAACTGTGCCGTCACCGGAAAGAACATCTGTGTCACTTGAAGAGTAAGTCACTGTAATATCATTTTCACTGATGTAGTCAGCCCATTTGTGATTTTCAAAATCAAGGTCTGCGGTAACTGCATCTTTATCCTCTGATGTAAAATCGGTTTCCTTAAGGTTGTTATAAAGATAGAAAATTTCGGGATTTTCGTTATACCATTTTGGGTTATCCGTAATACTTACATCGTCTATAAAGAGGTTACCTTTTCCGTACTGACGGAATGTATTGAATTCAAAATCGTTGTAGCCTACAAATTCAGTTCTGTCAACAGATGGATTAAGAGCATCGTAAAAAGGAATAGGCTCACTGTTAACCTTTACATCATTTATAAATAGGTCAAGAGTCAATGAGTCTTCGTAGTATCTCCACTCAAAGTCTGCCCATTCTCCCACTTCCGGCAAATAATCCTTTGAAAAATATATTGTTTGACTTTTTTCACCGTTATGTACAGGCATATAAATGTTGTATGCACCGTTGGATTCATATCGGAAGTTTGTTTCATTCAACCATACACGTTTGTTTTCACCGTTCACCTTAAATATGCCGTATGTTCTGAATACGTAAATCTGCGGTGCGTCAGTATGCTCAAACTTCATACGCATACGGTGAATAATATCACCCTTGGGCTTTTCACCTAGAATGTAGTAGGTACTGTTACCCTCTTCCATTCCCACTGGACGGTATGAATGAAGCAGATACTTCTCATCCTCTACATCAATATAGCTTTTAAATCTCTGTCCTGAGGTTGTATCCTCGGAAAGCTGTGTTGCATATCTTGAAGACCAGCCGTAAGTGCCTGCAATTGGAGGAGTGGCATTTGTTTCAGAACGTTTTATTCCCGGAACATCGTAAAGTATCATCCCTTTTCCTTCGGGATAATAGAAGTTTTCAGACATATGTACCTTTGTGGTTTGTCTGAGCACAGTGAAATAAAGCTTATTAGTCCACGTCTTTCCGCCCCCGCTTACGGTTGCCGTTATTTCTACGTTTGTATCACGGTAAAGGTCACGTGTAACGTAGCCTGTATTTTCACTTATAACAATAGCATCGTTATTACTTGTAAATGATACGGAATAACCATCGGGAAGAAAATTTTCCGGATTAAGGTCAAGGTTTTCTGTTATAACGTCCCTTGGCTCATTTGTAAGCATTTCTTCCGTTACGTTAAAACGGTCTGTGTTATTTTCTTTTGTACTTGTTACAATTAAATCATCTATATACACTTTTCCGCCTGTAAATGTACGGAAAACGTTAAAGTCAATGTCATTTATATCTACAAAATTTGTGCGGTTTGCATCCTCTTTATCTCTTTCGTAGAATGGTATACTTTCTTCTGTTACTTTTGTGCCGTTTATATACATATCCCATTCTTGGGCATCTGTATCAAAGAGCCATTCAAGCTCTGTTTCTTCCCCAACTTTGGACATATCTTCTTTTTTAATGTATGCAGACTTAACTTCACTACCGCTGTAATAGGACATATAGGTTGAGGCAGCACCGTTTTGGTCATATTTATAGTTTATTTCAAAAATGCGTGCTCTTTCATAGCTACCGTCTACATAATAATTACCGAAAGCACGGAATACGTAAATCTGTGTGCCCGGCTCGTGGTCAAATGTGACATCAGCCTTGACGGACACTTTGCCCGATGGCTTGTCACCGAATACATAATGTAAAAAGTTATAGTCGCTGTCTACGGCAACATCACGGTATGCGTTAAGGAAATAATCACCGTTTACTTCGTCTGTAATTGCTTTAAATCTGTTTGCCGCTACGCTGTCACCCTCAAGCTCTGTTGCAAAGGCAAATGCCCATCCCTCCTCTGTTTCTCTTGTGGGAGATGGCATTGTTTTACTTACTGTAAGAGAGTCTTCCTCTGTAAAAAGGTTTCCTTTATTATTTGGATAATAGAAGTTTTCTGACAAATGAACTTTTGTAGTCTGTTTAAGAACTGTAAAATTAAGCTCCTTTTTTACACTTTCACTGCCGTGTGTTACAGTAGCTGTAAGTGTAACGGGAGTATCATGGTAGAGGTTGCGCACAACGTGCGCAACCTCACCGTCAATTGCTATGGCATTTGAGTTACTTTCAAAGCTTACACTGACACCTTCGGGAAGAATATCGCTTAAATCAAGGTCAAGATTTTTTGTAATAGCACCTGTAACCTCGTTTGTAAGCATTTCTTCTGTAAGTGCATCGGCAAAAGAAGCCGCACTCACACTTGCCGCCATAGTTTTAAAACTAAAAGCACCAAACATAAGTGTAACTATGCATATAATTGCCGTTATTCTTTTAGAAAGCTTTGATTGTAACATCCGTGTCACCTCGAATTATTTAAGAACTAATACACAGTCATTGATGTAGCCTGAGTATCTGTAAATGTACATTGTTACACCATTATCAGTGAATGTGTAATCACCGTTTTCATCAAGTGATGCACTTACGGGAACATCATCGTATGTGCCCTGTCTTACCTCATGATTTACATAGTCGATAATAACAGGCTTGGGACCGTTTGCGATTGCGTGTGATCTTACAGTTGCACCACGGTCTGTTGAAAGAACTACAGCAATGTTGTTTCTTGCATAAACATGGCCATAGAAATAGCCCTCACCTGTATCTTCGTTACCTGTTATTGACTGGAAAGGTGCTGAATCACTGGTTCTTACACGCAAGTTCAAATCAACGATATTGAAGTTTTCGTCAACCTTGATAGCTACGATATCACCAAACTTCAGTCCGCCGGGAACTACAGAATCAATAATTCCGGGGTGTTCTTCACGGAATGTATATTCCTCGTCTTTATATCTGCCGGTTACCATATAGATATCTTCACCGTCTGCATTTACGCCCTTAACGCTCTTTATAACAGTCATAGCCTTGGGAAGGAAGCCTGTACCCTTCTGTGATACAACTTCAACTGCGCCTACTGTCCAGTACTGGTCTGCATCATACGCTCTTGCATTTGATCTTCTTGCAAGATCGTAAAGCTTTTCATGGGGAATTACCTTAATGTACTTTTCATCAAAATCAGCATCTGTTGGAACAAGGAAAATTGTTGTGTTCGCATCCATATTATATTTACCGCTGAAAGAATTACGTTTTGCGTTATAATACTCGGAATAGCTTCCTGAGGGTGTCTTATATACAAGACAGAATCTTGTGGGGTCAAAACCTGTTGTCTTTGTACAGATTTCAGCATCTGTTGTGGTTTCGATTTCCTTAAGCTCACCGATTGCACTTAATTTAACCTTTACAACCTGTCTTCTGAAATCACCTGAAGTATTGCCGTCAACATAAAGGTCTGTTTCTGAAAGAATATCTGCACCGTTTTCTGTTGTAACACCGTTGATTTTAATTTTCTTTGCAGTTGCGATTGTAGCAATGTCGCCTGTGTTAAGGCACATTTTTACAAGGCACTTGCTTGCAAGCTTGGAGGTTGTGTCCTTACCTGCTTTAAGGAAATATGCGTACTGATATTGGTCGTTATAATTTTCAATACCTGCAATTTTGCCCTGATAATCAAGACGGAGTGTAACCTCTGAACCAAGTACAGGCTTAACAAACCCATCTACACCGTTTTCATTATTTTCAAGGAATGTTGCACTGTATTCGTAAGGAGTGTCAACCTCTACCCCTTCAACCATGTGAGTAACAGTGATGATTTCCTTACCGTCTTCATCTGTTTCAATAGCCTTTACTTTACAGTCAACCTTATCTTCTGTAACGATTATTTTAACTCTTGCATCATCCTTACTTGCAAAAACAGAAAGCACGCTGTTTGCTTTAAGAAGCGAAATAGCCTTTGTTTCACCGTTTGTTGTGAAGAATTCAAACTTTTTATAATCACCGTACTTGATTTCATTGCCGTTTTTGTCTGCAATAATCTGGTTTACCTGGTTATTTGTAAGGAGTAGGAAGTTTTCAAATTCTTCTGCAATAACTACATCATAGCTCTTGTCAAAATTCACATCAACAAATGTAAGAGTACCTGATTTAATCTTAAGGTCATTTACCATAAATGCAGGATAGCTGCTTCCGTTATAGATAAAATCAGCATAGGGGCTTACCTCTACATTAACTGTTTTGTTGCCGTTATTGTACACAACATTTTTCTTTGTAAACTTTGCTGAATCTGTCTGAAGGTCTTCTGCCTTTACAGTAAGAATAGTGTTTTTCTTCACGTCTTCTTCAATATAAACGAGCTTTTCCTCGTCTGTATTGTAATATGCGATTACGTTGTAACCAAGAAGTCCGTCAGTAACAACGCTGTCATTTTTGAGTTTAAGCTCACCAACTATAACATTATTTCCGGGAGCCTGTGACTCACCCTTAATATTTGTAAGACCGTCATCCTTTAACTGTGCCTCAATCTTTGTGATGTTGTGATAAACCTCAAGAACTGTTTTTCCTTCTGATACAGAGAAAATCACATCTTCTGATTCAACACCGATTACCTGCATAATATCTGTTTCGCAGGCTTTTGTCATAAGCTCTACTACATCATAACGTGTTAACGCACTGTCTCTTCCTGCGCCTGTTGTAAGGTCAAGCTGAAGTGCTACAGAATAGAATCCGTCGGGATATCCGCCCTTTGAATTTGCAATACCGTCATAGCCGAGAGCAGTTACAACAGCCTTTGCAGCCTGATTGAATGTAATTTCTTCTTCAGGTCTGAACTTATTATCGGAGCCAACCATAAGATTAGCCACGCCTACTGCATAGATAGAGTCAACATACTGTGTTTCTGCATTAACATCAGTATAAGTAAGCGGAATATTTGCCGCTTTGTCAAGATTACAAAGTCCTGCAAGAGCAGTTGCAAACTCCGCTCTTGTAACTTTGTTTACAGGGTCTGTACCTGTTGATGTCCAGATTCCCACTGCTTTAAGAAAAGCAAGGTCTTTGTTGTATTTTTCAATCTGCGCTTCTGTATAAGTCACCGCAACTGCAGGAGCCTCTGTCTCCTCTGCCGCAAATACAGCAAATGAAGCAGACATTATGAAAATTACCATAACAAGTGAAATGCATTTTTTAAGCATATTCTTCATTTTCATGTTCTCCTTTCTTATCGGCTTAAAGCGCCGTAGATTAACTTAGCCGCCTGTGCACGTGTAAGCTTACCTGTAGGCTGGAACTGGGTTTCTGTCATACCGTTGATTACGCCTGCAGATGCAAGTGCATCAACGCTTTCCTTTGCATATTCTGCAATTTCGCCTGAATCGCTGAAGTTCTTTGCCTCACCGTTTTCAAGAGTGATACCCTTAAAATCAAGCACTCTCTTAAGCATTACTGCCGCATCCTGTCTTGTAATAGGCTGACCTACACCAAAAGTGAAGTTATCCTGACCTTTTACAATTCCTTTAACCTGTGCACTCGCAACATAAATATTTGCCCAGTGTCCTAAGAGGTCTGTGAAAATAGTAAGTGCTGTTTCATCATACATATCGAAAGCCATTACATACATCTTTACAAATGCTTCTCTTGTAACGTAGCTGTCAGGATCAAAGGTATTAAGTGCAATACCGTCGATTACACCAAGACTGTGAAGCTCGTTTACAGCCTCAAATGCCCAGTGGTCTACAGGAACGTCATTAAACATACTTGTTGAAGGAAGTGTAGGAAGAACTTCAAGGCTTTCATTTTTATTAAGAAGGTCTGAATCAACTATAACTTCCTTATCGGGATTTTTCGCGGGGCCGCTGAATCCGCCACCGCCGCCACCGCCGCCACCGCCGGAGGGCTTTGAGTTTTCTTCATTATAGGAAACAACATCTTCAAACGCCTTTACAACTTCACCTGCAAGCACGAAATCCTGACCTACAAAGGCTTTGTTGATTTCACCTGCCCCGTATTTGTCGCAAGCATCTTCGTAATCCTGAAGAGTAATGCCGAAGTATTCGATGTACTTTTCAACAGTAGGACCGTTCTTTGTAGCATCAAGCTTATTAAGATTAGCTATTGCAATACTCTGGAAAAGGTCATTCTTTACATCAGTAATTGTTTCGGGAGCCTCGTTCTTTGCGTTAGCATAGAAAAGCTCATAAACTACATCTTTATTATCACTGTAGTCTCTGTCCTCTTTATCAAGTGTAAGAAGTGTGCTTTCATCCTCGCAAAGTGTCACGCACTCTTCATCGGTTGTTGTAGCGTTGATATCACGGATAAGCTGTACACCCGAAAGGATGTTTACTACAGTACCCATATCATTACATTCGTTATTGTAATCTGCTTCACGGATGTTAAGGAAAAGGTCACAGATTACATCTGTATTTTCTGCAAAATCTGTTTTGTCGATTGAAAGCATATCTGCCTTTTCAGAAAGAAGTGTTTCAATTTCTGCACGGTCTGCAGTTTCAATTGCCGGAAGTGTAACCTCTTCTATATAAGTCTGGCTTTCAAAGTAGATTTCTGTTGTATCCTTTGAAACAGCCGCTTTTGTACCGTTACCGGATGCAGCGATTACAAGGTAACCTGCCGGGTCATCTTCTGCAAGCTGAATTTCTGTTTCCACAAATCCGCTGCCGTCTGTTTTAACTTCAAGTGCACGTACGAAATCAGCAGGTGAAGATACCGTAGTTTCTTTTTCGTACATTACTATTGAAATTTTCTGCACATATTTTGCAGGTGTTGTAACCTGTATTGTAACTACAGATGTGTCGTAGTTTACAGATGCAGTTACATCAAACTCTGTTTCTGCCGATACACTAAAGCACATAAGTGAAAGTGTCATAGTGCATACAACAATCATACAGAGGATTTTTTTAATATTCTTCATATCTGTAACTCCTCTCAAATCACTTAACTTCCTTTACGAATACATCACGGATATACGCCTTTGACTGTACACCGCTTAACTTGAAGTCTGCACCAAGCTGGAACATATTTTCAAGATTCATGTTTTTAAGATTAACCTTTACAGTCTTCCACTTACCGGTGTTATTACGCTGTATATATTCGACTCTGGGACGAAGCTTTCCGATACCTTCATAATAGTAGTCGGGGTGATTTTTCTCACGTTTAGCATAGGTGCTGATATTTTCCCATTCAAAGTAATCAATCTTTATGGGGAAATATGTATTATCAAGATAAGTAATCTCGATTTCAACGTCGGTCTGTTCTTCTTCAAGGTAGTCAGGCTTAACCTTTACTTCCATAAAGTTGTTCTTGGGAATTTCATAGTATGTACCCTTGTCATCCTTATGCTCGAGCATAAAGTGGTCTTCACCCTCGTAGCTGTATGTAGAACAAGCTTCGTTAAGGTCTATCTGACTGCCGGGAGTGGGATTTTCTGTAATGTCGCCTACGTAAGCCCAGCCGACTTCAACAGTCTTATAATCTTCACTCCAGAGACCGAAGAACGCAGTCTTTGCATCCCAGCTGAACTGCGGATGTGAATGTCCGGGGTTATTACCCTTTGTATGGTTTACAATAACTTTTGACCAGCCTGCCTCGGTATCCATAAGTACAAGCTTTGTAAAACCGTTTGCACTGTCGATACCAACGTCGGAAATAAGCCAGCGGTTGGAGTTAAGTGCAGTTGCACAGTGTGAGTAGTTGTGGTCACCGTTTACAAGGTAACGGTCTTTTCCGTCCCAACGTGCAAAATAGATGCCTTCTTCTGCCGGCGTTTCTGTTTCTGCACCCCAGTTATAACGGATTTCATCGTGATGGGAGTCACCTCTTACAGTAAGAAGATACTCACCGTCTGCAAGCCAGTATTCGTGAACACCTGTTTCACCTGTTCTTTCTGGTGAATACTTTTTCTGAGGGAAGCCTACCCATCTTTCACCTGTGTCAATATCCATAACCCATGTTCTGTCATTTACATGTGCACCCTCGTGACAATAGAACACAAGATTTTTCTTTACGGGATTCTGACAAAGATGTCCGGGATAAGTATAATCTGTTACAAAATCCTTTGAAAAATCAGGTATGAAAATATTTTTCCAGATGTTATTTTCGATATCGTACTGATGTATTGAACCGCCCTGATCTCTCATTTCCCAATAACGGGCATCACGTACACCAATTGTAAGTGCCGTTTCATAAAAGTCAACCTGAAGCATTACACCTGTTGAAAGAGATATATCCTGATAAGCATCGGGAAGGTGTACTACAACAGTTTCTTCATAAGTGTCAAGGTTTATCTTGCAGATTCTTGAATATTTGTCAAGATACCACAGATTGTTTTTCTTTGTAAGACAGAAGAAATGCTCAATACCGGGTCTACCACTGCACATATACTTAACCATATAGGTTTTCATATTATATTCGTATATGTTGGAATTCTTGTCACGGAAATAGAATCTGGTATCGTCTGTGGATGTCATAGGCATCGTATAGTAGTTTTTGATTGCATTTTCACCAAGAAGGTTGATTGTGTAATAAGTTCTTCCTGTTTCGGGGTCATAGTGTTCTTCCGGGGGCATATAGAATTCACCCATCAGAAGCCAGTTGATAAGACTTGAATCGCCCGTTGCTCTGAAAGTATCAACTGTTACTCTGCCTGAATTGTAAAGGTCTGAAAGATAACACTTTTCTGTCTTTAAATTCTTCAAAGGAAGCATATTGTTTGCAAATGCAACAAGGTTATCCATAAGAACGGTCTTTGTAGGCTGGAATACCATGTTACCTGAATTGATAAGCTTAAGACCTGCTACAACAGAAAGAGGATTTGTCTTTAAATCTTCCCCTTCATAGCCCATAAAGTTTGCATACCACTCACAAAGCTCACTCTGCGGTAAAGGCTCCTTCGCACCGAGAGTCCCTGTGGTATTCTTTACGATACCGAGGCTTTCCGCCATACCGACATAAGGTTTGAAGTCTGCAGATACATCGACGAAGGAACAAGGAAGGTTCTGCTTCTCTGCCTCTTCCTTAAGACCTGCAAACTGAATCATATACTTAAGTGTTTCTTCTCTTGTAAGCTCTTTTCCGAGAATAGCATCTGCATTGTCTGCATTGTACTCATCGAAAAGGCCCATTACATTAAGAGAGTTTGCCGACTTCGAGTTAAAGAGGTCAAATGTTTCCTCTCCGGCATTACGGCTGAGGTTTGTAACCTCAATCTTTGAAAACAAGTTATAACCGCCTGTTACAATACGCATATCGCCGCCGTATTCCATTGCCTGACGGAAAGATGCGTCAGAAATGTAGAATGTACATTCCCACCACTTTGCCTTTTCATATCGCTCTTCATCGGTACCACCCTTAGGGTCACCCATTTTAAGAACGGAGATACGACCATAGGTGTCGGTCGTACCGGGAATGGTGTAGTCAAAATGGATATAACCTGCACCACCGAAGTCGTAATAGTTGAATGTAATTTTGAAAGTTGTATCTTCAGGAGATGCGAAAGACGGGTCAAACTTCAGATACATAATGTTCTGATAATAAACCTTTCTTCCGACGATACCCTTAAGCTCAACCTTTTCGTTATATGTAACGTCTTCCAGTACAGTCTTACCGAAACCATCTTCGAAAGTCATATGATTCTCTTCTGCGGTATCGGTGAATATGATATACGCATTATCCTTATCAACAGGCGTCGTCGCCTTGATTTCAGTCTGGGGCATAATTACGGGATTCTGCCTGACTTCAATCTCTAATGCCAAAGCATTGATGCCGCCCATAAGAACAAGCATCGCAAACAGAGTGACTGCGCATACCAAACCTTTCTTAAATATTTTTTTCATATTTATCCCCCTTGTTATCTTGCGTCATATACGCGGATTGACTTAACACGGAAGTTTTCTCCTGTTGTTGTATTAATAGTCAAATCGTCTGTAGACACGGGAAGGTTATTACCAATAGCGAATTTTGCATTATCAATCTCTACAACTGCTTTTTTCCATTCGCCACTGTTTGTAAGTGTAACAAGCTTGCAATCGTAACCTGACGCAGTCTTGTACATAATTGTAGCCTCACCCACACCCTCGTCAAGATACTCAATTTCAACATTTACTCTTCCGACACCGTTAAGGCGTGTGTCTGTTACGTCAAAATCAAGTGATTCGGAAGGATCAATTTCGATACAGTTAACACCGTCAACCTCTGTTGCTTCTGCCTTATCCATATAGAAGATAACGTCACGGATTTCGGGAACGTCCTTTACACGAAGGCCTGCGGGGTCACCATCGTAGTCGCTTCTTTTTGCAACTGCAATGTCAGATACGTGAAGACCTGATGTTCCCTGCCAGAAACGGAAGTTACCCTGACCTGTACCATTATCCATGTAGTAGTGGAAATTAGCATTATTTACCCTAACGCTTGCAGTCTTCCACATCTGTGTTCCTGTTTTTTTCAAACTTACTGTAGTAGATTTAAGTGTGGTAGCTGTTGAAGCGTTATTTGTATATGTAAGGTTGATTTCCTGTGTATCATCGTCAAAATAAGTAAATTCCATAATTATGTCCTTATCATCAGCACTGATACGAGAAGGATCCACCTTAGCAGTAAATCTGCCTGACATCTTATCAGCACGGTTAGGTGCTGTAACTGCCGCACGGCACACTCTTCCGCCTGCTTCTGCTACTTCAGTCCAGCCGAGAGTTCCTCCATTTGCAGGAGTGGGACCTGTTTTATCATCACGTTTTACATTAACCCAAAGCCACAAACCATCTTCTTCAATTTCTGTTGTGTTTGTGGGGTCATCAGTTGTCATCTTGATATTCATAACGTTTGCACTCTTTACATCTAATTCAGAAACTGCAGAAACAAGACCGCTTCCATCAACTGCTTCTACCTCGTAGTGATGCATAGAGTCCTTATCAAGATACTTTTCCGTGAATGTTGTTTCATCAACAGCTTCTGCAATAAGTATACCGTCGCTGTAAACGTTGTAGTATGCTACATCGTCAAAATCGTCATACGCCTCATCCCATGAAAGTTCAATTGCTGAAGGCATATTGTTGCTGTCATAAAGATTCTGGGGCTTTGCAGGCTCCATATTGTCAAGAGGTGTACATAATGTTACACCGTCCCAAAGGAACACCTTGTATTCTTCTGTTGAAAGGCTGTTAACATTAACACCTGCTTTAAGAGTATCACTTACAAGCTCACCTGAAAGTGTTACTGACTGTGAATCAGTTGCCTTAATCTTACCTGTTTCCTTATCGCAGAGCATAACGATAAGCATTACAGTCTGCGGTGAGGTACCGTTAAGATTTGCTGTTACCTGTGTGTACACAAGACCTGTCTGAACTTTGGGAATTTCACTCTCTCCTGCGTCCAGATACTTAAAATCTGTGAACTCCACTTTTGCGGCAGATGCCATTGCTATTGGTGCAAAGGAAAGCACCATTGCAAGAACTACCACTGTTGCCAATAGTTTTTTCATAAAAACTCCTCCTTAGAAAAAATGTATGATTAATAAAATTATTTGCTTTTTCACAAGAACGGGTGTTTTTCTGAAATTCTGTATTTTACAGAAAAGCTCCCAAAAAAATCACCCAATCTTACCATTTTGTATTATATATTATACAATAAAACAAAAAACTCCGCAATACACAATATTAATATTTTTGTGCTCAATATTAATATTTGGTTGATTTTTTAATTTTTTTGTTGTATTATATAAGCATAGTCTGGAAACGATGGAAATTATTATTAATAAAGGTGTTTAAAGACTTTTTCAATCGGTCTCAAACGCTTTGTTTTTACGGAGGCAGGATATATGCACGAACTTACGATTATAGACGACGACAGACAATTTTTAAACAATTTTTCTGTTTTCTTAAAAAAGAATATCAGTTCACAAATTAAATCCACTCTAATTATGGAAACGGATTCGGCACTGATGCACCTTCGTATCCATTATCCCGATGTTATTATAATAAATGCAAGGTTTAACGGAGAAAGCGGACTTGACATAATCCGAAGCTGCAAAAAAACAAATAATACTTCAAAATTCATAGTCATAAGCGATGAAAAAGACTTTGAAGTGTTGCAGGAAGCCTTACGCCTTGGTGTATACGATTTTTTCTTAAAACCTGTTGATTATTCCGTTCTGCTTGAATCTGCAAATAAGATTTTTTCAACTTTAGATAAAGAAACACCCAAGCATTCCGAAAATGACGTAAGACCTGTGAAAGACAGAATGTTTTCAGACCTTCTTGCAGGACGCATAAAAAATCCTGTTGACCTATCTCTCCGTCTTGCGGAATCTGAACTGAAATCCGACTACATAAATCGTCCGTGTGCCCTTGTAAACATACATATAAACAGCTTTTCAAGATGGCTTACAATGTGTTGGGATGAAGGTGCAGAAAGATTTTACCGTGAAGTGAGCAATGCACTTGCAGGTATCAGCAAAAAGGCTGAGTTTGTTATTGCAAGAACGTTTTACAGCAACATTGAGTTACTTTGCATAAACAATTCCCAAATGTCTACCGAGGAACTTCTTGAAGAATGTATTCCGTTATTTTCAAAAATCATTCTTGACAAATTGGGAGTTTATTCAGAAATTCATGTAACAAAAATTTTCTCTTCCCTCTCAGAAATTATGAAATACAATCTGCAGGAACCTATCAATAATGATAACAAGTCAGAAGAAGTTATTGAAAAAGCCCTAAAATATATGCGGCACAACTATTTCCGTGAGTTTACACTTGATGATGTTGCAGATTATGTTAAACTTTCAAAAGAATATTTCTGCTCATACTACAAGAAAAAAACGGGGGAAAACTTTCTCGACTCACTTACCCGTCATCGCATAGAAATGTCTAAAAAGCTTCTCGCAAATACTACACTGACAATCAATCAGGTAGCGGAAAGTGTTGGCTATCGAAGTGCATCATATTATCATAAAACCTTCAAACTCTCATGCGGAATGTCACCATCTGATTTTCGTAAAAAAGCTACTGCTGCAAAAGCAGAATAATCACTGTTTTTATTATACCATTCGTGAATTTTGCTGTAAATATTTTCAATATATTTTGCCGTAAACTGCAAAAAACGACACAGTCAAATCAAAAAAACTGCACATTTGAGTATAAGTCTCAAATATGCAGTTTTTATTTGTTTTCAGCCATATCCCACTGAAGCCCTGTGTTTATTACATAACGAAGGGTTCTCGCATCAAGTCTTTCAGTCCAGGGATAATTTTCGTGGTATATGTCACAGTAGTCTGTACGATAGAGTTCTAACTTTATCTCCGCAGGCATAGTCGGTTTATATGGGAGAAATTTCTTCCCTTCCTTAAGTGCTTTCACAGTGCGGAAGGATGCATCATAAATTTCCTGCCGTGATTTTTTTGTATCGTAAAGCTGTGCCGTGTTTCTGCAGTTAGCTCCTTTAACGCTGACACACTCAATATCTCCGAAAAAGCTATGTGCTTCACGGACTGCCGCATCATCTCCCGACATCATGGCAAGAGGTACACCGAAATGACCTGCCACCATTGCCCACTGACCAAGTTCCCCGACTTTTCTGCCGTTTATGTAATAATTAAACCACTCTATACTCGACTGGGTATGGTCAAGGAAAGCATTTTGTGTACCTGCCATAGCGTGAGCACCTATAAAGAAGGTTGCATCAAAGCTTTCATCAAGGCTCTGCCACCAATGTTTGTGTCCCCCGTCAAGAACGGCACGGCTGTCGATAAGACTCTTATCAATATTATCCCCGGGGCCGTGGCAGTCAAGAACATACACTTCGTCCGCACCTGAGTCAAACGCACCCTTGATTGCCGCATCGGTATCATAGGCAAGCGCTCGGCACGCCTCTTTATTTTCAGGTGTGTAAAAAGGGAAAACCTGATTTATGGAATTAACCTCCGTTGCACCTTCAAGGTCGGTATGGATATAAATTTTCATAATAAACAATCCTTTCAAAATAAATTTATATTGCAAAAAGTCCACTGTTGTGTTACTATTCTCATAGGGTGATTTTATGATACGTAATACGATTTCCGAGTTTTATAATGACATATTAAAATATGACCATATCTCCTTTGAGGATATGTCCTGGCCGGGTATTGAAACCCAGTCACATACGGGGTATGAAATGATTTTTTTGAAATCGGGCGATGCTACCTTCATTGCCGATGAAAAAATTTTCAGTGTAAAACCCGGCAGCATAATCCTTACCCCACCTAATACCCGTCACATCATAAACTTTAACGAAACGGCGTATTATGACAGATTTGATGTGATTTTTGACCCATCTGTAATTCACCCCGAAGTATATGAAGAAATTCCCTCTGGGGCAAATGTTTTTTGTACGGAAAAGCCTGAATATTTCCTCTCCTTGTTTGAAAAAATTGATTTTTACTGCAGACATTTTTCGGGTGATTCTCTTTGCAAAATCATCTTGAATGTAGTTGAGGAAATCTTTTACAATATCGCGATAGAAACAAAGGAAACCTCCGGAATTGTGCCGTACGACAACTACATTTCCGATTCAACATTTACGAAAATCATTGAATTTATAAGTAAAAACATCACTAACCCTTTCACCCTCGAAGATATGTGCGATGAACTTTATATTTCAAAAAGCAATCTTCACAAGCTTTTTTCAAAACACCTCGGTAAAAGCCCCAAAAAATATATTACCGAAAAACGTCTTGCCATAGCACGCCTTGAAATCCTTTCAGGGTCACTTCCTACAGAGGTTTTCCATAAATACGGATTTTCTGACTATTCCTCTTTTTACAGAAGCTATCGGGCGTATTATGGACATTCACCGTCGGAAACCTAAATATCCGGGGATAAAAAAATGCTTCAGAATGGACAAACTAAGCTATTGCAAATTCGAAATGTGAAGTTCGAAATTCGAAATGATGGATGATTTTCTCTGAATAGAAAATCCTTTTATTAAAATGAAGATTTTTGCTTCAGCAAAAATTCACCTTCACTTCGCACTTCGCACTCCGAATTTCGCATTTAAAAAGTTACCTTTTTGCTTTCTGGACTTTTTTACATCTCCTTTATAGCTTCATCTGTTTGCGGTGATTTTATAATACAGAGTCTTAAGTTGTGATCTTGTAAGTGCATCCTTTAATTGAGTATCAGGCTCATAGTCAAGATAAACTATACCATAAGTGTATTCGCTCATACGCTCCGCAAGCGAGGAAATTTCGGAATACAGTTTTTCTTCATCATCACGTTTTTCATAAAGACAGTTGTAATAATCAAGGCAAAGCACCATCATCCTGAAAACATCAACACCGTACAAAATTCCGCGGATATCTTCGTTGATTTTTGAAAGCAGTGCCTCTCCCTCGGGCTTTTTTCTCATATCCTGAGGGTTAAGGGCAGTGCTTTCGTCAGTAAAAAGTTCGGGAGAAAGAGATTCTGTTTCTTCCGTTCTTATTTTCCGAAGTTCCCTCAAAGCTTTTTCAAGCTTTTTTACAGTTTCATAACCGCTTGCTACGGCATTTTCTCCCAGGTGGGATTCGTTATAAAAAGGCTTTGCGGGGATTTTTCCGTCCCACTCGGAAAGGTGTGTGAGAATACTTGTGTCAAACCAGTTACGCCATGATCCGCAATAGCTCACGGCGTCCTCGATAAGTCGGTAAGCCTCTTTTGCACGCTCTGCATATTTTCCGTACATATCGTCAAAATACTTGCCGATAAGCTTGTCAGTATCGCAGTTTCTGTCACGGCTGATATTAGCAAGCACATATTGATTAAGACTTCTCACTCCCCAGTCGAGGACGGGGGTGTGCATATACTCAATTTCCGTCACACCGCAGTCTATGTAATACTTAACGTCGTTTATTATCCTCTCCGTGAAAAGAAGCGGCAAATCCTCATATTTTGAAACGTTATAATACTCATTCATCGCAAGCATCATACCTGTTTTTGTCCAGTCATTGAGAGTACGTTTATATATTCTGTTTTTGCCGCAAGTATCGTCGCTTAAATCGTGGTGGTAGCACCTTAAAATCGGGCAAAAAAGCGGATAGTCTCCCGCTTTTATAAGATTCTCGGGAACGGGATTCTCAGGTGCTTCAAGGGTATCTGTACCCTCATAAGCATCGAATGAAAGTCTTATATTATGGTCAATAATACCATCACGATACGCCTGGTCAATTCTTTTTCTTATATGTGAAAGATAATGCAGAGTTCTGTCCGTTCCGTTTCCGAGGGCACTGCATTTTTCACAATTACAACTTGCCCCCCAGGTATCAAAGCCTGCAAGTTCAAACACCGATTGGTCTTTCCAGTCGGTCTTTATTTTATCAATGACAGTTTCCGCAAGCTTGTCAAGTAATTCTTCATTGGTAACACAGAACTGAACGTTAATGGCATTTTTCTCATTTATTTCGCCTTCACGCTTACCGTACCAGTCTTTGTGCACTTCAATATAATATCCGCCGTTCTCATCAACGTTTTTCGGATTAAGAATTTTTGTAAAAACGTGGCCACCTGTTTTAAGAGTGAAGCACAGCTTCTGCTGAAGTTTTTTCGTATTCGGAAAACAAGCGTGTATGTTCATTCTGTTTCTCGCCATCCATACGGTAAGGCTCATTGATTCTTTGAGAAGTCCTTCAAAATGAAACCCTCTGCCGTCAGGCATATCGTATTTATAATTTTTACATTCAACGGCAATAAGTTTCTTCAATTCAGGGACAAATTCCTCTGTAGGAGAATACCAGCGAATTCCCTGTGCTTCAAGGAATTCATACACTGCATAAAGCAGTCCTTTTCTAGAATTGCCTTCCAGAACAGCATCACTGCCGTCAGTGTATATTCTGAATTCTTCTCCGTCTTTGTCAAGACACTTGAGAATAATGTTTCTATCGCCTTTTTCGTGAGATACAGAGGTCTTTATTCCGCATTTATTAAGATAAACACAAAGTTCCTCTGCCGCATAAGAAACCGTACATCTTACGGCAGATTCCTTGTCGTTTTCAAAATCAATTTTATTTTCATCATGTGCCCAAAGTTCATAATACTTTTCCGCATCGGGATATGGAAGCACTATTGTCAACAATAAAATTCACTACCTTCTCATTCGTTGTTTTTATAACAGTTTGCTCCATTTATTTTTCGCACTTGAAGCCGCCTGAATTGCCGCAAAAATGCGGAATTTATTTCTTTCTGTTGTACTGCGTCCGGTAACAATAAGAAGTCCCTGTGCTTTATCCTGAACGGCATTTTCAAGAGTAAATCTTAAATTATGTTCAAGGTTAAAGGTTGAATCTATGGAGCCGGCAGGAATAATATCGTATCCTGCCTCGGTAAGTTTTCTGTAGCTTTCACGCTTTTTTATATCGTAAGGGTCATCGGGAAGCGGTGCCGAAACATCCGGGAACATATGACCGAAATACCACGGACTTACCACAACATCCTTTCCGATGTTTTTTTCAAAAGTTTCAAAGTCTTTCCAAAAAGCATCCGCCCACATCCATGGTCTTACCCCTTTATCTCTTACGCACTGAAGCATAAACTTAACATCGTGAAGCAGTAGTTCGTGCTGTCGGTAGCACGCATAGGTGAGGTTACGCTGACTGTCCTCCCCTTCTTCATTCATACCGATGTGGAAAAGTTCGGGAGTTTCAAATATATCGCACACCTCATAAATAAGGTCTTTAACTACTTCATAATAATCAGGGGTGGAAAGCATTCTGCCGTAAATACCGAGCCAAGCATCGTGTGCCGCGGAAAAATTCAGTTTCGGATAGACCTTGAAGCCCATAGAACGAAGACGTCTTACTTCCTCCGTCATATATTCAGGAGTCCATCCCCCTTCAATCCACAGTTCGGGATGGGATTTATAGCAAATTGCATCACCGATATTTATAACAAGAGCTTCTACGCCATTTTCCTTTGCAAAGTCCACAACCTGATCCCAGGCTGCCTTCTCGGTAATTATTCTTGTATTGAACACATTACCTGCATAATCGGCACGGGTGGTTGAATCTATGCCGAAATTATCTCCAAGAGAGAGCATTAAATAGAGTGTGTCTTTCATATTATTTACCTCCCAAAAGCTTTTCCCTTGCGTACTTTGCCTGGTATATGGCATCCATATACCAATACTTGCTGTCATCCATAGGCGCCGCCCAGCTTCCGCAGATAATCATACCGCGAATTTTGTCCTGATTAAGGTTTTCAAGAGCGTAGCGGATTGTATGCTCAAAATTATGAGTGTTTACATTTGCTCCGCCCTGAAGCATAATATCAAATCCGTTTTCAGTGAGAAGCTTGAAGCTTTTGTAGCGGTTTGTGCTCCATTCGTCAGTCGGAAGTGGATTTTGTGCATCACCGTAAAAACTGCCGTAAAGCCAGTTACACACAAGGACATCCTTTTTGACATTCTTTATAAACTCTTTGGGATATGACCAGCAATAGTCACCGCCAATGGCAGGTCTTACGCCTTTTTCTCGGATGCAGTTACACAGGTATTCCACATCGTGCCACACAAGATCAAACTGACGATAGCAGGCAAAATCGTACCGCTGCTGATTTGTCCAGTTTTCCTCATCAAGGACAAGTGAAAAGAATTCGGGGGTGTCAAAAATGTCGCAAACTTCGTGAATAAGCTCCCTCGCCACCTCATAATATCGTTGTGTTGAAACCATTCTGGAATATTCCTCAAGCCACGCATCGTGACCTGCAGAAAAGTTAAGTCGGGGATACAGTTTTATCCCCTTTTCGTCACGAAGACGCTTTACCTCTGACCGCATAAATTCAGGTGTCCACGCCCCCTCAACGGCAATTTCGGGGTGGGAATCAAACCTTATACCGTTTGCAATATCAAGAAGAATACTGTCGCAGCCGTTTTCAGCCGCACAATCAACTATTTCGTTCCATGCCTTTACATCTGCCCTCAGTTTTTTATAATAAATCTCTCCCTGACAGTCAGGTCTTGTGGGAGAATCGTTCCAGCAGTTGTCCGCAAGACAAACAAGCAAACACCATTTTTCAGCAATCATAGCTTTTCCTCCATAAAAAGATTGAAAAATTTCTTTTATAATCATTTTACCACGATAAATTTTCCTTGTAAATTGCAAAAATAAGAAAAGCACATTGCAAAAAGTCCACTGAATTCTATCTCTAAAAAAGAAGCGTGCCGCTTCACCCACGTCGCACCCTCACAGGAGTGCAAACAAAGTTTCCTGCGTCATAATTTGACGCAAATTCCTATACGGTAAAAAAAATTGTACATTTTGGGGACTGTCCCCAAAATGTACAATTTTTTTATTCTTCCATGTGCTTTCCCAAAAATCCTGCCGCACTCTGGCAAAGCTTTTTTTCAACTTCACCCACAGGCATAGACTCTCTTTCTGACACCATCATTACAGAGCCTATTGAATCGCCTTCGCTTATAATGGGGGCAATTACGCCTGCAAAATACTTTTCAGAGCCTTTTACTACCGGGAGTCCTTCCCCTCCCGTTGAATCAATAACAAAGATATTTTTCTTTTCCATTGTTTTTTCAACATCTTCGCTGATTCTCTTTTCAACAAGTTCCTTTTTAGGCGCTCCCGAAACAGCAATTACACTGTCCTTATCAGTGATAACAACGGCTAAACCGCTTGTTTTGGAAAGAGTTTCTGCATAACCTGCAGCAAACTCACCAAGCTCTCCAATCGGTGAGTATTTTTTGAAGATTACTTCCCCATCGCGCTCCGTGAATATCTCAAGTGGATCGCCCTCGCGGATGCGGAGAACACGACGGATTTCTTTGGGTATAACTACACGACCTAGGTCGTCTATTCTTCTTACAATTCCTGTTGCTTTCATTATATAAATGCTCCTTTTGGTTTGATTTACATTTCTATTGTGTGCAACCGTGGAATTTTTATGTAAGGAAAAAGGTGGGATTTGTACAATTGACAAAACAACCAAACTGTAATTCATTATTGAATTAGTACATTGTACACAAAAGCTTATTTTTTACAAATTTTAGAACATATTGACATATTTCACCAACACAGTATATTAAATATATCAAACAACACCCAACAACAAAATTTTTCTCTATATTTATTCCACAATAAATCAAACCAAATAACAGCTGACAAATCACATAGGTAATCTGTCAATTATGTCTTTTGCCTGAGGATGTCCGTTTTTTGCTGCGGCTTTCAGCAATTCTACAGCCTCAAAGAAATTTTGCTCTACTCCGTCACCATTCATCAAAAGAACCGCAAGATTATATTGGGCATACATATCATTCTGTTCTGCCGAAAGACGGAAAAGCCTTGCCGCTTCTGTATGGTCAGGTGCTATTCCATATCCGTTAAAATAGCATAATCCCAAATTGTGCTGTGCCTTTGCATTTCCCTGCTCCGCAGACTTTTTATACCAATACACAGCCTGCTTAAAATCTTGTGTTACACCATCTCCACGCTCATAGCAAACGCCAAGATTATACTGTGCATCGTCAATTCCCATTTTGGCAAGCTCTGTATACATTTTTACTTCGTCTGACATTTGAACATCATCAGCCCCTTCGTTCTGATGAATATCAATTATTTCGTTATCCGAACTTACTGTAACATAGATTCCATCAGGAATATCTGAAAGTTCACATTCTCTTGCAATCTGAAAAAATTCCTTTGTTTTTTCATAGCATAAATCATAAATAAAGTCAAATTCGTCCTTATCCGGATCACTTTTTGCAGCTTGCAAAATTAAACCCATCTTGTCATCCAAAGAAAAATGCTGCAAGCTGTTTTGATTTGCCCTTTTCAGAAAATTTTGCAAATATTTTGGAAGTTTGACATTTCGTGAGATTATATAATCACTGTTGTGAGTATCTGAAAAGATGAAGATTATTTCGTCAACCGGAGCTTCCGCATCGTTATGAAGCTTACTGAAATTATGAAGAGTTGTTATTACATCTCCCCAATTCCCACCGATTTTAATACTGAACTGAACGCATTGACAGGGATGTATAGCCAATTCTATTTCTCCTTGTTCAAAAAGATCCATTTCGTCTTCGGTTATATCCGCCCATCTGGTTACAATTATAAGCTTATTTCCGAAAAAATATGCATTTGTTCCATCCGGAACAAGCATCGGATTCATACCGCAAAAATCAGCCAGAATATATACCCCGTCCGGTTTTGATATTTTAAGGCAGTTTCCTCTTTTTGGCATTTCTTCGGTTTTAACAGTTACATCTCCATACTTTTGACAGAACATATCATTTTTCCTCCTGATTAAGATTTATATAAAGTTACATTTCCGTTAAAGAAGTAATCATACTTACTTTTAAAAGCATTAAGCTGCATTGTAAGCTCATTCGCCTCCTGAATATTTCCGACACTTTTATGTGCAGCAATAAGCGTTGTATAGCTCTCAGCTACCAGCAGTACATGTGCATTTTTATAAAAAGCATTTAAAACAAGATTGTGTCTTTTTTCAAAACATTCCAACGCTTCATCAAATTCCCATTGTTTTTTAAGCATTTCTCCCTTTGTTTTCAAAGCTTCAGCCATTTCAAGTTTATAAATCGACAATGGGGTTTCCATTATAATTGCACTGTTAATCTCAAGCCCCTTATCAAGTAACGAATATGCTTTTTCCGTGAGTTTTAAATCCGTATATATTTCTGAGGCCATATAGTAACATTTATAAAGTTGCTGTTTTAACGGGATTGTATGAATATCCTCAGAAATTTCACTATACAACCGAAGTGCGGTCTTTAAATATTCAACAGTATCTTCTTCGTTTTTCAGTCTGTGCCGTACACGGGCAAGATTCAGATAGCTTTCTGCAACAATCATGCGAATTTCAACAGTTTTGCTTCTGTCAATTAACTTCAGTGCAACATCATGAGCCTTTGAAAAAGCTAATTCTGCAGCGTTAAGGTGGTTTTCAACGTTTATTCCGATATGCTGCTCACCATCGTTCTTAAAGGTATTATAGGCAATAATATTTGTGCTTGAATCATTATAGTATTTATTTATTGCCTCTGAAAGATTTGCTGCAGCACCTATGAAAACAAAAGCCTGTTCCTCCATATCTAACCGATTGTAGTATTCTCCTATACTGCTGAGGTTGAACAAGACTTTTTTAAGCGTTTGCAGTGAGTTTGAAGGCACACCTGAACCCCTGTATTCAAGAAGCTTTTCTTTAAGCTCTTTAAGATTCACTTTTATGGTCGTTTTAAGCCCGATTATGTTATCGCTCTCATACTGACATTTTGCAAGTAATATATAAGCATAAATAAGGTCTACCACAGAGTTTTCAACAGTATCTGACATATATATTTCTCTTCGGATTCCGATAGCTTTTTCTATGTAACTATAGCAATTTTCACTGTAATTTCCTGTTTTAATAAGAAGAAGCGCTGCCGATTCATAAGCCTCCGCAATATGAATTTTCGCAAAATTTTCGTTTACAAACACTGATGCAGACATAAATCTGACTATTTCCATAAAAGACGCAGCAGCCGCATCTGTATTTTTGCCGCAGACATAAATATCAGCCAATTCTTTGTATGCTGCAATAACATTTTCTGCATTTTCCTTAGTTGAAGAATTCTCAAAGTCGAATTTTCTTTGGTCTATATATTTTTTTTGCCATAAAGCCGCATTTTCTGTATCAATTGCACAACCGTCACCGTACTTATACATTGAAACCAAAGCGGGTATTGCATCTGATACCCCTTCCATAGCTGCGCTGCTTATCATTTTCATTGCTATGTCAGCGTTCTTTTCTACATATATTCCTTTAAGAAAAGCCAAGCCGATAAAGAAGTCCCGTTCGGGAGTTTTCTCGCTGATAACAATTCCATTTTCTGCAAGTAGCTTTTTTATAATATCTTTTATACGATCAGTTTCCGAAGACGATATTATTTCCGGAAGTGCAGGATAGTTTGACTTAACCTCATCTGCATTGGTCTTCACTGCCTCTATCGGAACAATCGTTTTATGCAAAGACTTTGCAATGGGATATTCTACAATTTTGATATAGTTTTCCTCTTCCAGTATGCTGGGGGTTACCATAAGAATAAAAATTGCACTATTCTGAAGTTCCGATTTTATACTGTCATTAAAATCTTCTCCGGGAACCAAAAACTCGTCATACCAGATTGCAATATTTTTCAGTTCATCGCTTGAATGAATGATATCAAACAGCTTTTGGGTATACTTCCTGTCTTTTTTTCTGTAACTGAGGAATATCGTGGCATCGAAAGACTTACGAAGTTTACCAAAGTCATACGCAAGCGAAAGTGCCTGTGTTAAAAAGAGGCGGATTTTTTCCAAATATGGGATTGCAGTAAAATCAACATTTTCAATGCAAGCGTTTATACACTGTATATTTGCAAATTTTTCGTTAAAAATTGCTTCAAGACCGTTTTCAACCATAATCGGAAGAACCGGGATTTTAGCTTCGATTGCTGCATCAAATCTCCGCCTGTCAAAACCTGAATCAAACAGGACGCTTGAAGAAACTATCAGCACATAAAGGTTTACTTTTGAAACGTCAAAATCATAATCCGTTTTATAAAGCTCCTTGTTCTCTTTGTCATCATAAAAAATTGTACACTTGCAAATGTCAAAAATATCATTCTTGATTTTAAGGAAATGGTCTGAATCTTTTTCATAGAAATCACAAAACAATTTATAATGAGACTGTGACATATCCTGAACATTGCTTAAATACTTTATCATTTATAAACTCCCATCACATTTCGCACTCTTAAAAGCATAACAAAACACGCACAAAAGGCCAATAAACTCCGTATATTTCAGCCATATAGCAAAACAACAATGCCTTTTGAGACTGCAACAGTTGCAATTCCAAAAGGCATTCTTTTAATCTTCTTCAGTTCTTTCGCTGATAATATACCGGGGTCTGTTTTTCACTTCCATATATATTTTACCTATATATTCCCCGATAATACCTATGCATATAAGCTGTACAGAAGAAAGCAAGCAAATAGCTGCAACGATACTTGCCCAGCCCGCCTCAGTTATCCCGACAAATTTTGCTACAATAGCCCATATCAAGCCAATCACACTACCGGCTGACATAATTATGCCAAGGGTTGAAATCAATCGGAGAGGTTTGACAGAAAGGCTTGTAATTCCGTCAATTGCAAGTGCAAGCATCTTACTGAGAGGATAATGAGTTTCACCGGCAAATCTTTCTTTACGCTCATAGTAAACTGAGCTTGATTTAAATCCCACAAGAGGAATCATTCCGCGCAGGAACAGATTAACTTCCCTGAAGTTTGCAAACTCCTTCAAAACTCTGGAAGAAATCAGTCGGTAGTCCGCATGATTGAACACCACCTCTGCCCCCATAGCATTCAGGAACTTGTAAAAACCTTCAGCAGTAGCTCTTTTGAAAAAGGTATCTGTTTTCCTGCTGCTTCTTACGCCGTAAACCACTTCCGAGCCGGATAAATATTCTTCAACCATCTGCGTCATAACAGAAATATCATCCTGTCCGTCGCAATCAATTGAGATAGTAATGTCACATTTGTCCTTTGCTTCCATAAGTCCGGCAAGAACAGCGTTCTGATGTCCGCGGTTACGGCTCTGAGAAATGCCGACAAACGACTTGTTTTCACTGGCAAGATTCTTTATAATTTCCCATGTTGTGTCCTTACTGCCGTCATTCACAAACATTATTTTGCTTTCTTGTGAGATCAGATTTTTCTCCTGCATTAGCTCAAGCTGTTCAAGAAAAAGCGGTGCCGTGATTGGCAATACTTTTTCCTCGTTATAACAGGGAATTACCATATATAATATCGGTTTCATTTCTTTTCACCTTCAGGCATAATGCCTTCCTTTCTTTTTCTGAATAGATAAAATTGAGATATTATTATAAGAAAAGGTATAACACTGTAATGATATCTTCCCGCAACCTCAACAAGCATCTGAGCACATATTATACCAATTACATACAACGGTAAAATATATACCGGAGATTTGTTGGAGGTTTTCAGCATTTTACATGCACCTAAAATACTCAATAATACTGTAAAATAATAAAAGATATTACAAATTGAATTCATATATCCAACTTCCGGAATTATAGTCTTACAATACTCTACGCAAGCAGTATCATCACCCAGAAAAACGTATAGCTTACTCATGAAAAGTCTGACAAAATCAATGTTACCGGAAGTTATTCTGGTTTTAGCTTCACCCAGCATCTGCTTTTGCGCCCAGTCAGCCGTTGCTCCCTCCTGGTCGTTGTAGTAGGAAAGCAAAGCGGAATCTTCCTGATTCCACGATCCCTTCGACTGTTCATTGAAACCTACATAAATATTATATCCAGGTACAGATGCGGCTGCTTCCCCTATTCTGGAGGTAAAATGCACATTCCACAAACTTCCCAGAGAAAAATACACAACAAACAATGCCGCAAAAAAAGATAGCCACTTACAAAAAAAAGCTTTATGAAACAGCTCTTTGAATCTTAATACAAAAATCCAGATAAGCATTGCAATAACAAGCACCATTGCAATGGGTCTGCTTACGTTAATGCACTGTAAAATAACGGCCGCTAAAGCACCGTAAAACAGCATTTTTTTCCAGTTTAAAGCTTCTTCTTTCTGTGATATCACAATGACAAGATATACAAATCCAAGTATAAATGTTGTATAAAGCGGGTCAGACAACACCAGGCAGTTATATATCGTCTGCGAAGGACAAATTGTCCACAAAGAAAAAGCTAATACTGCAGAAGTGGTTGAAATTAAATTCTTGACAATTTTATATATAAAAACACCGGAAATTACAGACAAAACGACATTCAGCATTGTTGCCAAAAATACGCTCTGTCCGAAAATTTTCATAAAAATACTTAAAAATGTCGAATATCCCAATATATGCGGAAACAAAGCAACATAACGGTTTGGTGTTTTCCACGATTCTGACAAAGCAGCAGCTACATCATAAAAAGTTTCGTAATCCACCTGTGGCTCTATTCTCTTAAAATAAATCCACGCAAATTTGAAAACGAAACAAATCAAGGACAAAACTATCAACAATCTAGCATCCGATGATGAGTCGAAATATGTTTCATATTTTTTTGATACTTTCACAACGGCAAAAGCCAGCAAAATCGCTCCGAGCATTGCCGAAGTTGCATAAAAATTACCCATAAATGTTATAAATGCAAATGCCCCCATAAAAGCCATAAGCATTAACCTGTATAAGTAACACGGTATTTGTTCATTAAGACTCCTCTTAATTTTTTTTGTAGTCATAACCATTTTCTCCTTATATAATTATCCGTATGATTTTTACGGATAGTCAAAACCACCGTTATCAATGTTGCATCTTTTTAATCTGCCTGCTCCCTTTTTTAATCCCTTTACAAGACCATACTTCTCTATGGATAATCTCATATATTCAGAGCAGGAAGGTTCAAACCTGCATTTATTCCTTATGTGCGCCGGAGCGTATCTTTGATATATTTGTATCATTAAAACGGCTGTCTTTTTCAGATATATCACCATAAAAATAAAAAAGACCAGACAAGCAGTCACACTACTGACAATCAAAGATCGGCTTACAAAGTAAGAAGCAAAAAAACACACGCCCAAAAGCACTACATTCCCCACCAGAATCAGCAGAATTTTAATCCAGTTAATTTTAGGTCTGACTAGTATTCTTTTGTAGTTGCACGACGTAGGATTGTTTTCATCACTGAATAATTGTTGTGCCAAAACATTCATATTTCCAAAATCTTCTTCAGAAAATTCAATACTTTTCACCGAAAATCCTCCGTTTTACAAAAATCCACACATAAGCATTGTTTTTATAGATTATGCTTCTTTTTCAAATATCAACATATAGTAGTTCACGGGTGTCGGCTGCTGAAAACAACCGGGAGCTTCAGTTACGGTAATTGTTTCCATTGAATGGTATGTCCAACCATTTCTTGCTTCACCGTTAATAATATCTGCAAACATATCGAATGCTGCCTGTGTGTTACCTTTGTCAACACTAACGCTCTTAGGACCTGCTACTGCTTTATACTGTTTCATAAAATCCCCTCTTCTTTCGTAGTTGCTTATGTGTGAATTTACTGTATCATTTTCATCGACGACTGCCTTTTTTATTTTAACACTTTTTTCAAAAATTGTCAATTAAAAACAGTGCTTATTATGCTTATTCAATTTTTCCTTTTTTAAATTTCTATTTTACTTTTTCCGCTTACTGTGTTACAATAAAAAAGAAGCGTGCCGCTTCACCCACGTCGCGTCCAAACTTAACTTAAAACCCACAAATATTGCTCGCGATAAAAAACGCAATTTCCTATACGATAAAAAAGAAGCTTGCCGCTTCACCCATGTCGCGCACCTGCAAATGTCGAACATAGCTTCACGCGAATAAAATTACGCAAATTCCTATAAGGTAAAAAAGGGTGGTGATTCTGCAATGAAACTGTGCGATTTACACACACATTCCGTTTATTCCGACGGAACAGATACTCCTGCCGGAATTGTTTCCATCGCATTAAAATCCGGTCTTAGTGCAGTTGCTTTATGTGACCACAACACGGTTGACGGTCTGTCTGAATTTATAAAAGCAGCAAACGGTAAAAAAATCAAAGCTATTGCAGGAGCAGAATTTTCTGTTGATTATCTTGGAACAGAGCTGCATCTTCTCGGTCTTTTCATACCGGAAAGCTCTTTCCCTCAGGTATCTTACCTGATGCAGGATGTAAAAAAGCGAAAAGAAAAAAGTAATTTTGAGTTAATTCATCTGCTTAACAAAGCAGGTTATTCCATAGATTTTGAACGGATAAAAAGCTCTACCCCCTCAGGATCTTTCAATAGAGCACATATTGCCGAAGAACTTACAAGGAAAGGCTACACAGCATCTATTTTGGAAGCTTTCAGGACACTTTTGTCACCTGAATGCGGTTTTTATAAAGAGCCAAAGAGGATATCAGTTTTTGAAATGCTGGACTTTTTAAAGAATATAGGCGCAGTTCCCGTTCTTGCACATCCTTTTCTAAACTTAAACGAAAAAAATCTCAGGGAGCTTTTGCCTCAACTTACAAAAAAAGGGCTTATCGGAATGGAGTGCCTTTACTCTTCCTACAGCTCTGAGGAAACCGAGAAATCCCTGCTTTTAGCAAAGGAATTTGGACTGAAGTGCAGCGGTGGAAGTGATTATCACGGCAACAGAAAGCCGGATATAGAACTTGGAACAGGAAAAGGAAATCTGGCAGTCCCGTACACATGGGCAGAAGAGCTTGAAGACTTCATAAAATAAATTACGGAGGAAATTTAATGGATGATTTTAACCTGAAAAGATTTCACGACGCACAAAGCTTCAGCTATGAAACAGCTCTCAGAGAAATGCAAAACGGTTCAAAACAAACCCACTGGATATGGTATATCTTCCCTAATTTAAAAGGGCTCGGAAAGAGCTACAATGCTGAATTTTACGGAATCAGCGGTCTTGAAGAAGCCATAGCTTATATGCAGGACCCTATTCTAAGCGGAAGATTGATTGAAATTGCCAAAGCCGTTACGCAGCATAGCGAAAAAACCGCTTTAGAAATAATGGGCTCTTCTATTGACGCAATAAAACTTCGTTCCTGTATGACCTTATTCAGAGAAGCTGCACCTGAAATTGAAGTGTTTGATGATGTGCTCAGAATTTTTTATAACGGAAAGCCGGATTTCAAAACATTTAGTATGTTGAAAAAAAGCTAGAATCCGCATCAAAAAATATTTTTATCAAAAGACAATTTATTTACTATTGATTTTATATTTCTTATATGCTATTATAACCGACAGAAAGGATGTTTTTAAATGAAAATAAAAGACGGTTACATATTGAGCTCAGTCGCAGGGAAAAACATTGTCGTTTCCGTTGGCAGCGATGCGGATTTTTCCGGAATGCTGACACTTAATGAAACAGGAATGTTTTTCTGGAAGCTGCTTGAAAACGAAACAACAAAAGAAGAAATGATTTCAGCAGTTATGGCAGAGTATGATGTTGACGAAAAAACAGTTTCCGAAGACATAGAAGAGTTTTTGACAAAAATAAGAGAAAAAGGAATACTGGAGGAATAAATTATGGAAATAAAGCAAGAGATAAGACTGCTTGCGCAAGAGGTAGAAAAAGAGATTGCTCCCCTCCTTGACAAAGTTGACAAAACAGCAATGGCAAATCAGGAGAAGGTGCTTGATGCATTTATAAAGCACCGTGTAGGTGAAAATTGTCTCTATCCCTCAACCGGATACGGTTACGGAGATGTTGGTCGGGAAACACTTGAAAGCATTTATGCCGATGTTTTCGGTGCGGAGGACGCAATTGTAAGGCACAACATTGTAAACGGTACACACTGTCTTGCAATTTCTCTGTTTTCTGTTCTGAGACCCGGTGACACCCTTCTTGCCGGTGCAGGAAAACCATACGATACTCTTGAGGAAGTTATTGGCATTTCAGGAAATGCAGGAGGAAATCTTAAAGAATTCGGCATCGGATATAAGCAGGTTGACCTGATAGATGGAAAAATTGATCTTGATGGAATAAAAAAAGCCCTTACTCCCGATGTAAGGGCAGTTATTCTTCAGCGTTCAAAAGGATATGACTGGAGGGATACCTTAAGCAGCCAGGCACTTGGAGAAGCTATTTCTTTTGTTCACGGGATAAATCCCGATATTTGCTGTATTGTTGATAACTGCTACGGGGAATTTGCAGAAACAACCGAACCAACACAGTTCGGAGCAGATATGGTAGTTGGCTCGCTTATAAAAAACACCGGTGGCGGAATTGCTCAGACAGGAGGTTATATTGCAGGCAAAGCAAAATATATTGAGCTTGCCGCAAACAGAACTACTGCACCGGGAATAGGCAAAGAATGTGGCGCAACAATCGGGCAGAACAGATTTATGTATCAGGGGCTTTTTATGGCTCCTCACACCGTTGCACAGGCGATTAAAAGTGCAATTTTCGCCGGAGCGCTTCTTTCTAAAATGGGCTACGAGGTTAATCCTCTCCCCGACGGGAATCATTATGATATAATACAGGCCATTAAATTTAACGACAAGGATAAGCTTATAAGGTTTATTCAGGGCATTCAGAAAGCATCTCCCATTGACAGCTATGCTATTCCGATGCCTTGGGATATGCCGGGTTATCAGCATCAGGTAATTATGGCGGCAGGTACGTTTGTATCCGGCGCGAGCATTGAATTAAGTGCAGATGCACCGATTAAGGAGCCGTATGTAGGATTTTTACAGGGCGGACTTACTTATGAAAGCGCAAAGCTTGCTATTATGTACGCCGCAGGCGAAATACTATAAATCATAAATTAAAAAGTTGGAGTAAAGAGCCGAGTTCTCTACTCCAACTTTTTAATTTAACTGAAAATTGCGGTAAGTATTGCTATAACCAGCGCAATAACCATAACAACTGCACAAACTTTCGCCAGTGTTATGAGAAAAACTATTCTTGTAATCCAGTAAAGCAGCAAAAGTCCCAGTGCAACTACTCCGGAAGCTATTACGACTTTCCCGAAAACAGAATCAAGAAATGCCGCAATAATTGCAACTACGATTATTAAAACTACCCAAGTCATAATAAATCTCCTTTTTCTCAACAAATTGCTCTGTTATTAAGCATATTAACACATTTTTCTCCTTTTGTCAAAACTTTACTTTCATACAATTAAAAAAGAAGCGTGCCGCTTCACCCATGTCGCGCACCTGCAAATGTCGAACATAGCTTCACGCGAATAAAATTACGCAATTTCCTATACGGTAAAAAAAGGTTGATGCGATGCATCAACCTTTTTTGTCGGAAATAATATTTTTTAATTCTTCAATTTTATCTTTGTCGGGAATATTGAAACTTTGAACTTTCCTGCCAAGTGCAGTATATTTATGCTCTCCCATAGCATGATATGGAAGGAGTTCAACTTCTTCCGGATATCCGTTTGTGTCAAAAAATGCTTTGATTTTTTTCAGTTCTTCTTCGCTGTCATTTACATCGGGGATAACGGGAATTCTTACCCGTACACAAGCAGCGGATTTCAGGAGCTTTGCAAGATTTTCAAGAATAAGAGTATTCGAAACACCCGTATATTCTTTATGAATTTCGTTGTTCACAGCCTTGATATCATACAAAAACAAATCGGTGTAGGGGCGTATCTCTTCAAAGTTGTCCCACGGCACACATCCTGCGGTATCAACTGCGGTATGTATGCCGTTTTCTTTGCATTTTTTTAAAATTTCAAAAAGAAAATCTATCTGCAGCATACATTCTCCGCCCGAAAATGTTACGCCACCGCCCGAGGTTTCGTAAAAGGTTTTATCTTTTATAATTTCATTAAAAACTTCATTAACTGTATATTCTTTTCCGCAGATTTCCTTTGCGTCGTTAAAGCAGAAAAAGTTTTCGTTATCTGCCGTAATATCCTTGCATTTTCCGCAATTTGTGCACTTATTTTTATAAAACAAGATTTCTTTTTTGAAATTCTGACTTTCTGGATTATGACACCATTTACATCTTAAATTACAACCCTTGAAAAACACCGTTGTACGTATTCCGGGACCGTCAACATATGAATTTCTTTCTATGTCAAATATTGTTGCTTTCATTGTTTACCTCCTGAATTGCACACTTCAACATTCCAAAATATCGCCCAAAACCGTTTTAAATTGTTGCACAATTATCTCCTCCGTCTGCCACAACCGTGTGCCCGCAGATAATTTCACCGAAATCACTCATAAGGTAAAAAGCAAGCTCTGCAATTTCGTCAGGTCTTATAAAACGTTCTATTGCGTGACGTTCGTATTTTGCATTTATGTCGTTTGCATAATGTGAAATCATTGGCGTAAATGTTGCCCCGGGGGCTATGCCGTTGATTATAATGCCATTATGCCCGTATCGTTTTCCAAATGCTCTTGTCCACTTGATAGTTGCTTCCTTGGAAGCTCCGTAACTGCCGACTATATCCATACATACCGCATTTGAAGCGATGTTTAAAATGTTGCCCCGCACATTGTTTGCAAGCATATAATCAATTTCGTTACGCATAAGGAAAAATGCTGCTTTGAAATTTATATCAGTCAGAGTGTCCCACTCATCCTCTGTAATATCCCACGGCTCATAGCCTCTGCCCGTGTACTGGCTTGTTCCCAAAGCTGCGGCATTTACAAATCCGTTAAGTCCCCCTAAAGTTTCAGCTACTTCATCAAATAATGTAATATGGTCGTTTACCTTTGTAATATCAAAAGCCTTGTAATACAAATTTCCGCTGTTTATTTCATTTGCGGCATCTTTTAATTTTTTCTCATTTCTTCCGGCAATAAGCACCTTTGCGCCGGCGTCGCAAAACCTTTTTGCGATAGCCTTTCCGATACCGCTGCCACCGCCGAAAACCAGTATTTTATTATTTCTCAGATTCATTTTTGAGTAGTCCTTTCGATAATATTATCCTGTAATGCTTCATTAAGCTTGACAAAGTAGTCAGAAAATCCCGACACTCGAACACGCAGGTTTTTATAATCTTCGGGGGTCTTCTTAGCGTTAATCAAATCTTCTTTTGAGACGTAGGTAAGCTGAAAATGCACGCCACCGTTTTTGAAATAGGTTTCAAGCATATCAACAGTTTTTTCAAAGTTGTCATCGTTTTTAACAAGCTGTTCGTCGATAGTGATGTTAGTAACCGTTGATCCGCATCCGATAGCATTGGGGTCAATCTTGGCAATGGAATTTAAAAGTGCAGTCAGCCCATTTCTGTCCTTGCCTTCGCCTTGCCCGAGACCGAATTTGAGGGCGTCACCTTTCTGTCTTCCGTCGGGGGTGGCTTCTGTTTTCTCGCCAAACCACTTATAGTGCTGATGGTATCCCGTAAGGTCGCCCACAAGCCAGTGGTAGCCGAAGAGGTTGGTTTTATCCTTTAAGAATTCATACAAGCTCTGATATAGCTTCTGTGCTACATAGTTAGACCTGTCGGTGTCGTTCCCGAAAAAGTCACCTTTTTTCAGAATTACGGCACGGAGCTCTTCGTATCCCTGCCAGTTGTTCTTAAGTGCATCAATAAGCTCTGCCATTGTGATAATTTTCTCGTCAAATACAAACTGCTTTACGATTATGAGCGAATCAATAACATTTGCAATTCCCATATACATGGGGGAGGCAATCACAACATCGCCTGCACCTTGTGTAAGACTTTTTGCTTTTTCAATGCACCCCTGAAAGAAAATGCTTGAAAGGTAGTTTATATCCTTTGCGCGAATACTGTTATATTTGTTGTCGTATTCATAAGCAATTTCAAGGTCGGAAAACATTTCTTCAAGAAATGCCCGGTAAAATTCGTCGAAGCTTTTTGTGCTTATTATTTTTTCTGATTTTCTGTGAAAGAGTGTTTCGATACTGCGGACAAAATTTATTTTTGAGTTACTACCTGCGATTGCACCAAGAAAAGCCGGCTCATTACAACCTACGGTTGTGTAGCCTACAGCCTTTTCAAATGGGAAACCACAGATTTCGGTATAGCACTTCATTCGCTTTTCATCATTCTGGAAAGCAATTCGCTTATGTGGGTCCTTTCTTTCACAGTCAAGTGCAAAACGGAATACTTCTCTTGGAGTTTTCTTTGTCCAGCGAAGCGTTACTTGCGGAATCCAGGTGGGAAGCTCAAGAAGGCTCTCAAGTATAAGCTCCGATACTTCGTTGAATCCGTCTTCGCCGTTTTCTAAATATCCGCCTATGCAAAAGTGTGACTCGCCACCTCTTGTAAAATTAGGGTTATCTATATGTGTTGCCGCCTGAAGCATAAGGAAAAGCTCCTGCAGATATTCTTTTGCTTCTTCTTTTGTAAGAGTACCATTTTTAATATCAGTTTCATAAAACGGGGTAAGGTATCTGTCAAGTGTTCCTACACTGTCGGGGTCTGCGGAAAAACATACGTAAATTGTAAGAACTGCCTCGTAAAAAGAGGAGGGCTTATTTTCAGGAACCCTGAGAAGTGCTTCGGACAATTTTGTGAGGTTTTGTCTGTGCTTTTCGTTGCTTGTAATTTTCGATAATTCCAGAGCTTTGTCGGAGCATTTGTGTGCCCATTTAATAAATGTGTTTGCAACATTTTTTAAAGCATTCAAAAACTCTATTTCTTCGGGAATTGTATGCTTTTTCAATGAATCTTCAATCTCGTCAATTATTCCTGAAAGCCCTTTTTCAAGAACTTTCTTATAATCTGCAGTTGCATGCTGCCATTCAAAGGTAGAAAGGTTGTCAATGGGCTTTTTGTAAAATTCTTCGGCAAGAATCTGGAAGGATTTATGTCCTATACGGTGGAAAGCATCGCCAACAACTGTGTTGTCGCAGTTGAAAAAACCCGTCATAGCGGAATATTCTGTCAAAACAGGCTCCTGATTTAATATAAATTCGCAAAGCCTTTTTGACTCTCGCTGTTGTTTTGAAAGAAATAAATCCTCTCTGTCAAATCTCGTTTCTGTGGTGTGTGCATACATCTTTCCTTCAAGTGTCAATTTGGCAAGTGCCGTGATTCTTTCGTTCATATTAATACCGCCTTTCACCATAAGTATATCTGTATTATCGGAAATGTAAATACACAAAACACTCCGTTTATACTTTTCGCTACAAAATTATTGACTTAATACTATGAATATGGCATTATAAGAGAAGGTGATAGTATGAATAATAACTTTATCATAACAGAAATCGGCAGAGCCATACTTGTGGGTAAAGATGAATATCCTGCCGCGAAAGTAACCTTCGGCGGAAAATTGAAATATAACGAACTTATATATCATTTAAGCGGAAAATCAACAGTTCATTTCGATGGAAAAATTCTTGAAACAGAGGAAGATACGATTCGCTTTTTGCCCAAAGGAGAAAATGGAGAATATATTGTTGAAAAAAAAGCAGCGGGAGAGTGTATAGATGTATTTTTCGATACTGATATTCCCGTGTCGGAAGAAGCTTTTGTAGTGAAAGTCGCCCAAAGTGCAACTGTTTCAAGCTTGTTCAAAAAACTTTTTTCAGTATGGGTTGCTAAAAACGATGGCTATTATTATGAATGTATATCACTGCTTTACAGAATTCTTGCCGAAATGCAAAAGCAAAACTACATTCCACCCAATCAGTACGACACAATAAAACCTGCGATTGAGTATATAATGGAAAATTTCCTTAAAAGCAAAATTTCAGTTCCTTTTTTAGCTGAAAAATGTGGTATAAGTGAGGCGTACCTTAAAAAATTGTTTGTCAAAAAGTTCGGAATGTCACCCCTTCGGTATATTATTCGATTGAAAATAAATCACGCCTGCGATCTTCTGCATTCAAATCAGTATTCAGTAACGCAGGTTGCAGAGCTTTGCGGATATGACAATGTATATTTTTTCAGCCGCCAGTTTAAAGAATATGTCGGTATCACCCCCACAGAGTTTGTTGAAAAATATAAGTCTTCAAAATAAAAAGCCCGCCGCTTCACCCATGTCGCACCCTCGCAGGAGTGCAAACAAAGTTTCCTGCGTCATAATTTGACGCAAATTACTATACAGAAACAAAAAAACGGCTAAAGCCGTTTTTTCACTTACAAAGGTTTATAAAATTTTCAAAAAACCTGTTTTCAATGGGATTTCCTTCTACAAAGCTTTTTTCAGGATGCCACTGAGTTGCAAAGATGCGTTTTTCTTTCCATTCAACAGCTTCAATAACACCGTCATCTGATACTGCAACAGTTCTGAGTCCGGGTGCAAGCTTATCTATTGCCCAATAGTGATATGAATTGACCTCTGCAAAGTCCGAATTAAACACATCGTAAACAAAGGAATTCTTTTCTATGCTTATTTTATGGTTTCTTGACATGGGATTACTGTGTATACTTTCATCAATCTCTTTCAGGTTTCCACCTAAATACACGTTTATCGCCTGAAGTCCGCCACAGATTCCTAGTATTGGTTTGTTGTTTTTTACAAACCAATCAATTAATTTTGCATCCAGAGAATATTCATCATAGGCTTGTTCTTCACGAAATGGCTCTCCTCCCCAGTATGATGGGTTGATATTCGTACTGCTTCCCGGAACTATAAGTCCGTCACATTTTTCACAGATTTCAGTGAAGCCGTATTCTGTCATGATACAATTCATCCCTACCTTATATTTTTCAGCCATAAGCTCCCAGAAACAAGGTATAGAAAAACGCTCATCCCAACCATCGCCACGTCCCATATTGACATATCTTAAAACAGTTGCAAAATTCATAAATTCACCTTGCCTATTATAATACTTTATATCCCTGTGCTTCTACAGCACTTTTTAATACTTCAACTGTTACGCTGTCGTCGTGTTTTACAATTGCAGTACCTTTTTCGTGGCTGGGTATCGCCTCTGAAACACCTGATATTCCTTCAAGTGTCTGCTTTACTCTTGCCTCACAGTGAGGGCACATCATACCTTCAATTTTAAGTGTTGTTTCCATTGTTTCTGTCTCCTTTTCTTTATATGTTTTAAATAAATTTAATCTTAACGCATTTGATATAACACAGACACTGGAAAGACTCATTGCCGCAGCACCGAACATAGGATTTAACGTCCAGCCTGTTATATTAATCCACACACCGGCAGCAAGGGGAATTCCCACTACATTATAGAAAAATGCCCAGAAAAGATTTTCGTGAATATTTTTTAGGGTTTTACGGCTTAGTCTGATTGCCTCAACTACTCCCATAAGGCTCTTTCCTGTAAGAACAATGTCAGCTGATTCCACTGCCACATCTGTTCCTTTTCCTATTGCAACACCTACGTCAGCACGGGTAAGTGCGGGAGCATCGTTGATACCGTCACCCACCATCATTACTTGACCTTTTTCCTGAAGTTTGCGGATTACCTCTTCTTTTCCGTCGGGTAACACATCAGAAATAACGTTCGTGATACCAAGTTCTGATGCAATTGCCGTGGCGGTATTTTTGTTGTCACCGGTAAGCATAACAACCTCTAACCCTAGACCTGTAAGGATTTTTACTGTATCCTTGCTGTCATCTTTAACCGTATCTGCTATGGCTATAATGCCTGCAATTTCTTTTTCTTTTACAAATATAACCGGGGTTTTCCCCTGACGTGCAAGCCTATTAAGATTTTCACGGATAGCGTCATTTACAAAAGTAAGCTCTTCAACCATTTTCAGATTTCCACCACAGATGTTTTCTCCAAAGACACTGCCCTTTACTCCGTTTCCCGGAAGAGATGTAAAGGAGTCTGCCTTTATCGACTCAATCCCTTTTTCTGAGCAATAAAGGTTAATTGCCTTTGCAAGCGGATGCTCGCTCTGAATTTCAAGAGCGTAAGCAATCTTAAGAACATCGTCTTTTGAAAAGTTGCCAAAGGAAATCACATCTGTAACCTTTGGCTCACCTTTTGTAAGGGTGCCTGTTTTATCAAGGGCTACAAACTTTACTTTTCCTGCGTTTTCCAGAACTTCGGAAGTTTTGTAAAGTATTCCATGTTTAGCCCCTACACCACTGCCTACCATTATGGCAACCGGTGTTGCAAGACCTAACGCACAAGGGCAACTGATTACAAGCACTGAAATTCCCCTAGCCAGTGAAAATCCAAAGCTCTTTCCCAAAATGAGCCATATAAGCATACTCACAAGAGCAATAATTATGACAGTCGGAACAAAAATGCCCGAAACCTTATCTGCAATTTTTGCAACAGGTGCTTTTGTTGATGCCGCATCACTTACCATTTTAATTATTTTTGAAATAGTTGTGTCTTCCCCAACACTTATGGCACGGCATCTGAGATAACCTGACTGATTGATTGTTGCAGCCGAGACCTTGTCTCCGGAAGTTTTATCCACTGGCATACTTTCTCCGGTAAGTGCCGTTTCATTAACTGCACTGCTACCTTCAATTACTATGCCGTCTGCCGGAATGCTTGCTCCCGGTTTTACGACGAAAATATCATCAACAACAACATCCCTTGAATCTACTGTAATTTCTTTTCCGTCACGGATAATTGTTGCAGTTTTCGGAGAAAGCTCCATAAGACTTTTTATGGCATTTGTGGTTTTTCCCTTTGAATATGCCTCAAGCAGCTTTCCAACTGTGATAAGAGTAACAATCATTGCAGCTGATTCAAAATAAAGCTCATGCATATACTTATGTGCAACGTGAATATCTCCGTTTATATATGCACTGCACATCACAAAAAGAGCATATACACTGTAACAAAAGGATGCAAGCGACCCAAGCGATACAAGCACATCCATATTCGGAGCACGGTGAATTGCACTTTTAAATCCGCTTATGAAAAACTTTTGATTTATTACCATAATTATGCCTGAAAGAAGCAGCTGCGCAATACCTACGGCAAGGGGATTATCCTTGAAAACACCGAAATAAGGCAAACCAAAGAGCATATTCCCCATTGAAAAATACATCAGCACCACTAAGAGCGCGACAGAGAATATGAGCCTGTATTTCATAGCAGTAATTTCTCCTTTTTCGCTTAAGTCACTGCCTTGTGTTTCCTTCTTTTCTCCTGCTACTGATGCTTTGTAACCAGCATTTTCTACTGCACTGATAATACTCTGATGCGATGCAGTTCCCTCTGTTATCATAGTATTTGTAAGAAGATTTACACTGCAGCTTGTAACACCGTTAACTTCTGATACTGCTTTTTCCACGCGGGCACTGCACGCAGCACAGGACATACCTGTAACTATATACTTATTCATAATCTGTTTCACCTCATAAGTTTTTTCAGTATATCGAGCAGTTCATCAACTGTTGATTCTTTACCGTCTTTTATATCTTTTTCAACACAGGTTTTTATATGATTGGAAAGAATTTCCCGATTCAAGGCATCCAGCGCAGCATTTGCCGCAGTTATCTGCGTTATAACATCGGTGCAGTAAGCATCCTCATCAATCATCCTGCCAATTCCTCTTATTTGCCCCTCAATACGCTTTATTCTGTTTAAAAGCAGCTTTTTTTCGTTATCAGTTCTTTCTTTTTTTCTGCAGCAATCCATACCCTCACCTCACAGCTATTATATACCCCCTAGGGGTATATTGTCAACAAAAAATTAGTACTTACACAACTTTTATCTTAAGAAATCTTATTTTAACGTAATTAAGGGAGATATAAAGAAATCGAATTTCTTTATATCCCCTTTAATTCAATCTTCTGATATATTTTTTAATTTAGAGGAATTTGCGTAAATTAGTACGCGTGAAACTGTGTTTGCACTTTGTACGTGCGTGACGTGGGTGAAGCGGCACGCTTCTTTTTTAATTTATAGGAATTTGCGTAAATTAGTACGCGTGAAACTGTGTTTGTACTTTGTACGTGCGCGACGTGGGTGAAGCGGCACGCTTCTTTTTTATTGCTGACTCAAAATATCAGAAGCCTCTTCTTCGGAAAGTTTTCCATTTTCCACCATAGCCTCAACAACAGTCTTTTGCCTTTGTTTTGCAAGATCGGGGTTGTTATCAAGAGAATATACTGACGGCGCATTTGGAATCCCTGCAAGAAGTGTTGCTTCATAATCGCTCATATCAGCAGGCTCTTTCCCGAAATAGCCCACGGAAGCATCCCGGATTCTGTAATATCCGCTTCCGTAGTATATATTATTAAAATAAAGTTCCAATATTTCATCCTTTGAAAACTTTGCTTCAAGCTTAAAGGCAACAAACGACTCTGCTACTTTTCTTGTAAGAGAATCATCATTTATGAAATAAATATTTTTCGCAAGCTGCTGTGTTATTGTACTGCCACCTTCTGCAAAAGTTTTCTTTTCAAAATTTGACTTAAATGCTCTTATTATGCCCTTTATATCTATCCCCTTATGCTCATAAAAACGCCTGTCCTCAACGCAGACCATAGCATCCTTAAAAGTTGGATTGATATCGGAAATCTTTGTATAGGAGCTGTAAGTTTGGATTTTCTTTACAGCATCGTCAAGTGACAACTGACTTATTGCCTGTTTGTACTTTCCGTAACCTGCGGCAACTACTCCGACGATAATCAAAAGTGCCAGTGTTAATATAGTCGATATTATTCTTTTTATAAATTTCATACTGTTTCACCCCGTTTTTTTCTTACTTTGCCCGGAGAAATTCCCCGCACCTTTTTAAAGACAGCGGCAAAGTAGCTGCTGCTGTTAAATCCGCAGTTCTGTGCAATCTCCGTAATGGGCAAATCTGTCGTTATAAGAAGCTTTTCCGCGTTTTTTATACGCACCGTTGCAATATACTCATTTACTCCAAATCCGGTATACGCTTTGAACTGTCTTGAAAAATGGCTCTCACTGAGTGCAAACTCCCCGGAAAGCGACGAAAGTGAAAGCTCCTGATGGTAATTGTCCCGTATATGCAGAACTGCTTTTTGAATTATGGTATCGTTAAACGATACCTCTCCTTGCTTATCTGCATCTGTCATACGGCAGAGGGAAACAAGAATTTCCCTTATATATCCTGCAATAAGATCATCCGAGTAGCTATCCTTATTATAATACTCCGATGCAGCTTTTTCAATAGTTTCCTTCAGCGGCGGAGCTTTAAAATATCTTTCCTTAAAGCATCTGAATATTCTGTCAGATGCGGCACACATTATATACTCATTTGTAAAAGCTATCAGAATTCTCTCTGCACCTTCATTCATAAGAGCTGCAGTCCTGTGGATAGTATGAGGAGGAATCAGTATAACATCACCCTCAGAAAGGTCATAAATTCTTTCATCGACAAAATAGCGCACTCTTCCCTTTTTAAGAAAATATATCTCATAATGATCGTGATAATGAGCGCTCGGCATATTAAAAGCACTTGACCTGTGTTTTTCATTTATTTCAACATTTTCTATAATTTCATCTACTGCGATCCCCATAAAATTCCCTCCATAATTGAATATATCAGTTTCTATTCTTTTTTTCAAGCAAAAATTTAACATTTTTAGCGGATTTAAGCAAATTATTGATAGAAATTAAAAATTTTTTGATATATACTGTAATTTGAATGGAGGTATGTAATTATGAAAGAAAAAATAATACAGTTTGGTGAAGGCGGATTTTTAAGAGGCTTTGTTGACTGGATGATTCAGATAATTAACGAAAAAACTGATTTTGGTGCAAAAGCAGTAGTTGTTCAACCGATTGATAAAGGAATGTGCGATATGCTTTCCTCTCAGGGCTGCAAGTACACTCATATATGTCGCGGAAGTGAAGGTGTCGATATAAGAAAGATCGACGTTATTTCGCGTTGCGTAAAACCCTATGAAGATTTTGAAGCATATCTGAAGCTTGCGGAAAATTCTGATTTCCGTTTCATTGTTTCAAACACTACTGAAGCCGGCATTGTTTTTAACGAAAGCGACAAATTTACAGACACACCGGCATTATCTTTCCCTGGAAAGCTTACGCAGCTTCTTAAAAAGAGATTTGACCTCAAGCTTCCGGGATTTGTATTTCTTCCCTGTGAGCTTATTGACAAAAACGGTGAAAACCTAAAAAAGACAATTCTTCAGTACATCAAGCTCTGGAATCTTGGAGACGATTTTAAAAGCTGGATAGAAAACGAAAATATTTTCTGCAACACTCTTGTTGACAGAATCAACACGGGATTTCCTAAGGACGAATATGACGAGCTTGGTATTGACGACCAGATGCTCAACACTTCAGAGTATTTCCACCTTTGGGTAATTGAGGGATACAACGGACTTTTCAGCGAAATTCCTTTTGATAAATGCAACCTTAACGTAATTGTAACCGATAATCTTGAAATGTACAGAACAAGAAAAGTCCGCATCCTTAACGGGGCTCACACATCACTTGTTCCTTACGCTCTTCTCGAAGGCTTTGATACTGTTAAATCATGCGTTGATGACGAAGGGATGCTCGGTCACATCAAAAAGTGTGTATATGATGAAATAATCCCCACACTTGACCTTCCTAAAGAGGAGCTTATTCAGTATGCGGATGATGTTATAACACGTTTTTCAAATCCATATATAAAGCATTATCTTTCATCAATCGCACTTAACTCTGTAAGTAAATTCAAAGTCAGAGTTCTCCCCTCAATTCTTGAATATATAAACCGTTTTGGAAAAATGCCCGAAACTCTCATTTTCTCATTTGCAAAATTAATTGATTTTTACAGAACAGATATGACAAACGATGATAAAGCTGTTTGCGAATTTATGAAAAAAGCATCAGTAAAAGAAATTCTCTCAAACAAGGAACTTTGGGATTATGACCTCTCCTATCTTTGCGAGGAGGTAGAAAAATATGTTAATAAATAAGATTGACAACGTAGAAGTTAATCTTGAAAACGGTCACAAATATGCCCGCACAGATATTAAAATCGGAGAAAACATCATAAAGTACGGTCAGCCTATCGGTCACGCTACTGAGGATATAAAAAAAGGCGAGCATGTGCACACACATAATATGAAAACAAACCTCTCCGGGGAGCTTGAGTATACTTACGAGCCGGGAGAGGTTATGCGGGATAAAATCGAAACTGACAGAACCTTTATGGGGTACAGACGAAAAAACGGCTCTGTCGGAATCAGAAACGATGTGTGGATTATTCCTACTGTTGGCTGTGTAAACAGCCAGGCTAAGGTAATTGCCGAAAAGACAGGAGCTAAGGCATTTACACATCCTTTCGGTTGCTCACAGCTGGGTGATGACCAGACAGTTACTCAGCTTATTCTCCGTGGACTTGTAAACCACCCCAATGCCGGAGGAATACTTGTTCTTGGACTTGGTTGCGAAAACAATCATATTGATTTGTTCAAGTCTGTTCTCGGCACTTGGGATGACGAGCACGTTAAATTTCTCAACGCTCAGGACACAACAGACGAGATTGAAGAAGGTATAAAAATTGTAAAGGCACTTCAGAAAAGAGCCGCAGGTTTCACACGTGAACCTATACATATAAGCGAGCTTAAGATAGGTCTTAAATGCGGTGGAAGCGATGGTTACAGCGGTATAACTGCAAACCCTCTTGTCGGAAGACTTTCTGACTACCTTATTTCTATGGGTGGCAGTTGTGTACTGACGGAAGTACCTGAAATGTTTGGTGCGGAGCATCTTTTGATGAAACGTTGCAGGAACAGAGAGATTTTTGATAAAACAGTTGAACTCATCAATAATTTCAAAAAATACTTTATCCGCCACAATCAGGTTGTATATGAAAATCCCTCTCCGGGTAATAAAGCCGGTGGAATTACAACTCTTGAGGAAAAATCCCTCGGATGTGTGCAAAAAGGTGGTCTTGGCGAGGTTGTAGATGTACTTGACTACGGTGATGTACTTAAAGAAAGCGGTCTCTCGCTCCTTAACGGTCCCGGTAATGACATCGTTGCAGTAACAAATCTTACTGCATGCGGAGTTCACATGATTCTCTTCACAACAGGCAGAGGAACTCCACTTGGTGCACCTGTTCCTACAATTAAGATTGCTACAAACAAGGCTTTGGCAAAAAGAAAGCCCGGCTGGATTGATTTTGATGCAAGCGGTCTCCTTGACGGTGAGGAGCTTACAGAAGCATTGCTTGACTACTGCATAGATATTGCCGAAGGAAAGCAAGCTAAAAACGAAATTAACAAGTGTGAGGAAATCTCTATTTTCAAAGATGGAGTTATGTTATAATCAAATGTTTCCTACGTCTTAATTTTACTCAATTTTCCGTAATACAAAAAAGAAGCGTGCCGCTTCACCCATGTCGCACCCTCGCAGGAGTGCAAACAAAGTTTCCTGCGTCATAATTTGACGCAAATTCCTATACGGTAAAAAAGAAGCGTGCCGCTTCACCCATGTCGCACCATCACAGAAGTACATACACGGTTTCCTGCGACATAATTTTGCGCAAATTCCTATACGGCAAAAAAGAAAGTCGCATCACAAATGATGCGACTTTCTTTTTTGTGTTTAAATTATTTCTTAAGGTATTTTGCAATCTCTTCTGTAACAAGCTTTGTAACAAGATCAATGTTATCCTGTGACATTGAGAAGTTCTTGTTAATATCAGCTTTGCCTGTGCTGCTGAAGAGCTCAAGCTTCTTTGTTGTTTCAAGCTTAACAGCTTCAACTGCTGCAGGAATAAGGTCGATAATACCTTTGTCCATACTGTGGAACTTTCTGAATTCCGCCTCAACTGCAGCAACGTTAATATCTGTGAAAATGTTAACCTTGCTGATACCCTCAGCAATTGCCTGCTTGAAATCGTTATCTGTAAGACCTGATCCACCATGAAGAACAAGGGGAACATCTACAGTATTTGCGATTGTGCGGATTCTTTCAAAGTCAAGTTTTGGGGGCAATTTGTAAGCACCATGTGCGTTACCAACTGCGATTGCAAGTGCATCAACACCTGTCTTGTCTACGAAATCCTTTGCAAGCTTAGGATCTGTAAAGAAAGCAGAAGGATCTGCAAGGTGATCGCTACCCTCAGCTGAACCCTCATTATCACCAACGTGACCAAGCTCACCCTCGATTGTTGCACCGTAAGAATGTGCAATATCTGCCATTTCCTTAACTTTTCTCACGTTTTCTTCGTAGCTGTCTGTTGAACAGTCATACATAACTGATGAGAAACCAAGCTTAAGAGCTTTGATACAAGTATCATAAGTAAGACCATGGTCAAGATGTACAACTACGGGAACAGATGCCTTCTTAGCCATAGGAATGAGGTAGTAAGAAACTTCCTCAAGAGGACCGTAAGGCAAAAGTACCTCTGCAGTACCCATAATAACCGGTGAACGTGTGCTTTCTGCAGCTGCAATGATACCGCGTGCAAGTTCAAGGTTTACTGCATTAAACAGACCAACAGCATATTTATTAGCTTTTGCCGGTCTGAGAACTTCGTTCATATTAACTAACATTTGTTTTCCTCCTTTAAGTAATAGAGTTTTATATTTTAGTCAATAACTTCAACAGTCTTGTTGTAGAATGACTTAAGTGCTGCTGTAGCAAGAGTATGTGAAAGAACAGTTTCTTCAGGTCTGAAGAGACCAAAGGGAACTTCCACACCTGAATATTCAAGCATAAATGCCGCAATCTGCTGCTGAATAGCATCAGTAAAACCAAACTCGAATATAGGACCTGTAATTGTAGGAATCATAGGCTTGTAACCGATAATGATACGATTCCAGGACTGTTCCTTACCCCATGAGGATGTGTAGTAGAATGCGTTTGCATCGTCTGAAGAGAAACGGGCACTGCAATCCATACCGTAAATTTCAAAGAACCAACGGTTTGTTGAACCGGGACACATTCTCTTTGTTTCGAATGTAATCGGGATTTCGTCACCATCAGAATTAAGAGTTGTACAGAAAATTGTGCAGTTATCAAATGTATCACAAACTGCTGTACCGCCCTTACCGTCGGGACGCTCCTTAATGATATTACTGAAATGAGCTCTTACAGTCTTGGGTTTGAAGCCAAGGCGGAAAGGAACGTGCTGTGTGTGAATACCAAGGTCACCAAGGCAACCGTACTCACCGTTGAACTTCACCATTCTCTTCCAGTTGATAGGCTTATTTGTATCCATATCACTGCAGTGATTAAAACCGCAATGAACTTCAAGGATTTTACCGAACTTACCTTCGTTAAACCAATTTATCATTGTCTGCATAGCGGGATAATAAGGGAACTCGCTGCAGCAACGAACAAAAGTATTGGGATTTTCCTCAATAGCCTTCATAATATTTTCGTTAGCCTTTTTATCAATACCGAAAGGCTTTTCACCAAGAAGTGCTTTACCACTCTTGATAATATCAATATAGAACTGTTCGTGCAGATTATGAGGAACTGCACAGTAAATAGCATCAATATCTTCCTTATCAAGAAGTTCCTTATAGTCTGAAACTGCATACTTGATATCGGGGAAGTTCTTCTGGAACCATTCCATTTCCTTGGGAACAACTGAGCAGATACCAACTATTTCAGGTCTGGGAACATCTTCTGTAAGATGACACCATCTTGCTGCAGCTGAAGCAAATTCTCTTGCCATAAGACCGCAACCTATAAGACCGAATCTTACTGTTTTCATAGTGTTTTTCCTTTCATTTTTACATACTTAATAAAGTGCACAAGGGCTGTCGCATAACTGCGACGGCCCTTTGTGATTTTTAGTTATTAATAACCGAAATGCTTTTCAGTTTCAGCTACTGCTTCTTCAATGATTGCAAGACCCTTAAGCGCAGCTTCGTCGTCGAGAATCATCGGAGGTGACATACGAAGGATGTGACCTGACGGTACCCAAGCAAGACCCTTTTCGAAAGCCTTCTGGTAAATCATTGTACCAGCTTCTGCGAAAGGTTCCTTAGTATCGCGATCCTTAACGATTTCCATAGCCTGAAGACATCCGATAGCACGAACATCACCGATAATGGGATGAGCAGCCTTCATCTCTTCCATCTTCTTAAGCATGATTTCACCAAGGTGAGCAGAACGCTCGTTAAGCTGTTCTTCTTCGATAACCTTGATTGATTCAAGAGCTGCAGCACAAGCCATGGGGTTACCACCGTAGCTTGAAGATGCAGAAATCTTTTCAATTGCGGGAGCAAGGTCTTCTGATACTGCAAGTGCTGTAACAGGGAAACCGTTACCGAAGCCCTTACCAAGTGTTGTGATATCTGCAGTTACATTCCAGTGATCCATAGCAAGGTACTTACCTGTTCTAGCCATACAGTTAAGAACTTCGTCTGCGAAGAGAAGGATGCCGCGCTTGTCGCAAAGAGCACGAAGTGCGGGAAGGAAATCTGCAGGAGGAATGATTGTACCGCCCCAACCCTGAATAGGCTCGAGAACGATTGCAGCAACATTCTTACCGCCTGAAGCACACTGATTATCAAGTGTACCTTCAATCATTCTGATGTAGGGTGATGAATCCTTCCAAGCTTCTTCAGGAGTTCTGCCAAAGAAGTCACGGTAAGGATTAGGTCTGGGAACGAGCATAAATCCGGGAGCTCTCATATGTGTGTCGGGGCCAACAACAGCAAGTGAGTTAGCACCATAAGTCTTACCGTGGAAGTCTCTCCAGAAAGAGATGAATTCCTGCTTGCCCGTAGCAGCTCTTGCACAACGAAGACCTGCTTCAACAGCAGTCGTACCTGAATCGTAGAACTGGAAACCACCGAAACGGCCGCCTGTGATTTCGTGAAGCTTTTCAACAAGCTCCATCTTTACTTTTGTAGTAAAGTCGTGGCAGTTCATAAGGTTCTTAGCGTGGAAAGCAACAGCTTCACTGATCTTGGGATGACAGTGACCGAGACCTGTTACATAAATACCTGATGAGAAGTCGAGGTATGTATTTCCGTCAACGTCTTTAAGTGTGTAACCGTAACCTGATTCAAATGTTACGGGGAAAAGTTTAACCTGGCTTGAGTAACCCTTCATGTACTTAGCACATCTCTCGTGGTACTCGATTGATTTGGGACCGGGAACTGTTTCCGATACCATGTTGGGAACTGTTGTAAGATCAACGCTTGCCCAATTCTTACTCATAGCAAAAACCTCTTTCTTTTTATAATTTAGCCCCCTTGCAGATTGCGCGGGGAAATTGTTTACAATATAATTATATACGAAATGAAGATGATGTCAATAAAATTTTTCACTTTTTTTGATGATTTTCTTCATTTTTTTACCGATATATCCCCATTTTCCCTATTTTTAGCCGTTTTCGTTTTTTATTTTCATTCTTTCGTTTATCTTTCGTTTAGTTTATTATCGTCTTTTGATTTTCTTTATTTAGGCTTTCGCATCTTTTTTATTTACCTTTCGGAAAATCATAGTGCATTACATTTTCAATTATCTATTGACAGACGTGTCGCATTATGTTAAAATATGTAAAAACAGATTTGGTAGAGGTGCGGAATCTATCAGTACGATATGCAACTCGGGACATTCCTGCATATCTGAAAGGAGCTTCCGCCGAAGTTTTGGGAGGCAATGTCCGTTTCCCGGGCTGGGCTGCAGTACAACATATTGCAGACTGTCACGTAAGTGGAGCGCTATCGTATATTTATGGCACTTTTTGTGTCTTTTTGCGGTACAGGCTCTGCCTGTACCATTTTTGTTTAATTAAATAGGAGGGTTTAAAATGAAATTTTTAAACAAAAAGAACATTCTCTCCTTCTTCACATTTATCCTTATTCTTGCAACAGCAATCATTGCTTTTGCAGAAGGTGAAGAAGCAGAACACGTAAGCAAATTTGCTTCAACATTCTGGGCACTTGTTCCCCCGGTTGTAGCAATCGTGCTTGCGCTCATCACTAAAGAAGTGTACTCTTCCCTTTTTGTAGGTATTCTTTCAGGCGCACTTCTTTTCGCAAACTTTGATCTGGAGATTGCAATGAACCACATGCTCGTGGATGGATTCATTGCATCACTTTCCGACAGCTGGAACGTAGGTATCCTTGTATTTCTCGTTATCCTCGGTGCTATCGTTGCTCTTATGAATAAGGCAGGCGGCAGCGCAGCGTTCGGAAGATGGGCTTCCACAAGAATCAAGACAAAGTTTGGTGCACAGTGCGCAACAATCGCACTTGGCGTACTTATCTTCATCGACGACTACTTCAACTGTCTCACAGTTGGTTCGGTAATGCGTCCTGTTACAGACAAGTTCAAGATTTCAAGAGCAAAGCTTGCTTACCTTATTGATGCTACAGCAGCTCCTGTTTGTATCATCGCTCCCATTTCTTCATGGGCTGCAGCAGTTGCAGGTTTTGCAGAGGGTTCAGGAATGAACGGTCTTGAGCTTTTCATCAGAGCTATCCCCTATAACTTCTACGCTCTTCTCACAATTGTAATGATGTTTACTCTTGCGATTATGAAGTTTGAGTTTGGCCCCATGAAAAAGCATGAAGCTAACGCTGAAAACGGTGACCTCTTCTCTTCAGATGATGCAGAAGTTTTCAAGGCTCTTGAAAATAATAACCCCGATTCCAAGGGCAAGGTTATTGATCTTGTTCTCCCTGTTATTGTACTTATCATCACTTGCGTAATCGGTATGATTTACACAGGCGGTTTCTTCAGCGGTGAAAGCTTTGTTGACGCTTTTGCAAACAGCGACGCTTCCGTTGGTCTTGTAATCGGTTCTTCAATCGCACTTGTATTCACAATTATTTATATGTTCGCTCGCAGAGTGCTTACGTTTAAAGAATGTATGGGCTGCGTTCCAGAAGGTTTCAAAGCTATGGTACCTGCAATAATGATTCTTACATTTGCATGGACTCTTAAGGCTATGACAGACTCTCTCGGTGCTGCAGATTACATTGCAGGTCTTGTTCAGGGTTCTGCTGAAGGTTTTGTTAACTTCCTTCCCGCAATTGTATTCCTTGTTGCTTGCGTACTTGCATTTGCATCAGGTACTTCATGGGGTACATTCGGTATCCTTATTCCCATTGTTGTAGCAGCATTTGGTGGCTTCAGCAGCGAAATCACAATCATTGCAGTTTCTGCTTGTATGGCAGGTGCAGTTTGCGGCGACCACTGCTCACCCATTTCAGACACAACAATTATGGCATCTGCGGGAAGCCAGTCAAACCATATTAACCACGTTAACACACAGCTTCCCTATGCTATATTGGTTGCTGCAATTTCTTTTGTATGTTATCTTATCGCAGCGTTTATACAGAATCCGTTCATTCTTCTTCCCATCGGCATTGTTATTACAATAGTAACACTTTTTGTAATAAAGAAGATAACAACAAAGAACGCGTAAATTCAAACAAAAAACTCCCGTAGAAAGCGGGAGTTTTTTTTACCGTATAGGAATTTGCGCAAAATTATGTCGCAGGAAACCGTGTATGCACTTCTGTGATGGTGCGACATGGGTGAAGCGGCACGCTTCCTTTTTAATTTATAGAAAATTGCGTTTTTTATCGCGAGCAATATTTGTGGGTTTTAAGTTAAGTTTGGACGCGACGTGGGTGAAGCGGCACGCTTCTTTTTTATTCAAAATTCCCTTCTTAATATATTGACCTTTTATTCTTGTTGATGTATAATTATACATATATGTGTATTTTTCAGCAAGGAGGTTGTCTGCTTGAAAAAAATTGCTCTTATAGTTAATTTTGACAAACCAAACGCACAGGCGGTTACTAATAATCTAATACAGCTTCTTTGCGACAAAGCCGAAGTTTTTTCTTTGCCTGAATATGCCTCACGTCTTAAAGGAGTAAAGGCGCTTGAAGAATCCGAGCTTTTTTCTCTGTGCCCTGTTGTCGCAGTACTCGGTGGTGACGGAACAATTATTGATGCGGCAAAAAAATGTGCGCCCTACAAAAATATTCTTGTTGGAATAAACACAGGCAATCTCGGTTACTTATCCACGATTGAGGGAACTAACCTTACAACTGCTGCAGATATTCTTACAAGTGATAATATTTCATACGACAACCGATATATGCTTTGTGTCAAAATATACTCAAAAGGTGTTCTCTCAGCAACATATCACGCGCTTAACGAGGTTGTTCTGAGCCGCACCGACGCTTCAAAGCTTATGGATATTACGGCATACAGCAATGGTGAGACAGTCTGCCATTACAGGGCTGACGGCATTATTGCAGCGACACCTACCGGTTCTACAGCCTATTCCCTTTCCGCAGGCGGTCCTGTTGTATCACCCGATGCCGATGCGATGCTTCTTACCCCCATTTGTCCGCACATGCTCCGAGCAAGATGCATTGTTCTTCCGCCGAAGCTTCTTACAATCAAATCAGAAGCATTATCAACAGTTTCAGTAGACGGGCAGATATTTTCTTCACTGGATAAAGACGGTTATATAACTGTTGAAAAATCCACCTATTCAGCAAGGCTTGTCCGCAGTAAGGACACAAGCTTTTACGATATTCTTCAAAAAAAGCTGTAAAGGATTGAATTAAAATGAGAAATAAAAGACATGATGCAATTATTAGTCTTATAAACGAAAAAAACATAGAAACACAACAGGAGCTTACTTTTGAGTTGTCTGCAGTCGGTTTTGAAGTTACCCAGGCGACGGTTTCCAGAGATATAAAAGAACTGCGCCTTATAAAAAAGCTCAATAAAGACGGCAGATATGTTTATGCCACAAACACAGTTGGCGAAACCTCTGTCGTTACAGACGAAATGTCTATTATACTTGCAAAAAGCATTGTCCGCGTTGACTATGCTCTCAACACGGTTGTTATCAAAACGCTTACCGGAATGGCTCAGGGCGCTGCAAGCGTGCTTGATGCAATGAATGTTCCGGAATGTCTCGGCACAATTGCCGGTGATGATACGATTTTTGTTGTAACTCGCAGTGAAAGCGCATCTGAAAAGCTTTGTAAAAAGTTAAAAAACATGATTGATTGAGGAATAGTTTATGCTTATTCAGCTTGACATTGAAAATGTCGCCGTAATAGAACGCGCGTCAATAGAATTTGATACAGGTCTCAACGTCATAACCGGTGAAACGGGTGCAGGTAAATCTCTGCTCATAAATTCACTCAACATGGTGCTCGGCAGTCGCAGCACGCGCGACATTATCCGCGAAGGTGCAGATTCGGCAAGGGTCAGCGCAGTATTTTTCTTTAAGGATGCGGACTCAATACTCGAAGATGCCGGAATAGCTCCCGACGACGGAAACATTGTTATTACAAGAAAGCTTTTCCGCGATGGAAGAAATGTCTGTCACATAAATGGTTGTGCAGTAAATGTTTCCCTTCTTCGCTCAATCGGAGAAAAGCTTGTTGTTATCCACGGACAACACGACAGCAGTGTGCTTATGGATACAACATCTCACATTCATTTTCTTGATGCATTTGCCAAAAATGAAGATTTACTTTCCTGTTACAAAGAAATTTACAGGAATTTAATGAGTGCACAAAAGCAGTTAAAAGAGTTAAATGACGACGCTGCATCCAGGCAGAATGAAATAGATTACCTCACCTATCAGACTGATGAAATAGAAAAGGCAGAGCTTTATCCCGAAGAAGAGGACGAGCTGATCGCCAGAAGAACAATCCTTGAAAATTCAGAGCTGATTGCAGACCTTGCACAAAAAGTATATCTTGCTCTCGGCAGTGATGCAGGTGCAAAATCGCGCCTTTATGATGCAAAAAAAGCTCTTGAGAAGCTTTCGGATATAGATAGCGACACAATTGAAAAATGCGAAAAAATCAGCGAGATTTATTATGAAACGGAAGAGCTTGCACATGATATATATTCATATTTGTCGTCTGTTGAATACAACCCTGCTGAACTCAGCAAAATTAATGACAGACTTTCTGTCATAAGCGCTCTTAAACGAAAATACAACGGTGATGTAAAAGCTATACTTGAATTCTACGACTCAGCATCGGAAAGGCTGTGTTTTCTTAAATCTTTTGATGAAAACAAAGATGAGCTTACAGCCCTCTGCACCAAGCTTGAAAAAGATGCCAAAGAGCTTGCACAGAAACTTACAGATTCCCGCAAAAAAAGTGCAGTACTTCTTTCTGAAAGGCTCACCGCTGAGCTTGAAAATCTCGATATGCCAAAATGTAAAATTGAATTTTCACTTATTCCAACACCCCTTTCTGAAAACGGTAGTGAAAACGCAGAGCTTCTTATATCTACAAATGCAGACACACCGAAGAGTCTTTCAAAAATTGCCTCCGGAGGTGAAATCAGCAGAGTGATGCTTGCAATTAAATCCGTTTTTTCTTATTTCGACAAAATCCCTACTCTTTTATTTGATGAAATCGACACCGGTGTTTCGGGGCGTGCCGCAGAAAAAATCGGTCTTAAAATGCAGACTCTGTCAAAAAGCTATCAGATTATATCAGTAACACATTTGCCGGTAATTGCAGCATGTGCAGGTCGTCACCTATTGCTCGAAAAGAATTTTGACGGTGATGGATTCAAAACGGAAATCAAAGTTCTTGACAAGGAAGAACGAATAAATGAAATTGCCCGTATCATAAGCGGTGATAAGATAAGCGATATTTCACGTAAAAATGCGCTTCAGATGCTTTCTTTTCATTCTGAAGAGCAATTATCGGACGATTCAAACCCTTTTAAGTAAAGGAGGATAATTAATGGAACAAATCGGAGAAGTTGTTGAACTCAAAGGCAAACGTGCCATTATAAGAATATACCGTGCATCAAGTTGTGGCGAAAACTGCGCTCATTGCAGTGGTGAATGCAAACCTACCGCTGCAATGGTGGAAGCAATAAACGGAATCAGTGCAAAAGTTGGCGATACGGTTAAACTTGAGATGAATTCCGGTAGTTTTCTTCTGTTGGCTTTCACGGGGTACATCCTCCCCATCCTTGTATGTATAGCCACATACTTTATTGCAGAGCATTTTACTTCAAATACCGTTATCGCAGATATAAGCGCAATAGCTTCGCTGGTACTGGTGCTGGCAGTATTCTTCTTAGTTGACAAGCTGCTGCATTTTAAATCCACAAGATTTTCAAGCCGGGTTATTAAAATTTTAAGATAGGAGAAAAATATGATTAAAGCTTGTATTTTTGATATGGACGGCACAGTCGTCAATACAATTAATTCGATAGCTTACTTTGCAAACACCGCTTTAAACAGTGCCGGACTTGCATCAATAGACACCGCAGAATATAACTACTTAGTAGGAAACGGTGCAAAGACGCTTATAGAACGTGCGTTAAACAAGGTTGACGCTGATAATTCTCTTTTTGAGAAAGTATACACAAAGTACACTACCGACTACAATAATGATTTCCTGTATCTTACAGAGCCGTATGAGGGAATCCTTGATATGCTAAAGGCAATAAAGGACAAGGGCATTAAAACAACAATTCTTTCAAACAAACCCCATATCACTGCCGTTAAAGTCAGCAATGCACTTTTCGGGGATGAGCTTATCGATATATGCTACGGTGCACGCGACGGGATCGCTCTTAAGCCTGACCCCGCAGGTGTTTATGACATTCTCAACGAGCTTGGCATTTCCAAAGATGAATGCATATATATTGGAGACACTTCTACCGATATGAAAACCGGCAAAAGTGCAGGACTTTACACAGTAGGAGTATTGTGGGGTTTCCGCAAGCGTGATGAGCTGGAAGATAACGGAGCAGACACGATTATTGCCCATCCGTCTGAACTTCTTCACATTATAGATAACCTTTCTTAAGGAGGATTTAAGTTTATGGACATTTTTTCAATACTGACCCTTATCGGAGGTCTTGCACTTTTCCTTTATGGAATGGATGCAATGGGCGACGGACTTAAGAAGCTTTCCGGTGGTAAGCTTGAAAGCATTCTTGCCACTCTTACCTCAACAAGACTTCGTGCATTTTTCCTCGGCTTTGCAGTTACGGCCATTATTCAATCATCTTCTGCCACAACCGTAATGCTCGTCGGTTTTGTTAATGCAGGTATTATGTCACTCGGACAGACAATCGGCATTATTCTGGGAGCAAATATCGGTACAACAGTTACCGCATGGCTTCTCAGTCTTACGGGAATCAGCGGTGAAGCATCATTTATTTTAAAGCTTTTTAAACCCTCATCATTCACTCCCATACTTGCTGCAATCGGTGTTATTATGACAATGGTCGGAAAAAAGGACAAGCATAAAAACCTTGGAATTATTTTTATCGGTTTTGCTGTTCTTATGTTCGGTATGGACACTATGAGTGATGCTATGGAAGGTCTTGGTGAATCACAGAAATTCAAAGACCTTCTTGTAATGTTTGAAAACCCCATTCTCGGCATTCTTTCAGGCACGATACTTACCGCTATCCTTCAGTCTTCATCTGCTTCGGTGGGTATTTTACAGGCGCTCTCTCTGGCAAGCTTTATCCCCGTTTCCACAGCGTTTCCGATTATTCTCGGTCAGAATATAGGCACAACAATTACGCCTGTTCTCTCATCTATAAGCGGTAACACAGATTCTAAACGTGTTGCGCTTGCTTGCGTTTACATCAAAATAATCGGTGTTGTTGTAATTACAGTAGCGTTCTATGCACTTCATTCAGCTATGGATTTTTCATTTATGCATATTAATTCAACTCCGCTTAATATCGCTATCATACACACTGCCTTTAATATTCTTTCAACTATAGTTCTTATGCCTTTCTGTAAGCTTATTGAAAAGCTGGTAATATTCAGCATAAGAGGAAAGAAAGACGAAGAGCAGAACGCTTTTGGTGCACTTGACGACAGATTCCTTACTATGCCGGCATTCGCAGTTGAAAACTGCCGCCAGCTTGTTAACGAAATGGCTACACGTGCAAAAAAGGCACTTCTTGACTCTATACAGCTTCTGGAAAATTATGATGAAGAAGTTGCAAAACAAATTCTTGAAAGCGAATCTGAAATTGACCAGTACGAGGATAAGATAAGCTCGTATCTTCTTAAGATTTCGGAACATACTCTTTCCCAGAAGGATAGCCGTGAGGTTTCGCAGCTTCTCCATGTTATAGGCGATATTGAAAGAATATCTGACCACTCTGTCAACATTCTTGAAGCCGCACAGGAAATACACGAAAAGGGTATAAATTTCTCAGAAGAAGCACAGCACGAAATTTCAATAATCGCAAACGCAACAAGAGAAATTCTTGCTCTTTCTGTTGAAGCACTTGTACGCGAAGACCTTAATGTTGCAAAGAAGGTTGAACCTCTTGAGCAGATTATTGATAAACTTAAATACAAAATCAAAAATAACCACGTGCAGAGACTCCGCCAAGGTAACTGTACAATAGAACTCGGGTTTGTACTCTCCGATCTTATTAATAATTTCGAGAGAGTTTCTGACCACTGCTCAAATATCGCGGTTTGTCTTATCGAAATTGAGCATAATTCATTTGACACACACGAATACTTGAGCAATGTCAAAGAAACCGGTGCAAACGAATTCTTTGAATATTACGATATGTATAAACAGCGCTATTCACTGTAAGGATTCATTAACGGATTTTTCGAACCTTACCTGCAACAAATTTTACGAGGATACACTTATGAATCAGAAAAGATTGGTTACAATACAAGATTTATCATGCTTTGGGAAGTGCTCCATAACGGCGGCACTTCCCGTTATCTCTGCCTTGGGAACAGAAGCCGTGGTGCTTCCCACCGCCGTTCTTTCCACACATACGGGAGAGTTTGAAAATTATACGTTCCACCCACTTTACAGTGAATTCGGTAAGATAACAAGCCACTGGAAAGAACTCGGAATAGAGTTTGACGCAATCTATATAGGCTACATCGGCTCTGAGGAGCTTATTGATTCCGTTAATTCCTTCCTCGACAGTTTTTCGGGCAATGCTGTAATTTTCCTCGATCCGGCAATGGCTGATAATGGGAAATATTATTCGGGACTTGATGAAAGTTATGCAAAAAAACTACGTGAGCTTTGCAGGCGTGCAGACATCATATCTCCCAATATGACAGAGGCAATGATTCTGTCGGGAAGAAAACCTGAAGATTACAACAAAATATCCGACGTGCGAGAAATTGCGGAGCTTCTTTCGGAGCTTTCCGATAACGTAATCATAACGGGAGTACATAATGAAAGCTCTATTCAGACTATCGGATATGACTGTTTCACTAAGGAACTGTGTATTGCAGATAAACCCATCCGCGAGGGTGTTTTTTACGGATCCGGTGACCTCTTCTCAAGTGCATTTATCGGAATGTACATAAACGGTGCCCCGTTTGATGAAGCAGTGAAAAACGCTTCTGACTTTGTTAACGACTGTATTGTAAATACACTTGATGAGCACAGTAAATACTGGTACGGTTTAAAATTTGAACAGAGTCTCGGAATGCTGACTGATTACTACAGAAAACTAAAAAGCAAAATTTAACTCAAAGCAGCGTTATGCTTGACCTAAGCCTCGTTATTAACGCGCGAGAACACAGATTCATACGCATTAAATACTCTTAATTTCATATACTAAAAAAGAAGCGTGCCGCTTCACCCATGTCGCGCACGTACAAAGTGCAAACACAGTTTCACGCGTATTAATTTACGCAATTTCCTATACGGTAAAAAAGAAGCGTGCCGCTTCACCCACGTCGCGTCCAAACTTAACTTAAAACCCACAAATATTGCTCGCGATAAAAAACGCAATTTCCTATAAATAAAAAAAGAAGCGTGCCGCTTCACCCATGTCGCGCACCTTAAAATGTCGAACATAGCTTCACGCGAATAAAATTACGCAAATTCCTATACGGTAAAAAAAAAGGTACAACTACTATCAATAGTTGTACCTTTTTATGTAAAACTTACTGTAAATTTTCATCGGATACTATCAGTCTTTTTTATTAGCAACACTACAAATGCGCAAGTCATTTTTTCTCTTTGAAAACACCAAATTTACTTATTATATAATTCAATACAATAACTATAATATTTGATGTAATTTTTATAACAGGCTCATTAAAGTGTAATTTATCAACAAAAACAATCATAATGATTAAGTCCAGCACGCCTGTAAGGACTCTTCCTGCAGTGAAAGATAAAAGCTCTTTTACTATTGCTTTTAGTTCCCGTTGACGACTTTCAAAAACATAGATTTTGTTTGTTATATATGCAAACAGAACAGAAGCCGCCCACGATAATACCGAACTTATAGCAACGCTTAATCCAATGTGTTTGAATATAAAATACGAAACAATATTAACGAGCGTTGTACAACCTCCGAAAAAAACATATAAAATAACTTCCTTATATTTGCGCCATAAATTTACTAACATTTTCATCACCGCTTGATTTAAATTTTTATAGTTTATTCCTAATAAAGTGCATTATAACATATACATACTGTAAAATTCAATAATTTCATACAAAAATAAAAGAAAAGCTCAATGCTTTTCTTGGGCGTGTTGGACGAAAATAAGCAGAAAACGGCTATAAACTGCGGGGTATAGCCGTTTTTATTACCTTATAGGAATTTGCGTAATTTTATTCGCGTGAAGCTATGTTCGACATTTGCAGGTGCGCGACATGGGTGAAGCGGCACGCTTCTTTATTAAATAAAGTTTT
>JAZQAO010000055.1:0-7544 GCA_045545295.1 Clostridia bacterium
ATAATTAGAGATGATAAAAACCCCAGAGGTACTCGTATATTTGGACCTATAGCCAGAGAGCTCAGAGACCATGAATATATGAAGATCTTATCATTGGCACCTGAAGTTCTTTAATTAAGGAGGCGAGGTTCATGAAACAGAAAATTCACATTAAAACAGGCGATAAAGTTAAAGTTATCTCCGGTAAAGATAAGGGCAAGGAAGGAAAAGTACTTACCGTAGGTGCTCAGAAAAGAACTGTTATCGTTGAAGGTATAAACATGGTTACCAAGCATACTAAAGCAAGAAGAGCCGGCGAAACAGGCGGTATAGTTAAACAGGAAGCTCCTATTTATGCTTGCAAGGTTATGAACATCTGTTCAAAATGCGGTAAAACCACTCGTATTGCTTACAAAGTTCTTGAAGATGGCAAAAAGGTAAGAATCTGTAAGCACTGCCAGGAAATTTTAGACTGATAAAATTAGGAAGGAGGATTTTCGCACATGACCAGAATGAGAGCGAAATACGAAGAAGAAGTAAGAAAAGCTCTTATGGAAAAATTCGGATACAAATCTCCGATGCAGATTCCAAAGCTTGATAAAATTATAATTAATATCGGCGTAGGTGAAGCAAAAGACAATGCTAAAGCATTAGAAGCTGCGGTATCTGACCTTGCTATTATCACAGGTCAGAAGCCGGTAATCACCAAAGCAAAAAAATCTGTTGCTAACTTTAAAATCAGAGAAGGTATGAACCTTGGTTGTAAAGTTACACTTAGAAGCGACAGAATGTACGAATTTCTAGATAGATTATTTAACATAGCTCTTCCCCGTGTAAGAGACTTCAGAGGTATCAACCCCAACTCTTTTGACGGCAGAGGCAACTATGCTCTGGGTGTTAAGGAACAGCTTATATTCCCGGAAATCGATTACGATAAGATTGATAAATTAAGAGGAATGGATATTATCTTTGTTACAACAGCTAACACAGATGAAGAAGCAAGAGAGCTTCTTTCCCTTATGGGTGCTCCGTTCTACAAAGCTTAAGTAGGAGGGTTTAAACATGGCAAAAAAAGCAATGGTTTTAAAACAGCAGAAACCACAGAAATATAAAACCCGTGAATACACCAGATGTAAAATCTGCGGAAGACCCCATGCATACTTAAGAAAATTCGGCATTTGCCGTATTTGCTTCAGAGAACTTGCATACAAAGGTCAGATTCCCGGTGTTAAAAAAGCAAGTTGGTAAAATTTAGTTTACGTTAGAATTTTAAAAAGGAGGTTGCACAATGCAAATCACGGATCCTATCGCTGATATGCTTACCCGTATCAGAAACGCAAATTCTTCAAAACATGAATCTGTTAGTGTTCCCTGCTCTAAGCTTAGAATTGAAATAGCTAAAATCTTAGATAAAGAAGGCTACATTGCAGGTTATGAAGTTATAGAAGACGAAATCCAGGGCATCATTAAAATCAACCTTAAATACGGCCCCGGAAAGCAGAAAGTTATAACCGGTCTTAAGAGAGTATCAAAGCCCGGCTTAAGAGTATACGCAAGCAAAGATAACTTACCCAAGGTGCTCAAAGGACTTGGCATCGCTATTATTTCTACTTCAAAAGGTATCATGACCGATAAAGAAGCAAGAAAGTTAAACGTTGGCGGCGAAGTTTTAGCATTTGTATGGTAATTGTGGAGGTGTAATATATGTCCAGAATAGGAAAAATGCCGATAACAGTTCCCGCAGGAGTGGAACTCACAATCGCAAATGATAACACAGTTACCGTTAAAGGTCCTAAAGGTACTTTAGTTAAAGCTCTCCACCCCGATATGAAAATCGTTAAAGGTGAAGGTGTGGTAACTGTTGAAAGACCTACAGAAGCTAAAGAACACAAAGCTCTTCACGGTCTTACAAGAACACTCTTAAACAACATGGTTGTAGGTGTTACAGAAGGTTTCCAGAAAACTCTTCAGATAAATGGTGTAGGTTACAGATGTCAGAAACAGGGCAAAAAGCTTACTTTAAACCTTGGCTATTCACACCCTGTAGAATTTGAAGATACAGATGACTACACACTCGAAGCTCCCGATCCAAACACTATCATTGTTAAAGGTATTGACAATCAGATAGTAGGTCAGATAGCTGCCGTAATCAGAGAAAAAAGACCTCCTGAGCCATATAAAGGCAAAGGTATTAAGTATTCTGATGAAGTTATCAGACGTAAGGAAGGTAAGACAGGTGCCAAAAAATAAAATCGGAAAGGAGTAAAGAAAAATGGTAAGTAAAAAAGACAGCAATGCTGCAAGAATAAAAAGACATTACAGAGTTAGAAAGAATATTTCCGGTACTCCTAGCCGTCCAAGACTTAATGTATTCAGATCCTTAAGCAATATTTATGCTCAGGTAATCGACGATACAACAGGCAAAACATTGGTTTCAGCATCAAGCCTTGACAAAGAAATCAAAGAGCTTGGTTTTGGCGGTAACAAAGCTGCTGCTGCAGAAGTTGGCAAATTAGTTGCAAAAAGAGCACTTGATGCCGGCATAAAAGCAGTTGTTTTCGACAGAGGCGGTTATGTTTATCACGGAAGAGTTCAGTCTCTTGCCGAAGGCGCCAGAGAAGGCGGCTTAGAATTCTAAGAAGGAGGAGGAAAAAATGGCTCTTATGGAAAGAATAGATGCAGATTCATTAGAATTACAGGAAAAAATCGTTAGTATAAATCGTGTTGCTAAGGTTGTAAAGGGCGGTAGAACATTCAGATTCAGCGTTCTCGTAGTAGTTGGCGACGGCAACGGTCACGTTGGTGCCGGCACAGGTAAAGCAGCAGAAATTCCTGATGCTGTAAGAAAAGCTATTGACGATGCTAAAAAGAATATGATAAATGTTCCTATGGTTAATACCACAATCGCTCACGAAGTAATCGGCGAATTCGGTGCAGGAAGAGTTCTTCTTAAACCTGCCGGCGAAGGTACCGGTGTGCTTGCAGGCGGATGTGCCAGAGCAGTATTAGAGCTTGCCGGTATCCGCGATATCAGAGCAAAATCACTTCGCTCTAACAATCCTCGCAATCTTGTTAGCGCAACAATCGAAGGCCTTAAATCCTTAAAAGTTGCAGAAGATGTTGCAGCTTTAAGAGGTAAGACAGTTGAAGAAATTCTCGGTTAATCCCACAAAAGCGCTATAACTAAATAAGGAGGAATAAAGCGATGGCTAAAATAAAAGTTACTTTAGTAAAGAGCACAATCGGCTGCAAAGATGATCAGATTGCTACAGTTAAAGCTCTTGGCTTAAAGAAAATCAGAGACGAGAAAACTCACGAAGCTACCCCCCAGATTAAAGGTATGGTAACAAAAGTGAGCCACCTTGTTAGCGTAGAGGAATTATAATATAAGGGAGGTGCAATAAAGCATGAAATTATTTGAACTCCAGCCCGGCGTAGGTTCTAACAAAGACACCAAAAGAAAAGGCAGAGGCCATGGATCCGGTAACGGTAAAACAGCAGGCAGAGGTCACAAGGGTCAGAATGCAAGATCCGGCGGCGGTGTAAGAATCGGATTTGAAGGCGGCCAGGTGCCTATCTACAGAAGATTGCCCAAACGTGGTTTCAATAATGTATTTGCTCTTAAATATGCTGAAATTAACGTTTCAGACTTAAATAAATTTGAAGACGGCACAGTTGTTGACGCTGCTCTCTTAAAAGAAGCAGGCATCATCAAAAAGACACTTGACGGTATAAAAGTTCTCGGTAACGGCGAAGTTTCCAAGAAAGTAACCGTTAAGGCTGCCAAATTTACAGAAGCTGCAAAAGAAAAAATCGTTGCAGCAGGTGGAAAGTATGAGGTGATGTAAGGTGTTTAAAACTCTTAAAAACGCTTGGTCAATTCCGGACCTTAGAAAAAAGATGCTTTACACCTTGCTCATGATTTTCGTATTCAGACTCGGTTCATATATTCCCGTTCCCGGTCTTAACCCTGAAGCACTCAAATCACTCGTTGAAGAAAGCGGCTCACTCTTTGGTCTTATGGACGCTTTCTCCGGCGGAGCTTTCAGTAACGCGACAATCTTCGCTATGGGTATTACCCCATATATCAACTCATCAATTATACTCCAGCTTTTAACAGTTGCTATTCCTGCACTTGAAAGACTTTCCAAGGAAGGCGAAGAAGGCAGAAAAGTAATAGCAAAATGGACACGTATTGTTACGGTTATCTTAGCTTTCATTCAGGCAACCGGTCTTTACTTCGGTATCAAAAATGCCGTTCAGGTTCCCGGAATTCAGAGCTATATCACAGTTGTTGCCACATTTACAGCAGGTACTGCTTTCCTTATGTGGCTCGGTGAACAGATTACCGAAAAAGGTGTTGGTAACGGTATTTCAATCATTATCTTCACCGGTATAGTTGCTTCTATTCCAAACATGGCAAGAACACTTTATGCAAATGTGCATGATTTTGGTGCTCCATGGTGGACAGTTGCACTCGTACTTTTATTCAACCTTGCAATGATTGCTTTTGTAGTATTCATTACAGATGCTGAAAGAAGAATTTCTGTTCAGTATGCTAAACGTATGGTTGGCAGAAAAATGTACGGCGGTCAGAGTACACACATTCCGATTAAGGTTGCTATGGCAGGCGTTATTCCGATAATCTTCGCTATGTCAATTTTAAGCTTCCCCACAACAATTATGCAGTTTACAGGTCAGCCTGAATCAGGCTTCTGGCTTAAATTCTGGAATATTTTAAGCCCATCTTCATGGGTTTATATAGTACTCTATCTCCTGCTTATAATTTTCTTCACATATTTCTATACTGCAATCCAGTTCAATCCCATTGAGGTTGCTAACAATATGAAGAAAAACGGCGGTTTCGTACCCGGTATAAGACCCGGTGCTCCCACAAGCACATATATCAGCAAAATCCTTTCAAGAATTACCTTAGCCGGTGCATTCTTCTTGGGTATAGTAGCTGTAGTTCCGCTTGTAATCGCCAAATACTATGCAGCATTCCAGAGTGTTTCAATCACAGGTACTTCACTTCTCATCATGGTAGGTGTTGCACTTGAAACAGTTAAACAGATTGAATCACAGATGATGATGCGTCATTACAAAGGATTTCTTGATTAATCTTATGTGAGGTAGAATGTATATGAAATTAATAATGCTTGGTGCTCCGGGTGCCGGAAAAGGTACTCAGGCCATCGTATTAAGCGAAAGATACGAAATACCCACAATCTCAACAGGGGTTATCATAAGAGCAGCCATTAAAAACGGTACCGAAACCGGAAAAATGGCAAAAGATTATATCGAAAAGGGACAGCTTGTTCCCGATAGCGTTGTTATCGGCATCATAAAGGAACGTCTTATGGAGGATGACTGTAAAAACGGCTTCATCCTTGACGGCTTCCCGCGTACTATCCCTCAGGCAGAGGCCCTTGATGAATTCGGTATTGAGATTGATAAGGTTCTGGATATTGAAGTTCCTGACGAGGATATTGTTAAAAGACTTTCAGGAAGACGCGAATGTTCCAAATGCGGGGCTACCTATCACATAGCAAATAACCCAAGTAAAAAGGGCGACAAATGCGAAAGATGTGAGGGCGATTTAATTTGCCGCAAGGACGACGCTCCCGAAACAGTTCTTTCACGTCTGGAAGTATATCACTCACAGACAGAACCACTTATAGATTTTTACAAAAACAAAGGAATTCTTTATGTGGCAGACGGCACTAAGGGTGTTGAAGCTACAACAAAAGAAATTATATCCGTTCTTGAAGCTTAAGCATTTTGCGGAGGACATATAGTGATTAGTATAAAATCGACTTCTGAAATAAAAAAAATGCGTGATGCCGGCAAAGTTCTTATCGGCACATTCAAAGAATTGGAAAAGCATATACAACCCGGTATTACAACAAAGGAATTGGATAAAATTGCATATGACTATATCTTAAGTCAGGGAGCTGTTCCGTCATTTTTAAACTATAACGGCTTTCCCGCAAGCATATGTGCTTCTGTAAACGATGTGGTAATTCACGGTATCCCCGACAATACGCGTCTTAAGGACGGTGACATAATAAGCATTGACCTTGGAGCGGTCTGTAGCGGATACCACAGTGATGCCGCAAGGACATACCCTGTAGGAAATATTTCGGACGAAGCAAAAAGACTTATTGCAGTTACAAAGCAGAGCTTTTTTGAAGGTATGAAATATGCCCGTCACGGCGAGAGACTTTTTAGTGTTTCCGCCGCAATTCAGGATTATGTTGAGTCAAATGGCTACAGTGTTGTAAGAGGCTACTGCGGACACGGTATAGGAAAGCAGCTTCACGAAGACCCCGAGGTTCCAAACTACGGCTCCTTTGGCCATGGAATAAGGCTCTCAAAGGGAATGACCATTGCAGTAGAGCCTATGGTAAATGAGGGAAGATTTGAAACAAAGGTCTTAAGTGACGGCTGGACAGTAAAAACCAAAGACGGTTCTTTGGCATGTCACTATGAAAATACTGTTCTTATAACAGACGGCATGCCCGAGATACTTACACTCAGTGAATGATATAGATAAATAAGGGAGGTTTTATCCTTGGCAAAAGAAGATGTTTTTGAATTAGAGGGCACAGTGCTTGAAGCACTCCCCAATGCAATGTTTATTGTAGAATTTGAAAATGGTCATAAAATCCAGGCTTATATTTCCGGAAAGCTTAGAACTAATTTCATAAGAATACTTCCCGGAGACAAGGTAAAGGTTGAAATGTCACCTTATGACCTAAGCAAGGGACGTATTACATGGAGAGCTAAATAAGCTTAAGGCTAAACCATCGGTTACGCCTATGTATTTTAGAGGAGGTAATAAACATGAAGGTTAGACCATCAGTTAAACCTATGTGTGAAAAATGCAAAATTATTAAAAGAAAAGGCAATATAATGGTTATTTGCCAGAACCCTAAACACAAACAGAAACAGGGTTAATTAAAGCTTATAGCTGAAAAGGTGCGGCTGAACAAAAGCTTCCTTTTGAAAAAATAACTTTTGTGATCCTTTCAGTTATGATATACAATACTTTATAAGATGATATTAAACAGGAGGTGCAAAAAGCTAATGGCAAGAATAGCAGGTGTTGACTTACCTAATGAAAAAAGAGTAGAATACGGTCTTACCTATGTATACGGTATCGGCGTTGCAAGCTCAAGAAAAATTTTAGCAGAAGCAGGTATTAATCCTGATACAAGAGTTAAAGATCTTACAGAGGACGACGAAAAGAAAATCAGAGAGATTATCGACAGAGATTACACTGTTGAAGGTGATTTAAGAAGACAGGTTGCTCTTGATATCAAAAGACTTATAGAAATCGGCTGTTACAGAGGTCTTCGTCACAGAAAAGGACTCCCCGTAAGAGGCCAGAGAACAAAAACCAATGCAAGAACCAGAAAAGGTCCAAAGAGAACCATTGCTGGTAAGAAGAAATAATCCGAGGAGGGATAGTTAAGTATGGCTGTTCAGGCAAGAAAAAGTCGTAAAAGACGCGAAAAAAAGAACATTGAACGCGGCTGCGCTCACATTCGTTCTACTTTTAA
>JAZQAO010000056.1:0-42859 GCA_045545295.1 Clostridia bacterium
CCCAAGAGACCCATTTATGGGTAGCAAGTAACAAATGCATGGCTGGCAGGCCAACAAAAAAACGCACTTGTGCGTAGCCAGCAGCATTAGGGCTATGCCCGAAAAAGTAAAACCACCCGCTATGCGGGTGGATACTTATTATATAGGAATTTGCGTGAATTAATACGCAGGAAACTGTGTTTGCACTTTCGTAAGAGTGCGACATGGGTGAAGCGGCACGCTTCTTTTTCCTTGTATAGGAATTTGCGCAAAATTATGTCGCAGGAAACCGTGTATGCACTTCTGTGATGGTGCGACATGGGTGAAGCGGCACGCTTCTTTTTCCTTGTATAGGAATTTGCGTGAAATTATGACGCAGGAAACTGTGTTTGCACTTTCGTAAGAGTGCGACATGGGTGAAGCGGCACGCTTCTTTGTTGATTAAAAAGTTGCGTAAAGCTTAAATTAAGGAGCTATTCTTTGCCCTCTAACTAGGTGTGTGTCATAGGTGAAGCCTTGTACTGTTTTTTATGAAATCGAATGTAAATATAGCAATATAGCTCAGCACAAACCATAAAAATGAGAAAGGAAGACAAATCTGTCCCATAAAATTTAATGGAGTTGAAGAATAATCCCAGATATCCAGATGCAACGAAATATTCAGAATGATTCCAAAGATAAATTCTGTAAGTGTTATAAATACTGCCGAAAGCATAGCTTTAAAAATTCGGGAATATCTTAACTTGCTGATGTGGTAGATTCCGAGAAGACATATTCCACCCGCAATTCCCATGGAAGAATGGGTGTATCCTCTCCACAGAATTTCAAGAAGGCAGTAACCGAATGCTCCGATAAAAAAAATAAAATAACAACGTTTGTAAATTTTCATAATAACCTCTGAAAATTGATTTCCAAGATTATTATGTGTTATTTAAAAACAAAAATACGACCTGATATGATTAAAGTCGGTCGTATTTTTGTTGAATAAACTGTATGCTTTTATCAGATTAATACTCTATTCCGCGTCTTGCGGAAATTCCTTTTTCGTATGGATGACGCACTGCATCAATTTTACTTATGTAGTCAGCCAAAACCAGAATCTCATCCGGACATATCGCACCGCTCATAACAAGTTCCAACTCTTCAGGCTTGTTTATAATAAGCTCTTTAAGAAGTGAAACTTCAACACAACCAAGGCTGGCTGCAACAAGCACCTCATCAAGGACTATCATATCGTAATTTTCGTCTTTTGCTATTCTGAAGATGTTTTTAAGGGCGTTTTCAGCAGACTTTTTTGCACACAACTTCTTTTCTTCCTCAAGGTCTTTCCAAAAACCGCACATTGGTGTATGACGAAATACTGTAAAAGGTAAGTCGAGCTTTAATTCGCCACTTTCAAAATCCTTCATAAAAGACGTGAAGCCTACCTTATATCCTTGTCCTGAGCATCGCATACATAAGCCAACAGCGGCAGAGGTTTTACCCTTGCCGCTGCCTGTATAAATGTGGATTAATCCTTTTTCCATATTAATAAATGGGGAACTTTTCGCAGAGAACGCAAACTTCCTCTGTGATTTTATCCTTATTTGCTTCAAAATCCGTTGCAACAAGCTTCATCCACTTTGCTATCTTCTTCATTTCTTCTTCCTTGAAGCCTCTTGAAGTTACGGCAGGTGCACCTACACGGATACCGCTTGTAACAAAGGGGCTCTGCTTATCGTTGGGGATTGCGTTCTTGTTAACGGTGATATGAACCTCGTCAAGACGCTTTTCCATTTCCTTACCTGTGATATCAAAGGGACAAAGGTCAATAAGCATAAGGTGGTTGTCTGTATCGTCTGATACAACGTTGAAACCTTCTTCTTTAAGAGCATCGCAAAGAACCTTTGCATTCTTTATAATCTGCTTCTGATATTCTTTGAATTCATCTGTAAGAGCTTCACCGAATGCAACTGCCTTAGCTGCAATGATGTGCATAAGAGGACCGCCCTGTGTTCCGGGGAATACTGCCTTGTCAATCTGCTTTGCATACTCTTCCTTGCAAAGGATAAGGCCACCACGAGGTCCGCGGAGTGTCTTGTGAGTTGTTGTTGTAACAACGTCGGCATAGGGAACAGGTGAGGGATGAAGGCCTGCAGCTACAAGACCTGCAATGTGCGCCATATCAACCATAAGGATAGCACCAACTTCGTCTGCAACCTCTCTGAATTTAGCGAAGTCAATAGTTCTTGAATATGCACTTGCACCTGCTACGATGAGCTTGGGCTTGCACTCAAGAGCAATTTCTCTCATTTTGTCGTAATCAATAACGCCTGTTTCGTCGTCAACACCGTAAGGAACAATGTTGAAGTATTTACCGCTGATGTTAACCGGTGAACCGTGTGAAAGGTGACCACCGTGAGCAAGGTTCATACCCATAACTGTATCGCCGGGCTGTAAGAATGCGAAGAATACAGCAAGGTTTGCATTAGCACCACTATGAGGCTGAACGTTTGCGTGCTCTGCACCGAAGAGTTTTTTAGCTCTTTCAATAGCAAGTGTTTCAACTTCGTCTACGTGTACGCAACCGCCGTAGTAACGCTTTCCGGGATAACCCTCTGCATATTTGTTTGTAAGTACTGTACCTGCAGCAAGAAGAACCGCCTTTGATACAATATTTTCTGAAGCAATAAGTTCAATGTTGTGCTGCTGACGTGCAAGTTCTCTTCCACACGCAGCAGAAACTTCGCTGTCGAAAGCGGCTAATTCGTCAAAAAAGTTCATTTGTATATCCTCCTACAATAATTTCCTAATTATATTATATCTCAAAAGGGAACTTATTTCAATAGCAAAAACAGAAAAAGTTTAAAATAGTACACTTTGGGGACTGTCCCCAAAATGTACTATTTTGTCGGAAATAAAAAACCACCGCAAAAAATCTGCGGTGGTTTAGTCAATATCAGATTGAAATTATTTCATCATTGAAGCAACTTCGTCAGCAAAGTTTTCTTCTTTCTTTTCAAGACCTTCGCCCTTTTCGAATCTTACGTAGTTAATAAGCTTAACGCCCTTAGATTCAAGGTAAGCACCAACTTTGAAATCTCCGTTCTTAACGAATTCCTGCTGAAGAAGGCAGTTCTGTTCGTAGAACTTATTGATCTTACCACCGAGCATCTTCTCAAGAATTGCATCAGGCTTAGATGCGTTCTTGGGATCTTCTTTCATCTGAGCAAGGATGATGTTCTTTTCCTTCTCAAGGTCTTCTGCAGGAACTGTTTCCTTTGAAAGATAGAGAGGATTGATAGCTGCGATCTGCATTGCTGCATCTCTTGCTGCCTCGTAAGCATCAGCATCGTCAAGGCTGCCCTCAGCCTGAACAAGAACACCGATTCTGCCGCCACCGTGTGTGTATGTGCAAACATTACCTTCAATTCTTGCGAATCTTCTGAGGTTCATGTTTTCACCAATCTTTGCAATAAGAGCTGTAAGAGCATCGCCAACAGTACCTTCGCTACCAAAAGCAAGAGCTTTAAGAGCGTCGATGTCTGCGGGATTTTCTGCAGCAACGATTTCTGCAACCTTTGTAACAAATGCCTGGAACTCATCGTTCTTAGCAACGAAGTCTGTTTCAGAGTTAACTTCTACAAGTACGCCAACCTTCTTGTCTTCTGTAACGAAAGCCTTAACAATACCTTCTGAAGCAATTCTGCTTGACTTCTTAGCTGCTGTAGCAAGACCCTTTTCTCTAAGGAAATCAACAGCCTTGTCCATATCTCCGTTTGTTTCTGAAAGAGCTTTTTTACAGTCCATCATACCGCAACCGGTTTTTTCTCTTAATTCTTTAACGTCCTGAGCTGTAAAGTTCATATTTATCTTCCCTTCTTATTCAAGTGTGATATCGAGGTCTTCTTCCTCAACAGATTCCTGCTTGCCTTCTCTGCCTTCAATTACAGCGTTAGCAATAGTAGAAACAACGAGCTTAACTGCACGGATAGCATCGTCATTACCGGGGATAACGTAATCAACATCTTCAGGATCGCAGTTTGTATCAACGATAGCAACGATCGGGATGTTGAGCTTCTTAGCTTCAGCAATAGCAATCTTTTCTTTTCTGGGGTCAACGATGAAAATAGCTGCGGGAGCTTTCTTCATTTCCTTGATACCGCCAAGGTACTTTTCAAGCTTATCCATCTCACCGCGAAGTCCGATAACTTCCTTCTTGGGGAGAAGATCGAATGTGCCGTCTTCTTCCATCTTGTGGAGCTGACTGAGTCTTTCGATTCTCTTCTTGATTGTCTTGAAGTTTGTGAGCATACCGCCGAGCCATCTTGCATCAACGTAATGCATACCTACGCGGATAGCTTCTTCCTTAATTGTTTCCTGAGCCTGCTTCTTTGTACCAACAAAGAGAATTTCACCGCCATCTGCTGCGATAGAGCGGATGAATTCGTAAGCATCCTCAATTTTCTTTACTGTCTTCTGAAGGTCGATGATGTAGATACCGTTACGTTCTGTAAAGATATACTCCGCCATTTTAGGGTTCCATCTTCTTGTCTGGTGACCGAAGTGAACACCTGCCTCCAAAAGCTGCTTCATAGCAATAACTGACATGTTAAAACACCTCCGTTTATTTAGTTTTTTACCACCGAGCCCATGTCACAAGCTCCCGGCAGCACCTCCACCGCCCTCAACGTATGCACCAACCCCGATTTTTCGGGGCACAGGGTGCCACTTAGACGGTGTGCGTATTTTTGTGCCATATTATGATACCACAACAGGAGTTGTAATGCAAGAGTTTTTTTAGGAAAATTTAAAAAAAGTATTAAAAAGTCTTGACAAAATGCAAAAAAATGTGTATACTTATAATTGTTGTAAAGCAAAAACACTTTACAAATATGAAAAAAGAGGTGCAGCCGCAGGCGATTTTTATGGAAAAGAACCTTATATATACAGAGATGCTTGACATTTACAAAGGCCTTCTCACAGAAAAGCAGGCGGAGGCGATGGAATATTATTACGACAGAGATTATTCTCTCGGTGAAATTTCAGAGATTATGGATATTTCCAGACAGGGCGTGCGTGACTTTATAAAGCGCGGTGAGGCTGTTATGGATGAGATGGAGGCGAAGCTAAACCTCGTTGAAACTTTCCGCCGCATTGCAGAAATTGAAGAGTGCGCAAGCAGGATAAAGGCAGTAAATAAGCAGTTTTCACAGAATAGAGAGATAGATGCTCTTTCGGACGAAATACTCGGTAAAATTCAGTTTATAGAGAACGGAGCAGAATAATGGCTTTTGAATCTTTGGGTGAAAAGCTTCAACAAACTTTTAAAAAGCTCAGGGGTCAGGGTGTTGTAACCGAGAAAGATATAAAGGAAGCAATGCGTGAAGTGCGTTTTGCACTTTTAGAGGCTGACGTTGGCTATAAAGTTGTAAAAGAATTTGAGAAGCGTGTTTTTGAGAAAGCAACCGGCAGTGAAGTGCTTGAAAGCCTCACAGCAGGTCAGCAGATAATAAAAATAGTGCGTGATGAGCTTATCTGGCTTATGGGTGGTGCACAGTCAAAGCTTGCAGTTTCCCCGAAAGCACCGACGGTGTATATGCTTGTGGGTCTTCAGGGTGCAGGTAAGACAACTACTGCGGCAAAGCTTGGCGGTGTTCTTAAAAAGCAGGGCAAGCGTCCTATGCTTGTAGGGTGTGACGTTTACAGACCTGCGGCTATAAAGCAGCTTGAGGTTGTCGGAAGTCAGCTTGAACTTTCAGTTCACGCGGATTACGACACGAAAGACCCTGTTAAAATCGCAACAGATGCAGTAAAAAATTGTGATACATCGCGTTTTGACACGGTTATTATAGATACGGCAGGTCGTCTTCATATTGACGAAGCTTTGATGGATGAGCTTAAGAATATAAAATCGAGCGTTCATCCTACGGAAATTCTCCTTGTTGTTGACTCAATGACAGGTCAGGATGCGGTAAATGTTGCGTCAAGCTTTGACGAGCAGCTCGGCATTGACGGAATTATCCTTACAAAGCTCGACGGTGATACCCGTGGCGGTGCAGCGCTCAGCGTAAGAGCAACCACCGGTAAAAATATCAAGTTTGTCGGCATGGGTGAAAAGCTTACAGACCTTGAACCGTTTTATCCGGACCGTATGGCGTCAAGAATTCTCGGCATGGGTGATATGCTTTCACTTATTGACAAAGCTCAGGAAGCTTTTGATGAAAAGAAAGCAGAAGAGCTTGAAAAGAAAATCCGTGCGCAGAAGTTTGACCTTAACGATTATCTCGATCAGCTTCAACAGATGAAAAAAATGGGTTCCCTTGAAAGCATACTGGGAATGATTCCCGGATTAGGCTCAAAACTTAAAGGTGTGAACCTTGACGATAAACAGTTTACAAGAACAGAGGCAATCGTTTATTCAATGACAAAAGAGGAAAGAGAAAATCCCGAAATCATTAACGGTAGCCGCAGAAGAAGAATTGCAGCAGGTTGCGGACTCGGAGTGCAGGATGTAAATCTTTTCTTAAAACAGTTTGCGGAAATGCAGAAAATGATGAAAATGTTTTCTGATCCCAAGAAAATGAAAAAAATGAGATTTCCGTTCCAATTTTAGTTAATAACGAAAGTTATTATATATTTTAACATAATCTAGAATTTCGGAGGTGAAAAAAATGGCAGTAAAAATCAGACTCAGAAGAATGGGTGCGAAGAAGGCTCCTTACTACCGCGTAGTAGTTGCTGATTCTCGTTATCCCCGTGACGGTAGATTCATCGAAGAGATTGGTACTTACAATCCTCTTACAGAACCCACAACATTCACTGTAGATGGCGAAAAGGTTAAGCAGTGGATTGCTAACGGTGCTCAGCCTACTGACACAGTTAAGAGCCTTCTTAAGAAGAACGGCATAGTTGACTAAGCCAAAGGAAAGGTTGATAGTAAATGAAGGAACTTCTTGAGGTTATAGTTAAGCCTCTTGTACAATTTCCCGACGAAGTCAACGTTACTTTGATTGAGCGTGAGGACGCTCAGCTCCTTGAACTCCGTGTTAATCCTTCCGATATGGGTAAGGTAATTGGCAAGCAGGGAAGAATTGCAAAAGCAATCAGAACTGTTATGCGTGCCGCTTCCGGAAGAGACGGAAAAAAGGTTATCGTTGATATTATTGAGTAAAAAACAGTTTCCCGTTTTGCGGGAAACTGTTTTTTTACCGTATAGGACTTTGCGTCAAATTAAGACGCAGGAAACTGTGTTTACACTTCTGTGAGAGTGCGACACGGGTGAAGCGGTACGCTTCTTTTTTACCGTATAGGAATTTGCGTAATTTTATTCGCGTGAAGCTATGTTCGACATTTGCAGGTGCGCGACATGGGTGAAGCGGCACGCTTCTTTTTTATGGAAGAATCCGTAGACTAAAAGGCAGATGGTGTTAAATAAGTGTAAATTAAGCTTATTTACACTTGAATAATAGAAATTAAAACTGTATAATAAACAAAAGGAGTGATGCAGAGTGAAGCTTGACAGGAAGACGGCTGTAAAAATAGCCCTAATGGCTTTTATACTGTTTTTATTTATATATTACTGGGAAAATGCAGAAAAGATAATTTCCTTGTTATTCAGTGCAATTGTTCCGATGATTACAGGCTGCGTTATAGCCTATGTGCTTAATATACTTATGAGCTTTTACGAAAAGCATTATTTTGTGAAAAAATCAGGTCTCAGAATTGTAAGAAAAACAAAAAGGCCGGTATGCCTTGTTGCATCTATCCTGAGCCTTGTTGTGGTGATAGCACTTGTAGCGTATCTTGTAGTGCCTGAATTTACTGCGTGTATAAAACTTCTCGTTGATAAAATTCCATACGCGGTGGAAAAATTCCTTGAAAGCGACTTTGCAGTTATGACTTTGCCGGAAAATGTTATGAAGGCTTTGTCCGGCATTGACTGGCAGAAAAACATAGGAAATATTGCAGCAATGTTGACAGAATCGGTTGGAAGTGCTGCAACTACGCTTATAGCTGCTTTGTCAGGGGTTTTCAGTGTGATACTGACATCTTTTATTGGCATAATTTTTGCGATTTATTTTCTTCTTAGTAAGGAAAAACTTGCAGGACAGGTTTCACTTTTCTTAAATAAATATTTACCCAGAAAAATAACTGAAAGAATTTTTTACGTATCACACATTGCCGACAACAGTTTTCGCAGATATATTGTCGGACAATGTGCAGAAGCGGTGATATTGGGGGTGCTGTGTATAGTAGGTATGGCTATTCTGCAGCTTCCCTATGCAGCTATGATTGGTACTCTTATAGGAATAACTGCTCTTGTCCCGATAGCAGGGGCATATATTGGTGCTGCCGTAGGTGCAATAATGATTTTTACTTTGTCACCGATTAAAGCACTCATATTTTTAATATTTATTGTTGTCCTTCAACAGTTCGAGGGAAATGTTATTTATCCTAAGGTTGTTGGAAAATCCCTTGGACTTCCGGCTGTTTATGTGCTTGCCGCAATCACCATAGGCGGAGGAGTGTGGGGAATAGGCGGTATGCTTCTTGGTGTGCCGATAATGTCAACTGTTTATACGATTATACAAAAAGATATTCACAAAGGAGAGAAAAATAACAAAAATGACAAAGAAAAACAGTCCTGATCAATTGACGGAAATATATCCTGAAAAAGATAAATTTGAACAATTTCAGCAAATGACAAAGCCTTATGTGACGCTGATGCGTTACTACAAGTGTGCTATGATGGAAATTGAAACGAAATTCAGAGTGCTTGACGAAGAATATTCACTTGAATATGACCGCAATCCTATTAACAGCATAAAGACAAGACTTAAATCACTTCCCAGCATAAAGGAAAAGCTTGAGAGGCGAAATCTGCCTTTTTCGGTGGAGTCCATAGAGGAAAACTTATTTGATATAGCAGGAATAAGAGTTGTATGCTCTTTTCCTGAAGATGTGTATAAGCTTGCAGATGCACTTTTAAAGCAGGATGATATAACCCTTATCGAAAAGAAGGATTATATAAAAAATCCCAAGCCAAACGGTTACAGAAGCCTTCACATGATAGTGGCAATTCCGATATTTCTTGCCCATGAAAAAAAGATGATGCGTGCAGAAATACAGTTAAGGAGCATTGCGATGGACTTCTGGGCGACGCTCGAGCATCAACTTCGTTATAAAAAGAATCTAGAGTTTACCGAAGAAATGGCAGAAGAGCTTTTGCAGTGTGCAGATATGAGTGCTCAGCTTGATGCCAGAATGGAAGCACTAAGACAAATAACAGAAGAAAAGAGGGTGTAAAGATCAAATTTCTTTACACCCTCTTTTTGGGGAATAGGAAAAAATGCTTCAGAACGGACAAAAACAAAGGAAAATCGAATAAAATGAGATTTTTCAACAAAACTGACCTGCTTTTGCAGTTAACCGCTAGCCTAAATTCGTATTTTCATCGCCTTTTTGCGGTCTGGATTTTTTTCATCCCCTTTTGCTTTGCTATCTGGAAATATCATCTATACAAATATCTGCAATTTCCCGGGCGTATTCTTTGTTTTGAGAATGGCTGATAATTTTTATCATGGAACGGTCTTTGTCACCGATAACCATTACCCAGCCATTTTCGAAATCCAGACGGACTGCATCATCTGTTTTCTGAGTCTGCGCATTATACTTTTCGTATAGTTTTTTCAAGGTGTCGGGCTGCTGGTTTTTAGGAATAGTTACCGACTCTGACACTGTGCCGTACGGAGGTATTTCCGAAAGGAGCTCTTCAAGTGAGAGCCCTATTTCAGAAAGGGAATCAAGTAATATGATTACAGAACCGACTGCATCGAATCTGTATATATACTGATAGAGCAGTGATTTCTGATTGCTTTTTGAAAGCTCTGTTAAAAGGTGCAGTGAGTCAATGCTTGTACGAGTGATGCTTGCGGAGTACGCTTTTGCCAGTGCGTCAATACTGTCGGGGACTGACTCCGGAACATATATTTCCGTGTCGGGAAAACGCATCATTATAATAAGCGAAGTCAGTACGGCGTAGTCAAATTCTGATAAAATCTGACCGTTTTTTGTTACAAGAGTAAGTTTTTCACATTTATAGTCGCAGATAGCTCCAAAATCATATCCCCCTATGGCAATTTCGCGGAGAAATCCCATTCCTGCTGCATTATCAGTAAACGAAAAAGAGCAGTTAAGGTCCTTTGCAGCACTTTTTAAAAGCTCCTTAGCCCAGGGGGAAGGTGCGTGAATAAGAAGCTTCATTCCAAGCGACTTTTTTGATGTGGAATTGATAAGCTTTTTGAGGTAATAGAGCTTGTATTCGTATATATACTCCGGTGCGGGGATTTTAATCGGATGAGTTTTGCCAAAGACTGTCTCGTCTATGAGTTGTGCGAGCTTTCGGGTTTGTTCCTTATCTATATTTACTCCGCGTGAATCCAGAATGTCAATGGCTGCAAAGACGGGGGGATTATTCTTTTTTACAGACACAGAAACAGCTCCGTCAAGAGAGTAAAATCTTACACCGCTTCTTGTTATCGGAAGAGGCTGTTCGCCCATATCATACGCCTTGCCGCCACCTGACTGTATTCCTGCTATGAGAGCGTTTTTTATCATCTGTCCTATGCCGTCATCATCGCAGGAAACTGCTATTTTTTTGCCGGCAAACAGTGTAAGTGCCCGTGCAAGCTGCACTGCGAATTCCGGTGTAAGGTCACGGTTAATAATACCCTCGGCTTTTCCCGGCATAAGGAAATTGGTTTTTCTGGCATTTTCCCACGTTAAGTTTTCGCTGACGACAGCCTCATCTTCTATGAATTTGTCGGGCCATATATGCACCGAGGTGCGTATTGTAGCACGGTTCCCCAGCTTTGTACAAAACCCGGTAACGCTTCCTTCGTAAGCAGCGCAATCCTCGCCGAAGGTGCAGCCCTTTCCGACGATTGCCCCACGCAGAGCTACACCTTCAGAAATATAAGAGTTATCCATAACTATACTGCGCTTTACATTGGAATTGCAGTCCAGAATTACATTTTGAAGTATCTGAGTATACGCCTCTACCCGAGCACCCTTATTTACCATACTGTCTTTGCCGATATATACCGGTGGCGTTATGACGGCGCCCTGCATGACAGTTGCACCTTCGTCTATCCATACGGAAGGCGCCTTTTCACGGCAACGAACCGGAAGAGAGATTTTTTTGTCCATAAAATCGCGGCAACACCGAAGATAACTGTCAAAATCAGAAATTTCGCGGATATAAGTGCGGGGAGAATGACAGTAAATGCTGAAGTTGTTTTTCATAAGACTTTCCATAATGGATTGAATGTTTTTGCAGTCTTTTATTTCAGTTCCTTTTTTTATTACGGCAATTCCCATAAAAGGTATCCCGAAAATCTGTGCAAAGTCCGGGCAACGGTTGTATTCAGTAGCAAAACCGTCCTTTCCGGTACAGAAAACCCCGTAATAATTTGCTGAGGAAGAGTGCATTGTCACTGCCGTAACATCGCTTCCGCTATGACGGTGCACCGATATAAGTTCCGTCAAATCCGTGTCAAAAAGAAGGCTATCGCTGATAAAGAGAAGATCATCGTTTTTGATAAGTTCCTCCATATCGTCATACGTGCAAAAATTGATAGTCATACCCTGCAGCGGATTAAAAGCAAAGTGCTTTTTTATTTCTTCTGTAAGATACGTTGAAATAACTGCTGCATTGGTTATATTGTGCCTGTTAAGATGCCTTAATGTGTGCTCGATGACGGGCTGTCCCATAACAGGAAGCAGGCAGTGGGGCAACGAACAGGTAATGGGGCGGAGCTTTGTGCCGTCGCCTGCAGAAATTATAATTGCTTTCAATAAAAACACTCCTTAATGTGCAATTGTTTAATTTTCAGAAATCTGTAAAACAATGTTGCCGTCGGCAATGCTCAGAAAAGTAACTTTTTTATAATCTGAGATGTTATATTTCTGAAGCTTTGCCAGTAACCATTTTTCATTATATCCGGCCTTTGAAAGATTTCCCTTTCGCAGTTTCCCGTCGGATATGATTGCAAATGAATTGTGAGTCTGTGGTGGGGAAATTTTAAGGTCACCGCAGACAACGGGACGGTATGCCTCTTTGGGTATGATAGACATCTGTCCGTTTGTTTCAATAGTGGCACTGTCGATTTCAGAAATAGAACTGTAGCCCGAAAGTCTCAGCTGTTCCATAACATCATCAAAAGTGATGCGGAGTTTCCTGAGCCTTTTTTCATCGAATTTACCATCTTTTATAATTTCGACAGGTGTTCCGGTAATGAATTTTCGCATTGTAACGCTTTTTAAGACAAACAGCGAAACTATAAATTCAAGCAGCACAAGAGTAAACACAGGAATAATTCCACGCAGAAGGGGGATTGTGTCTGATTCAATGGGTATTGCTGCTACATCGGCAATCATCAGTGCGACTACTAATTCAGACGGTTGCAGTTCGCCCAGCTGACGTTTTCCCATCAATCGAAGTGCAACGACAACACACAGATAAAGAATGGCAGTTCTTATAAAAACGGAAAGCATTGCAAAACTCCTTTGAAACAACTTTTCTTATATTATCTGTAAAATAAAAAAAGAAATTCCCAAATTGAGAATTTCTTTTTTGCCGTATAGGAATTTGCGTCAAATTATGACGCAGGAAACCGTGTATGCACTCCTGCGAAGGTGCGACATGGGTGAAGCGGCACGCTTCTTTTTTGACTTGATAGGAATTTGCGCAAAAATATGTCGCAGGAAACCGTGTATGCACTTCTGTGAGAGTGCGACACGGGTGAAGCGGCACGCTTCTTTTTTGTCGTATAGGAATTTGCGCAAAATTATGTCGCAGGAAACCGTGTATGCACTTCTGTGAGAGTGCGACACGGGTGAAGCGGCACGCTTCTTTTTTGTGTTTTTAACATCTCGCCTTTAACTTATATCAGTGAGCTCGATATAGTCTTTACCGTACTTCGCGATATAATCTTTTCTTCCCTGAAGGTTATTTCCGAGAAGTAGCTCAAACACTTCTGCGGTTTTTTCTGCTTCATCGGGCATAACCTTTATAAGTCTGCGTGTTTCGGGATTCATTGTGGTCTGCCACATCATATCAGGCTGGTTTTCACCAAGACCTTTACTTCTCTGAATGGAAACGCCCTTTTCAGGAAGCTTGGCAAGAATTTCCGCCTTTTCCTTTTCGTTATATGCAAAGTAGGAAACATCTTTATGCACAATCTCAAAAAGCGGTGATTCTGCAATAAACACCTTTCCTTCCTCTATAAGAGTGGGAACGAGAGTGTAAAGCATAGTAAGAATAAGTGTTCTTATCTGGAATCCGTCAACATCGGCATCGGTACAGATAATAATTTTATCCCATCTGAGGTTTGCCAGGTCAAACGCATTCATATCCTTGTTATGCTTTGTATGAAGCTCAACACCGCAACCGATAACCTTGATAAGGTCTGTAATAATTTCGCTTTTGAAGATTTTTTCAAAATCTGCTTTAAGACAATTAAGAATTTTACCTCTTACAGGGATGATTGCCTGAAATTCCGCATCTCTGCCGAGTTTACATGCACCAAGAGCCGAGTCGCCCTCCACTATATAGAGCTCTCTGCGCTCTACATCCTTTGTGCGGCAGTCAACAAATTTCTGCACACGGTTTGTGATATCCATTGTGCCGGTGAGTTTTTTCTTGATTGTTGTACGTGTCTTTTCAGCCTGCTCGCGGCTTCGTTTATTTACAAGTACCTGATTGCAGATTTTTTCCGCTTCGGGACGGTTTTCAATGAAGTAAATATCAAGGTTTTTACGGAGAAAGTCTGTCATTGCTTCCTGAATAAACTTATTTGTGATGCTCTTTTTAGTCTGGTTCTCGTAGCTGACAACCGTTGAGAAACAGTTTGTTACAAGAATAAGACTGTCAGAAATATCGTTAAAAGTAATCTTTGCTTCATTTTTTGCATATTTGTTGTTTTGCTTGAGGTAGTTATCTATTGCACTTACAAAAGCGCTTCTTGCAGCCTTGTCAGGAGCACCGCCGTGTTCAAGGAAGCTGGAGTTATGGTAGTACTCAATCAACTGAACATCGTTTGAAAAAGCAAATGCCGCGCTGATTTTTACCTTGTAGTCCTTCATATCCTCACGGTCGCGTCCTGTGCGCTCTCCCTCATAGAAAGCAGTGGTTGATATACGCTTTTCATTTTCGGGACAGATTTCGTTAATATAGTCAACGATACCGTTTTCATAGCGGAATTCAAATCTTTGCACACCGTTCTGATCGTGATAATTCAGCTTAAAAGTGAGTCCTGCGTTTACAACAGCCTGCCTTTTTAATGCCGATGTGAAAAATTCAAGGGGAATATTTATATCGGTGAACACTTCAAGGTCGGGACGCCATTTTATTACAGAGCCGGTTGTGCGATACTTCTTTTCCTCTTTGAAAAGACCTCCTACGTTTTCACCTTTTTCAAAGTAAAGGTTATGCTCGTATCCGTCACGGTTGATGGTAACGTTCATATATTCTGCACTGTACTGCGTAGCACAGAGACCAAGTCCGTTAAGACCGAGAGAATAAAGGTAGTTTTCGCCCTCGCCCTTATCGTATTTACCGCCGGCGTAAAGCTCGCAGAATACAAGCTCCCAGTTGTACTTTTCCTCTTTTGGGTTCCAGTCCACGGGAATACCGCGTCCGTAGTCTTTTACTTCAACGGACATATCGGCAAAGCGGGTTACCTCGATGACCTTACCGTAGCCTTCCTTTGCTTCATCTATTGAGTTTGAAATTATTTCGAATACGCTGTGTTCGCAGCCTTCAAGTCCGTCAGAACCGAAAATAACACCGGGTCTTTTCCTTACTCGGTCAGCACCTTTAAGGGCGGTGATACTTTCGTTGCCGTAGGTTTTTTTAGCCATTTACACAACCTCCAATTAATTAGTTTTTTGGGGGAATAGGAAAAATGCGGTCTACAAGTTCGAAATGTAAAGTTCGAAATTCGAAATTGTGGATGGTTTTCTCCAAAGAGAAAACCTCTTTATCATAAACGAAGATTTTTGCTTCAGCAAAAATTCACATTCATTTCGCACTTCACACTTCGAATTCCGCATTTGAAAAGTTACCTTTTTTTACTTCCCCTGTTGTATTTGTGCAGCTTTAATCGTGTTTTTCATAAGCATTGCAATAGTCATGGGACCAACTCCACCGGGAACGGGAGTGATGGCGGATGCAATAGGCTCAACGCTTTCATAATCAACGTCGCCGCAGAGCTTTCCGTTTTCGTCTCGGTTCATACCAACGTCGATTACGATAGCACCTTCCTTAACCATATCTGCAGTAACAAATTTTGCCTTGCCTACTGCTGCAACAATAATGTCAGCACGTTTTGTAACCTCTTTAAGGTCTTTTGTGCGACTGTGACAGATAGTAACAGTCGCATTTTCGTGGAGAAGAAGCATAGCCTGAGGCTTGCCAACGATATTGCTTCTGCCGATTACGACACATTCTTTGCCGCATACGTCAATGTCCGTAAGATGAATGAGCTCCATAACGCCTGCAGGTGTGCAGGGAAGAAAATCAAAATTACCGATCATAATTTTACCCACGTTTACGGGATGGAATGCATCAACGTCCTTTTCCGGTCTGATTGAAAGGAGAACCTTCTCACTGTCAATACCCTTGGGAAGAGGAAGCTGAACAAGGATGCCGTTTATATCTTTGCGGTTGTTGAGGTCGTCAATCAGCTTAAGAAGCTCTTGTTCAGTTGTTTCAGCCCCAAGAGCATACTCCTCTGAATAGAATCCGCAAGCCTCACACGCCTTCTTCTTGTTATTTACATAAACACGGCTCGCAGGGTCATCACCTACAATAATTACTGCAAGACCGGGGTTAATGCCTTTTTTCTTTAACTCTTCCGTTTCCTTTCTTATGTCCTCCTTGATTTTTGCCGATAACATTTTTCCGTCCAATATTTTTGCCATTTTGAATTCTCCTTTCAGGTTTTATCAGGCAGTCGGGACCAAATCCGATAAGGTCTGTCCGTTTTGCCGTGGTAAGTGCTTCCTGCACCAATTTATAATTTTCTTTTTTTGACGACTGCAGAAGTGCCCTTTGCAGTGCCTTTTCATGAGGTGTACGTGGTACATACACCTTTTTCATTGTTCTTGGGTCAAGTCCTGTATAGAACATTGCTGTTGAAAGCGTTCCCGGAGTGGGGTAGAAGTCCTGCACCTGCTCTGGACGGATTTTGTTGCGTTTAAGATACACCGCAAGCTCTATCGCGTCGGTAAGAGTGCTTCCGGGATGACTTGACATAAGATATGGAACAAGATACTGCTCTTTGCCAAGCTCCTTGTTTATTTCATAGAACTTACTCACAAATTTTTCATATTGTTTTACACCGGGCTTGCCCATATATTTAAGAACGTTGCTACTTATATGCTCAGGTGCCACTTTGAGCTGACCGCTTACGTGATGCTCGCAAAGCTCACGGAAGAAGGCGTCATCCTTGTCTGCAATCAAATAATCATATCGGATACCGCTTCTTATAAATACTTTCTTTACACGGGGAAGTGCGCGGAGCTTACGTAAAAGCTCAAGATAGTCCGAGTGGCTTACCTCTGCATTGGGGCAGACTGACGGGTAAAGGCACTGTCTGTCCCGGCAGGTACCTGCCTTAAGCTGCTTTTTGCAGGCTGGTGCACGGAAATTTGCGGTAGGACCGCCCACATCGTGAATATAGCCCTTAAAATCATCTTCCCAGATAAGCTTGTTTGCCTCGGCAAGAATTGATTGCTGGCTTCTTGCCTGAACAACTCTGCCCTGGTGGAAGGTCAGCGCACAGAAACTGCAGCTGCCGAAGCACCCTCTTGAAGAGGTGATTGAAAACTTAACCTCACTGAGTGCAGGAATTCCACCATCTTTATCGTATATCGGATGCCATGCGCGCATATAATTAAGAGAATAGACTCTGTCCATTTCTTTCTGCGAAAGGGGAGGTGACTGCGGAAGCTGCACGAGATATTTTTCTCCGTGTGCCTGAACAAGGGTCTTTCCACGGATATGGTCCTGCTCATAGTATTCTGTTGCAGTGGCTTTTGCATAGCTTTCCTTATCTGTGCTGACCTTTTCAAAAGATGGAAGCACCACAGAATTTTTCGGAACTGTGTCAGAGATATAACAACTGCCTTTTACGTTGGTGATTCTGTTTATAGGGATTCCGTCACGGAGGCGATCACAAACTTCAAGCAGTGACCTTTCGCCCATGCCGAAAAGAAGAAGGTCTGCACCGGAGTCCACAAGAATACTGCGTCTGACCTTATCCTGCCAGTAATCGTAGTGGGCAAAACGTCTGAGGCTTGCTTCTGTTCCTCCGATTATGATAGGAATGCTTCCGAATGCAGCCCTTGCCATGTTAGAATAGACGATTGTACATCTGTCAGGGCGGAGTCCTGCTTTTCCACCGGGAGAGTAAACGTCTTCAGACCTTGGCTTTTTAGATGCCGTATAATGATTAACCATTGAATCAATCACACCACCGGATATGAGTACACCCAGCCGCGGCTCTCCGTAACGAGTGAGCGCGTCTTTGTCATTTCTGTCGGGTTGGGGGCATATACATACTCTGTAGCCGTTATACTCCAGCCAGCGGGAGAGGAGTGCTGTACCAAAAGACGGGTGGTCCACATAAGCATCTCCCGATATAAAAAGGAAGTCATACCAATCCCAGCCGAGCTTGTCCATATCAAGTTTTGAAACTGGCAAAAAATTGTTATTCATAGCATTGCTCCGACAATTTAAAATACATCCATTATATTATAATATATAATATACTTCATTTCAAGCAAAAATTTTGTTATGTTTGCCTTAAAAACACAAAATAACGGAAAAATCGGGCTTTAATCGTCAAAATATTACAAAATGTTGAAATCTTATGCAAACAAACAGACAATATTGCATTGAAAACTGCTGGAAAAATATGTAAAATACAAACGTGATTATATGCAAAAATGCATTGATGGACAAAAGTAAACTGAAGAAATAAAATTAAAACATAAAACCGAAAGGGAGGCAGTTTGGATGAAAGATGTTACTTACATGAAAAAGACAGAAACCCTGAGCCTTAAGGGGGACAGAATTGTACTTTATTACTTTGTGGAGGAAAAGAAAACGCAGAACAACGAAAATTCCTACGCTGTCGGTATAGATATGTATACACAACTACCCGGCGAAAGAACTCTTAAGGAAAGAAAAATATCGGATGCTGTTTTCAGAAACCGCAAAGAGGCAGAAAGCTTCCTTGATATTCTTTCTGCAGGCTCTGTAACCCCCACCACTCTGAGCGATATTGTAGAAGACTTTGTCATTGCCTGAAAAATTTTTCAAAAAACACTTGCAATACCGTAAAAAGTATGCTATAGTAGTCAAGTAAAAGCGGTCCTCTGCATTTCTTTCGTACGAACGCTTTATTTTTACCGCATAATGCGGGTAAAGAAAGGAGCGATTTGAGTGGACGTTTTAAAGGCGATTACTCAGGAACAAATCAGAACAGACCTTCCCAAGCTTGAAATAGGTGACTATGTTAAGCTTTACGTAAAGGTTAAGGAAGGTGCAAAGGAAAGACTTCAGATGTTTGAAGGTACCGTTATCTCTAAGAAGCATGGCGGCATCCAGGAAACATTTACTGTAAGACGTCTTTCATACGGTGTCGGTGTTGAGAGAACATTCCCTGTTAACTCACCCAGCCTTGATCATATCGAGGTTGTAAGACACGGTAAAGTTAAGCGTGCTAAACTGTACTATCTGCGTGACAGAGTTGGTAAGGCAGCTAAAGTTAAGGAAAGACTTTAATAGTCAAACAAAAGAGAATCTGTCACAAGGCAGGTTCTCTTTTTGTTTTATAATGGTGAATTATGGCAGATTTACTGCCTTTTAATCCGATGGAGGGTATAAATATGGAAGAATTTGAAAAAAACAATAATAATGCAGAAGTATTGGCCGGACCCGAAACTCCAAAAAAGAAAAGTGCCGTTAAAGAGCTTATAGAGTGGGTGCAGGCTATTGCCATTGCTGTGGTGCTTGCTTTGATTGTGCGTTCATTCCTTTTCACAGTTGTAAAGGTCGATGGGCAGTCTATGGAGCCTACACTTCAGCATAATGACAGAATGATTGTGTGGCGTCTCGGCTACGAGCCCAAGGCTGGGGATATTATTATCTTCAATCCTCCCGGGGACAATAAAAAGGTTTTCTGGGTTAAGCGTGTTATAGCGACTGAAGGACAGACAGTAGAAATTGACTATGCAAATAACTGCATCTATGTTGACGGAAAAGAGATTGAGGAAAGTTACCTCGGAGAGAAAATGCTTGACCCGGGAGTAAGTTATGATATTACGGAAATAACTGTTCCGGAGGACTGCGTTTTTGCAATGGGTGACAACCGCAATCACAGTACAGACAGCCGCTTTGTGGGCTGCATTTCCGAAGATAGCATCGTCGGAAAATCGGTTGTCAGATTCTGGCCTCTTTCAGGTATCGAAATTTTCAAAAACCCAAACGATAAATAAGAAGGACGTTTTATATGAATATACAGTGGTTTCCGGGGCATATGACAAAAACAAAGCGTATGATGGCAGAGCAGATTAAGCTTTGCGACTGCGTTATTGAGCTTTGTGATGCAAGATGTCCCGAAAGCAGCCGAAATCCCGAACTTCCAAAGATTATCGGGAATAAAAAGCTGTTGCTTGTAATAAATAAATCAGATATTGCAGACCCGGTAAAAACTCAGCAGTGGGTGGAAAGATTCAAAAGTGAAGGTACTTTTGCCATTGCTATGAGCTGTAACGACTCAAAGAGCACGGCAAAAATTACCGATGCGGTTAAAGAACTTTTGAAGGAAAAGATTGAGCACGACCGTGCACGTGGCTACGTGAATAAGGCAATTCGCGTTATGATTTGCGGTATTCCAAATGTAGGGAAAAGCTCTTTTATAAATAAGCTTTACGGAAAGAGTGCCGCAATAACAGGAGACAGACCCGGTGTAACACGTGGTAAGCAGTGGATAACTCTAAAAAATGGTATGGAGCTTCTCGATACTCCCGGCATTCTCTGGCCGAAGTTTGAGGATAAGGAGGCAGCTCTCCGTCTCGCATATATAGGTGCTATCAAGGATGATGTTCTTGATGTGGAGGAGCTTTGTGCACACCTTTGTGCGTACCTTGCAAAGAATTATCCCGAAAGACTTGTTGAAAGATATAAAGTGGAGCTTGAGGACGGTCTTCAGGGGTTTGAGGTGCTGGAGAGAATCTGCAGAAAACGCGGATTCATTGTAAAAGGCGGAGAGGTCGATTATCTTCGCGGTGCAAATGTTGTGCTTGATGAATTCAGAGGGTGTAAGCTAGGCAGAATCACTCTTGAATGAGCGGGATGTTAAAATCATTCGGACCGCAAAGGGAAGATTTTTAAATACGGAATTCGGAGTGCGAAGTGCGGAATGATGGTGAATTTTTGCTGAAGCAAAAATCTTTGTTTAAATAAAAAGGTTTTCTCGTCAGAGAAAATCAACCATCATTTCGAATTTCGAACTTCACATTTCGAACTTATTGATAGGTGATACAAATGAAAGAAGAAGAAATCTTAAGACTTCAGGCAATGTGGGAAATAGAACATAGCCTTTTTGAAAAAGGATATAGTGTAATAGCAGGTGTTGACGAAGCAGGCAGGGGCCCTCTTGCAGGGGATGTGTATGCCGCAGCGGTAATACTTCCGCCCGATATTTGTATAGAGGGACTTAACGATTCCAAAAAGATTTCCGAAAAGAAGCGTGAAAAGCTTTTTGACGAAATCAAGGAAGTGGCACTCAGCTACGCAGTAGCTACTGCAAGTGTAGAGGAAATTGATGAATTCAATATCCGCAACGCTACATATATGGCTATGAACAGAGCTATCGAGGCACTTAATATAAAGCCCGATTATGTAATTGTTGACGGTGACTGCATCAAGGAATGCAACTATCCTCATGAATGTGTTGTAAAAGGTGATGCAAAAAGTCTTTCTATTGCAGCGGCATCAATTCTTGCCAAGGTGTCAAGGGATAGAAAGATGCTTGAAATGGCGGAAAAATATCCACAGTACGGATTTGAAAAGCATAAGGGCTACGGCACAAAGGTGCATATTGAAGCATTGAAGGAGTTCGGTGCAAGTGAAATTCATAGAAAAACTTTTATCAAAAAATTCGTCTGAAAATAAAACGGCAGTTTCCATAGGCTGGGCAGGTGAGGAAACTGCCGTTAAAATACTGAAAAAACACGGCTATAAAATCCTTGAAAGAAATTACAGAACAAAAATGGGAGAGATAGATATTATCGCAAAAGACGGTGAATATACCTGCTTTGTAGAGGTGAAACTTCGTAAAAGTGATGATTTTGGTACTCCGGGGGATTTTATAGACGAAAGAAAACAACAGAAAATTATAAAGACGGCTCAGTATTACGCGGTAGAAAACGGGATTTACGATTCGCCGATGCGGTTCGATGCAGTTCTGATAACTGCCGACTTTGATGTGAACAAAAAGTATAAGGCGGAGGTTATAAAAGATGCTTTCAGATTATAAGGTCTTTGACGGACATTGTGACAGTATCACTGTAAAAAACCTTTTACATACAAAAACAAATCTTGATCCTCGTGATATGTATAAATACCCCGGATATATTCAGATCTTTTCAATCTGCTGCGAACGGGGGACACGGTCCTATGAGCATAACATAAAATATATAAAAAGATATGACAGACTTATCTATAATTGGGGAATTGAGAAAATCCTTTCCCGTGATGATCTTGAAACAGCCGTGTATGGCGGTATTCTCGGACTTGAGGGTGCAGATTCAATAAATAATCTGGTATCCCTCCGTATGTTTTATAATCTTGGCGTAAGGTCACTCACCCTTACCTGGAACAATAATAATTCCGTTGCAACCACAGTCAAAGCAAAGGAAGACCTAGGTCTTACTGATTTTGGCAGAAAAGTTGTGAAGGAATGTGAAAACCTGGGTATTATGATTGACCTTTCACATATCAGCGAAAAGTCGTTTTACGATGTGGCTGAGATTGCAGAGAATCCTTTTATCTGCAGTCATTCGAATTCCAGAGCTGTGTATGAACATGACCGCGGACTTACAGACGACCAGTTTAAAACCCTTGTAGAAAAGGGCGGTGTCACCGGTATTAATTTTGCACCGTATTTCCTTGGAGAAGATGCGTCTGTAAAGGATATTCTTTTACATATCGAGCATTTTTGTTCTCTTAACGGTGAAAAAAATATCGGCTTGGGCAGTGATTTTGACGGTATCGAATATATGCCAAAGGGCTGCACGGGTGCAAAATTTATGCAGGTAATAGCAGAAGAACTTCTTAAACATAACTATAAAGAAGAAACGGTAAAAGACATAATGCATAATAACTTTATGCGTGTGTTCAAAAGAATATTAAAGTAGGAGAAGTAAAGGTGGGGACGTACGCGACAAACCGCAGGTTCCGCTTTGCGGCGTGTGCGTCCCCTTTCCTTGAATATAACAAATGAAACTTATTATTGCCGAAAAACCATCCCTTGCACGCAACATTGCCTCTGCAATAGGGAATATGAAAAAGTCCGGCGGCTCCTTTGAAGGCGGCGGTTATATTGTAACATGGGCTTTCGGCCATTTGTTTTCCCTTGCAGATATAGAAACTTATTCGCCGAATCCCGATGGAGAAAACCGCTGGACTATGAAAAATCTGCCTTGTTTTCCCGAAAAGTTTGAGTATGAGCTGAAAAAGGATAAAAACAAGCAACCAGACAGCGGTGTAAGAGCACAGTTTGAACTGATAAAGACCCTCTGTAACCGTGAGGATGTTACGGAAATTGTAAACGCAGGTGACTCTGACAGAGAAGGTGAAATTATTGTCCGCACCTGTGTGAGAATGGCACAGTGTGGGGATAAACCTTTTAAAAGACTTTGGCTTCCCGACCAGACGGAGGAAACTATCCGTCAGGGACTTAGCGAAATGAAGGATGAAACAGAGTACGATTCCCTTGCAAAAGAGGGATATGCACGTACTTTTATCGATTGGCTTTACGGTGTTAATCTTACCCGATATGCTACCCTTAAAACAGGTACGCTTTTAAGAGTGGGACGTGTTATAGTTCCCATTGTCAAGGCGATTTATGACCGTGATATGGAAATCCGCAACTTTAAGCCGGATATTTACTATGCACCTTACAGCCTTACAGAGCATAACGGTGCAGAGATTGAGCTTACAAGTAAAGAAAAATTCAATAAAAATGAGAAGAACAAAGCACAGGAACTTTGTGATAAATATAACGAAGCGAAAGGTGTTGTGACGGAATCAAAGTCCAAAAAAGACACCCTTTCACCGGGAAAACTGTTTTCTCTCACAAAGCTTCAGAATGTCTTAGGTAAAAAATACAAAATGCCTATGGAGGAAAGTCTTCGCATAGTTCAAGGTCTTTACGAAAAAGGCTATGTAACATACCCACGTACAAACTCCGAATATCTTGCGGAAGCGGAAAAGGATAAGGTTAAAGGTATACTTTCTGCAGTGTCAAAGCTTGGTTATCCCGTGAAATTCAAGGACGGAAAAACCATATTTGACGATAAGAAAATCGAATCCCACTCGGCACTTACCCCGACACATAAAATCCCGGAAAAGCAGGCACTTTCCGAGGATGAGGCAAAGGTATATTCCACAATTATGCGCAGGTTTGTAGCAGTTTTCTGCAGTGAGGAATGTGTTGCACAGAAAAGTGAAATCAAGATTGACGTTGGCGGTATGGAGGAATTTACCCTTAAAGGAACCGTTATTCTTGAACCCGGCTGGACAAAGTATGATGATTATAACAAAAAGGATAAAATTCTTCCGGTTTTGCAAAAAGGTGATGTTATAGATGTTTGCTTTGCCCCAAAGGAAAAAGAAACTTCACCGCCTAAGCACTATACAATAGAAACACTTAATAATTACCTTAAAAATCCCTTCCGTGAGGAAAAGGCAAACGCCTCCGAACATGATGATGAGGAAGAATACCGTGCAATTTTCGAAGGACTGGAGCTTGGTACTGAGGCTACAAGAACCGGCATTATAGATAACGCCATAAAGAGTGAGTATATAGCGCTTAAAAAGGACGTTTATTCAATCCTTCCCGGGGGAGAGTTCCTGATAGAATCCCTTAAACGTATGGGAATAAGTATGGATAAATACAAAACATCCCTTATGGGACAGGCACTTAAAAAGGTGTACAGATGCGAAATCACAGTAAAGGACAGCATACTTCTTGCACAGAGGGAGATTACGGAAGTATTTTCGAAAAACAGCACAGAAATCCCTCCCGAAAAGGATACCGATGACGGCTTTGTCGGGGACGTAATCGGTAAATGCCCATTGTGTGAGGGAAGCGTGGTCAGAACACGCTTCGGTTACGGATGTGACAGATATAAAGATGGATGTAAATTCAGCATCAATAACGTGATTCTTGACAGAGTCATTTCTGTAAGTAATGTGAAAATGCTTCTTGAAACAGGTAAATCAAGCAAAATTGAAGGCTTCGTTTCAAAGAAAACGGGCAAAACATTTTCTGCTGTACTTAAGCTGGAAGATGGAAAAGTTAATTTTGAGTTTTAAAAAAATCCGCAATCTGCGGATTTTTTTTATCGTATAGGAAATTGCGTTTTTTATCGCGAGCAATATTTGTGGGTTTTAAGTTAAGTTTGGACGCGACGTGGGTGAAGCAGCACGCTTCTTTTTTACCGTATAGGAATTTGCGTAATTTTATTCGCGTGAAGCTATGTTCGACATTTGCAGGTGCGCGACATGGGTGAAGCGGCACGCTTCTTTTTTATTAAATGTTAGAATTTGTCCTATGAAATGCAAATTGTCTCTTGACTTTACATTCTTTTGTGATAAAGTCAAGATATGATTCTATGAAAGGAAGATTTATTATGAAAACACCGTCATTTGCAATTCTTATTCACCTTGGAGAAAACATGTGGGGTGATATGAGAGCGCAGAAAGAAATGCATTTTGATAAAGATGTATGGAATAACATCGTTGATAAATGTATTAAAGAAGGACTTGATACAATAGTCCTTGACCTTGGGGAAGGTGTGGTATATCCCTCGCATCCCGAAATTGCTATTCCCGGTGCATGGACAGCAGAAGAAACAAAAAGAGAGGTAGCACGCCTTAAAGCCCTCGGACTCCGTATTATTCCTAAGCTCAATTTCTCAGCAGTGCATGATGCATGGCTTGGTATTTACGAAAGAATGGTTTCAACACCTGAATATTACAAGGTTGTACGCGACCTTATATTTGATGCCTATGAGCTTTTTGATAAGCCGGAGTACATTCATATCGGTATGGACGAAGAATCTCCCAAACACGCTGACGACCCAATGTATGAATTTGTGTGCATTCGTCGCGGAAACCTCTGGCACCACGATATAAAATATCTTTCCGAGTGCGTAAAAGAGGCAGGCTCAAAGGTATTTATATGGGGATGTCCCTTTATGCATTATGAGGAGCCTTATGAATATATGGATAAGGATACCCTTATCGGTGAGTCAAATTATTATGAATTCAAGAAGGAAAAATGGACAAAAATCAGTGAGCAGAGTGAGACAGTGCAAGAATATTACAACACTCGTTTTGTGCAGCGAAACGGCTTTTCCATTGAGTATGTGGAGGAAGACCCCGTTGTACAGTTAGCCATTGACACAATGAAAAAATGTGCTGAAAGAGGATTTCCTATTGCCCCTGTTTCATCAAATATTTTCATCAAGACAAACGACCGTTCAACCGTGGAATATTACAGTGAGCAGGATTACCGTGACAGCATTAAAATGTATATAGGCTGTCCCTGGATAATGACAAATAAGAAAAATGAAGCGGCAATCCTTGAAGAAATCGAACTTCTGGGAAGTGCAAAACGCGAATTTTACGGCGAAAATTAAAAATTCCCCAAATTGGGAATATAAAAAGCTGAACGAATCAACATCGTTCAACTTTTTTCTATGTATGGAATTGTAGAAAATTAAGACGCATTAAATGCTTTTTGTGCAAAGTAAGTCCATTTGAGGACAGTCCCCAAATGGACTTACTTTGCACTTTTTGTCATATAACCAAAACACCATTATTTCTTGCACTTTTTGTCATACGAGATTAGATTTTGTCACTTGAACTATGGGAAATGCGTGGTACAATTAAGTTATAACAGGTCGGAAAGGAAGATTTAATATGAAAACACCATCATTTGCAATTCTTATTCACCTTGGAGAAAATATGTGGGGTGACCTCAAGGCACAGACCTCGCTTCATTTTGACAGAACGGTGTGGAATAACATCGTTGATAAATGCGTAAAAGAAGGACTTGATACAATAGTCCTTGACCTTGGCGAAGGCATCAGGTACAATTCCCATCCCGAAATCGGTATTGAAGGAAGCTGGTCTCCCGAAGAAATGAAGGAGGAAGTTCTTCGTCTTAAAGCGAGGGGGTTGAGGATTATTCCCAAGCTGAACTTCTCCACAGTTCACGATGCGTGGCTTGGGGAATATGAAAGAATGGTTTCCACTTCTATATATTACAAAGTCTGCCGTGAACTTATTTTCGAGGCTTACGATATTTTTGATAAGCCTGAATTCATACATATCGGTATGGATGAGGAGAACATCCACCACGCAAAAGACCCCAAGTATTCCTTTGTTGCATTCCGTATCGGGGAAAGACTTTTCAATGATATGAAGTATCTTCTTGACTGCGTAAGGGAAACAGGTGCAACCCCCTTTATGTGGGGAACACCTCTTATGGACTACCCCGAAGCATTTGAATATGCAGGCGAGGATGTTGTAATCGGCAAGGGTATGTACTACGAATATAAAAAAGAAAACTGGACGAAAATTTCTGACCAGAGTCAGGAAGTTATAGACTTTTATGCAACACGTTTTGTTGAAAAATACGGCTATTCTATTGAGTATGTTGAGGAATCGCCCTCTGTGCCAAAGTCAATTCAGCTTATGAAGGACTGTGCTGCCCGCGGTATGAAGATTGCCCCCACATCATCAAACCTCTTTATAAAAACAAATGACCGTTCAATGGTTGAATACTACAGTGAAATTGAAACAGGTAAGAGCGTGGCTATGTACCTTGCGGCTCCCTGGGTAATGACAAGAAAAGAAAACGAAGCGGCAATCCTTGAAGAAATCGAACTTCTGGGAAAAGCAAAACGCGAATTCTACGGTGAATAATCCATTTGGGGACAGTCCCCAAATGGAGGAATTTTGCACTTTTTGTCATACGAGATTAGATTTTGTCTCTTGAACTATGGGAAATGCGTGGTACAATTAAGTAACAGGTCGGAAAGGAAGATTTAATATGAAAAAATTCTGGGGACTTATGGTTCATTTAGGGTCAAATACGTGGGAGAATGACCACGAATGTAAAAAGGTTGAGGGTATGGAGTTTGACCGCGAAGTGTGGGACAAGATTGTGGACAAATGTGCAGAAAACGGCATCGATACTATTCTCCTTTCACTTGGTGAGGGACTTCGTTATGAATCCCATCTCGAGCTTGCTATTGAGGGAAGCTGGACTCACGAGGAGATGAAAGCGGAGATTGCAAGACTTAAAAAGCTTGGTATAAGAATAATTCCGAAAATGAATTTCTCCGCATATCACGACCCGTGGCTCCAGGAATACGGCAGAAGCCTTATTTCAACACCAACATACTACAAGGTATGTAAAGACCTTATTGAGGAAGTTTATGAACTTTTTGAACATCCCGAATACATCCACCTCGGACTTGATGAAGAATTCCGTGATTTCCAAGGAGAAAAGGGAAAATACTTCCGTAAGGACGAGAAACTTTTCAATGACTGGAAATTCTTCTTCAAATGCGTAAATGACCTTGGTGCGAAAGTTATGATGTGGACAAGCACCTGCCGTCAGTACACTGACGAAGAATGGATGCCCAATGTAAGCACAGATAACGTTCTCGGGTGCGGTCACTATTATGAATATGACCCTGCTAAGTGGAGCCCTCTTTCTGAACAGTCAGAATGGGTTAAGGGTTACTATGCAAACGAATTCAAGGAGAGAGCTGCATACAAGGAATATGTTGCAAAATACGGCGATGTCCCCATTGAGTATGTTGAGCAGGACCCCGTTGTGTTCAAGATTACAGACGGTGCGGAAAGAACCTTTGCCGCAGGTTATACACAGGTGATTATTTTCAGCAATATTTTCTTAAAGGCAAATACTAATTCTGCAGTCAAGTATTTCAGTAAACATCCTTGTCAGGACCAGATTGCAGGCTATATCGGTTGCACATGGAGAAGAACCCTTAAGGAAAATGAAGAAGCAATCCTTGAAGAAATCGAACTTCTGGGAAATGCAAAACGCGAATTTTATGGTGAATAATAAAAATTCCCCAAATTGGGAATATAAAAAGCTGAACGAATCAACATCGTTCAGCTTTTTTCTATGTGTGGAATTGTAGAAAATTAAGACGCATTAAATGCTTTTTGTGCAAAGTAAGTATGCGACATGGGTGCAGCGTCACGCTGCTTGAAAAAATGTCTTTTTTCATATAATTTATGTCTGAAAACGTATAGACAACAACAGTGGTTATGTAATATTATTTTTTAAGTGTGCATATATTTTTTAAATCATAGTTTTTAGTAAAGCTTTTTACATCTGCACCTATACTCTGACAATGCAGAAGCACACAGGCGGCAGCATTTGAGTCACTTGCCGCATTATGGTGGTCAAGCGAGAGTCCCAGATAGTCGGAAAGTGTGTTTAACTTATGATTTGGAAGCTGCGGCAAAACTTTTTTTGAAATACGCACCGTGCAGGCGTAGGGAACAGTTGCTTTCCATTCTATGCCGTAATCACGGAGACACTTTGCAAGCACGCCCATATCAAAAGGGGCATTGTGTGCAACAAGCGTTCCGCTTGACATAACCGGCTCTGCAAGTCGCCAGAATTCCTTAAAATTCGGCTTACCTTTAACCATATCGGGAGAAATCCCTGTCAGATAAATATTGAAATCATCAAAATGAGTTTCAGGGTCAATCAGGTGATAGTAGCCACCAAGTATTTTACCGTTTTCTACAACGGTTATACCGATTGCACTCATTCTGTCGTTATAACTGTTTGGCGTTTCTACGTCAAAAACTATATATCTTTCGTTCATAATGTCACCATTAACGAGAAATTCTTTCAAGACGGATTGTGTTTGTCTGTCCTGATTTACCGCTTGTTGTACCGCCGACAATTATAATGTTGTCGCCTTCTTTAAGGTTAAGCAGTTTGGCAGTTTTCTTTGTTGCACTGTAGAACATAACCTCAGGCGAGGGATACTCATCACAGAGAATGGGGGTAACGCCCCATGAAAGTGCCAGCTTACGCCATACCTTTTCCTTTGTTGTAAGACCGATAATGTCCACAACAGGACGAAATCTTGACACAAGTCTTGCGCTCATACCTGAAAGTGAGCATACGGCAATAGCCTTTGCATTTACACCGATAGCCATGGAGCAGGCAGAGTGGCTTATTGCGTCAAGGTTGTTTCTTATTTCGAAATCGGCTCTGTGGAAACGCTTGTTGTAGTGGATGTTATTTTCGGTTTCCTCACAGATGTCGCTCATAATCTGTATTGTTTGTACGGGATATTTTCCGGCCGCTGTTTCACCTGAGAGCATAACGGCACTTGTACCGTCATATACTGCGTTTGCCACATCGGAAATTTCCGCACGTGTAGGGCGGGGGTTATAAATCATTGATTCGAGCATTTCCGTTGCGGTAATAATTCGTTTACCCATCATACGACATACGGTGATGAGCTTTTTCTGCACTGCAGGAAGCTCTTTAAAAGGAATTTCAACACCAAGGTCGCCACGGGCAATCATTACACCTTCACAATGCTCACAAATTTCGTAAATATGGTCAACACCGGAACGGTTTTCGATTTTGGCAACAATACCAACATCACTGCCACCGTTTTCCTCAATAAAATTCTTTATATCAAGTACATCCTGTGCCGTTGAAACGAATGAAGCGGCAATGTAGTCAATATCGTTTTCAAGACCGAAAAGAATATCGCTCTTATCCTGCTCAGAAAGGAAGGTCTGGTTAAGGACTTTGTTGGGGAAACTCATACTCTTCTGGTTTGAAAGCTCACCACCTGTGATAACCGTGCAGTGTGCTTCGGTATCTGTAAGTTCCTTAACCTGAAAGACAACAAGACCGTTGTTTACAAGAATGGTATCACCAACTGTAAGGTCACCCATAAGTCCCTTGTAGTTTACACTTACCTTTGTTTCATCCCCGATAATTTCCTCAGTTGTAAATGTAAAGGAATCACCGTCATTAAGAGTAATCTTTCCGTCTTTGAAAGTACGGATTCTGTATTCCGGTCCCTTTGTATCAAGAAGTATTGCGATGGGGAGATTAAGCTTTTCACGGACTGATTTGATAAGGTCAATATTTTTCTTATGATCCTCGTGTGTTCCGTGTGAAAAGTTAAGTCTTGCAACGTTCATTCCTGCCTGACACATTTTTGTCAGTGTTTCTTCGTTGTTACAGGCAGGACCAATTGTACATATAATTTTAGTTTTTCTCATAAAAAAATCACTTCCTATTTTATAATATAACATTAAAATACCTGTATTACAAGCAGAAAGTTAAAAAACATTACCGTATAAGGCGAAAAATCTTGAATTGGAATAAAAAATATTATATAATTATAATTGGAATATTATACAATCGGGGATAGTTTGTTTCGGAGGATAACCCTATGAAAAAGAGCCTTACAGCTTTAATTATAATATCGGCAATGCTTATAACACTGGTGCCGTCTTTTGCTTATGGGGCAGAAACGGTTCTGGAGATAAGTTATGAAATGCTTTCAGAAGAAGCAGGAAGGTGTATTACAAAAGACCTGACACTTCCAGAAACAGTCGGAGAAACTTCTGTTATATGGACAAGCAGTAACACAGCAGTTATAGATAATTCCGGCAAAGTTACAAGACCTCAGGATGCTCCGTCTACTGTTACTCTTACTGCAACGGTGGGAGAGACCGAAAAAACATTTGAATTCACTGTTATGCCGGAAAACTATTATGTTAATTATTCCGACAGCTTTGATTACAGTGAATATGAAAGTTCCGTTATGACAAATTTCCTTGCAGACTGGAAAACCCGCTGGGGCAATGCCAGCTACCCTTCAAGTAAATTCAAGGTGGAAACACTTTCTGACGGAAGCAAAAACTGTTATATGTGGAACGAAATGTGGAAAGACCGTCCTCAGTATGTCCTTAACGGAATTTTACCCTCAGGCAGAATTTCCGTAAGTGTTGATGTGTATATGGACTTTGAAGAGGGACAGACCGCAATGTACGACTATGAGTTCCCCTTCGGCGAAAACCGTGCGTGGATGCGCTTTTATTTCCTTGAAGACGGCAAAGTAGGGGAAGTAAGGTATTACGGCGGAAAACCCTCGGGACACAGCCTTGGTGCAGAAAGTACTTTCGGCAAATACAATCTGCTTCGCAGATGGGTAAATTTTGAATGGGAATTTGATACAGACTTACAGAAAATGTGGCTTTACATAGATGGAGAACTTGTAACGTCTGCAGGCGGAATTGATTCGGCATTTTCCTGTGAACCCCTTAAAAGAGTGGATTTTAATATCGGCACGAATGTTGTGGGACACTGCCTCGGAATTGACAATATGTGCGTTATAACAAAGTATGACGATATTGACGAAAAAGAAATCGTTGATGTGTATTCGCTTCTTTCTCACGAGAATTTTTCGTCAGAGTCAGAATTTGCAGTGACAAAAAATCTTGACTTTTCAAGGGCTGTAGTTGAGGGTTATGAAGATGTGAAAGTAATCTTTGAAAGTGGCAGCGACAACCTTATAATAAACGGCACCGTGGGTGAAATCATCAGAAGTGAAACGGATAAGGAAGCTATCCTTTACGCTACCGTAACAAAAAACGGCTCTGACTTTTCACAGACAAAGACCTTTAAGTTTACTGTTAAAGGCACAGACTACAAAGTATATAAGTCGGAATCATTCTATTATCCCGACCTTGTAGGACAGAGAACCACTGCGGAAAATGGAGGTTGGTATCTTAACTGGACGCCTAAAAAGGATGGACTACTCGATTCAAAGTATGTGAAAGAAGGAAATAATCATTCTGTAGTAGGTTTCCGCACTGTAAAAGATTCCGAGGTTAATGTGACTGACAGTAATTCTTTCTATTACACATATTCAGATGCATCCAAGCGTGATGTCACAATCGAAACAAGGATGAAAGTCGGCAAGGCTATTGACATTCAGCAGATTTATAATCTGAACATTTACGGAAGGTACGAAGGTATTGCAGGCAGCAAGTCTTATGCACAGATGCACATTTATGCATCAAAATCGTCTACCAGTATGCGTATGTCATCTTATGACCCTCATACAGGTACAAATAAGTCTGTTGCTCTTGCATCCAATTTTGCTTCTCCCGATGAATGGTTTAAGTTAAAAATGGAAATAGACTTATTCAATAAAGCCTTTAACATATTTATAAATGATAAGTGTGTGACACCTACACCTCTTAACTTTATGATGGAATCAGGTGTAACTCCTTCTGCAAAAGCGACAGAGCTGGTCTATTTTTCGGCAAATCCTTTCAGAACAATGCCAAAAGGTGAAATGTATATTGACGATTTTACAACATACAGCACCCGAGGGATGACAGCAGATGTTTCTGTCAGCAGAAATGGTGAGAAGTTATCCGACCTTGGTTACCTTTCTCCCGGAGATACATTCAGTGCTGATGTTCAACTGTATGATTTTACAGAGAACTTCACCCTTGAAAAATCCACCCTTATTGCAGGTGTATACAGTAATGAGAAGCTTTATGACGTTGCAATTACGAACGGGGAGGCAACAGACGGAATTATAAATGTAAACTTCCCGTCCCTTACAATTCCCGAAACTATTGATGGTGTAAGGTTTAAAATCTTTTTTGTGGATTCGGAAGGAAAGCTGTCACCGTTACGTGAAGAACAGCTCTTCCCTCACAAGCTGAACGGAAATATAACTCCCATTGAGCATACGGACGAGGGAACAGGGCGTACATATTATACCGTTGACCTTAACGGTGAGCACGCAATCCGCAGCTACTATACAATGCCTGTGTGGGCAAAGAATGCCGACAAATTCTATTTCTATGACAACCAGTACAGACTTTATGAATATGATATAGAAACGGAAAAGTATAAATACATAGATTCCCTTTTCGGACAGAACGATGTTATGGTATCTAAAAAAGGAAATGTGTTCTATGTCAGAAAAAACAAAGAAATAGTACGTATGACGCCTGACTATACAAAAGAGGTTGTGGGAACACTTCCTCTTGATATGAATATAGGAGCGGCAGGGCTTTTGCAGGTAAACGATGATGAAAGCTGCCTCAGTATTGAAATAACTGAAAACAACAGTACTGAGTTTGATGTAACAAAACAGAAGCGTATTCCCGTAATGGATATAAACACAGGGGAGTGGGATTTAAGGTACACATACGGCTTTGATACAAAAATGTATGTGCCTGACCATATGAATCTTAACCCAAATCCTGCCTATTCAAACCTTGTGGCATTTGCTCACGAGGGTACAGGTGATAACGGTGAAGGAAACCCCGAACGTATATGGCTCCTTGACCGTGATACGGGTGAATATGTAAACATTTTCAAACAGAAAATGAGTTATGATAGTGTTCCTGCGGAAACTGTAAGCCACGAGGCGTGGATGCAGTCAGGTGAGCTTATGATGTTTGCAAACGGCTCAAAAACAATCCCCGGTGGCATTACACTCTTTAAAAAGGATGGCAGTGACAGAAGATACGTAAATGCAGACTACAACTATCTTCACGCATCCGGAAGCACTGTTACAGACAGATTTGTTGTTTCTGATACCGGTTATGATGGCTCTGTTACCAAGCTGGTGCTTATTGATTGCTATACCGGCAAGTCGTACCTTCTTGCAACGCTTCCACAGAACGGCAAGGACCCGGGACACACACATCCCTGCTTCTCTCATGGCGGAACAAAGGTTATTTTCGGACTTTATTCCGAGGACCTTTCCGTAATCCGATTCGGCTGGATGGACGTTTCTGATATTATAAACAGTGTAGCAGACGGTGAAGATATAACTCTCTCTGATTCCTGTTCTACCACAAGCTATGGGGATACTGATTTCTTCCTTGGAAGAAAGGCAGTGAATGGTAAAGAGTTTTACAGTATTGCAAGTGGCAATCACATGAACGTAAATATTACCGCTTTTGAAAAGGAAACTGCCGATGTTATCATTACCTTTGACTATGTAGATAACGGAACAGATGATATCGTTATCGATTATGTTAAGTGGGAAACGGTAACCGGCAAAAATAAGATTGTAAACTATACGGAAAACATAACCCGCACAAATACAGGCGGTATCAAGACCGCAACCGTAATTTTAAACGGAATCAATGCAGAAAACCTTAAAATAATGGGAACGGACTTCACTATAAAAGGTGCAGAAACCGAACTTCTGGTGAAAAACGTTTCCGCTTCAGAAATAGCAGGATAAAACCTACGGAAAATAGGTGAGAATAATGAAAAAACAATTCCTTTTGCTTTGCTTATCATTAATAATGATAATAGCCGTGTTTCCGTCTGCCTATGGGGCAGACAGTACGGCTTTGTCCCTTTTGTCCTACGAAATGATTTCGCCACAGTCGCCTGATTGTATTTCGGAAAATCTTACTCTTCCCGAAGAAATTGATGGAGTAAGTCTGACTTGGGAAAGCTCTGACACGTCTGTGCTTTCCGCATCAGGCATTGTGACACGCCCTGAAAGTGAAGAGAAAAAAGTTACACTTACTGTAGCGACCGGCGGAGAAAGCAAGGATTTTGTTTTTAATGTGGTGCCTGAAAATTACTACGTCCATTATTCCGATAGCTTTGATTATTCGGACTTTTCGGGAAAAGTTATAACGAAGCTTATGCCTGACTGGATAACAAGAATGGGCAATGCTGAGTATCCGTCAAGTACGTTCAGGACACAAACCCTTTCCGACGGAAGCACAAACTGCTATATAAAGAACGATATGTGGAAGGATCGTCCGCAGTACCACTTAAACGGTGTGAAGCCTTCGGGAAAAATCAAGGTAAGCTATAAAGTGTATATGGACAGCCCCGACAATGCCGGAAGTATATTTGATTACAAATTTTTCTTTGAAGGAAACAGCTTTGTCCGCATGCGGTTTAATTTTAATGCAGACAACACAGTTAAGGTAGTCTATGCCGGCAGAAATTCCGAAGACACCATTGGAACAACAGATTTTAATAAATTAAACTTAAAACGCAGATGGGTAAAAATGGACTGGGTAATGGATACTGACAGTCAGAAGCTTTGGTTTTATATAGACGGAGAGCTTGTGACAAGACCTGACGGACTTACCTCCACCAAAATGACAGGTCCCCTTCAGATTGTAGATTTTGACCTTGGAGTAAATACCCTTGACACAGTGCTCGGAATTGACGATGTATCGGTTGTGACTATGTGCGACAATGATGCAGAAAGAGATGTGGTTGAGGTTTATGACCTTCTTTCTCTTGAAAACTTCTCTTCCCAGTCAAAATTTGCAGTAACGGAAAATCTGGATTTTTCAAATGTAAGCTTTGATGGCTGTGAGAATGTTAATGTTACTTATGAAAGCGGTAGCGATAACCTTGTAATTGAAGGAAATACAGGAAAAATTATTCGTGGTGAAGAAGATGCGAAAGCGATTCTTTATGCAACAATCACAAAGGAAGGCACCGACGTTTCACGGACTAAAACTTTTGAATTTACGGTAAAAGGCTCAAAATATGCGGTATATGATTCGGAAGCCTTTTGTTATCCCGACCTTGCAGGTGAGAGAGTTACTTCCGAAGCAGGCGGTTGGGAGCTTAAAAACGAACCGCAAAAGGAAGGACTTCTTGACGCTTCGTATGCTACAGAAAAGGGAAATCATTCTGTCAAGGCTTTTCGTACCGTTTCTGATTCATCGCTCGGTGTTAACGATCAGAACTATTTTTGCTACTGGTTCCCTGAAATATCAAAGCGTGACGTTACAATAGAAACAAGATTCAAAGCAGGCAAAGCTGACAAAAATCAGAGAAAGATTTATGTAGTTAATCTTTGCGGCAGATACGGAACGTCAAAGACTGTGCAGACGTACACACAGATGCATATTTATCTGACGCAGAATGGCGAAATAAGTATGGACGCATCTTCTTATAATGACTCTACGGGTGGAAACAAAACTGTGAATATTGCATCCGGCATTGCCTGTCCCGAAGAATGGTTCGACTTTAAAATGGAAGTTAATATGTATGCAAAAACATTTTCCATATATGTTAACGGAAAATGCGTGACGCCTGTTCCTCTGCGGTTTGAGAAAGCCAGCGGAGTTGATATTAAAACAGAAGCCACAGGACTTTCGTATTTCTGTGCAAATCCGTACAGAACAATGTCAGATTGTGAATTATACGTGGATGACTTTGCATCATACAGCACACAGGGAATGTACACAGATGCAATAATTTATAAAAACGGGCAGAGAATAAGTGATTTGGGGTATCTTTCAAAAGGCGACACATTTAGTGTAGATATGCAGCTTTACCGTTACCCGGAAGCCTTGACTGACAATATCAATGCCGTTGTGGCAGTGTATGACGGCGAAAAACTGTACGATGTGGTTTTGGCAAACGGCAAAGCGGTGGAAGGAAAAATAAAAGTAAACTTCCCGACCATTGAATTCCCTGATTCTGTTGAGAATATGAAACTGAAAATATTCTGCATGAGTCAGACGGGCGGAATTTTCCCCATTTGCGAGGAAACAGTTGGTGAACATAAGCTTAACGGAACTATAATTCCCACGGAGCATACTGACAGTAAAACCGGCAGAACGTATTTTGCCATAGACCTTAACGGAGAGGATGCCATAAGAAGCTACTACACAATGCCGATCTGGTCAAAGGACTCTAAAAAGTTTTACTTTTACGACAGGTCGTACCGAATGTATGAATACAATACCGAAACACAGCAGTATAAGTATATAGACACTCTTTTAACTGAAAGTACAGTAATGGTGTCAAAGCTCGGAAATGTATTTTACCTTAATAAGAACAAGGATATTATACGAATTACTCCCGAAAATGAAAAGACAGTTGTCGGCACACTTCCTGCAGACATAAGTGTCAGCAGTGCAACGCTTCTGCAGGTAAATAATGACGAAAGCTATCTGAGCATTGAAATTTTTGAAAGATCAGGCAGCAGCGGTATTGATACTGCAAAGCAAAAACGTATTCCCGTGATGAATATGAATACGGGGGAATGGGATTTAAGGTATGTGCACGGATTTGATGTTGTAGACTATATTCCTAATCATATCAATATGAACCCCAACCCCGATTATTCAAACCTTGTGGCATTTGCTCACGAGGGAAGAGGAAGCGACTGTCAGGGTAATCCCGAAAGAATATGGCTTCTTGACCGTGATACGGGAGAAATTTCCAACCTCTACAAACAGAAAATGAGCTACGGAAACGTCCCCGAAGAAGTTGTCAGCCATGAAGCGTGGATGCAGTCGGGCGAACTGATGATGTTTGCCAACGGTTCCGGAAAGGTTCCGGGGGGAATCACTCTCTTTAAAACTGACGGTAGCGACAGAAGATATGTAAACTATGATTACAGCTATCTTCACGCATCGGGAAGTACGGTTACGGACCGTTTTGTAGTTTCTGACACAGGTTATGACGGAAAAACAACTAACCTTGTGCTTATTGACTGTTACACGGGTAAATCCTATCTCCTGGCGGTACTTCCGCAAAGTGGCAGAAATCCGGGGCATACCCATCCGAATTTCTCCTTTGACGGGAACAAGGTTATTTTCGGTGTTAATTCCGAAGACCTTAAAACACTCCGTATCGGCTGGATGGATATTTCAGATATTATAGAAAATGTTGCAGACGGGGAGGAAATAATTCTTTCCGATTCCTGTTCTACCACAAGCTATGGGGATACTGATTTCTTCCTTGGAAGAAAGACAGTAAGTGGTAAAGAGTTCTACAGTATTGTAAACGGTAATCATATGAATGTAAATATCACCGCTTTTGAAAAGGAAACAGTTGATGTAAAAATTACCTTTGATTATGTGGACAGCGGGACAGACGATATAGTCATTGATTATGTCAAATGGGAAACGGTAAACGGCAAAAATAAGATTGTAAACTATACGGAAAACATAACCCGCACAAACACAGGCGGTATAAAGACCGCAACCGTAACTTTAAACGGAATCAATGCAGAAAATCTTAAAATAATGGGAACGGACTTCACTATAAAAGGTGCAGAAACCGACCTTTTGGTTAAAAATATTAAAGTGGCAGAAAAGTAAAACAGGAGGCAAAACTATGAAGTACTGCGAAAAATCAATCAGAGATGTAAAAACCACCAATGCAGAGATTATTCGTGCCATATACGATAATATGCTGAAAAACCGGAAAAGGGATGAGGTTGTATACCGTCCTTTGACAATTTTTGAAAATCTGCATATGATATATAATTCAGGAACAGATTTTTCAAAAATTTATCCCGATGCACAGGTAGGCGACTATGTGTTTATGGCATACTATGCTGATGGAATTTATGAAAAAGATATGCATATAAATATTGTAAAGAATAAGTCCTGCGAGGTGTACTTTAATGGCGAAAAGAAAGAGGTTAAAACCGTTGAAATCCGAGGACAGGTGGCCTATGAAGCAGATGTTACATTTAAGGAAGGAAAAAATCTTGTAATCGTTAAAGTTCCTGCGGAAGAGGGCAGCTTTCAGGTTGCAATCCGTAATCTTATGCCGGGGCTTCATATGGGTGCTGACGGTTACGGATATAATACATATTCTTACGTTGAATGTGAAGGCTTTAACGGGATGGAGTGTATGTACTATTCAAGGCTCTATAAGAAGGAAGAAACTCCGGAAATTACACTTGAGGGAATTGACTGGGTATTCCCTGTAATGCCAAAACAGTCAAGCGTTAAGGAATTTGACTTCACACAGCTTTGTAACGGAGTCGGCAGAGCGGCATATGTATATACAGAGGCAAAAGGAAAACTTTTAATTGAGCATCAGTCTCCCATAAGGATTTTCTCTGACAAAAAAGTAATTTATGAATGTTATGAAGAAGGAAAATTCGAAGCAGATTTTCCTGAATTTACAACACTTCTTATAAAGAGTATTAACGAAAACGGAAAGTGGGGGTTTAAAGCAACTCACTCGGAAACAAGACTTTCCTTTGTAAAAGGTGCCGATACTCCCGACCTTCAGTGGATATGGGCAGGTCCTTTCGGAAGAGATACAGATCCCATTGAATATCCTTATGTTCCCGAATACGATCTTGATTTCAGAGCACCTATGGTTTCTGTATGCGGTAAAACTGCATACTGGTTGTTCTACAGAGAAAATACATACCTTTATCAGTATATGACAACATCGTTTTACGGTCAGTGGTTTTATGCTATTATGGTTGGTCTTGAGGGTATGCGTCACGCAGCGTCAAAGCTTGGAATAACCGATTTTTACGATTACTTCATATCCTGCATTGATACAATGTGTGCTCACCGCGACTACGGTAAACACCAGAGAGGAGTTCTCGGCTGGTCAAAGTATATGGGCGGTGCCGGAAAGTTTGACCACCTTGACGCAATCGGCAGCTACGGACTTGTTATTTCCGAATATTATATGATGACAGGGGATGTAAAGGCAAAAGGCATGCTTGAAGCCCTTGCACACGGTCTTATGACAGAAGTTCCCCGTTTCCCCGACGGTACATTCCACAGAGTAAAAACAATGTGGACAGATGATATGTATATGTGCCTGCCCTTTCTTGCACGTTATGCAGTGATAACAGGGGAAGAAAAATACTTTGATGAAGCTGCAAGGCAGATTATCGGCTTCTGGGAAAGAATGTATATGCATGACCAGGACATTTACTCTCATATCTTCTTCCCGCCTGAAGGAGTGGCAAACCGCGTTCCCTGGGGTAGAGGTAACGGCTGGGTAATGGTTGCAATCAGCGAAGTTCTGATGCATATGCCCAAAACTCATAAAGACTATGGCCGTATTCTTGAAATTTTCCAAAACTTTGCAAAGGGTGTTCTTAATTGCCGTGATAAGGAAGAAAAAATATGGCATCAGGTTATTAACAATCACGACAGTTATATTGAAACAAGCGGTACTGCAATGTTTATCACAGGCCTTGCAAGAGGTGTGAAATACGGCTGGCTTGATGAAAGTATCAAGGCGGATGTCGTAGACGCGTGGGAAGGTCTTACAGGTAAGTGTATTGACTCTGACGGAACTGTTTACGGTGTATGTATGGGCTCAGGATGTAACATGGAAGAAAAGTATTATCTTGACCTTGGAACAATCGTTGATGATGACCACGGTGTCGGAATAGTTCTCACTGCAGGTGTGGCAGTTATGAATATGCTTGGTGAGTAAAATGGCATAAAAATAATTGATGTTTTTGCTGAAAATGTTTAAAGTGGTAATTTTGCACAAAGCCACAAATCGCGTAATAAAGCGGTTTTGAGGGGGTGATGTGCCAAAAACTTACCAGATGTGCCAATTTTGTATAAAATATTGACAACTCCAAAAAAAATGTTTATAATGGTAATATGTGAAAAAATCAAAATGCTTGTCAGCTATCCGGCAAGTATTACGACAGAAGGGGATGTATTATGAAAAACAATCAAGCTGTTTCTGAGAGAAATCCTGCTCTACAGAGTAAGTTCAGGAAAAACCTTGGTCTCATTGGAAACAACTGGGAACTTTATGTTATGATTGTTCCCGTAATTCTTTGGTATGCGATTTTCTGTTACTGGCCGATGTACGGTGCACTTATAGGCTTCCAGGACTACAGCCTTCGTTACGGTATGAGTGGCAGTGATTGGGTTGGTTTTGAAAACTTCAAAACATTCCTTACATCGCTTAACTTCTTTAAGGTTATGGGTAACACTCTGACAATCAGTATATCAACTCTTATTTTCAGTTTCCCGACACCTATTATTCTTGCTCTTCTTATTAACGAGGTTCGTAGTAAGGTATTTGCAAGAACTGTTCAGACTATTACATATATGCCTCACTTTATTTCAGTAGTTATTGTGTGTTCTATCATCAGACAGTTCACATCAGACGTTGGTATAGTAACCAAATTTGCTATGCTTTTCGGCTACAACGGTGAGACAATGCTTGCTAACCCGAAGCTGTTTGTACCTATATATGTTATATCAGGTATCTGGCAGGAAATCGGTTGGAATTCAATCATTTATCTTGCAGCACTCAGCTCCGTTGACCAGGAACTTTACGAAGCTGCGAAGATTGACGGTGCAGGCAGATTCGCCCAGACTATCCACATTACAATTCCCGGAATTCTCCCCACAATCATAATTCTTCTTATTATGAAGATGGGTTCACTTCTTTCTGTAGGATATGAAAAGATACTTCTTCTTTACAATGCGGGTATCTACGATACTGCTGACGTTATTTCTACTTATACTTACAGAGTAGGTCTTATAGATGCTAACTTCGGTCTCAGTACCGCTGTTGGTCTCTTTAACTCAGCAATAAACATCATACTTCTTACTGCTACAAATAAGATTTGTGATAAGCTTAACGGCACATCATTGTTCTAAGAAAGGAGGAGCTTCGTTATGAAAATTAAAGATTCAATGGGCGTAAGAATATTCAACGTTTGTAACATAATAATACTTACATGCCTTTGTGTGGTAACTCTTTACCCGATTGTTCACGTGTTCATGGCAGCATTCAGTGACGGTAACGCATTGCTTGCTCACCAGGGTCCGCTCCTCTGGCCTTTGAAGCCTAATGTAAAGGCTTTCCAGATGGTTTTTGAGGGTGGAGAACTTTTCAGATGTTACGGTAATACAATTTACATCTGCGTAGTGTCACTTATATTCAATATGGTTCTTACTACTTTCGCTGCATACTTCCTTACAAGAAAGGAAGCAATGGGTAGAAAAGTTCTTATGGCTCTTATCATGGTAACAATGTACTTTGGTGGCGGCCTTGTTCCTTCATATCTTGTTGTAAAAACTCTCGGTATGCTTGACACCTACTGGGCTCTTATAATCCCGGGTGCTATCGGTACATATAATATGATAGTTCTCAGAACAGCTTTTGCAGCAGTTCCTGACAGCTTGTATGAAGCAGCAAGAATTGACGGTGCAGGTCACTTCAGAATTCTTATTCAGCTTATGCTTCCTCTTACAAAGGCTACTCTTGCTGTTATCGTTCTTTACTATCTCGTTGGTCACTGGAATTCTTGGTTCGGTGCATCAATCTATCTTGAAGACAGAACAAAATTCCCTCTTCAGCTTTACTTAAGAGAAAAGCTTATCAAGGGTGAACTTGCTTCAGTTGGCGGTGACTCAATGGTTGTAGAAGATTCAGATGAGCAGTCAGTTTACGAAGTACTTAAGTACGCTATTATCGTGGTATCCACTGTTCCGATTCTTTGCGTATATCCCTTCTTGCAGAAATACTTTGCAAAGGGCGTAATGATAGGTGCAGTTAAAGGATAATAAAAAAAGAAAGGAAGAAAAGAAAATGAAAAATTTCAAAACATTTAAGAACGCTCTCGTTCTTATGCTTGCAGTTGTTCTTGCACTCAGCGTGTTTACAGGCTGTGGTAAGAAGGATGCAAGTGGTGATGCACTTGTGGATACTTCAGTATCAAAGTA
>JAZQAO010000057.1:0-7467 GCA_045545295.1 Clostridia bacterium
TCATACAGGTTTGTAATGGTACTGTTTAGAAGAGATGTAGTTAGAGTAAAAAAATAAGAATTTATGAGGCAATTTCTGTAATTGTATTAGCATGCAACTTTAAGTTGCTCAAATGCAAATATAGGTTGGTAGATTTCTCTGTGCTGGTAATTATAATTAATTGTGTAAAGGAGGTAAGCTGTATGAGTTTTGCAGAAAATTTGAAACAATTAAGAAAAGAGAAACAATTATCGCAGGAGGAGTTAGCAGAGATTCTTGATGTGAGTCGTCAGGCAGTCTCAAAATGGGAACAAGGAATTGGATACCCAGAAGTAGAAAAGTTGATGTTACTTTCAAGTAAATTGAATATTTCCCTGGATAGCTTAATGGGAACAGAGATTGCACAAGAGTCCAATACTGAGAAAAAGAATGTAACAGGAACAATCACGATAACATCACCATTTGAACATGTAATTGCTACGTGTCATAAAGTTGTTGCTTCTGAAAAAATGTCTGGTGGAAAATCATCGCCACAGTATGCGCTTTTCGGTACAAGTGAAGGAAAAGAATTTTTTGGTGGAGAACCAACCACTTTTTTAGGTTGGTATGCGAATGAAGAGGATATTTCAAAAGAAATCATAGAAATCCACGATGCAATTGTTAATGGGATTGCGACGTATACTTTGAAGTACAGTGTACGAACAAAAAAACGGTTGCTTGGGTTGCTTGGAATAAAAATAGAATCAGAATAACAAACAGACAAATTCCAATTTGTTGAACTAAATATCTGCACAGGAGCAAGGTTGAAATATGCCTTGCTCCTTTTCATTTGGTATTCACGAAAATGAATAAAAAGGTCATTTATGCATATCACTACTTATCTAATACAGAGACTTTATTTATATTACACTGCCCAAGGAGATAGGAAAAAGCGGGCTGAACGGACAAACAGAGCCCGAAGGGTGGAACCGAAGCTGTATGTGGATACGGTAGAGGACGTGTTCGGCGAAAACAAGCAGAAATGGCTACAATCTGCAGTTTGTAGCCATAAGATTTCTTTCGTTATATAACACCTCATCCACCTCAAGCGGTCCTCCTTCCCCTCTTAGGGGAAGGCTTTATTTTTGTCTCTGCTTGTGGTTGACCGACTTTTTCGACAGTCTGAGAAACCGTATGAAAGTACGGTTTCTCTACTTAAACAAATTATTTGATGCTTTTAGCACTTATTAATTCAATGTTATTTTTGCCTTTTGTGGACAGGGCTTTTTTAACATCTCCGTCATTTTATACTCCAGACATTCTTAAAGTATCTCGCCGGCATATTCTGCTTTTGAAGTTTCGTGTTCTTTCGCGGCTCAATAGTAATAGAATTGAAGAATACTTCCCACAGAGCTTTGATTTTTGCCTCATCCTCGGAAAGCTCCGGTGCCTGAAGTCCCTCTGACGATACTATACGCCACTGTTTGGTGTCGTAAATCGCACAGACATCGTGAGTTACATCGTGAATAACAAAAGGAATTATCTTAAGTCTGGACACAAAAAACGGTGTAAGAATGGGGAGTATGTTGTTATTCGGAGCAATCTTTGCATATTGAACACCCCACTGCATTAAATTGAACCGCGTGAACTGTCTGAACTTCTCTGTTTCACGTGAAACAGTCTCCGCAATTTTGAATGCAGCAGCAACCGTATCGTTGGAAAGAGCCGAGTTTGTGAGGCGTCCGTTTTTAAATCCCAGCATCATATAATTGTATATGATCATATCTTTGTGGGGATGCTCGCTCAAAAACACATAGTACAGCCTTTTAAGCCCGAAGGTGCCGATTTTTTTATAAATAGCATCGTGAACTCTGCGGGCAAGAACGCGGTTTGTGACAATCTCAACATAGCGTGTGGCAAGGGAAAGCTGGAGAGCTCTTTCGGTGGAAATTCCGGCGGGGGGTTTCCTTGAATACACCGCCGCGTGGATTGCCGTAAGAAGCCCCTCAAAGCTTCCGTCATATATATAAAATATTTCGTCGTTATCAATAAATGATTCGTATTGCATAAAAATCACCTCGTTAAAAAATGCGGAGTGAAGAACGGGGGTCTGTGCGTGGCGTGGATGGAGGCTCAGCCTCTCTCCATGTTGGTATAACCTGATTATTAACTCGCGTGTAGCTGTGTTTTCACTTTCTTTGTGCGCGACGTGGGTGCAGTGTCACGCTGCCTTCCTGTATAACGGTATAATCTGATTATTAACTCGCGTGCAGCTGTTGTTTTCACTTTCTCTGTGCGCGACATGGGTGCAGCGTCACGCTGCCTTCAGAATTCTCCTACTACCGATGTCAGCTTTTCCTGTGGCGGGGGAATAAGATGGTCGTAGCCTGAAAAAAACGAAAGCTGCTCTGTAACTCTTACAGATGGAAGCATAGGGCTTCCGTGAGTAAGGGAGTCATAAATAAAAGGATGGTCCATTTTAAACGCGGAGTACATATATTTTCCTTTGCAGGTTATAAAATATGCTGCCCTCTTGAGCACTACCCGAAGCTTTTTCAGATCCTCAAAATCAAGAGTAGTTGTCCGTCTTGCCACCATAATACGTCTTGCACAGGTTACACCTATGCCCGGCACGCGAAGAAGCATCTCATAAGGTGCAGTATTTATCTCCACCGGAAAATGATGCAGATTTTTCAGTGCCCAGTTACTTTTCGGGTCAAGGAGAGGATCGAAAGATTCGCCTCTTTCAAGTATTTCGCTTACCTGAAATCCATAAAACCTCAGCAGCCAGTCCGCCTGATAAAGCCGATGCTCCCGAAGAAGAGGAGGAGGATCGTCCTTGGGAAGCACCGGATGATTTCCCACGGGAATATATGCCGAAAAATATACTCTTTTCAAGGAAAATTTCCGATACAGAGCCTGAGTAAGATTAAGTATCTGATAGTCACTGTCCCCAGTTGCACCGATAATCATTTGTGTGCTCTGACCTGCCGGTACAAAATGCAGCTTGTTTTTAGTGGTGAGAGATGCTTCTTTTACGTCGGTAATTGTGTTTTTTATAAATTCCATAGGCTTTATAAGGGAATCCTTCGTCTTTTGCGGAGCGAGAAGCTTCAACCCTTTTTCGCTGGGCAGCTCTATATTGACGCTCATTCTGTCGGCAAGGAAGCCGATTTCCCTAGTAAGCAGTGTTGAAGCCCCCGGAATCCCCTTGACGTGGATGTAGCCGTTGAATTTATAGGTGTACCTTAAAAGCTTCAGTGTTTTTAATATAAGCTCCGCCGTGTAGTCGGGGCTTTTTACAATGCCACTGCTTAAAAAAAGTCCCTCAATGTAATTTCTCCGATAAAAGTCAATACATAGCCCGGCAAGCTCCTCAGGGGTGAAGGTTGCACGCGGAATGTCGTTTGAAATACGGTTGTGACAATACTTGCAGTCGTTTATACAATAATTTGTGAAAAGCACCTTCAGAAGAGATATACACCTGCCGTCTGCACTGAAGGCGTGACAGCATCCTGCAGCTGTGGGCGCACCGATTCCACCGTAATCCACAGTCCTTTCGCTGCCGCTTGAAGAGCAGGAGGCATCGTATTTTGCACTATCAGAAAGTATCTCAAGCTTTTTTAATAAATCCATCTCTGGCACCACCTTGTAAAGGTAGTATAACATATAATTTTTAAAAAAGCAAACATTTGTTCGTATTTTTCTCAGGAAAATATAAGAATTTTTGCAAAAATTGCGAAAAACGGCCCGAGAATAAGACCGGGGACTCCAAAAAGCTTCATTCCAACATAGAGAGAAAAGACCGTCAGCAGAGGATGAATGCCAAGGGATTTTCCGAGGATTTTCGGCTCAGCGAACTGCCTTGCAAGAAAGCTTATTCCGTAAAGTGCCATAAATCCCCAACCCAGCGGGGTATTGCCGGAAAGAAAATTAAAAAGAGCCGCAGGTATCAGAATTGTGCCTGTACCAAACAACGGCACCGCATCCACAAGGGCTGTCAGTATTGCCAGAAGAAGTGCATAGCGAACCTTAAGCAGCATAAATCCGGAAAGAAGAATTGCAAAAGTTATCAGGAAAAGAATAAACTGCGCTTTAAGATACGAAACGGTAACTGATAAAAAGGTGTCCTTCAGCCCGATACATCCCCGACAGAATTTTTCTCCGAAGAATTTTTTTGAAAAAGCAAGAAGCTGCTCGCTGTCCCGAAGGAGAAAAAATGCCGTAAAGACTGCTGCAACAGAGGCTATAAAAAGCGAAGGAATTCCTTTGGCAAAATTAAGCAGAAATGTGCTGACAACCTTTATAAGCTTTGCGACTTCTTCGCTGATTGCCGAGTAAATCCCCGGAAGGATTGATTTGAAAACGCCGGAGCTGCCGATACGCAATCTGCCGGAAAGGGCGTCTATTCTGTGAGTAACTCCCGAAAGGGCGTCGGTGTACAGCTTTGGCGGATTCTCGGTGAGAGCATAAAGCTCTGAAAGGAGCTTTTCCCCGGCAAAGCGGATAATGACTGCAGCAAGAAGCGTTATCACAAAAAGAGAAATCAGAGCTGAAACGGCAGGCGGAATGCTTCTGGTTTTCAGTGTGCGGTTAAGGGGATTTGCCGCAAAGTAGAGCAGCACCCCTATGGCAAAAGGCGCAAGAAGTCCCAGAATATGTGGCAGAGCAACAATAATAAGTGACAGCGGAATAAGGAAAATTATAAGGTCAAGACACATCGAACGCAACGTGCGGAAGGAAACAAGCTTCATAAAATCACCTTAAAATAAAAAAATAACAAGAGTACAGTGACTCTTGTTATTTTATTCCCGAAAAGAAAGGTTTAATCAATATTCAAGAAATTTTTTCATTATTGTATAGCCAACCTCGATTTTTTCACCGTGTGCTTCGGCATCGCTTTCGATAAAGCGAAGACCTGTGTTTTTACTGTCGCCTTTTTTATAGATTACAGCAGGCACTCTCTCACGGCTGTGTGTCTTTGTGGAAACCGGAGTGGGGTGGTCGGGCATTACAAGGAATGCGTAATCCTCGCCTGCATCATCAAGACGCTGCTTTATGTAGCCGATAACCTTTTCGTCGATGATTTCAAGACTTCTTGTCTTGCCCTCGGCATCTCCCTGATGGCCGCATTCATCGGGAGCCTCAAGATGAACATACACAAGGTCTGCTCCCCCTTCAAGAAGTGCGTCTGCGGCAGCCTTTGCCTTACCGTCAAAGTTTGTGTGGATATTTCCCGTCGCACCTTCAACGTCAATGCTATTCATTCCCGCAAGGATTGCGATACCCTTTATAAGGTCAACTGCGCTTACAACGGCACCCTTCTTATTATAAAGAGCTTCAAAAGACTCAAGGCTCGGACGTGTGCCTTCGCCCCATATCCACATTGATGTTGCAGGATTTTTACCTTCTGCAATTCTCTTGAGATTTACCGGGTGATTGCGTAAAACAGCCTCGCTCTTTTTCATAAATTCAAGAATTTTTTCGTCTGAGGGAAGATATTCGGTAACTTTTCGGTCAGAAATATCATGGGGAGGGGTCAGCGTAAATTCTTTCGGAGCATCTGTCCACACGAAAAGGTGGCGATAGCTTACACCGGGATAGAAGTGGAAATCTCCGCCGCCAAGCTGCTTTTCAATCTCCTGCATAAGAGCCGTACTTTCCTCCGTTGTGATTTCCCCTGAGGAGTAGTCAAGCATTGTTTTCTGCGAATAGTCCTCCTCATCCGAAAGCGTCACAAGGTTTGCGCGGAATGCTGTCTGATTATCCTCCAGCTTAACACCGATAGATGCCGCCTCAAGAGGAGAACGGCCTGTGTAGCAGTCAAGAGGGTTGTAGCCCATAACGGAAAGATTGGCAACGTCACTTCCCGGCTTAAGGGTGTCCGGAACTGTCTTCACAAGGTAAAGAGAGCCGTTTGATGCAAAATAGTCCATGTTGGGAGTGTTGCTTTTCTCAAGTGGAGTCATATTTCCGAGACAGTCAAGCGGAAGGTCTGCACAACCGTCTGTAAGTATTACAACGTATTTCATAAAATCATACCTTTCTGAAATTTGACTTAATTATAGCAATTTTCACTCTTGTTTTCAATAGAAAAAATGAATAAAATTCCGAAAACTGCAAATTTTAAGAAAAGAGGTGGAAAAAATGCTTGATACCATAAAACAACACAAAAAAACTATTCTGCTGACAAGTCTGATTCTTTTTCTGGCGTTGTTCGGCTTTTCTCAATACACAAGGGCGCGGAATCTGGAGTACGCCCGTACGAACGAGTACAACCGCGTTTTTGCCGAGCTTACGGAGTATGTGGATGACCTTGAAATCACCCTTCTTAAGGGGCAGGTCGTATCAACTGCAAATGAAATGACTAAGCTCAGTGCGGACCTTTACGGACAGGCAAGCGCGGCAAAGGCGAATCTTGCTCTGCTTCCGCTGGAGGGCAGACAGCTTGAGAAAACCTCGGAATTTCTGTCGCAGGTGGGGGAATACGCTATATGTCTGTCGGACAAGGTGACCCGGGGAGAAAAACTCACCGAAAAAGAAATGAAAACTATGCGCTCACTGACAGGCTATGCCGGAAAACTCAAGGAGGGGCTTGACAAAATGCTCCTTGACATAAACGAAGGGCGTATAAGCTACAACGCGGAAAAATTCCCCACTCCGGGAAGCGGAAAAACCGCAATGACAAGCCGCCTTGTAAAGCTTGAGGAATCTTTCCATAATTATCCGTCCCTTGTTTATGACGGCCCGTTTTCAGAGCATCTTGAATTAAAAAAGTCACCGTTTTTAAAAGGTAAGCCGGAAATCACCGCAAATCAGGCGAAGGAGAGGGCAAAGAAGTTTCTCGGCAAAAATGTGGAATCTGTATACGAGGTCGGGGGAAATCCACCGTCGTACATTGTTAAAGGAAACGACATTTCAGCGGAGTTTACCAGAAGCGGAGGATATCTTCTGATGCTTCTCAAGGACAGACATATAGGAGATGAGACCTTGTCCGGGGAGGAAGTTAAAAAGAAGGCGGAGGAGTTTCTTAACGGAAACGGTTATAAGAATATGTCCGAAAGCTACTTTGAAAAGCGTGACGGAAGCATCGTTATAAATTACGCTGCAACTCAGGACGGATATATACTTTATCCCGACCTTGTCAAGGTAAAGCTTGCTCTTGACGATGGCGAGGTTATCGGATTTGAGAGCCGCGGGTATATAACAAATCACACTTACAGAGATATTCCGAAGCCCGTTATAACAAAGAAGGATGCTCTTAAAAATGTGGCGGAAGGGCTTGAAATCCTTGGCGTTACCGAGGCGGTAATTCCCCTTGATAACGGAAGCGAAGCGTGTTGCTATCAGATTAAAGGCACAGTGGAAAAACGACATTTTCTGTTATTTGTGAATACGCAGACAGGAAAAACGGAGGACGTGCAGATATTGCTGGAGTCGGAGCACGGAACGCTTGCTGTTTAAAAGGGGATATAAAAAAGTCCGGAGCGCAAAAAGGTAATAATACGG
>JAZQAO010000058.1:0-29763 GCA_045545295.1 Clostridia bacterium
TGTTAACCGCGTTGTCGTTGGTTCGAGTCCAACAGGGGGAGCCACAAACAAAAAAGAGTACCCAAAAGGTACTCTTTTTTGTTTGTCCTTTTCTCTATTTGAATTCGTGCGAAGCTAACGCGGATTAACAGCCGCGTAGCGGCGTTAACTGAATCGAGCCTGACCGCCGCCGGTGGCGGATGAAGGGAAGGCGCAGAGCTGTGCAGTGGTCGACAGATGTCGAGGGGATTTATTCCCCGAAAACAGATGTCGGGTACCACAAAAGGTCGTTGGTTCGGAATATTATTTCAATAGTTCATCAACACTTACACCAAATACTTTTGAAAAAGCAACAATCTCTATATCTGTCACAAATCTTTTACCGCATTCAATTCTTTGGATAGCATTTTTGTCGACATCTAGCCCAGATAATTGCAATCTATCAGCTAAAATTCTCTGGGAAATTTTCATATCCTTTCGCAATTCTGCAATCCTTTTACCACAAATATTATTTGTTCCATCTAAATTTTTATTGATAAACATAAAATTTTCTCCTTTTTGACATTTAGTGCTTGTCAATAAGGAAATTATATGATATAATCAAATAAAATATGACATTTACAGAATGTCAAAAACAGGAGGAATTTTTATGAATTGTAAAAAGTGTGGGCAAGAGGTTGACAAAAAAGCAGTTGTATGCACAGGATGTGGATGTAAAATTAAAAAACCTATTTATAAAAAGTGGTGGGTATGGGCAATAGTTATTATTCTTGTTGCAGTTATAGGAACAAGTGGGAACTCAGATAATAAAGAAACTTCAAGCATTAGTACTTCAAGTGAAGCAGAGAAAATTGTGTACGAATCAGTTGATTTACAAACTATGTTTGACGATTTGAGCAACAATGCCATGAAAGCGGAATCTCGATATGAGAAAAAATATATTGAGTTTAAGTGTAAAATTAGTAACTTTGATAGCGATGGAAGTTATATCGGAGTTGAGCCTGTAAATGCATCTGAATGGAACTTCACTACCGCAATGTGCTACATTAAAAATGATTCTCAGAAAGAATTTTTAGTAGAGAAAAATGTGGGAGACATTATAACAATTAAAGGACAGGTCAAGTCTATTGGCGAAGTTATGGGATATTCTATCGATATTAAAGAAGTACAATAAGTGAAGAAAAGAATATGTGCATCTAAACCATTCGGCTCTTTCAAAAAGAAACAGAGTACATTTTGTACTCTGTTTTCTCTTTGTTTTTCTATTTGAATTCGTGCGAAGCTAACGCGGATTAACAGCCGCGTAGCGGCGTTAACTGAATCGAGCCTGACCGCCGCCGGTGGCGGATGAAGGGAAGGCGCAGAGCTGTGCAGTGGTCGACAGATGTCGGGTACCACAAAAGGTCGTTGGCTCAAGTGGATGAAAATAGAACCAAAAAATGTACGTCCCCAAATGGCTTCATTAATCAATTGAATAAGATAATAGAACCGTCCACTTGTCTTGATTAATTGATATATTTCATCTGAAATTTAAGAGGTGTGAGTCCGGTAATTCTGGAAAAAACCTTTATAAAATAGCTAGGAGTTGAAAAACCGCACGCATCTGATGTAGCAGCAACTGACCAGCCTTTCAAAAGATGCTCTTTTGCAGCCTCTATCCTTGTCATCGTTATATATTCCAAAATGCTTATTCTGCAATAATTATTAAAATCATATATAAGCTTACTTTTACTTACAAAAAAATGATCTGCAAGCATTTGAATTGTAAGGGGCTTGTTATAATTATCTTTTATATATTCAAGAATATCGGTTATGTAGCTTATATGAGGCGTGTGTGGTATGGCCACTGCATTATTTCCTTTGGTAATAAGCAGGGCAAGATGTATACATTCATTTAATCTGTCAAAATCATCTTTATTATCTTTGTCTGCAATTTTATATAAACTTTCAGAAATTGAATGTATTTCATCAAAATCATTTTGTTTTAGCTGTTTTATATAGGAACTTTTCAATGCCTCGCTTAGCAAATGCGGATTGGTTATTATTCCGTCCGAAAAATCGGGATAAAACCTTATTCTGTATCGTTCATATTGGTGAAATTTTTGTACGAATGGATTATGCAGCGTATGTGCAGGCATATAAACTATGCTTTTTTCTGCGATGTTAATTATTCCGTTGTCAGTAGCGTAAGTAATAAAGCCCTTATCAACAATTAAAAATTCATGATACGGATGGTAATGAAGCTTGTTTGTTTCTTCAGGTGTTACAGATTTCTTTTTAAGATAGTCAATGGCAATAGGCGGGTTTTTATCGGCATTTTCTTTTAAATTCATAAACACTCCTCTTTTTTGAGCAATATTGCTATTTTTGGTTGTTTTTGCCTTGTTTTAGACGCGAAAATATTATATTATAACAAAAGTCTGTTGTCAATTAATAAGTTTTAAAAAGTGCAAGACATGAAAATGGACTTTTTGAATATGGAGTGATAGATATGAGAATATTAAAAAAATGGCAAAGCAACCCAAGTTACCATTGGGTGATTGTTTCCATTAGCTGCCTTATGGTGCTCACGGTTCTTGGTTTTTGCAGTTCGTCAAAGAGTATATACATTTCTCCTGTGTGTAACGCACTGGGAATTTCGAGAAGTGCCTTTTCGGTAAACGACAGCTGCAGGTATATTGCTACATCGGTTGTGAACATATTCTTTGGTGCACTTATTGCAAAATTTGGTGCTAAAAAACTGATACTCGCAGGCTTTGTAAGCCTGATTGCATCAATGCTTATATACGCTCAAAGTACAAATGTTATGGGCTTTTATATCGGAGGTGTATTTCTTGGCATAGGCTTATCATGGACAACAACCACCATGGTTGGTTCTGTTGTAAACAAATGGTGTGCAAAAAACAAGGGTACAATAATGGGCGCGGTACTTGCTTCAAACGGAATAGGTGCAGCGATTGCAATACAAATACTAACGCCAATCATTTATGATAACTCAAATGCGTTTGGATATCGTATATCATATAGACTGGTTGCAGTAATATTACTTGCAGTTGCTGTAATTATGATGATATTTTTCAAAAACGAGCCGGATAAAAAGGTCGGGTTTGAAGAAAAGCCTGAATCCAAACAAAAAGACAACTTCCATGATGATAAAAAGCCACTGGAGGTGTTGAAAAAAGCATATTTTTACGCTGCGGCAATCTCCATATTCTTTACCGGTATGATTCTTCAGGGAGTAAGTGGAATTGCTGCTCCAATGTTAGGTGATTTGGGACTTCATAGTTCCTATGTTGCTACTGTGCTTAGTGTAAATTCGCTTACTCTTACATTGAGCAAATTCAGCACAGGTTTTATGTGTGACCGCATAGGCGTTAAAAAAACATCACTGGCTTGTTTTTTTGCGGCCTTTTTATCGATGCTTCTGCTTCTTAATTCAAGTCCTACAGGCACGGGAAAGGTTGCAGCTATGGCCTATGGGGTTCTTTCTCCGTTTGCTTTGCCACTCGAAACAATAATGCTCCCGATTTATGCAGGTGAGTTTTCCAAAGAGAAGACCTTTAACAAAGTATTAGGAATTTTTGTATCGGTAAACACCGCCGGTTATGCCGTAGGCGCGCCTGTTGCAAATTTATGCTACGACATTACGGGCAGTTATGATATTTTACTTTATGCAAGCTGCATTTTGATTGTTTTTACAGCCTTTATAATGCAGATAGCAATAAATAAAGCGCATAAAGATAGGAAATATTGCGAAATATAAAATAAATACTGTGCAGGAGTGAACTGCTTGAAAACTGCTTATTTCAAGGGATTTAGGCAGTTTTCTTTTTTTGTCGTATAGGAAATTGCGTTTTTTATCGCGAGCAATATTTGTGGGTTTTAAGTTAAGTTTGGACGCGACGTGGGTGAAGCGGCACGCTTCTTTTTTATCTTATAGGAATTTGCGTCAAATTATGACGCAGGAAACTTTGTTTGCACTCTTGCGAGGGTGCGACGTGGGTGAAGCGGCACGCTTCTTTTTTACCGTATAGGAAATTGCGTCAAATTATGACGCAGGAAACTTTGTTTGCACTCCTGCGAGGGTGCGACATGGGTGAAGCGGCACGCTTCTTTTTTATCTTATAGGAATTTGCGTCAAATTATGACGCAGGAAACTTTGTTTGCACTCCTGCGAGGGTGCGACATGGGTGAAGCGGCACGCTTCTTTTTTACTTTCTCTGTTATTTGCTTTGAGTCAGGTCGGAGAGTGGAGCGTTTTGCTGCAGCAACTGGTCTTACTATGTCGCAACCGGTATTTTCCCGTTTAAACTGCAACTACTACCCACAGAGGTGATTCTATGAAATCTATTTGGAAAGACATACTTTCTCCGGAGTTTAATTCTCTTGACGGGGACGTAAAAACTGATGTTTTAGTTATCGGTGGCGGAATGTGCGGAATTTTATGCGGGTATATGCTGAAAAATGCAGGTATAGATTGTATTTTGGTGGAAGCGGACAGAATATGTAGCGGAATAACAAACGGGAAAAAAGGGAGAAACACATAAAAAGGATGTCTGCTATTCCCATATGTGAGTGGTTTTCTGAAAGGTATATGATTTAAAAAAAGAGCACTGCTTCGGCAAAATAACACGCTTTTTGTCGAAGTAACCTTGACACAGTTGTCAGCTATGAAGTATACTAAAATAGTATAGTTATACAGAAGGGAAATTGAAAAATGAAATTTACTCTAAAAGATTTACGATATAAATTTGACTGTATGATGTCACGAGGACCTGTTGCCGTATCGGTTTTGCTCTTTGCGGTAACAGCGTTGCTTGTTATTTTAATTAGTCTTGCTTGTTTCTTGTTTGACAAAGACCATAGCTTTTTCAACCAGATGTGGCTGGTGCTGATGCATACTCTCGATACGGGAAATCTTGCAGCAAACCCCACAAGCAATATTCCCTATGTTGCTATGATGGCTGTAGCTACCTTCTGCGGGTTGTTTATAACAAGTACATTGATAGGTCTTATTTCAGCTTTTGTAAAGGAAAAGTTTGAAGAGCTCGCAAAGGGCACTTCTGTTATACAGGAGGTCGATCATACCGTAATTATAGGCTTTGACAATAATACATACACCCTTATTTCTCAACTTCTGGAATGTAACAGAGGGGAAGAAAAGAGATTTAAAAAGAAAAACGGTAACTGCATTGTTGTTCTTGGCAACCATCCCAGAGATGAAATGACTTCTTTGATAGCATCTCATTTTCCGGACACAGGTTCAACGCGTATTATATGCCGTAGCGGTGTGGTTCATGAAGAGTATGCTCTTATCAGATGTGCTGTGGAAAAAGCACGTTCTGTAATTGTAAATATATATGATGATGCAGATACGGTGAAGGTTCTTCTTGCACTTTCTACCTATCTGAAAAAACTGCAAAGAGAAACTGTAGAAAATCCAAATATAGCGAAAAAAAAGAAGTGGGTCGTAAACCCAGACCTTCATTTTGTGGCTTCTGTGCAGAATCAGGATTATGAAGAAGCTGCCAGAATTGCAGGGGCTCCCTGGGCGGAAATTATATATACAAAAGAAACTATTGCAAAAATAATCGCCAACACTTGCCGACATCACGGTTTGTCAAAAGTTCTGACCGAGATAATGAATTTTGAAGGCAATGAGATGTATTTTGAGACTGTCCCATCAATGACGGGAAAAACCTTCAGGGAAGCCATTGTAAGCTTTTCAAATGCAATACCGATGGGAATTTGTACTAAAAATGAAGACGGAACTTATAAAGCAGAGCTTAAACCTGATAAAGATACAAAAATCAAAGAAACTGATATGCTTATAATTTTCGAAGAGTCACGGGGGGCGTATAATGTCGTTCGAGAAAAACCGGCGATAGACAAAAATGCAATGGTTGAAAAAGCAGTAGTTCCCCACAATTCTTTAAATAACCTTCTTGTTCTTGGCACAAATGACAAACTCAAGAAAATCCTTGAGGAATTTGATAAGTACGTAGCTTCGGGAACAAAGGTTACAATTGTTGATAATGATTTTGATGAAAATCAACTCTCGACCTATGAAAACATTGGGATAGAATGCAGAAAAGACTCTATAAACCTGAAACTTCTGAATGAACTTATAGATGAAGGATTTAACAATATTCTGCTCCTTAATGATGACAGCGAGGATGTAGAGGTTTCTGACTCAAAAACCCTTCTGTATCTGATATTGCTTCGTGATATCGTTGAGAAGAGACTGGAGAGAAATGATAAACGCCTGTATATAACTACTGAGATGAAAAATACAGATAATCAGAGACTTGCTTCTTTGGCTAAAGTAGATGATTTTGTTATAGGTTCAAACTATATTTGCCTGTTTATGGCGCAGATTTCAGAAAACAGAAAGACTTCCCCCATTATATCGGAGTTGCTCTCAACAGACGGTGCAGAACTGTATCTTCGTCCTGTGACGGATTATATTGAGCCGGACAAAGAGGTCAATATGTACACTGTTGCTGACAGTGTAAGTGAAAAAGACGAAGTATTTGTGGGGTACAAACTCCATGGCAGCAGGGAAATCACTGTTAATCCGGAAAAAACAAGTACGCGCGCGTTCGGAACCGGTGATAAGCTGATAGTGATGGCGTCAAAATAGACCGTTTTATAAACTTTAACGAAAATGGTGAAAAACTTTGGAAACAATGATTTTTAACCCTCTTGAAGAGTATGAAAAGAGGCTGAGAGATGCTCATCTTAGTCGCACAAATGAATTTTTTGAAAAGCTTTTAAAACAGTCCGGTGTAAATGTTGAGGAAAACAGAAAGACAGTGACTGAATATAATACATATAAGGAAAACCTTGCAAAACTCCGTCGGAAGCTTAATTTGTGGTTGGTGCTCAGGGTGTTGATGTGTATTACTCTGGTGCTTATTCCTGTGGTAATTTTAAAAACAAATCCGAAAATAAAAGGATTGCGGGAAGATGTTGCCAATGCAGACCGGAAAGCTGACGAGCTTCTCAAATTGGCATACGAGCAGGTGCAACCGCTTAACAATCTTTTTACGGACAGAGATGCGCTGAATCTCATTCAGGAAGTCATTCCGGCTCTTTCGTTTGATAGCTATTTTGCCGAGGAACGAGAGTCAAATATGAAACTGAATTATGATTTTGCCGTACAGAACGAGAATGAAGAATCTACCATAGATGTTTTGTCGGGAGAATATAACGAAAATCCGTTTTTGTTTGAAAATAAGCTCATACACAGACTGGGGACAGAAACGTATCACGGACATAAGACCATTACCTGGACAGAATACTATACGGACAGCTCCGGTAAAAGGCGGAGAATCACAAGAAGTGAGACTCTGCATGCATCTGTAGTAAAGCCAAAACCATTTTACAGTACCCAGGTAGTGTTGAATTACGGTGCACAAGCCGGTGCGGAATTATCTTTCAGCAGAGATGCAACTCATCTTGAACGGAAGAGTGAAAAAGAAATAGAACGCTATGTAAAACGCGGCGAAAAGAGACTTGAAAATCTGTCTGATGCGGCAATCAGGGATAACAAAGACTTTACTGTTATGGCAAATACCGATTTTGAAGTGCTTTTCGATGCACTTAACAGAACTGATGAAGTGCAGTTCAGAGCACTGTTTTCACCTTTAGCACAGACCAATATGACTGATTTATTATTGTCGGACACCGGGTATGGAGACGATTTTTGTTTTATCAAGAATAAGAGAATGAACACAATTGTTTCAGAGCACAGTCAGGATAGAGCTATAAATCTTTTGGCAGACGGGTATGTGTCATACGCTGTTGACATCATCAGAGATAACTTCGTAAGTAAAAATACGGAGTTTTTCAGAGCATTGTATTTTGATTTTGCACCGATCCTGGCAATTCCGGCTTATCAGGAAAGACCGGTGCATTCGCTTGATCCGGTGCCGGATTATTCTCAATTATACTCGCTGAAGGAAAGTGAAGCGCTTGCAAACGCGGTTGATGTGCAGTATGTTGTTCACCCGGATACAAAGACACAGGCTATCCTTAAGTCAAGCTATGTAGGCTCAAAGGGAAATATGGACGAAACCTGTATTACAGCGTATTCGTATGATATAGAACAAAGAGTGGATGTTGTTTCGGTGCGTGGCGGTGATGGAAGATATCATAATGTGTCGGTTCCGTGGGACGAATATATTCCGCTTGAGGCTCAGAATAATTTCCTTATAGGAAAAACCGAAGACAGACTGAGTTTGGATGTTATGGCAACCAGAAACGGGTTGTGCATATTCAAAGATAAATAAAAAGAGAAGGAGAAAAAGAAAATGGCAAATCAGTTGGACGAACTTAATCCCCAAGTAAGAGAGGAAGGTCTTGACACAAACGTTATTGTAAAGAAAATACCTGCACAGGTAGGTTTTGGGTCAAAGCTCTTTGAAATAGCTCTGTGGGTATGCGGCATACTTCCCGGATTAATTTTTCTGTTTATGAAAACCGGTGCACAAAAGCATTTTGATCAGCTTCAGCAGAAGATACAGAGAAATGCATCGCAGATTGATAACTATATGGAGCAGAGAGTTATGGTGCTTCAGAACTGCGCCCGTCTTCTTGACAAAGCTATCAGCCTTGATAAAGATACTTTTGAAAATATCGCAAAATACAGATCGGGAAATTCCGGTGATGTAGATGCTGCCCGTAATGAAGCTGAAGGCAAGATAGAAACTATCTCAAGAGATATAAGCGTTGCTGTTGAAAGTTATCCTGAGCTTGCCGCACACAGAGAAATTGCGGATGCTATGCAGCAGAATATGTATTTACAGAGAGAGATTACAGCTGCAAGAGAGCTCTACAACGACACAATTAACGAGTGGAACAGAGATATTTTTGCATGGCCTACAAAGATGATTGTGGCAGCAAAGAACGGTTACACAACAAGGATTCCTTTTATAGCTTCAGCGGAAATCAAAGAAAAGGCAAAAGGCGTATTCTTTTAATTTACATAATTAAATACAACAAAAAAGAAACCGGCTCTGTATTTTGCGGAGTCGGTTTTGCTTTTGGAAGGGTTTATAGAAAAATAGTTGAAAAACGCGAAATATAGTACATATTGTATTGATTTGTTTGAAAAAATATGGTAATATAAACTTACATTATAAAAAAATGGAGGAGAAAATATGTTAAAATCAGTATCAAATTTTATCAATCTTTTAGAAAGTAAGGAAATTAAGTATACTCACTATCCTGCAGAAGAGAAAAGAAAAGAAGCCATTAAAATCCTTTACACAGGTGAACACAACAATTCGCTTACATTCGTTTTCTTTTTCGATGATGACGGAGAAAGCGTTAACGTAAAGGTTTGGGATATTTGTAAAGTTACCGAAGAAAAAATCATGGAAATGCACGTTGTAATCAATGAGCTTAACTATGAATACAGATGGATCAAGCTTTTCGTCGATGATGAAAATGAAGTAACTGCTTCAGGCGATGCTATCATTGATGAGGATACAGCAGGAGAAGAATGTTACGAAATTCTCGGAAGATATCTTTCTATCCTTGATGATATTTACCCCAGACTTATGAAAGTTTTGTGGGCATAATTTAAAGAGGACGTGTAAGATATGGAGAAAAGAATTGTCTGCATATTGGACCCGAGAGATGTCATTAAGCTGAAAACAGAAAAGAAAATCAGTGCAATTGACGCTGTTGAAGAAAAACTCAAAGAGAATCTTCCCGGAGTGCGTATAGAGGTTGAAGAGAAAGCTTTTAATAAAATTGTTTTTGTCGTATATGGTGCAGAAACAGTGACGGATGAGTTTATCGACAACTGTAAAGAGAAGATAGCATCTTCCCTTGAACTGAAAAGCTTTGGAATGACTGCGACTGAGGTTAAAGATGAAGAACCTGACGCAAAAGAGCCTTCTGTTAATGTGAAGGCAGAGCCTCACGCTACAGTGCAGGACGAAGAAGAACAGGAAGAAGAAGCATCTATTGAAGAGAAAATTGATCAGCTTGTGGGCAACGGTGAGTTAAAAGCTTTCAAGGAAGAAATAGAAAAGGCAAGTGCTTTTTATAAGGACAAGAATGTTCTGAAGCGTGCTCTTGTTGAAATGTCCTATCTTGTAGCTATGAACCCCGGAAACGGAAGAACAACCGTTGCCACTCTAATGGGCGAAATTATAGCAAAGGCTCTTGGTTATGAGGATATATCGCTTTCTGAGTACGATGTTGACGATACTGTGGACAGCTCCGGAAAAGCAGCTGCGATAGATTTTATAATAAGAGATATTTCATCGGTTTCGAAAAACCGTGAAACCCTTCAGGTTTGTCTTATGAATCTTGATCCGATGAAAAACAAGTTCAACAGTGCAGCGTGGTTCAGATTAACCGATGCTATGTGGAAAGTTAATGATAATACTCTTTTCATATTCGCGGTAGTTTATCTTGAGGATTCTATTCTTAATGACATTCACCGTCGTCTTGACGATGTTTTGTGTAACCGCATTATAAAATTTACCCCATTCACAAATGAAATGTACATAACCTTGTTTAAAAACTTTTTCAAGGAGTGTGATATGGAGGTTAAAGAAGATGCGTATGATGAACTTCTTAGAAAGATAACGGAAGAAAAAGCTGACGGATGTTTTTACGGAATAAATACCGTAAGGAAAATCTGTAATGAGATTCTGTACAAAAAAGCACTTAACGGCGAAGATTGCCATTTTGTTGAGAAAAAAGATGTGCAGGCACTGTTATATTCCGATTATGCAAATCACAGTAATCCTTATGAGGCACTTGATTCGCTCATATCTCTTGATTCGGTAAAAGCTAAGGTAAGGGAAATCGTTGCATCGCTTAAAATGAGCAGAGCAACCGGCGTTAATACTCCGCCTTCTATGCACATGATGTTTTCCGGTGCACCGGGTACAGGTAAAACGGCAGTGGCAAGACTTATTGGTCAGATTTTCAAGGAGGAAAACATCCTCTCAAGAGGCGATTTTTACGAGGTTGGACGAAAAGACCTGGTAGGACATTATGTTGGACACACAGCACCGAAAACGGCAGAAGTGTGCCGTTGTGCGTACGGAAGCGTACTTTTCATTGACGAGGCGTATTCTCTTGCCGGCGGCAGTGAGAATGACTTCGGAAAAGAAGCAATCAGCACGCTTATAGCAGAAATGGAAAACAACAGAGATAACTTCATAGTTGTTTTTGCAGGATATGCGAAGGAGCTTGAGGAATTGTTCGTTCTGAATCCCGGACTCAGGGACAGAATTCCGTATCATATTCATTTTGATAATTACTCAAGACAAGAGCTTGCTTCGATTTTCTTCACGAAGATTCCGAAGGAATACTCTTACGGTGATGACTTCCGCGAAGAAGCTGTGAACTATTTTACAGCGCTTCCCGATTCTATTATAAATGATCCGAATTTCAGTAATGGACGTTTTGCAAGAAATCTTGCTGAGAGAGTATTCTCAAAGGCTGCTCTTCGTGTAGAGATGGATTCTGCTGCAGATAAATTGCAGCTTGTCAAGAATGACTTTGTTCTTGCGGTCAGTGATGCTGAATTCAGTGTCCTTAACAAGGAAACCAAGAAAAAGAAAGTAGGTTTTTATTAATACGAAAAAAATATCCACCCGCTTGGGTGGATATTTTTTCTTTGATTAAATGACAGGAGTTTATCAGTTTTTGTTTCCTTATAGGAATTTGCGTAATTTTATTCGCGTGAAGCTATGTTCGACATTTGCAGGTGCGCGACATGGGTGAAGCGGCACGCTTCTTTTTTACAGCATAGGAATTTGCGTAAATTAATACGCGTGAAACTGTGTTTGCACTTTGCAGGTGCGCGACATGGGTGAAGCGGCACGCTTCTTTTGTTTAAAAAAGTAATATTGTATAGAAATTTGACGGAACACATAGGCAAAGACAATTACATCCGGGAAGAAAATTTCATTCATAAAGTGGATTCATTCAGACGGTAGGATTTTTTCCGGTGGGACGGGTGGATTTGCAAATGGCAGTCCGCCGGACTGCCATTTGCTACCGTTCAATCGAAGCCTTGTAAACCAAAAAAAGTACCATCTTACGACGATACTTTTTTGGTGGTGGGAGAGGGTGGATTCGAACCACCGAAGTCAGTGACAACAGATTTACAGTCTGCCCCCTTTGGCCGCTCGGGAACTCTCCCTGGAGCTGGTGATGGGACTCGAACCCGCAACCTGCTGATTACAAATCAGCTGCTCTGCCAATTGAGCTACACCAGCTTATTCAGTTTGTCACAACCCGTGACACGCGTATTATAATAACATAAGAATGGATGTTTGTCAATAAGTTTTTCGAAAAAATTTTAAAAATTTTCGAAAAAATCTAATTTTAACAAATTGCAAAAAAATAGGAATCCGCAAATATTCACCTTGCGGATTCCTACATTGATTTTGTGCTTCAAATTTTGATTATCTGCGCATTCTGCGACGCTTTTTAATCTTTCTTCTGATTGTAGATGTAAATAGCATTACGGTAAGTATGAAAAGTATTGCCATCATTACATAGGAAACAGCGGATACGCGATTACTCTTAACCTCAGACCACATCTCAAGCACCTTCTGGTTTCTTTCTCCGAAGTCTTCCATAACTCCGCAACGGGTAGTTTCTTCAACTGACGGGTACTGGGTGGTTAACTGACGCCCGAAAACATCAGTGCGGACAATAACCCTGCCGTCCTCGGTGTATTTGTCTTCAGACAGTGTCCCTTTGAAGAAGTAGGAGAGATCGTGCTCATATTTGCCGTCCTCCTCACCGTAGTTTTCGCACAGAAGGTCATAAAGCTCATCTCCGGCGATAACACTTGTATAACCGATATAATTCATATTCATAGCTGCAATTTCCGGTCTGCAGAGAAAGTCCACGAAATCCTGTGCCAATTCAGTATTAGCTCCTTTTGGCATTACCCAACCGTCAAAATAGATTGTACTGCCCTCTTTGGGAATCACGAAATTAAGCTCTTTGCCGTCTTCCTCTTCAGCCAGATCCATTGCATATACAGCGTCTCCACTCCATGCAAGGTTTGCGTCAATTTTACCTGTTACGATGTCTGTTTTGCCGGAGTCAACCTCAAATCCGTATATGTTTTCTTTCATTTCGGAAAGAGCTTTGCCGACTTTTTCGATGTTACCGTCCTCGGTATTATTTGCAACACCATTTACAATACTTGTATATTCTTCAGCGGTAATTTCGCCCTTTTCGTATTTGCTGCGTGCCTCCATCAGCTTTTCGCGGTTAACATACAGTGAGCCGATAACGTAGGCATCACGAGATACGTCTTTGCAGGTCATACGGTTTTTGTAGTCCGTATTCCAGAAAAATTCCCAGGTAGAAATATCCTCGTCTTCAATAACCTCAGGATTATACAGAAAACCTACCGTACCCCACATATATCCAACAGAATAGTCTGTCCAACCGTTTGTTTGAAAAAGGTCTCGGATGTAGGGAGATACATATTTGTTATAGTTTTCCATTTTCGAAATATCAAATTTTTCAATAGAAATGCTTTCTTCCTCACCGGTCTGTGTGGCGTTAATCATTTTCTGAATGATGTAGTCAGACGGGCATACAAGGTCATAGCTTGTTTTGCCTGTGCGCAGTGTGTTTATCATTGTTTCATTAGTTTCGAAAGTGTCGTACTGCACTCTGACCTTTTTGCCTGTGCGGGCAAAATAATCCTTTTCCCACAGTTCAATTACGGAATCGGAGATTTTAGCACCGTCGTCATCCTTACCCTCATCAATGTAGTCCTGCCAGTTATAAACACGGAGAACTTCCACTTCTTCGGCAAAAGATGTGGGAATAATACTTAAGGAAAGAAGAAAACACAGCATTATTGCAATTAATTTTTTCATTGGCGTTTTTTCTCCTTTTCTTTAGAACTCTGGATATTAACGATTATAAGGATTAAAAGAGCAATAAGGGTAATAATCGTCGTAAGCGCTCTTAGTGACGGCGGAAGTGCACCCTTTTTACTTGTGACACCGTAAACATAGGTGCTCAGTGTCTGGAATGCCGTGTCACGTGTAAATGCTGTAATAATATAATCGTCAAGGCTAAGTGTGATTGACAGAATGAAGCCCGAAAATACACCCGGCATAATTTCAGGCAAAACGATTGAACGCAGTGCCTTACTTGGCGTTGCACCAAGGTCAAGAGCTGCCTCGTAAATATTGGGGTCCATCTGCATAAGCTTGGGCTTTACAGAAAGTACCACAAATGGAATGGTGAGTACCACATGACCTATAAGAAGTGTCAGAAAATTAAATTTTATTCCGCAGAAAACAAAAAGTATTGTGAGTGAAAGTGCCGTTACAATTTCTGCGTTCATTACGGGTATGCTGCTCATACCTTCAAGTACAGCCTTTGCTTTTTTACCCGAATAGAATATCCCTATTGCACCCAAGGTGCCGAGCACTGTTGAAACAACAGCGGATGAAATTGCTACAATGAATGTGTTAAGAAACGCCTGCATAATTTCCTTATCCTTGAAAAGAGCTTTGTAAAGATGCAGACTGAAGCCGTTCCAGTTTCCTACAAGCTTTGTGTTTGTAAAACTGTATATAATAAGGAGCAGAAGAGGAGCATACATCACAAAAAGCAGGATGTAGACATAGAACTTGCATAAAAATTGCGAAATAGAAAATTTCTTCATTACCACAATCCTCCTTTTGCATCTTTATCGCTGTCTTCTTCAGTGCAGAAGGACACAAACAGCATAATTACAAGCATAATAAGAGCAACAAGGCTTCCTATATGCCATAAGCCCTGGTCGAAATAAAGCTGTATACTGTTACCTATAAGGGATATTTTTCTTTCGCCCATAACGTCAGAAATAACGTAGCTACTCATAGTAGGCATAAATACCATTGTAGCGGCAGATGCAATTCCCGGCATAGTCATCGGAAGCATTGTCTTAAAGAACATCTGCACCTTGTTTGCCCCCAGGTCGTAAGACGCTTCAATCTGACTGCGGTCAAGCTTTGTCATAGTTGTGTAAAGAGGCATTATAACAAAAGGCAGGTAGTTATATACCATACCTATCATTGTGGAAATATAGGGATGTTCACCGCCTTTAAGACCAATCATAAAAAGAAGATCACGTGTTGCTGCAGTACGGAGAACAAAGTTTATCCACATAGGCATAACAAATAAAAGTACAGTTGCTTTCCCGAATCCTATTTCCTTTTTTGCGAGAAAGTACGCTGCAGGATAACCCAGAAGCAGGCATATAAATGTATTTGCGAGTCCTATGAATATGCTGTACATAAGTGTGTTTATATTGTGTCCGCCTGAGAAAAATGTGCGGAAATTATCAAGGGTAATTTTTCCGCTTTCATCAGTAAATGCATAGCCGATAATGAGAAAAAGCGGAATAATAACAAACAGAATAAGAAACACAGCATAAGGAACAGCAAGTATTTTTCTTGAAAAAAAGTTATTTTTTCGCATACTTCTTTGCTTCTCCTTTCAGCATAAGTGTAATATTCTGCGGATTAACGTTTATGCCGACAAAGTCGTTTTCGTCGTAGGTGTATTCTGTGTCAAATACGAAATCCTCATCCTCGGCAGTTCTTACGGTGAGCTGATAGTGGTCGCCCTTATATATAATGGACACAATACTTCCGCGTACAATTCCGGCTTCGGCATCGTCAAGTATTTCAATTTTATCAAGTCCGATTTTTGCCACAACGTCTGCATCTGTAAAGTCGTATACTGTGCCATCGGGACCTACAACATAGCCTTCATCGTCAACCTTTGAACCGGGGACAAGCTGTGTGATATCGCAGTCGAATGCCGCCTCTGAAATAACAACACGGTTGTTTTTGTCAATATAAGCATCGTTGTATACGTTTTCGGTAAGCTCTTTTTTCATTATATGAATACCGTCAGGCTCAATCTCAAAGCCGTAGGTCTTGTCCACTTCAAGATTGCGTGTGTCAACAACCACAAGTTCATTTCTGCCAACCATCATAATGTATTCATAGTGAATACCCTTGAAGATTTTGCTTACAATTTTACCTTTTTTCGTTGCGTTTTCTTCGGGAATAATATGAACATCCTCGGGACGGATAACAATATCAACCTTTTCGTTACGGTCAAAGTCGTCAACGCAGTCAAAGGTGTTGTTTATAAATCTTACACGGCGGTCGCCAAGATATGTACCGCTGTAGATATTACTTTCACCGATAAAGTTTGCAACAAAGGCATTTTTCGGCTCGTTATAAATATCCTCGGGAGTGCCTATCTGCTGAATCATACCGTCCTTCATAACAACTACTATGTCGGAAAGAGTAAGCGCCTCCTCCTGGTCGTGTGTTACGTAAATGAAAGTAATTCCAAGCTTTTTGTGCATTTCCTTAAGCTCAAGCTGCATATCCTTACGCATTTTAAGGTCAAGTGCACCAAGAGGCTCGTCAAGGAGCAGAATTTCAGGCTCATTTACAATAGCTCTTGCAATGGCAATTCTCTGCTGCTGACCGCCGGAAAGGGTAGTAATATCCCTTGAATCATATTCCTCAAGGTCAACTATTTTAAGAGCGTTTTTGACCTTTTTGTCGATTACGTCCTTGGGGAGCTTTTTAAGCTTCAGACCGAATGCAACATTGTCATATACATCAAGATGGGGGAAAAGTGCATATTTCTGAAAGACTGTGTTTACGGGACGTTTATACGGGGGGAGGGTAGTAATATCCTCACCGTTTAAGAGAATCTGACCGCTCGTAGGGATTTCAAACCCTGCAATCATACGGAGAGTAGTAGTTTTACCGCAGCCGCTTGGCCCCAGAAAGGTTATAAATTCCCCTTTGTTAACATATAAATTAAAGTTATCGACAGCATAAGTTTCCTTGAAATGCTTCGATACATTTTTAAGTTCAATAATGTGATTTTCTTTCATTAGTAAGCACCTCTTTATGTAAAAATAAAAACGCAAGTCACATAATGCAACTTGCGTCAATTATCCGAATAAAGATAAATATATCGGGATAGGGCATAGAGTCTATATAGCAAGATACTTTTACTACTCTGATTGACCATTTCACAAGTTTGCACAATGCATAAAGTATAACTTATAAAACTGAGCTTTTAACTCAATCAATTCGGCAGTGGACCCGGCTGTCCGTATGGCCTTGACTCCAAGGAGTGGTCCAAAAATATTTGCTTTGAAGACTCGTGTTACCATCCGTCTTATCTGCTTCTCTATTATACTACTTAGGGTGGGGGGTATGTCAAGTGTTTTTTGCAATTTTTCTGTAACGGGGATGTTAAAATTGCCCGGACCATTCGCCTTGGACAAAGAGTAACTAAAAATGTGCCTGTTTTTAACATTCCAGCCCTGGAAAATCAGCAATACACTAAACGGAGCTTCGGCTCTGTATCAACGGGTGCTTCCTCGCAGAAGCCGATTTCACCGTAAAGTGCTCTTACAAATGCACGTTGGCTTGCAGGACATTTTGAATATGTATTGATGAAAGTACGTGCTCTGCTCATTACGTCAAAGTGGATATACGGATAACCCATAGACATACCGAGAGATTTTTCTGCACCGTTAGAGAATGCACTGTGGTATGTACCCAGCTTATCACCGTGAAGTGACGGAAGTCCCGAGGGGCAGTGAGGCTCTATAAGACCGGCATAGATAACAACGTCATTTGCATCTATAAATGCGTCAAGCTCCTCTGTCCATATATCTGCGGTAACGGTTACGGTTGCACCACGCTCTTCAAATGCTTCCTTCATAGCTTTAACTTCGTCCACAGGGGCATTTTTCGTGTGACCGCTGAAAAGAATGCCAACGGTTTTGATTTTGTCCTTTGAAAGGGGAAGCATATTGTTGTTGTCCTTTAAAAGTGTAATTGACTTTTCGCAGATTTTCTTTGCGATTTCCTCTGTCTTGGGAGCTTCCTCTTTGATATCATACTTTTCTGCATAGGAAACGGGGTCATAATCCTCGTCAAAAAGTCCCATTTTTTCTTTCATATCAAGAACTCGCTGACAAGCCTCGTCAATAGTCTGCTCGGAAATTCGTCCCTCTTCAACAAGCTTAAGAACAATGTCACTGTCACGAAGCCTTGTACCGATGAGAATGTCGTTTCCTGCATTGATTGTACGTGCAAGAAGCTCCTCACGGTCAAACATTGCACTAAGTGCCGCCATATCAATAGCATCTGCACATATTACACCCTTAAAGCCCATTTTTTCACGGAGAAGACCTGTAAGTATCTTTTTTGAAGCGGTCGCAGGAACATACTCACCGTTAATCATTTCATCATCTACGGCAGGGAATGCCATGTGGCCACTCATTATGCTGTATGTGCCACCGTCAATAGCCGCCTGAAAGGTTTTTCCCTGTGTTTTTTCCCACTCTTCAAGGGAAAGGCTAATCTGTGTTGCACTGTAGTGATTGTCACGGAATTCATAGGGGTCATACCCGGGGAAGTGCTTTGTTGCAGCGGCAACACCTACTGACTGCATACCGCGGATTGCCGCAACTGCAAGGCGTGAAACCTTTTCGGGGTTGTCAGAAAAGCCTCTGTTCACGCTTACGCCTGCAAGTCGGCAAGGTAAATCAACAACGGGACCGCCAAAACGCCAGTTTGCACCGATTGAACGCATTTCTCTGCCAACTGCCGCATTAAGCTCATAGGTAAGCTCCTCGCTGTTTGCTGCGCCTATTGCATAACCCATAGGTGTGATTGTGCCCTCTTCGTACGTTGTGCCAAGTCCCTGTTCACAGTCCATACCTACAATCATAGGAATATCAAGAACTGAATTTATATGCTTTTGCGACTCTTTACCTTTTAAAGCTTTGGCTTTGTTTCCGATTTCATTTTCGGCAAGGTTAGCCATTTCCATATTGATGTTACCGCAACCCCACATAGAACCGAACTGATATTCACGGAGTATGGCATCTGCTTCTTCCATACTCATTTTTGAAAGAGCACCGCCACCGGGGCACATAAGCTGTCCGATTTTATGCTTAAGGGACATATCTTTTATGTTTGGTTTTTTTGTCATAACTATTCCTCCAGTTTATTTCACATCGTAAAGAACTGTAGATGTGTGGTTTCCGTCCGAATCTTCAAATGTTACATAGAACATTGTTGCATCGGAGGGAAGTGTAAATGTAAATGTATCTGTATTGGTATCCGTTGTTGTAACAGTTCCTACATCATATGTTGCTGTTGTACCGTTTTCGAAATACAATTCATCCGCTGTCATATAGCGGAGAGTAGCTTTGACTGCAGTACGATTTGTTGTTGCCGTAACCGTAGTTCCATTCTGTACAGCCGTTCCGCGGATAAATTCCGTACCGCCACGGACGATGCTGTCGGCAAAATTATATGGCTCAATGCGGCTCCATGTAGTCTGGTTTCCGTGATTATATCCGGGGATAATTGCGGTGTAGGAATTATCTCCACCGCAAAGTGAAGACTTTGATGTGCTCGTGATAGAAAATGCAGTATCTTTATCGCCGTTCATCCATAAAATGGGCATTGTTGCCTTTGAAATAAAGTTTGAAGGCTCCCAACGAAGCTTTTCTTCCGTCATATAGTCTGCCATCCATGTTTCGCTTTCATAAAGGTAACCGCAACCGAAGGACGGAATTGCAAATGCAAAACGGTCATCAACACCGATTGTTGTACTTGTTATAACACCGCCCCATGATATACCTGCTACACCAATTTTGCTGTTATCAATTTCCGGCATTTCACGAAGCACATTATGTGCACCGATTACAGCTGTAACTGCACCGTACATCCAGCCTGAATCATAAGGAGATACAGCTGCGTAATTATCCTGAAATGCGCCTGACCAGGCGTGACGGGGATATGTAGTAAAGGTTGTTATGTCTGTGGGGAATGCACCGTTATGATCCATTGCGATTGCGGCATATCCATGGTCATTCCAACTTTTAATCCACTCTTCATATGCAGTTCCCTGACCACCGTGTACGCAAACAACTGCAGGAACGGGATTTTCTGCTGACGCCCCTTCGGGAAGTCCGATATATGCAAAATGCTTTACGGGTTTTCCTTTGTAAGTATCACCGTCATAAAATATTGCTTTAATGTTGCTGTATCCCGAAGTCGGATAATATCCCAGTTCACTTGCAGGCACTGCATTTGCAGGCTTATTAAAGAGCCTTTCAGTGTCAAAAATTTGCGAATGTGAATCAAGTGCCTCGGAATAAGGACTGAGGTCTGAGGATATTACAAATATTTTGAATTTATGCTTACTGCAATCACCTGTAAGCGGCATTTCAACTTTGAGAATCTGTCCGTTGGTTTCATAACCGGGAGCTTTTGTGTCGATTTTTTCGGATGCTATCTGCATAAGCTTTCCGTTTTCATTATAACGGGCGAAAATCACCTTTGATGTGCCCTCAACAGGGGTACGGTTCTTAATGATTTTTACTTTTGCTGTAATGCTGGTTGCATCATGAGCAGGATTTGAAATTGAACTGCCGTTTGTGTTTGTAAGGCCTACAGATCTGACCGTATAGTCACGGCTTTCATTATAAACCTCGGCAGGGGCATTGCTGCTACGCATAATTACATTGTCCACATATGCTTTGCCTGTGCCGTATGAGTAAAAATCTATATACCCAAGATACTGTCTTGCTGCCCACAAAGCATCGGAAAGGTCAAGATATTCTGCTGTAAGCGGATATCCGTTTATGTAAATCATGGAATTTTTCTTTGCGGCATTAAAATCCATATCAATGTGATACCACGTGTTCGTTTTTATATCTGTAAATGGTACAGCGTAAGATCTTTCGCCATCTGCCGAATAAATTGAAACAGTATTTGTAGTAAAGTCAAAACCTACACGGAACGTAGGTCCGGGTCCCAATATCTGAACATACTGCTTTGTGTTTGAATTATCAGGTGCAAAACACACATCAAAACTTATAAGGTAGCGTTTATCAAGCACGCCACGGTCAGTTATTCTTTGTCTTGCAAAGCTTGGATTTTTCGTGAAAGTCATTTCAAGAACTCTGCCGCTTCTGTCGTCAATCCCTGCAACAGCTGTTGTAGCATCTGTGCCGAATGTCCAGCCGGCATCATCACCAAGCTCTTTATCGTCATAAGTTTCGTAGAAAGATGCGTGTATACTTGAATCTGCTGCTGCAACTGTAAACGGAAGCTCTTTCGTAACGGTTACGGCATCGTTTCCGCTTCCTGCGGTAATAGTTGCCGTTATTACAACATAGCGGTTATTTTCCTGTCGTGTAACCTTACCCGTTTCTGAAATAATCTGTGGCTGTGATGTTGTCCATTCTACATTTACGCCAAGGTCAGATAAGTCATATTCTGAAAAAAGAGTTTTAAAATCAAGGTCATTTTGCAGGTCATAGTAATTTTCATCTGTAACTTCACTGTATGTAATCAGTTTAGCAAAAAAGTTTGCTTTTGCACTATTGGGAAGACTATTTATATCCCCTGAGCCACTTTCGGTATAAAGGACAAGATTATCAAGCATAACTTTAGTGGGTGAATCCTTTGCACAGATTGCAAAACCGATACTTTTATCAAAAGAATAGTTGAGAAGCGCCACGTTTTCCGCAAGAGGTGCTCCGTTCATATAAATTGATGCACACGGAGTTTCGGCAAGAGTGTTTATAACAACTTTGTACTTATTCCACTCATCAGCAGTAACAGTGGCATAAGTTTTGTTATCTGTATTATTCCACTCATCATCGGCACTGTTGCTTATTTTAATATCTCCACCATTGTTATTCATACAGATTGCCATTTTTTCGTCAGCAAGGAACTTAAACATAGCATTTCCTTCATTACTGTAGGCTGCATCAAATTCAAAGATGTATTTTCCGGAACTGCCGAGGGGGAACGATGCTGTATCAGAAGAAAATACAGATTCTCCACCCATTGTCCCATTGAACTGTGCAAAATATTCTCTGTCAGCATAGTTAAATGTTGTTTTTGCAGATTCACTCTGTGTAAAGAGAGGTGATAAATCACCTTTATCAACCTGCCCGAAAAAAGGCTCTGTAAATGAACTGTTTTCTGCAACAGAAGTTACGGTTTCTGCTTTTACGGTAAATTCAAGTGCTTTTGTGTTTATGCCGTCTGTTGCAGTTATTGTAACAACCTCATCCTGAAGAATCGGACGTGTCACTGTACCGTCATTTGCAATTACGGATGTATTACTGCTTTCCCAAGAAATATCTTTGTTAGCAGGGAGTTTTAAACTGTTTTCGATAAACTCGGGAGATTGTCCGTCAGCAACAATTTCAGAGCTGATGTCAGACAGAGAAGCAACCTTGTAAGGTGTTTCCCTTGTGATTGTTATGTCATTAATCTGAAGCACTGAATCTGTTGTTGAGCGCAAATATCCGAAATTAACACTGTCAATCTGTCTTGTTATGGGAGGTGCGTATTCAGGAAGCTTTACACCTTCTGAATTTATGAGTACACCGTTAAGATAAAGATAACATTCACTCTTGTTATAGTCTATTTTTAATTCAAGAGAGTTGTTCTCATTTAATTTAATTTTATTTTTTGTATCTGTAACCAATGCTGTTCCGGCAGCCTTGGGGTCAACAAATCTTGTTAAAGCTCCCCAAAATTGAATGTGCGTAATCATTCTTTCGGAATTACCTGCTTTGCCGTATACACGCAGATAAAGCTGTTGTGCTGCGGTTGAACCAAAGGTTACGGGGTTGAAATTGATTTTCAAACTTACAAAGTTATCTTTTGAAGTCTGAATAACATCGGGAATCTGAGGATCTGCATACTTTACATATGCATCCGTCTGCCCGGTAAGATTCTTTCTTGTTGCAGTGATGTTGTATGTACCGTCTGTCCCGCGAGAGTATTTTGCAATGAGGATGTTTTCCATAAGGTCTTTGTTGAGCGTTGAAAAAGACCACTGTGGATTTTCGTGAACAAATACACTGTCTTTGCAAGCAACAATGTCCTTGTCCTTAAGCTCGGGATAATATATGCTGTCTGAAGATATAACATCGTTTGAAAGAGGAAGAACTGTAAATTTCAGTTCCTTTGAAACGGAATCGCTTGCACTTTTTGAAACTGTCGCGGTAAGTGTAACCTCTTTTGCTACATTTGAATTGCGTTTTACAGTACCATCATTTGCAATAATATCCTCATTACTGCTTTTAAACGTTACGGTGACACCGTCAGGAAGAGTAATATCCTCCGTGATATCAAGATTAAGATTTTTTGTTACGGAACATTCAGGCTCATTATCTGTTGTGAGCATTTCCGCAGTAAGCATATTTGCCACCGACAGCAAATCTTCACTGCTTTCGGCAAATACGGGAAAGCTTACCGTGCTTATCACCATAATAAAAGAAATAAGATATGCGGTGAGTTTTGTGAGCTTTTTCATTTTCATCATCCTTTCTTTGCTTGTATAAAATAAAATAGCATAAAAAATTGATGTTTGCAATGCGATTTTCCTTGAAAAACAACTCAAAATTTGATATAATGATGACGGTGATTGTTATGCTTTATGAAATCCACAGATGGAATATGATTGTAAACAAAGCTCCCGTAGGTAATTTCCCTCTTCATACACACAGAAGCATAAAAATTGTTATCTGTGTAGAGGGGGAACATATTGTATACTGTAACGGTACAGAAAAGCTTATGAAAAAGGGTGATGTCCTTGTTATGCTCCCTTATGATATATGCTCTTTTACCGAAACGACCGGGGAGGAATGTGTAACCATTATTTTTCCGCCTGATATTTCGGAAAAAATGATGACACTTGTTAACGAGGCGGAGTCAAATAACTTTGTTCACTCGGAAGAAGCGGTGACTATTTCCCTTGAAATGCTTAAGTGGAAAAAACCTGAGGATTACATCGTTCTTTACGGGTATGTCCACGTTCTTATGGGAATGCTCACAAAAAAAGGGGAAAAGGCACACAGAGCAGAAACCAGCTTTGGTACTGCGATAAAGTACGTTTCCGACCATTACAGGGAGAAAATTACTCTTGAAAGTGTTGCAAAAAAGGTGGGTGTAAGTCACGAGCATCTTTCAAGACTTTTCTCGGAAAAAATCAAGGGCGGATTCCATTGCTATATTCAGCTTTTAAGGGTAGACTATGCAAAAAGGCTTCTTGAAAGTTCCGATTTAAGTATAGGCGAAATTATGACAGAATCGGGATTCTGCGACCAGAGGACTTTTAACCGCGTGTTTAAGAGTTTTACGAATTTTACTCCAAGACAGTACAGAAATGCGAGAATTGAAAAATAAATGTTGCTATTTAGCGTAAAAACGTGTAAAATAATATAATAGGAATATTTTTTGCTCCGGAAAGGAAGACATATTATGTTACATACAAATTTAGGCATTAACGAAAACGGACACCTTACAATAGGGGGATTAGATACAATTAAGCTTGCAAAAGAATACAAAACCCCCCTTTATGTTCTTGACGAAAACCGTGTCCGTGAAAAATGCAGAATATATATAAATGCTATGAAAAAGCACTTTGGTGCTGAAAGTAAGGCTCTTTATGCAAGTAAGGCACTTTCTTTCAAGGAAATCTACCGCATCGTAAAGGATGAGGGAATGGCGATTGACGTTGTTTCAGGCGGTGAAATTTACACTGCAAAAGAAGCGGGCTTCCCTATGGAAAACGTGTATTTCCACGGAAATAACAAAACCGATGACGAAATAGAATTTGCAATGGACTGTGGCGTAGGCTACTTTATGGCAGACTGCCGTGAGGAGCTTTGTGCAATTAATGAAATCGCAGGTAAAAAGGGCATTGTGCAGAAAATCATTATGCGCCTTACCCCCGGTATTGATACTCATACATATGAAGCGGTGCAGACAGGTCAGGTGGATTCCAAATTCGGTACAGCTATTGAAACAGGTCAGGCTATGGAGCTTACAAGGTATGCTCTTTCCCTTAAGAATATCAGCCTTGAAGGATTTCACTGCCACATCGGTTCGCAGGTGTTTGACGGACAGACCTTCTGTGACGGTGCGGATATAATGCTTGACTATATTGCCCTTTGTAAGAAGGAGCTTGGCTATGAAGCGAAAATTCTTAATCTTGGTGGCGGTTACGGTGTAAGATATGTTGAAAGTGACCCATATCTTGATATTGAAGAAAGCATTGGCGAAGTAAGTAAACACATTAAGGCGCAGTGCGAAAAAACCGGTGTTAAAATGCCCATAATCCTTATGGAGCCGGGCAGAAGCATTGTTGCAGATGCAGGTCTTACACTCTACAATGTGGGAAGTGTTAAGACAATCACAGGTTACAAGAGCTATGTTGCAATTGACGGCGGTATGACAGATAATCCCCGTTATGCACTCTACGGCTCGCAATATACAACGCTTATTGCGAATAAAGCAAACGAAAAGGCAGACTTCAAATGCACCGTTGCAGGTAAGTGCTGTGAAAGCGGTGACATCATTCAGGAAGATGTTATGCTTCAGAATTGCGAAAAGGGTGATACCCTTGCAGTGCTTGTAACAGGTGCATATAACTACTCTATGTCGTCAAACTATAACAGAATTCCCCGTCCCGCACTTGTAATTGTAAAGGACGGAGAATCAAGAATCGGCATTCGGAGAGAAACGTATGCCGATATTGTCAGAAATGATATATAAAATGCGGAATTCGGAATACGGAGTGCGGAATGAAGGGGAATTTTTGCACAGGCAAAAATCCTTGAATTATTGATGCTTTAATTTGCTGATAAAAGGTGGATGCAATGAAAATTAAAATTGCAGGTCTTATAATTGATGTAAAAAATAAATACAGATATTTCAGAGAAATGTGTCAGGGGTACGAGGCAGAGGGTGATGCCGCTTTTACGGTTGAGGTATCGGAAAAAACGATGGAAAAAGTCAGGGAAAATAATCCCGACTATTCCGACGGATATCTTGAAAGCCTTGAAATATACCGTGCAATCTGCAGAAAAATCCTTGACTACGATGCAATGCTGATGCACTGTGCGGCAATAGCAGTTGACGGTGAGGGGTATCTGTTTACTGCGTTAAGCGGTACGGGAAAGACCACCCATATCAAACTCTGGAAGAAAAAGTTTGGTGACAGATGCTTTGTCGTGAACGGTGACAAGCCGATTTTAAGAATAAAAGACGGAAAGTTCTACGTTTGCGGTACACCGTGGCAGGGTAAGGAAAATTACGGAAACAATGTAATTGTTCCGATAAAGGCAGTTTGCATACTTAACCGCGGTGAAACAAATTCTATTAAGAAAATCAAACCGCACGAGGCGATTTCAACTGTACTTACGCAGACTCTGCGCACAGAGGATATGACAGAAATGGAAAAGGTGCTCCGTATGACGGACAAGCTGCTTTCTTCTGTGCCGTTTTACAATCTTTACTGTAATATGGAAGACGAAGCGGCAGATGTTTCCTATAACGGAATGCAGGGGTGATTATTATGTTCAACAAAAGAAAACTGAAAGAATCCGACTGTTGCCGTTACTGCAAGCGTCTTGAGAAAAACGGTGAGGAGTATTCCTGCAAATACTGTAAGGGCGAATTTAAATTAAGCGGTATCTGTAAAAAGTACGTGTTTAATCCTTTTGCACCGAGAGTACCGCGGGTAAGGTCACTTGATACAACTATGTTTGACCCGTTGGACTTTAAAATTTAATGCGGAATGCGGAATTAAGGAGAATATGTATTATGAAACCCCAGAAAATAGAAAGCTTTAAAATAGACCACAACAAATTGAAAGAGGGTATTTACATTTCCCGTACGGACGGAGATATTGTAACCTATGACCTTCGTACCCGTAAACCCAATATGGGGGACTATATGGATAATATCACAATGCATTCGGTTGAGCATATGATTGCTACCTACATCCGCAGTTCGGAAATTGCGGACAGTGTAATCTACTTCGGTCCTATGGGGTGCCAGACGGGATTTTATCTTCTTGTGCGTGATAAGGTAAGTAAGGAAGAGGTACTTTCCGTGCTTAAGGATGTACTTCAAAAGACAATCTCTCACGAGGGGGATGTTTTCGGTGCATCACAGATTGAATGCGGAAACTACAAAAACCTTGACATTGGAAAGGCAAAGACGGAATGCAGGCGTTATCTTGACATTCTTAACGGATATACACCTGACTTTAAGTATGAGGAGTGAACACAATGATAGGCATTATCGGTGCAATGGATATAGAAATTGAGCATATCAATGCCCGCCTTGAAAACAAAAAAGAAGAAATTATAAGTGGTGTTACATATACACAGGGTACGCTCGGAAAAACGGAGGTTGTAACTGCAATATGCGGTGTAGGCAAGGTTTTTGCCGCAATCTGTACACAGACTATGATACTGCGCTATAACCCCGATGCAATCATAAATTCGGGTATTGCAGGCACTCTTTCCGACAAGGTCGGTGTGCTCGGTACAGTAGTTGCAACGGCTCTTGTTCAGCACGATATGGATACGTCGCCTCTCGGTGATCCCAAGGGGCTTATTTCGGGAATCAATGTTATAGAATTCCCCACAGATGAGGCACTTGCCGAAAAAATCTGCAAAAGCATCAAAACTCCCTACATTCGCGGCATTGTCGCATCGGGCGACTGTTTTGTGGCTGATATTGAGAAAAAGGAAACCATCCGCGATACATTTAACGCAGTAGCCTGCGAAATGGAGGGTGCGGCAGTAGCGCACGTTTGTTATATGAGTAACGTTCCATTCTGTGTGGTGCGTACAATTTCCGACGGTGCTAATGAAGGCAGCACTCCGACCTACGAAGAATTTCGAGTAAAAGCGGCTGATCTCAGCTCGGAAATAATGATTAAAACTATTGAAAGTATGTGATTCAGATGAAAAGTATAGTATTAGCGGCAGGTTACGCAACAAGACTTTATCCTCTTACGGAGAATTTTCCAAAGCCTCTTTTAGAGGTTGCGGGCAAGAGTATTCTTGACTGGCTTCTTGATGACATTGACACAATTGACGGGATAAACGAGCATATTATTATTTCAAACCATAAGTATATGGAGCATTTTGAAAACTGGAAAAAAACTTGCACTCTTAAAAACCCTGTTACTATTATTGACGACGGCTCTGTTTCAAACGAAACACGCCTTGGTGCGGTAAAGGATATTCAGTTTGCTATTGAAACGCTTAACCTTGACGACGACCTTTTAATCGTTGCAGGGGACAATATGCTTGGATTTTCCCTTAAAAAAATGACAGACCTTTTCTATGAAAAGAATTCTGCCATTGTTATTGCAACCTATGAAGAAGATGTGGCTACTCTTAAACGTAGCGGTGTTATGATTCCCGACAGCGACTTTAGGGTAATTGCAATGGAAGAAAAGCCCGAAGACCCCAAATCAAACTGGAGAGTTGGTCCTTTCTACATATATAAACGTGATGAGCTTCATCTTGTAAAAGAGGGTATTGAAGCAGGCTGTAAGACTGATGCCCCCGGCGGATTTATCAGCTACCTTTGTCAGAAAACTGATGTGTATGCCCTTAAAAACCCCGGTGAAAGATATGACATAGGTACTCTTGAAAGCTACGAAGCCGTGAAGAAAATATTTGATAAAATGCAAAATGCATAATAAAAATTATGGTTGGAATCCGCAAGAAATTTGCGGATTCCTTTGTTTTTTTGGGAAGTGTTTTAATAAAGTCTCTGTATTAGATGAGTATTGGTGAACAAAAAAATATACAAGTTTATAAATATTTATGCCTAACAGTTTTGCTGATTTTATCTTTGATTAGTGACAAATGAATAAAAGTATGTTATAATATAGTTACTTAATAAGAAACAGGCAAATTAGAATTTATCGAATGTCAGTCAATTTTTTTGAAAAAGGTATTGACTCTCACGCTCCGTCATAGTATATACTCTGTTTTGGGAGGTGACAAAATTGAAAATGCAGATTAAGGAATTTGCCGAGTTTACAGGTGTAAGTGTGCGCACACTTCATTATTACGATGAAATAGGATTGTTGATGCCTGCCTATGTGGATAGGTTTACAGGCTATCGTTATTACGACGAAAATTCCCTTCTTCGTATGCAAGAGATTCTCTTTTACCGCGAACTTGACTTTTCATTAAAGGCTATTCGCGAGATTTTGACATCCCCGAATTATGATAAATGCAAGGCACTGAAAGAGCAAAAACACCTGCTTATGCTCAAAAAAGAAAGATTGGAAAGATTGATTTTTGCCATTGACGGTGCCGTGAAAGGAGAAAATATTATGAGCGCATTTGATAACAGTGAGTTCGAAAAGTATAAGTCAGAAGCAAAAGAAAAATGGGGTCAAACTCCTGCATATAAGGAGCACGAAGAAAAAACAAAGCAGTATTCAAAAGAAAAGTGGAATATTCTTGCAGGAGAAATGAATGATATTTTTGCAGAGTTTGCCGCTTGTATGAAGAGCGGCGAAAAGCTTGACTCTGCCAAAGCGCAAAATCTTGTTAAAATGTTGCAAGACCATATTACTCAAAATTACTATCTCTGTACAGACGAGATTTTAGCAGGTCTCGGTCAAATGTATACCCAAGATGAACGCTTCAAAAATAACATCGATAAGAATGCAGATGGTACGGCGGTGTTTGTCTGTAGGGCAATTGAATTCTATTGTTACAAGTAAAATTCAGTTTGTCAAATCAAATAAGGATATATTGATTATAGGAGCAAGGTTGAAATATGCCTTGCTCCTTTTCTTTGCATTATTCACAAAAATGAATAAAAATGTCAATTATGCATACCAATACTTATCTAATACAGAGAC
>JAZQAO010000059.1:0-11522 GCA_045545295.1 Clostridia bacterium
AGATATTCATAGTCAACATCCTTGCCGTGCTTCCACTTCTCGCCGAATAGCTCCGCTGCCTCTTCGTTCACTACTACGTGATGATGCACTCTTACTTCTTCACCGGTCTCACCATCACGGTCTGCAGTAGTAAGCACCGCCACAACTTCTATCCCCCTCTTCTTTGCTTCTCTCTGCACACGTCTAAGACATAAACTGAGCTGATGCTCTGCCTCCTCCGCAATCTCCTCACGGCTCTTGCACCCACTAAAGAGCTTCTTGTATGCCGCATCCGAGTAATCAAGCCCCACAAGTACACCCGACTTTCCGAAGGTCGCATTAATAATTCTCGCCAGATTCTTTTCCGACTGCTTCTCATTCTTCTCAAGCTTGTTAACCTCACTCGATACACGCCTCTTACTTCTTACAGGCTTCTGCCCTGATACAAAATATTTAATCTTTTCACCCACACTACCTGCAGTGTATGTTCGTATAACCCAATATCCATTCATTTTTACTTTTCTCCGTTTCTTGTATTACATAGCAATATGCACTTACCGATTAAGCCGTTAACGCATTCGAGCCTACGTCCGCCAGCAAGAGGGCGTCCGTTTTCTCGTGCGTTCTGCCATACGGAAATTGATTTCCATTCCCCTGCGTGCTTCGCACTTGCATCATGGTCAATTCCGCAATCTTTTCACCTACATCACCTGCAGTGTATGTTCTTATAACCCAATACCCGTTCACTACTTCATTCACTCCGTTCATTCAAATGCGGAGTTCAGAATGAGGAGTGCGGAATGTATGTTAATTTTTTGTTATACAAAGAAATTACCATAACTCTCATTCCGTATTCCTCATTCCGTATTCCTCATTTATTTCTACTTTGGTTGATATGTTATCCGTTTACCGAGCCCACATAAGAACGCACGCGTGCGAAGCCTTCCTCTTGAGGGGAAGGTGTCAGCACCAGCTGACGGATGAGGTGGCACACCGTTCTTATGTTCAACTTCTATAAACAAATAAAAAGAAACAATCCGCTTATTTCCTTTTATTTATATATAGCAGTTGAAGGGACACTACCGTGCCCCTTATTTTTTATGTCTCCACTTCTATGTACACAATATTTTCACCTGCACCGGAATACACATCACAGGCAATGCCTCCACAATCAAATAAAGCCTTGTCCCCTTCTCCTGCCAGATTTGTGTCTTCTCTTGATGCAATTTCTGCAAGTGTCATACAATGACTTACTTTTACCTCTGCATTCCCCGGCATTTCACCAAGAGCAGCCATAAGCTCATATACTTTCAATTTTCTTCACCTCACAACATATTCACCAAATCCCGAAGCTCTCCTGCGAGCTGCGGTCTGAATTCCAGTTCAGGAAGCACAATCCCTGCAGTAAGCATTCCGGTAGTTATAACAAAATACTCAATCGGGCCCGTCCTTCTTTTCCATAACTCAACATCTTCCTTGAACGGTGACAGATATTTTCCTTTAATAAAGTAAATTCCACCATCACACTTAAGTGCTAAAAGCTGCGCCCCGCCGTAGGTTATTCCTATCTTCAACACTTCCGCTGCTTCTTCGTCACCGTTAAGGTCAGAAAAATCTATTCCGCCCATCTCTTCCGGTGTCTTTGTGTTCAGTATCATCTTTGACTGTGCATCTTCAGACAAGCCAAACGTCTCGCATAAAGTTTCGGGAGTAAATTCGGGAAGTCCCACCAAAGGATATGTCGCAAATCCATTGCAAACCCACTGCACCCCGTTTGCATCAATTATGTATAACGCCCCCGACTTCTTACACAGGTCAATTATCTTCTGTATTTTCAATTTTCTTCACCTCCGTCATTTCTTTTACAAGGTTGTTGCCATCTGATGATATTTTCCAATAAACTCTTTTTGATGGTCCGATGTTTTCACATAACACCTTATCAAACCTCTTCCAAAACTCTTTTATTGCTTCGGATGATATTTCACCGATAATCTTGTCATAATCCTCACTTGACTCCGAATATATTAAGCCATTGCCAACTCTTGTACATACGCAATATTTGTTAGGGATTAACTGTTCATACCTCTCAACCTCTGCCTTTGCATTGTCATAGTGCATCTTATAGGATTCACAAGCACCACGCATACCGACTAACTCAACATTGAGCTTCTCAATCTCTGCCGTTTGCTTTTCAATTGTCTTTGTTGCAAACCTTTCGATGTTTTCAAGTTGCTTGATTTGTTCCTTTTGTCGGTTGATTAGGTCAAGGGCTTGTTTCCTTTGTACGCTCGCACAATCATTGCAATCGTACAAAGGACAATTCTTACACAGAGATTTGCCATTGCTGACAAAGTCAATGCAAATCTCCAACGCCTTTATTATCTCTGCATCTGTCCTGTCCTCAATATGTCCGTCAATCAAGCTGACGGAGCTTGTATGTTTATTCATCCTCGCACATCCTTTCCAAAATCTTCAGGCAACGTACCACAGTACGCCCTTCCCTGTGCTTGTCCGTAAGTCAGGTGATATTTCCTGCTCTCTGCATTTCTGTCGGCAAGGGACATTTTCTCCCATCTTTTTGAAGAAGGTACATCCGGGTAATCGGATTTCTTTATTTTTTTAGTGTTTGGACTTTTACGTTCTGATGCCTTCTTTTCTGCAGCTTTTTTCTTACCCTTGTTTCTGCAATCTTCACTGCAGTATTTTGCACCGGTGCTGTTTGGCAGAAATTCTTCTCCGCAACATTTACACTTTTTAGGTTCAAACTTTTTATGTTTGTTTGAATATATTATGTTGCACTCTTTGGAGCAAAACCTGCTTGCCTTCGATTTAGGAATAAATTCGCCACCACACTCTGCACACGTTATTGGTTCGCGGATCACTCTTTTTGCATATTCTCTGGACCGGATGCCGTGTGCCACACTTGAACATACTTTTCCGCAGTACTTTGCTGCAGAAATTGTTGTTTCAAATTTAACTCCGCATATAGGACAAACCTTTGTATATGTAGTCTTGTGTTCTTCTCTGTATAACGCTTGATAGCACGTCTTACTGCAGCATCTGCTGTTTTTATTTCTCTTTATAAACTCCTGCCCACATATCGTGCATATCGCCTTTTCATTTGTCAATTCTCTTTCTCCTTTTTTATAGTTCTTTTCCGACCTGTGTCCCTGTGAGTAATCACCATTTCTGTACTTGTATCTTTAACAACTAACCAATTTTCATAGTTTAAGTGCCAGGCAGTCATTAATTTCTTTTGTCTGACCGTCGGTCTTTTTCCATGCTTCAATTCATTCACTCCGTTCATTCAAATGCGAAATTTAAAATGCGAAATTCGAAATGTATATTATCCATCACTCCGCACCGCCTTTCTTCTTGTTTCTGCTCTGTGCTTTGCATCGTATTTGTTATGGCACTTTTGACACAATGCTCTTAGGTTATCAGGCTCGCAGTTTTCAGGAATATGGTCTAGGTGTGCAATCGTCAACACTACCTTACTGCCGTTTTCCCTTATGGTATAGTTTTCAATACCGCAAAATTCACACTTGTTTTCTGCACGAAGCAAAATGTCTTTGCGAATATCCTTCCAATTTGAAGGGTATCTTTTTTTGTTTTCAGGTTTAATCGGCATCAGATTCGCCTCTTTCCTTTTTGCTACCGTCATTTGTGTCGGTCACACCTTTTAATGCCTGCTCTGCTTCTTCTTTTGAAGGGAATACCTTCTCTTTAAATTCATCGTTGGTATATACTTGTTCGTAATATCCCTTAACTCCGCAATAGACGTTCATAAAACCGTCACTTATGGTAATTCTGCGAACTCTTCCTTCTAATACTTTTTCTATGTCATTTACGATACACCAAACCGTATCCCCCACCTTACACGGCGGGACAATTACACCGTTTGCAAGAAGGTAGTCGGCACGATGTTCATTTATTTTCTCCAAAAGTTTTAGTCTTTCTTCGCAACAGCTCATATTTATCAGATTCCATACTTCTTTGTTTGATTCCTGCAACAACTCCACCAATTGTTGTTTATCGTTTTCCATCACTTTTTTCACAGTACTCACTCCGTTTCTTATTTCATCAGTCGCAGTTCATCGGTTCGAACATCGCCATACCACGGGCTCGTTCTCGCCTGATGCTGCGACATCCATAACACATTACCGTTCACCAACGTGCTTTGCACTCACTTCACGGTGTGTTATCGGACTCCGCACCCCGCATTCCGTATTCCGCATTCTGAAAGTACTTCATAAGCTCAGGTTCCCCGACCCAGTACTTATACTTACCGCTGTCCTCGTCGTAGCACTCAATGCACTTGCACTTTTCTTCTATTTCCTCTTTGCCCAGGTACACCCCAAAGCCTCCCTTGCCTAAAGGGAGGTGGCTCGCAGAGCCGGAGGGATTGTCCGCAACCTTATGTACACAATCCCCACAGTTCCCCTTGCACCGGAAATTCATAAACTTACACGTGGTACAGTTTTTCATTTCTCATTCTCCTCTTTCGGAAGCGTATCTATCAACTCAAACGCTCCCCACATCAATACCAATGATGCCATAAGGCCCACCCAGAAGTTAAGCCCCTCAAACCCGACCATATATGACACTATAAGCGCCATTATCATCATTGCGGCAATACATAACACAATACTCAACTCCGTTTCGTAAATGCGAAATGCAAAATGCGAAATGCAAAATGTTGGAAAGTTTTCGCCATTGCGAAAACTAACATTTCCACATATTTTTCATAGCTATCATCCCCGCTTAATAAATAAGCCGCTACAAGCATCGCCTTATCAGTATGCTCCTCAAGGTATGTATCTGCTGCATCACTTATTTCTTCATAAGTTCCACCCGCATCAAGATTTGTATCGCAAAGCCTGTCAATATACGAAAGGTCACCTCCGCCTTCACCAAAGCAAAGCATTCCCCAAAGAAAGCGCTTGATGTCCTTTCCGTGTCTTGGTCCCGGGTTAAAGCCTTTTATGAACTCATACCTGAGCTTATACGCCTGCTCAGACAAATCACGGAGCCTCTCTTTTCTCGCTTCTTCTTTTTCCTGAGCCTCTCTCCGTGCCTTCTGAACCTCGTCTTCTTCCTCGTCAATGTCAACCTGTCTTTCCCCATACAAAGTTACTCCGTAATAATCTTCTCTGTATACGTACTTTCTTTCATCCGCATCTTCAGGCACTTCAACCTTTCCGCTGCTGAAGTTATAATATCTGACGAGCACATACTTTGCAGGAATAACCTCAACCTTCTCCGCAAACTCCGAAAGTGCCTCAATAATCTTCACTTTGTTCTTTTTTACCTTCTGGTCACTGATTGCCTGATTAAGCTTCATATTGAAATTATTCGTGCCAATAGTTTCAAGGACTTCATTACGTACCTTCAAATCATCAATCTGATTAAGCTTCTCATAGTCCGCCAGTGTAGCACCACGCTTTTCCGAATCACGGAGCTTTTCTCTGTCAAGTTCAAGGAGCTTCATTCTCCGCCTTACCGTGCTTTCAGAAAAACCTGTCTTCTCGCTGATATCACTGACCGTCTCACCAATGTCAAGCATCATCTGCACACCTTCCGCCTGTTCAAAGGGAGTAAGGTCACTTCTCTGAATATTCTCTGCAAGCATCGTTGCAAGCTGTTCCGCTTCCGTCATTTCCTTTATAACGCACGGCACTTCACGAAGTCCTGCAGCCTCCGCACCGGCTCTTCTTCTGTGGCCGATAACAATTATGTACTCACCCTCGCACGCCTGACCAGTAACCTCACTTACAAACGGTACCACCGTCAGGTTCTGCATTATTCCGTTTTTCTTGATACTTTCACTAAGCTCCTTCACATCTCCCACATTCTTCCGGGGATTCTTCGGATGCGAATGCAATTTCTTTATATCAAGCATCACAATTTTATTTTCCATCATATAACAGCCTTTCTTTCTGACAGTTTTAGTTTTTCAATTGGATATTCTGCCTCGGACTTTTCTCCTGACTTAAAGACCAGGAACACCTTTGTCAGCAGTGCCCCCGGACCTTTGTATACAAGCTTCATCGGATAATCAAACTTCCGTGTCTCCCACGCGGCCATATCAGGGACCGTAGTCTCACACGGCAGCATCTCTTTGTATGCCTTAATAGCCTCTGCCTCAGTCACAATACTCAACTCCGTTTCGTAAATGCGAAATGCAAAATGCGAAATGCGGAATGATGGAAGATTTTCCTTCAAGGAAAATCCACATTCATTTCGAACTTCGAACTTCACACTTCAAACTTTTATAATTCTTCATAACAGCTTCCTTGCCAGCTGATACACCGTAATATTTTTCTTTCCTTCAAGATACTCTACAGCCTTGTTATGACCTACCTTAAGATATTTCTTAATATCGTTCACTCCCAGAAGTGTTTTCCCTGTCCTTTCTATAATGTCCGCTACCGTCTCCCGGAAAAATTCCTTTTCTCTTGGCATGTCGCAACTCCTTTCTACGTCAGAATGCACCTTGACTGCACTCCGTTTTTTTTAACTCCGTTCGCTCGGCAAAAATCACACTTGCTGCGCTCGTTGTTTTTTTGCCGAGTTATTAGTTTGTGGATTTTAGCCTTTGCAAAAATCTTCCTTATCCCTTTAAGCTACCAGATCGTCCATTAACACGCCTAGTCTCTCGGCAATTCTTTTCAGCACCGGTACGCTTGGCATTTTCTTCTCATCTATTACAAAGCTGATAAATGCCTCACTAACTCCCGCTGCCTTCGCAAGCTCCGCCTGCGTAATGTTTTTCTTTTTCATGATACCTTTTATTCTCTCACCCACGTCGTTCTGCCCCTTCCTTATTTGATTTATTTATGTACTTGTGTTATAATCATTCCGAAAGGAATGATTACAAATGAATTTAAATGCTTGTGAAATCTACAAAAACAATAAATTAGTTGGTGTTCTTCCTTATAAGTTAGTTAAAAAGACCGAAATTAACGAAGAACACATTTTATTAAGTGATACCTATTGCATAAACCCCGGATACATTCTGTTAGTTAATGAACGGGAAAGGCTTTATGTAACAGATGTCCGCTTACATCGTCCAAACGAAAATAAACTTGAAATTTATTTTGAAACCGAAGCTACACACATTAACCGCAAAAAACAAATTCTACACGATTGGAGAATCGCTATCTTTAATACATTGGGTGGTGCAGTCGCAGGCTTGGTAACTTCACTTATTTTTTGGTTAATTACAAAATAGCTTTATAACAATAATCCCGACAGCTCCGCCAAGCACTCCACCGATTATTGCCATTAAGAATGTAGCAATTTCGTGCCAATAGTCGGCTCTCTTTCTTTCCCACGCTTCCTCTCTCGAGGGAGCTTTTTTCTTGTCTTTCATATTTTTTCACCTCTTTGTTTGATTTCTTTATGTACTTGTGTTATACTTACCCCGAAAGGAGGTTTTTTCTATGAAAGAAATTACATATAAGGTTAATTGTCCACGGGATTTGGGCGAGGTATACAATATAACAATTCGACTGGCGCTAAAAGAAGATGGTTCCTTTCTTCCCTCCCCTTGTCCCGGTTGTAATAGAATGAGCGGTCTTGCCGAATGTACACGTTGTATTGACAATCTTTTCTTAATGTCGCTTAAAGACCCAACAATGCAATCATATTCACAACCTATTACTCCTTAACATTATTTTCAATAAATTCCTTCAAACCGTTTAACTGCTTTAAGGTTACTTCGAAATCTTCCTTGCCGTTAAACGGTTTAATTTTTGGCTGAAAATATATTAACCGACAAAACTGCATCATATGTTGCACCGTACCTATTGCAAATTCCTTTGACATCAGTTCTTTCTCGTTCCACTCAACCACCTTCAGTTTTTTCTTTTCACCCATAACTTCCTCACCTTCTCCTTTTGTCGTCGTAAATGCGAAATGCGGAATTCGGAGTGCGAAATGATGGAAAGTTTTCGCATCAACAAAAACCCACCTTCATTCCTAAATTCGAATATCTCACTTTATAGCTCTTTATTGACACATTGTTTCTGTTTTTGAAACTTCACTGTCAAAAAAAATTTCTTCAATGCTTTTACTAAAGAAATCAGCAATTATCTTCGCCTCAGATAAAGCCCACTTTACAACGCCATTTTCCTTTTTTGAGTAATTTGCGTGAGACATTCCTATTGCCTTTGCCATATCTTCTTGCTTGATTCCCTGACTTTCTCTTAATTCTTTCACTCTACTCATATAGTCTACATCTCCCTTCCTTCTTGTTTCCATATTTGAAACTTTATCTTTATAATAGTTTCTTTTTTTGAAATTGTCAATAGTTTTTCAAAAAAATATTTCTTTTTTTGAAACTCCTATTTACTTTCACTTTTTGAAACCGTATAATAAAAATATCAAAAAATGAAATTTTGGGGGTGGACATTTTGACGCTTGGTGATAATTTACGTACCCTAAGAATTGCGGCAGGATATACTCAAGAAGTTCTCGCAAAGAAGCTGAATCTTTCCAAGGCAAATGTATCCAAATACGAATCCGGTGCTATAGAACCTAATATTTCTACAATGGTTTCCATTTCAATACTTTTTTCAGTTTCGGTAGATTTCCTTTTAGGACTAACTGACATTGCTAAACCAATTACACCCTCTCCCCTCTCTCCATCAGAGAACCAGCTAATCGACAACTACCGCAATCTTAACGAAGAAGGACAAGAGAAACTTTTGGATCACTCTATCGACCTCGTTTCATCAGGTCGATATATAAAAAAATCACTGATATTATCTAAAGAACCCTCCTACAAGATTGCAGCATACGGTGCTGACGGCACAGAAGATACTCAGCCTCCCATAGAAGAAAAAACCACTTAATATAAAAGGATGTGCTATTATGGAACTTGCAATTGCAGCAGCATTATGGCTTGGCGGATGGTTTGTAATTATCATTTGTAACGTAATGTGTGTATATATTAACCGTGTAAGAGTATTTCAAGATAATTTTGCAAGTGATGAAATTGTGAAGGATGGAAACAATCTCTTTACCACAGGTCTCGTATATTTTATTTTTACATTAGCCTGTTACTTCTTTAGTTTCACTATTTTTCATTGGATCTTTTTTATTGTTTTTTCTCTTGTAGCATTGTTTTGCACGCTTTCGTGTTTCCCCAGATTTTTTACATTTGGAATCTCGGTGCAAAAAAACTTATCAATTATCAGCGCATTTATCAGTCAGTGCATACCTCTTGCGATGATGATAAACATATTAAAATTCAATATACTTAATTAATAACTACTTAAGATAACAAAATAGCAGCCCGATTCGAAAGGAATGATTTTTTGAATATCGAAACGGCTGCTAATAAGTTTTATAAATCCATAAATGGCAAAATTGAATTTGAAGTTGTAGAAAAGCAAATTAAATCATCTGGTTTCCAGGTGCTTTTCTTCAACACCCCTGTCGGTGATGCAGAGCTTATAAGGTACGCTCAAACAGAAAAAGCAAAAACCACCAAAGCATTCACCTATGTAGGAACTGCAAAAATTATCTTCATAGACAATTCCCTTTCTGTAGAAGATAAACTGTATCTCCTATTGCACGAGGTCGGCCACATTATGCTGAAGCATCTTGAATTTGAACGTATCAGCACACATAATAAGATATTGCTTGACATCGATGCTGATTCATTTGTCTATTTCCTTTTGTCCGGAAAACGCAAAACAGCTTTCCCGGCAGTTATTTCCGTAGCTATATTAGTAGTAGTTGCGGTTATTTTTCTTTGCTTCTTTGCAAAAAGCCCTCTTTCTCCGGCAAGTAATTATATCTCCGGTGCAAAGTCAGACTACGTTCTTATCACTTCCACAGGCTCATGTTATCACCGGGATAGCTGTATAACTATTTCCGAAAGCCTGACCGCACAACTAAAGCTCAAGGAAGCACAAAAGCTCTTCACCCCCTGCAAAATATGCAACCCCCAATAATTAATACACACTAACATATTAAATCGGGTTGTTATTTTGTTATATTAATTAAGAATGCTAATGCTGAAATATCACAATGTCAGATGATTTGTCAATCAATTAACGAGAGGAGTTACTATCCTGATGCAGGTGTTTCAAAACATCTTTCAAAAACCCATATTCTGTATTATTGTTATAATTTGTTATGTACTTGTATTTTTCTATACCTCCGAGGAAAAGACAGATAAATTATCAGCAAGTACTGCAACTAATTCCTGGCGCACTGTAATTGCTCATTCATTCTTTTTCGTATTACTTTTTCTCGAAACAATCACAATTCATAAAGAACTATATATTTTTACCGATGACCTTTCTTTGGATTCAGTTTTCTTGATTTGCGCTGTTTTACCAGTTGTTCTTTTAATTCAGATTTCCATCACAGCTTTTATTGTGTATGCTATCCACGATTCGTTACCTCTTACAGATTCTTCACGAAATGTAGCTGTCTTGAGTCTAAGTATTTCGGGGGTAATATTATTATTCTTCACTGATTTTTCCGTAGTAGATATTTTGACTTCAACCTTATTTACTTGTCTTATCGCGTATACACATTGTATATACCAAAATTATAAAACCGCTATTTTTATCATTGAACACAATTTTGAAAACAATTCCAAAGCTATTAATAAAAAATATGAAGAACAAAAATCAAAATTTTTAAAGAATCAACGAGCTTTTGAAGATGAATTATATTCAACTTACACGCCTCCCACGGATTACTCGGCTCGTCAAAAAGAACTTTCAAGAAGAGTGACTGTTCTTAACAAAATTGAAAAAAAACTTAATGCACAATCGAACGAAGAATTGAATGAACTTGAAAAAAAGAAACATTTTGATTGCCACAGCACATTTGATAAGTATTATTGCAACATATTTTTCAAGTTATCTTTTCACATCGTCAATATGAGCGAAAGAACTTATAATCTAATTCGTACAATTTTTCTTATATACTGTTTCACTATGTTAGCATTAGCTTCTGTAATTCATTACTTTTTTACTTAAGGAGACCACAATGAAAAAACGACCTGACGGCAGATATCAAAAGAAGATAACCCTTCCCGGCGGCAAAACAAAATTTCTTTACAGCTCTGCCTCATCAGAGCGACTTGCCGTCAAGGATTTCAATGAGCAGTTATTGCAGCTCGAATATGACAAGAAACACTCCTGTCTTTTTGAAAACGTTGCTGAAAGATGGAAAGAAGAGCATTTCCCTAAAATGCAGAATAACACCCTCAAGCAGTATCGTCCCTGTCTTAGTTCTGCAGTAGATTTTTTCAAAGGACTAAAAATAAACGAAATCAAACCGCTGCATATCAGAACCTACATAAACACACTAGTTACCCAAGGATTAGCACAAAAGACCATTAAAAACCGCCTGCTTGTAGTCAGCCTTGTTTTCAAGTACGCAGTAATAAACGAATTGACAGACCAGGACCCTACCATCAAAATAACACTCCCGAAAAATCTTCCCAAAACGAAACGCGAAAACGCCACCAAAGAAGATGAAGAAAAAATCTGTAATTCAACAGATACACTCTT
>JAZQAO010000060.1:0-48110 GCA_045545295.1 Clostridia bacterium
ACAGGTACATACAGCATTGATAACTTCGCAGTATATCAGGATGTTGCTGCAGAAGATGTTCTTGCAAATGCAACTCCTGAACAACAGGCACTTTACTATGCAAAGTACCTTGAGGCAGACTACGTTGCAAACGGCGGCGACTTCGCAGCTCTTACAACAAATCTTAAGCTTGATGCTGATGAAGACCTCGTAACAGGCGTTTCTATCACATGGGAATCAAGTGACGAAGCTGTTATCGCTCTTGACGGTACAGTTACACGTCCTTTCTTCGAAGCAAAGACTGTTACACTTACAGGTACAGTTTCAGTTGAAGGTGCAGAAGATATTGTTAAGGAATATACTGTAAAGGTGCTTCCTCTTTCAATGACATCTGCAACAGAAGTTCTTAATGCAGAAAACCTTCAGGTAGGCAGCTTCGTTGGTGCAGAAGGTTGGACACCTGCAGCAATCAATGATTGGGAAGCTATGGAAGTTAAGGAAGAGGCTAACGGTAATAAGTACTTCAGCATTTGTACAAGTGCTTATCAGCCTAACGGTTCTTCTCCCAAATACACATTCAAGTCTGTTCCTACAGTAGGTGAGGGTGAAACACTCGTATTTGACGCTAAGGTTAAGGTTCCCGTAAAGGGTGGTATTGCTAACTGGACATTCTACCTTAACAATAACGAAATTGCTGAGTTCATTTACTACAACCAGTATCTTTACGATAATGACTATGACCTTGGTAATGACGGTTACTATGGTGCAGGTGCAGCAAGAACTGATAAGAACATCACAGCAGACACATGGTATAATATCAGATTTGAAATTACTGAAGATGCAAATGCAACAAAAGGATGGACAGTTAACTGCTTCATCGACGGTAAGAACGTAGGTGCACATTCTACAAAGAGTGCAGTTCCCGAAGAAATCACATCAGCAGCATTCGGTTTCACAGGACGTAGCAATATGGACAGCACAACTGAGCCTACAACACCTGTATACTTCTTCGATACAGACGATGTTCAGGTTTACACATTACAGTCAGTAGATAACATTGTTGCTTCTCTTGACGATGCAGGTAAGGTTAACTTCTTTAAAGAACTTATAGAAGCTACAGAAATTCCTGTAAATGTAACAGCAGGTCAGAATCTTGGTCTTGTTGCTTCTTATGAAGATTACGACCTTGATTCTCTCGGTGTAAATATTACATGGGAAACAAGTGATGATGCATACATCGGAAAAGATGGCGTAATTAAGACTCTTGCTCCAATCGGCACAACAAAGAATGTTACTGTGACTGCTACAATCGAGGCAGGTCTTGAAGAGGCTACAGCAACAGTTGACGTTACTCTTAATGATGGCATAGAGCTTGTTAAGGAAGTTAACTTTGATGACCTTGAAGATAGTGCACTCGGCGGTGCACAGGTTATTGCAGACGGCACAGGCAAGGCTCTCTATATGAAGCAGACTGAAGCAGCGCATAAGGGCTCTGGTACTATCTCAAATGTCCAGGGTGGCGGACGTGGCGACAGACTCATTCTTGAGGCTGACGTTAAGTATGTTCACGGTGATAATGAAACTTGCTACGGTTCTTTCAGAGTTCTTACTTATGCAGGTAAAGCCGGTATTCAGGTTGGACTTAACTACAACACACGTAAGGTTTCACTTATAACAACTACTGCAGAGTCAAACGGTGCTGCTACAGGCCTCAATGTGAATACAAGCAAAACTGTTTCTTATGATATGCCCGCAAGTGTTATTGAGAAGGGTGAGGGTGAATGGGTTAAGATTTCTATTGACCACAATCCTCTTTCACAGACATATCAGGTATATGTAGATGGCGTTCTTATTAACAAAGTTCCGATTCTCCAGGCTTCAATGGACCTTGGTTCAAACGGTGGTGCTGCAATCCGCGGTTACTCACTTGAACTCAGCCTTGAGGGTGAAATGTGGGTAGATAACGTTTCTCTCAAAAAGTACTCTAACACAGATGCAGTTGAAGTAAATGCAGCTCTTAACGCAGCACTTGTTGAATATGCTTCGGAAGAGTACAGATCAGTTCTTACAAATCGCGACTTTGCACCTATGACAATAGGTAAGTCAACAATCAGCGGCACTGCTTATGTGAGAGACCTTAACGGCACAGGCGAGGGTGAAACACCTTCAATCAAGATTGAAAATCCCTCAACATATAAGTTTGTGACAGACGGTCCTCAGCTTACATACGCAATTAACGGTGAAGAAGTTACTGAACTTAACGTTGATAAAGCAGGTATTGTAGATCTTACAATCACAGCTGAAAAGAATGGTATCGTAGAATCTTACACAGTTGAAAGAAAGGTTGCTCCTATAGCAATCCGTTCTCTTGCACAGGGTACAGCTTCTTGCCTCAACGGCTTGTGGCTTGAAGGTGCAACAGGTACAGAAAAGGTTATCATTGTACAGTGCCTTGAAAACGGTAAGCCCGCATACTCATATACACCTGCAACAGATGAAGAAGAGGCTTATGAATGGTTCGGCATTCAGATTTGTGACCTTGCAGAGCTTGCAAATGCTGAAGGAGATAAGTCCTATGACCCTGCAACAGGTCTTCTTAAGGGTACAGGCGTTGCACATCCCGGAACAAGTGATACTATCACAGAAGTTAGAATTTTCGTAATTGGTAACGGTATTGCGCCTGTAACATTCAGAAGCGGTATGCTTGATTGGTAATCATTGATTGTTAATAAAAATCCTCCCGATTTTTCGGGAGGATTTTTTGCCGTATAAGAATTTGCGTGAAATTAAGACGCAGGAAACTATGTTTGTACTTTGAAGGTACACAAAATGGATGAAGCGGCACGCTTTTTTGCCTTATAGGAAATTGCGTTTTTTATCGCGAGCAATATTTGTGGGTTTTAAGTTAAGTTTGGACGCGACATGGGTGAAGCGGCACGCTTCTTTGTCTGCGTATAATTAAAAATCAGTTTGATGTTGACAATGACGGAAAGATGTAATATAATTAAGTAACTAAACAGTTACTTAATTATGTATGTTTGCATAAATTTTGAAAATTGCAGAATTATTTTCCACATACTGTTTTTGCCTTTAAATATATTGATTTTTGAGAAATAGTGATGTATAATAAATAAATACCTATAAAAATGGAGTTTTTGATATGTATCGAATTTTATCAAAGAGGGTACTTAATCCCTCTGTAACGGAGCTTAATATAGAAGCACCCCTTGTTGCGAAAAAGGCAAAGCCCGGCCAGTTCATTATCCTCAGAGTGGATGAAGAGGGGGAGAGGATTCCTCTTACCGTTGCAGGGACAGATGCAGAAAAAGGCAGTGTCAGAATCATTTTTCAGACAGTAGGTGCAACAACAAGAAAACTGGCAGAGAAAAATGATGGTGAGTTTATCGAGGATTTTGTAGGGCCTCTTGGCACTGCAACACACCTTGACGGCCTTAAAAAAGTTTGCATCATCGGTGGCGGAGTCGGATGTGCTATAGCTATGCCTGTTGCCGAGAAGCTTCACGAAATGGGTGCGGAAGTTACATCGATAATCGGGTTCAGAAGTAAAGACATAGTTGTTCTTGAGGACGAATTCCGTGAGTGTTCTGACCGTCTTTTTGTTATGACTGATGACGGTAGCTATGGGGAGGAAGGTAATGTTACAATACCACTTAAAAAGATGCTGGAAAATGGCGAAAAGTTTGATATGATTATCACCATCGGCCCCCTTATTATGATGAAGTTTGTTACGATTACTGCAAAACCTTTTGACATTCCGGTCACTGTATCTATGAATCCGATTATGATTGATGGCACCGGAATGTGTGGCGGTTGCAGACTTACTCTTAACCAGAATGGCGAAAAGGTTACAAAGTTTGCCTGTGTGGACGGCCCCGATTTTAACGGATATGAGGTTGACTTTGACGAGGCTATGTCAAGAGGCAGAATGTACGGCGAATTTGAGCGCCACGCTTATGAGACAACCTGTAACCTCTACAAAAGGGAGGTGCAGTGATGCCGGATTTAACTAAAAGAAATGAAATGCCTGTGCAGGATCCCAAAGTGCGAGCACGCAATTTCAAGGAGGTTGCACTTGGATATAGCGAAGAAGTGGCAATAGCAGAAGCTATGCGTTGTCTTAATTGCAAAAATATGCCCTGTGTAACAGGCTGTCCTGTTAATATTCACATTCCCGAATTTATCGGAAAAATAAAAGAGGGCGATTTTGAAGGTGCATATCAGATAATAACAAAATCCTCATCGCTTCCTGCAGTTTGCGGAAGAGTCTGCCCTCAGGAAAACCAGTGTGAGGCAAAGTGTGTACGCGGTATAAAGGGCGAATCTGTCGGAATAGGCAGACTTGAGAGGTTTGTTGCAGACTGGCACAATGCTTTTGTGACTACTTCTCCTGAAAAGCCTGAAAGTAACGGACATAAAGTAGCTGTTGTCGGCTCGGGGCCATCAGGACTTACCTGTGCGGGTGACCTTGCAAAGAAAGGCTACAGTGTAACTGTTTTTGAAGCTCTTCATACTGCGGGTGGAGTGCTTGTGTACGGAATTCCTGAATTCAGACTTCCGAAAACTATTGTAAAAAAAGAGGTTGAGACCCTTAAAGCTCTTGGGGTTGAAATACAGACTAATGTTGTCATCGGAAAAACCCTCACCGTTGATGAACTCTTTGACATGGGGTATGAAGCTGTGTTTATTGGCTCCGGTGCAGGACTTCCTGTGTTTATGAATATCCCCGGAGAAGCACTTAAGGGTGTTTATTCTGCAAATGAGTACCTTACAAGAAGCAATCTTATGAAAGCGTACCGTGAAAATCCCGACACTCCGATTATGAAGGGCGGCAAAGTGGCGGTAGTCGGTGGCGGTAATGTTGCTATGGATGCGGCAAGAACAGCACTTCGACTTGGTGCAGAAAAGGTGTATATTGTATACCGTCGCTCAATGGAAGAACTTCCTGCGCGCCGTGAAGAAGTCGAGCACGCAATGGAGGAGGGGGTAGAGTTCAGGCTCCTCTGCTCTCCTGTTGAGATTCTTGGTTATGAAAATCCTGAAAATCCGCGTGACGAACGTAACGGTTTTGTACGGAGTATGAAGTGTATAAAAATGGAGCTTGGCGAACCGGATGAAAGAGGCAGACGCAGACCGGTAGAAATAAAGGGCAGTGAATTTGAACTTTCGGTGGATACGGTGATTATGTCAATCGGGACATCGCCAAATCCTCTTATTAAGTCCACAACTGACGGACTTGAGGTTAATAAAAAAGGCGGTATTGTTGTTAACGAAGACGGACTTACATCCCGCAGCGGAGTGTATGCCGGAGGCGATGCCGTTACAGGTGCCGCAACTGTAATTTCCGCAATGGGTGCAGGAAAAACAGCGGCAAAAGCTATAGATGAATACTTGAAATAAAAAAAGGTGGTGTGAAGAAATTCAATTCTCTTTACACCACCTTTGCACTGGGGATAGGGAAAATGCTTCAGATTCAAACGGAAAGGGAGTAGATGCGTAACGTGGGTGAAGCGGCACGCTTCTTTTTTACGTATCATTTCGTGGGCATTGTAGGGTTCAGCGTTCACTATGCACCGCCCGGTATAATGTTGAAAACTGCATAACGGAACATCGGAAACCGCCATTTCCTACGAAGTTTTGTGCATACGTAAAAAGAGATTCGCCCGTTTGAGCGAATCTCTTTAATTCATTATGCATTATGCATTTAGTTTTAATCAGTCGTGAAGTTCTGCATTAGCATATGCAAGAGGTGTAATACCATCTGCATCAACTACGAAGATCTTAATCTGATCGTAAGCAGCTGTTAACTTGGGATTTGTATATCCTGAAAGGTTTTTCACTAAACCAATTTCTGAATCATAGCTGTTAATATCTGCTGTTGCAAAGTCAATAATCTCTGCATTTACAAGTCTATCTTCAAGGTATTTTGCAAGGACAAGCTTAACTGCAGATTTTTTATTGCCTTCAACCCAAACACCGTTGAGACAGTCATCTGTGCCAAGTGCAAGACCTCGAATTGCTATAGGAGCAAATTCTCGTGTCATAGTTCTTGACTCAGTAATATTGTCGTCAGCACTTGTAGCAGTAATTGTGAGATTAGCAGTTTTAGGTGAAATTATTTCACCAATTTCTGTCGCTTCTTCACCGTCAAGCTTGTAAGTAATCACTGGAGCTGTTTCGGATGTCGTAAAAGTGTAGCCAGCAGGGTTGTTCATCAAATCTGTTGTATCAAGATTGAAAGTTGCACTAGCCGGTGATGTGATTATTGTTACAAAAGTTTTATCAATTGTTTTATCTTTAAGTTCTTGGTTCGCAAGTGAAGAACTAAGAACTTCTGAACCGTAAAGTAAATGTGCCGCATTAAGTGCAGCGTTTACTTCTGTTGAAGCTGTGTCTGAAAATTTGCGTATGGTCACGTTGTCGACACAGAAGTCGCCGCTTCCTACAAGGGTTAAATAAAGCTGGCTGATTGCCCAACCACCGTCTATTTTAGCTACGTCAGCATTACCTTTCAAAACCGGTGCATCGTTAATTTTTTCACCGTCGATATACACATCGTATGTCATTGAGAGAGCATTATGGTCGAACACTACATTTACCCATTTGCCTTCTTTTTCGATAAGACTTTCACTCATTGGGTATTTAATCCAATGTTCTTTTTGGAAGTCTACGCTACTAGCGTTATTGCTAACAAATGTTCCTGATGTCAGAATGTGTACCACCTGATTCTTATAATCAAGCATTACACCAAGAGCTTCATCTGTTGTTGTACCTCTTACTGTAATTCTTCCACCAACAGCTTCATTAGTTCCACGTGAATATTTTGTGTCTGCACTGATAAGAATTCTGTCGGTTGTTACCATTCCCGCATAACTCCAAAAATTAAAGCCAAGTTCAGTGCGTCCCTCCGGCAAATTAAGGCGAAGGTATCCACCGTGTCCTTCCTCATTTCCGATACGACCTGCAGGCGGTGTCGGTGAACCTGTAGTAAATGTATCGAAATCTATAACAGGGAACGGTGCACCAATAAGCGTAGTTCCATTCTGAGCAACCTGAACAGGAACAGAAATGGTTTCTGTTACATCGCCTGCATTAATTGTTGCAGTCATAACCACGTCGCAGGGATGAAGTGAATTTACGAGTGTTACAATACCTTCATTAGTTATTACAGAAGTATTGCTAGATGTCCAAGTAACGGTTACGCCTGTGTCCTCTGACGGGTTTACAAGATGAAGATTTTTGTAAATGCCTGCATTATAGCCGGAAGCTGTTATTCCGTTATCTTCGATATATTTCTTCACAAATGCTACCTTAGCAGCGTCATCACCTACCAGTGTAAGATAATCACTGATGTTTGCTTTTTTATAAAGCTTAATATCATCCACATCGTAGAAGTATTTTGTAATTGTCGCTTGGCTAGCATCCGTTGAATCTGCTGTGCCTCTGTTTTTCATACTGAATTGTGCTGATGTAATAGTTGCAGGAACATTGCTTGATGTTTTGTGTGTGCCGACAAGCTTATCTTCAATATAGCACTTAACCCAAGAATCATTTGTGATTTCCATTCTTAAATTGTACCAAGTGTCGGCGGTAACCTTTTGGTCGTTGTATCTGTTACTAGAAGGACCGTTATAGTCATCAGTCTGAATTCCAGCTGTATAGCCATTTCCGTCTACACTATATTCGTTGTTGTAAAAGAAGCCAGTTGAGTAAATAAATTCTGCCATCTCATTTTCGTTTAGCAAGAATCTCAGATTCGAAATACCTCCTAATACAGGTACTTTTGCTCTGAATTCGAATACCAAAGTTTCTCCATCTTCTACGGATGTGGGGAAATTCGAAAAAGTATACGTGGGAATATTTCCATTTGGTTGATAATTAGATGAACCAACACGGAAATATCTATTTCCGTTATCTTCCTGCAAAACTGTCATACTTTCCCATTTTTTAAGTGATGCAGGAGACCAACCTGTAGAACCGACAAAGCTCTCATCTGCAGGAAGGTTTTCTGCATTAACAATTTCTGACTTATAAGAAATTGTTGCATCGGAAACTGTTACGGTATATGACTTTACAACATCTGCGACACCATCAACCTTAAGTGTTCCTGTAACAGTAACTGTTTTATCACTGCCAAGTGCAGGTGTCACTGTACCGTCTTCTGCGACAACAGCGGGGTTAGTAGATGTCCATGTGATGCTAACACCGTCTATAAGCTCTTCTTCAGGAGCAAACTTAAGGTTTGTTGTAAGTGATGCGAAGTTGCCACCGTTTGCAACGTAGTCAGCTTCAAGATACTGTGAGTAGTATGCTGACTTTTCTGCAGGTGTTGCGTTAGCGAGAACTTCTTCAGCAGGGACTTCTTCGTACTGAACGAAGTTATCTATAGTGAACTTTGCACCATACCTAGTTGCTGCACTAATAAAGCTTGCTGAAGATATTGTTACATAGTCAATATCTTCTATGTCCACCGTACCAGCTTTCACTTTTGTACCAAGTTCTTTGAGATTTGACTTTGATTTAACAAAACTTGTTCCGTTGCTTACCCAAATGTCACCTGTAGAACTATCGATTTTAAAGCCAAAGGTTCCTTTTTTAAAATCAATCGAAAGATTGTTTCCTATAGGAGAATATCCACTTATAGAATCTACGTCTATTGTATAAATATTACCATTACTTACTGTATCAATAATATTTCCTTTAGCGTCGTGGAGCCTAAATGTTAAGCGCAAATCAACACGTGAGTTTTGTACATATGTGCCATCTTTATTATCCGCAATATCGCTGATATCAGCAAGCCACACCATAGTTTTGTTTTTTTCCAAAGTGATAGGTAAATTCAGTGTTGAATAGGTGCTGTTTTCATTAGGTGCAATATTTATAACAACCTTACCATTCTCAGCTAATGTTGAACCTGCTGAACTAGAAAACTCCCATCCTGATGTGGCACCGAAATCAGAGATTGATTTCTCATTGTTTTTTACAGTAAAATCAGAATAGTTCAAGGGTTCCACAGTCTTTGCCTTTACTGTTACTTCAACAGCTTCACCGCCATTGATTGAAATTGTTACCTTTGCATCCTCAAAAAGGGGACGTGTAACTTTACCGTCTGTTGCGATTACAGCTGTGTTTGAAGATGTAATCGTATCATTTGCGCCAAGCACGAGATTACTTGTAACAAATGTTGTGGGCTGTCCGTTAGCGATATCTTCGAAAGTTACTGCAGCCGGAGTAGCCTCAGTTTCCTCTGCCATTACTGAAAATGATACCATTGAGAGTACCATCAACAAGCTCAAACAGAGTGCCATGAGTTTTTTCATAGTGTTTTCCTCCTATAAAATAATATAATAAATTAATTTAATTAAATTTTCAAAGTGCAAATGTGGCAGAAGAAACACCGTTTACCACATAATTTGCATTATGTGGTAGAAACAGATTGACTTTTTTAAAAAGTATGATGTACTAGTATAAAAAGGAAGGGAAATAATTTGATGAAAAACATTACAAACGATTCTGTACAAAGCTTCTGCCAACAACTTTTTTATGAAGAAAAATCCCCTGTCACAATTGAAAAATATATACGTGATATCCGTATATTTCAAAAATGGCTGTCGGGGAAGTCTGTGACTAAAGAAACTGTCATCATGTATAAAAACTATCTTATGGAAAACTACGCCCCAAAAAGTGTAAATTCCATGTTGTCATCATTGAACAGCTTTTTTTCTTATATGAACTGGAATGATTGTCGTGTTAAAACACTAAAAATTCAAAGGCAGATTTTTGCGGACAAAGAAAAAGAACTTACTAAAGAAGAGTATAGTAAGCTTCTTTCCGCAACGCTTAAAAACGGGAACCGTAAAATGTTTCTTCTTATGCAAACTATTTGTTCGACAGGCATCAGAGTGTCTGAACTTAAATATATTACAGTAGGGGCGGTTAAAGCACGCAGAGCAATAATCAGCTGCAAAGGGAAAATGCGTGTTGTAATTCTTCCGCATCAGTTATGCAAAATGCTTATACAATATATTAAGGAAGAAAATCTTACAAAAGGAAGTGTATTTGTTACAAAAAACGGGAATCCGCTTGACAGGTCAAATATCTGGAAAATGCTTAAAAACTTGTGTGAAAGTGCAGGTGTGTCGAAGAAAAAGGTTTTCCCGCATAATTTCAGACACCTTTTTGCCCGGACATTTTATTCATTGCAGAAAGATATTGTCCGCCTTGCCGATATTTTAGGACATTCCAGCATAAACACTACAAGAATTTATACAATTGAGACAGGAAACGAACACAGAAAGCAGATTCAAATGCTGGGTCTTTTACAGTGTTGAATTGGCTACAATCATATTTTACAAAAAAACAAGATAATAATTTAATACTTTTGTTAAAAATATACACCTCTTCCTTGACAAACCTATAAATTAGTTGTATAATTGAAGTGTATAATTATAGGTAGAAGTATCGTTACCACATAATGCAAATTATGTGGTAAAGGAGTTTCTTCCTATTAATATTGTCACCGAAATTAATTTAATTAAACATAAAATATTTTTCAAGGAGGAAAACACTATGAAAAAACTCATGGCACTCTGCTTGAGCTTGTTAATGGTACTTTCAATGGCATCATTTTCAGTAATGGCAGAGGAAACAGCAGTTGACTTTTCTGCTATAGCAAATGGTCAGCCTGCAAATTTCGTTACAGGGAATCTCTCTCTTGGCGAAAACGTGATTACATCTTCAAACGAAGCAGTAATCGCAACAGACGGTACAGTTACACGTCCCCTTTTCGAGGATGCAACTGTATCACTTACAATCAACGGCGGTGAAGCTGTTGAAGTAACAGTAAAGGCACAGACAACTAATGTACTCTATAGTGAAGATTTCGCTATAGCAGAAGCTACTACAGCTACAGCTTCAAACAAACACACATTTGTAAACTATCCCGAATGGTACATAGGCTCTGCAAACAACGGTGGAAGTGCTGTTGCTGACGGTGTGTTCTCTGTGAACCACACAGACGGCAGCGGTCGTGTATGGCTTTATCATGCACCCAAGGCTCCCACATCTGATGAAATCTACACAATCAGATTTGATTCAGCTTCTGTTTCAAATGTTGCAACAGGTATTGATATCCGTATTGATGCTGTTAAGTACAACGCAGAAGGCACTAAGGTTGGCTCAATCGCAGGCCAGACTGTTTCAAGACTTGCTTCAAGCGGTTGGGGCGGCTACTGGATGGGCGCATACAGAAAGAACAATGTTGAAATCAAGTATGACCCTATGACAGGTGACTTCTGGGGTAACGGTGTCCTGAATGCAACAAACAACCTTTTTGCAGTTGGTAAGTTTGAGACAGGTTGCACAGTAGACGATGTAGCAAAGGTTGTTATTACAAACATTACAATCGTAGACGCATCTGACAGTGCAACAGGTAACTACACACTTGATAACTGGGTTGAATATCAGTCTGTTCCTGCAGAAACTGTTCTCGCTAACGCAACACCTGCAGAAAAGTCAGCATACTACTCACAGTATCTTGAAGCAGAATATGTTGCAAACGGTGGCAACTTCGCATCACTTACAACAAACCTTAAGTTTGCTCCCGCTGAAGAGCTTATAGACGGTGTTAGCATCGCATGGACATCTACTAACCCCGCTGTTGTCGCAGAAGACGGTACTGTAAAGCGTCCTATGCTTGAGGCTGCAACAGCTACTGTTACAGGTACCCTTTCTGTAGCAGGTGCAGAAGATGTAGTAGTAAACTACACTGTAAATGTACTTCCCCTTACACAGTCATTTGTATCAGAGGTTGCTGATGCAGAGTCTCTTACACCCGGCACAAGCTTTGTTGGTGCAACAGGCTGGACATCTTCAATCCAGTCTTGGGAAAGAATGGACGTTGGCGAAGATGCAGATGGTAACAACTACTACAGCATCTGTGCCAGTGCTTATCAGCCTAGCGGCACATCTCCCCAGTACACATTCGCATCTTACCCCACTGCTCTTGCAGCAGGCGAAACACTCGTTTTCGAAGCTAAGGTAAGAGTTCCTGTAAAAGCAGGTCTTGCTAACTGGGGACTTCTCCTTAACGGTAACGAAATGGCAGAGTTTATCTACTACAGTAACTATCTTTACGATAACGACTATGACCTTGGCAGCGATGGTTACTATGGTCCCACTACCGCAAGAAGCGATAAAAACATCACAGCTAACACATGGTATAAAATCAAGTTTGAAATCTACGCAAATGCAGAATCAGCAACAGGCTACTCTGTAAAGTGCTACATTGACGATACGCTTGTAGGTACTCATAAAACAAAGAGTGCAGTTCCTGCAACTATCACATCAGCAAAATTCCAGTTCACAGGACGTAGCAATATGGACAGCACAACTGCTCCTACAACACCTGTAAACTTCTTCCATACCGATGATATTAAGCTTTACATCACAAGACCTGTTAGTGATGTTCTTGCAACACTTTCAGATGCAGAAAAGGTTGACTTCTTCAAGGCCCTTGTTGAAGACTCAAACATCGGTACAGTTACATCAGTTGGTGCAGTTCTTGACCTTGACAACGGTTACGCAGATTATGCTCCCGCAACATATGGTGTTGCAGTTGACTGGGCATCAGACAACACAGCTTACATTGCAAACGACGGTACTGTAACAAAGCTTGCTCCTCACGGCACAACAGCTACTGTTAATATGACAGCAACAATTACTGCAGGCGGTGCAAGTGACACTGTTACAATTCCCGTTGCAGTTGGTTCAGAAACAACACTTATTGATTCTGTAGACTACGACGACACTTCTGTAGGCGTAGGTAATGCTACATATGGAACAGATCCTGAATACGGCAGCATTGTTACTATGACTAACCCCACAGAGGGTACTCATAAGGCATCGGGTACTCTTACATCAATCACCGGTGCAGGCAGATATGACAGAGTTATTTTCGAGGCTGATATGAAGTATAACGACGACGGTGCTTCATATGCATCAGGCGGTATCTGTCTTAAGACAATTGCAGGTAGAAATGGTATAACAGTTTACCTTAATTACACTACAAACAAAGTTCAGCTGACAACCACAGCTGCATATGCTAACGGTGCAGCTTCAGGTCTTGAAGCTACAGCAGCAAAGACTATATACTATCAGATCCCCGCAAGTGTTCTTGCAAAGGGTGAAGGTGCTTGGGTACACCTTATGGTAGACCACAACGTTCTTTCACAGACATATAATATATACCTTGACGGTATTCTTGTTAACGATGTTCCCATTCTTCAGGCAGAAATGGACCTTGGCGAAAACGGTGGTGACGCAATCCGCGGATACTCACTTGAGCTTAGCGGTAAGGGTACAGTTTGCGTTGATAACCTTGAGCTTTACAAGTATACAGATGCAAATGCTGTAGAAGTAAACGCAGCACTTAACGCAGCACTTATCCAGTTTGCATCAGACATTCAGTCACCCGTTCTTGTGAATCAGCAGCTTCCTGCTATGACAATCGGCAGATCTTGGGTTACAAGTTCAGCATTCAACCGTGACCTTAACGGCAGTGCCCTTAAGCCTACTAACGTTTCTACATATACATATGTAGAAAATGGTCCTCAGGTTACTTATGCAATCGATGGTCAGGCTGTAACAGCTATAGATGTAGATTCTCCCAAGGAAGTACAGCTTACAATCACAGCTTCTGCTAACGGTGTTACAGAGTCTAAGACTGTTACAAGAAAGGTTGCTCCTGTAGCAATCCGTTCTCTTGCACTCGGTACAGCTTCTTGCCTCAACGGTGCGTGGATTGATGGTGCAGAAGGTACAGAAAAGCTTATCGTTGCAAAATACCTTGGTGATAAGTTTGTAGGTGCGTTTGTTGTAGACTTTGCTGACACAGCAGAATATGATTCAAAGACAGGTACAGGCGACCGCTTTGACGAAGCAAACAGCATTGTTAACAACCTTGGTACTTCACATCCCAATGAAATGGCAGAGTACGATCAGCTTAAGATTTTCGTTGTAGATGCAGACGGTATTACACCTCTTGCATATGCTAACGCAGAACTTCATGACTGATAATTAAATGCAAAATGCATAGTGTATAATGCAAAATGAATTAAAAGAGATTCGCTCAAACGGGCGAATCTCTTTTTACGTACGCACAAAACTTCATAGGGAAGGTTGGTTTCCGATGTTCCAACGGGCGGTGCATCGTAAACGCTGCACCCTACGAATTCAATATAATTATCGAAATGTCCCATTTGGGAGACAGTTATCTTTTTGAGAAATTTTTCAATGCGTATAGAAAAAATACGAAAAAATTCCCAAAAAAGTGTTGACAAATACTTTTTTTAGTGTTAGAATAACCACGGTTAGCAAAGGCTAATTCATTTTTTATGAATGGCAGTTAGCGTTGGCTAACCAAGAAAGAAATCAGGTGATGTTATGACATTAAAATCAGCAGAAGAGGGAAAAGAATATATTGTTCAGCGGATTGAGACTGACGACGAAGAGCTTGATGCATTTTTGTTTTCGCTTGGTTGTTACAGCGGTGAGCCAATAACGGTAATCTCACACCTTAAGGGTGGCTGTGTGGTTTCCATTAAGGACGGACGCTATAACATTGATAACGAGCTTGCAGAGGCGATTATTGTTTTCTGAAAAAATCGGGAAGTAATCTGCTGATTACTTTTTGTCCTTGAGTTAGCAATGACTAACTTGGTTTTTATTTTTTCAAATATATACTTGAGGAGGATTTGTTATGAGAATTGCCTTAGCGGGTAACCCTAACAGCGGTAAAACCACTATGTACAACGCTCTTACCGGCCGTAATGAAAAGGTTGGTAACTGGGCAGGCGTAACAGTGGAAAAGAAAGAAGCTCCTATAAAAAAGAGCTTTTATCAGGGAGAGGAACTGATTGCAGTTGACCTTCCGGGTGCATATTCAATGTCGCCTTTTACATCGGAGGAAAGCATTACAAGTGCTTATGTAAAAAATGAAAATCTCGATGCTATTATTAATATTGTGGATGCAACAAACTTAAGCAGAAGCCTCTTTTTCACAACACAGCTTCTTGAGCTTGGTGTGCCGATGGTTGTGGCTCTTAATAAAGCAGACATCAACGAAAAGAAAAAGACAGAAATTGATACAAAGGCACTTTCAGAAAAGCTTGGCTGTCCTGTAATCGACACAATTTCCACATCTGCAGACGGTCTTAAAGAAGTTGTAGAAGCGGCAGTAGCATTGAAAGGAAAAGAGCAGATTGCACCTTACATACAGGGCAATATCAATCTTGCAGACAAAGCAGCAGTTGAAAAGGCAGACAGAGACAGATTCTCTTTTGTTAACGGCATTGTAAAAGCTGTAGAAAAGAGAAAGATTAAAACCAATGAAAAGAATAATCAGGATAAAATTGATGCAGTTCTCACAAATAAGTGGCTTGGTATTCCGCTGTTTGCAGTGATTATGTGGTTTGTGTTCTGGGTTTCTCAGGCTTGGCTCGGCCCAATGATTGCAGATTGGCTTGTTGCAGGTATTGAAGCATTTGGCGGTGTTGTTGACAGCTGGATGGCAGGCTCAAGTAATGAGTTCCTTAAATCACTTGTATCAAGTGCTATTATTGACGGTGTAGGTGCCGTTGTCGGATTCCTGCCCCTTGTAATGGTTATGTACTTTATGATAGCACTTCTTGAAGATTGCGGCTATATGGCACGTGCAACTGTTGTTCTTGACCCTATCTTCAAAAAGGTTGGACTTTCAGGCAAATCGGTAATCCCCTTTGTTATAGGTACGGGTTGTGCAATTCCCGGTGTTATGGCTTGTCGTACTATCCGTAATGAGCGTGAACGCAGAGCTACTGCAATGATTGCACCCTTTATGCCCTGCGGTGCAAAGCTTCCCGTTATTTCTCTGTTTGTGGGGGCATTTTTCCCCGGACACGCATGGGTTGGTACTGCAATGTACTTTGTGGGCATTGTTATCATCCTTCTCTGTGCACTTCTGATTAACAGAATTACAGGTGCAGGGAAAAAGAAGTCTTACTTTATTATCGAGCTTCCCGAATATAAAGTTCCCTCTCTTTGGAGAGCCGTTAAGTCCATGTGCGGACGTGGCTGGGCTTACATAGTAAAGGCAGGTACAATTATCCTTGTATGTAATGTAGTTGTTACTATTATGGGATCATTCACAATCGGCTTTAAGCCCGCTCTTGATGATGGCAGCAATTCAATTCTTGCAACAATCTGCAGACCTATCGACTGGATTCTTGTTCCGGTTGTGGGCTTTGCCTCATGGAAACTTGTTGCCTGTGCCATTACAGGCTTTATTGCAAAGGAAAATGTTGTAGGTACTATTGCAACCCTTTTCGGACTTTCTGCAGTGATAAGCGGTGATCTTGAGCTTGTAGGCGAAGGAGCAAAGGTTGCCGACGCTATGAATCTTACATCTGCCGCAGCACTCAGCTTTATGATGTTTAACCTTTTTACACCGCCTTGCTTTGCCGCTATTGGTGCTATGAATGCAGAACTTAACAGCAAAAAATGGCTCTTTGCAGGTATTGGTTTACAGCTTGGTGTCGGCTTCACGGTAGGCTTCCTTGCATATCAGATAGGCACACTTGTATCAACAGGAACAGTTGGTGCAGGATTTATTCCGGGACTTATTGCAGTAGCTGTTTTTGCCGCAATTTGTGTTTACCTTTGTGTAAAACCAAAAGCGAAGGGATGATTTTATGACTGATTTAATTATTATATTGGTTTTAGTGATTATAATCGGTAGTGCAGTTTTCTATATTTATAAAGAAAAAAAGAAGGGCAAAAAATGTATCGGTTGCCCGTACAGTGAAAATTGTTGCGATAAGAATAAATGTAAGTAATATAAAGAGGTTGCCATTGGCAACCTCTTTATGTTATAATTGGATTGGTGATTATATGAAAGAAATACTTTTTTCTCATCAGGATTTAAGTTATAAAGAATTTCATCAGAAGCTTATGCCAACCGTCAATCCCGATAAGGTAATCGGTGTAAGGACGCCTGTTTTAAAGAAAGTTGCAAAAGAATATTTCGGAAGTAATGAACAGGCAGAATTCATAAAAAAACTTCCTCATAAATATTATGAGGAAAATAATCTTCACGCATTTTTCATAGCCGAAATAAAGGATTTTGATGAATGTATGAAAGAGGTTGAAAAGTTTCTGCCTTATATAGATAATTGGGCAACTTGCGACGGATTGAGACCGAAATGCTTTAAGAAAAATACGGATAAATTAATGCCGTACATTGAAAAGTGGCTCAGTTCCGAAAGTACTTATATGATTCGCTTCGGGATGGAAATGCTGATGGTGTATTTTCTTGACGGACTTTTTACAGATGAATACCCCGAAATGGTTGCATCGGTGGTAAGTGAAGAATATTACATTAAAATGATGCAGGCGTGGTATTTTGCTACTGCTCTTGCCAAACAGTGGGAGAGTGTATTTCCCTATATAACAGAAAATAAGCTTCCTTTGTGGGTGCATAATAAGACCATTCAGAAAGCCGTTGAAAGCTTCCGTATAACAGACGAACAAAAACAGATTTTACGTCAATACAAAAGGTGATAGTATGAACAAAGTTAACTACAAAAAAATATTTGACGATGAACTAAAGAAAATATCGGAAAGCGGAAGAAAACCTATGCTTCTTCTTCACGCCTGCTGTGCACCGTGCTCAAGTGCGGTGCTTGAAAAAATCAGTGAGGTTTTCGACATAACCCTGTTTTTCTATAACCCGAATATTTCCCCTGAAAGCGAATTTGTTTTCAGACTTGAGGAACTTGGAAAACTACTTGAAATAATGAATCTTAACGATATTAGTATTGTTTGTCCGCCTTATGATAACAAAGAATTTGAAACAATCGCAAAAGGAATGGAATCCCTCCCTGAAGGCGGTGCAAGGTGCTATAAATGCTACAAACTCAGACTTGAAAAATCCGTTTCTTATGCTAAAGAACACGGCTTTGACTATGTTACAACTACTCTTTCCATAAGTCCCCATAAAAATGCACAGTGGCTTAACAGTATAGGGCTTGAACTAGGAGAAGAGTACGGTGTAAATTACCTGTGTTCAGACTTTAAGAAAGAAGAGGGGTATAAACGTTCCTGCGAACTGTCAAAGGTTTATAATCTGTACAGGCAGAATTATTGTGGGTGTAAATATTCTAAAGAGAGTGCGGAATGCGGAGTACGGAATGCAGATTAAAAAAGAACTCGCCGCCCGGCGAGTTCTTTTTTATTATTTCAGCATTTCAAGAAGTACCTCTTTAGGCTTATAACCTATTGCACTGTCCTTGATTTTCCCGTCCTTAAGTACGAAAAGTGCAGGTATACTTTGTATGCCGAATTTCACTGCAAGCTCCATTTCATCATCCACATTGATTTTGCCTACAACTACATCGGGATACTCTTCCGAAATTTCTTCTACAATGGGTGCAACCATTTTACAGGGACCGCACCAGTCTGCGTAGAAGTCAATCAGGACTGTTTTTTCATTTTTTAACACAATTTCTTCAAAATTAGTTTTGTTTATCTTTATAACTGACATATTTTACGCCTCCTTAGATTTATAATAAAGCATACAATGGCAATACCCTTCAAAATCAGGGTCTGCTATCTGTGCTTTGAATTCTTCGCACATACACTTGTTTTCTTCAAGCTTTCCCAATTTGCAGGGACAGTAGCCGCCTTTAGCCTTAAGTCCTTCTTTTATATTTTTTACAACTTCTGCATTTTCATTCAAACGTATTGCCATAAAAATCACCTCTGTAAGTAGTATATACCATTATTGGATTTTAATCAAGAACTTTTCCGTCGGTGCTGATTGTCACAACACTCCAGGGAATAAACTTTCCGCTTTGCATCAGTGCAGTTTTTACTGCGTTTTCAATACCGCCACAGCAAGGCACTTCCATACGGACAACCGTAACACTTTTAATTTCGTTATTTGCAATAATCTGTGTAAGTTTTTCCGAGTAATCAACGCTGTCAAGCTTCGGGCATCCGATAAGGGTGATTTTATTTTTTATAAAATCGTTGTGGAAGTTTGCATAAGCATAAGCTGTACAGTCTGCCGCAACAAGTAAGTTTGCTCCGTCAAAATACGGTGCATTTACAGGAACAAGTCTGATTTGTACAGGCCACTGTGAAAGACGGCTGATAGGCTTCATTTCATTTTCGGCTGTGGGTGCAGTCTCTCTTTTTATAACTTTGGAATTTGTGCCGGGACAACCGCAGGGAAGAGGTGCTTTCTGTGCCTGTGCTTTTTTTACAGCTTCTTCATCGTATGCCGGTGCCTCACGCTCTTCAAATGTTATTGCGCCTGTAGGGCAAGCAGGAAGGCAATCTCCAAGTCCGTCGCAGTAATCTTCGCGAAGAAGCGTTGCCTTATCATTGACCATTCCGATTGCGCCCTCGTGGCACGCCTCTGCACAAAGTCCGCAACCGTTACATTTATCTTCATTTATTTTAATTATTCTTCTTATCATTTATACATCCCCCCTATTGACTTTCTATGGTTATTATAATACAATAAAGACAACAAGTCTGTTGTTTTTACAACAAAAAGGAGAATTTTATGGAAAAATATATTCCTGCTTTAAAAAGAACAAAGCTTTTTTCCGGAATAGGGGAAGAGGATATATCATCCCTTCTTAACTGCCTTCAGGCAGAAGTCAGGACTTATAAAAAAGGCGAGTATGTTTTCCGTCAGGGAGAAAATATAGACTGTGTCAGCGTGCTCATATCCGGAAAGCTTCATATTCAGCGTGATGATTACTGGGGAAACAGAAGTATTATAAATGTAATTGAACCGGGGGAAATGTTTGGCGAGGCATATAATGCAAGGAAAGATTCCCCGGTGCTTAATGATGTAGTTTCGGTGGAGGACAGCACCGTAATCTTTTTCGGTGTAAAAAAGATGCTGACATCCTGCTCCAACACCTGCAGATTTCACTGTATGGTGGTGCAGAACCTGTTTTTTATAATAAGTGAGAAAAATCGTCGGCTTGTACAAAAGCTGGGGCATATGGCACACCGTACCACAAGAGAAAAATTGCTTTCTTATTTATCAGAGGAATCACAAAAGCAAAACTCACCTGTTTTTGAAATTGCCTTCAATCGTCAGCAGCTTGCAGACTATTTGTCGGTTGACAGAAGCGCTATGTCAAATGAACTTTCAAAAATGCGTGACGAGGGATTAATTGAATTTAATAAAAATCATTTTCAGCTTAAAGAATTGACTTTTGAGTAAAATGGTGTTAGAATATAGCCGTTAAATAAATATATACTGCCACCGGGTAGGAGATGCAAAAGCATTCGTTTGTATATCGTTAGGTCTTAGAAGATATACTTTACGGGTGCTTTTTTAAGTAAATTGGATGAAATTATGCCTGTACTTTGCACCTGTGCGACACAGGGTGAAGCGGCACGCATCTTTGTTGTATAGAAATTTGCGTGAAATTATGACGCAGGAAACTGTGTTTGCACTCTTGTGGGGGTGCGACATGGGTGAAGCGGCACGCTTCTTTTGAGGAGGATATTATGAACTATTTTACAAAAACGGAAAAAGGAATATGGCTTGGCTCGGTGCTTCTTATCACTTTGTCATTTCTCTTTTTTGACAGAGGAAGTTATCTTAATTTAATATCATCGCTTATCGGTGTGACTTCACTGATTTACTGTGCAAAGGGAAATCCTTTCGGACAGGTTCTGATAATAATTTTCAGCCTGCTTTACGGCGCCATATCCTATGCCTGCAGATATTACGGGGAAGTGGCAACCTACGCAGGGATGACACTCCCTATGGCAATTATTGCCCTTGTAGAGTGGGTGCGTCATCCCTTTAAAGGGAATAAAAGCGAAGTTGAGGTGAGAAAAATCACGCTGAAAGACCATATTGTTATGTGGTCGTTGGCAGTCGTGGTAACGGCAGTATTTTATTTTATACTGAAGTATTTTAATACTGCAAATCTTGCTTTCAGCACGCTTTCTGTTACAACGAGCTTTGTTGCGGTGTATCTTACATCAAGGCGCAGTCCCTACTATGCAATAGCGTATGCGGCAAATGATATTGTACTTATCGTTCTATGGCTTCTGGCATCTCTGAAAGATGTAAAATACGTTTCTGTGCTGGCGTGCTTTACAGCTTTCCTAGTAAATGATATTTACGGCTTTATAAACTGGCGCAGAATGGAAAAAAGGCAGCAGGAAAATTAACGGTTTCCTGTTGCTTTTTGTTTTCAGGTAATATATAATAAAACAGAAATAAAGTCTGGAGGTTTTACTAATGAAAATTGCATTAATAGCACACGATAAGAAAAAACAGGAAATTATTGATATTGCAAAGGATTATAAAGATATACTTGCAGAGCATGAGCTTTATGCAACGGGTACAACAGGTACTATGATTATGGGCGAAACAAGGCTTGATATATGCCGTCTTAAAAGCGGTCCGTTGGGCGGTGACCAGCAGATTGGTGCAATGCTTGCAAACGGTGAGCTAGACCTTATAATCTTCCTCCGTGATCCTCTTACTGCACAGCCTCACGAGCCTGATGTGTCTGCACTTTTAAGACTTTGTGACGTGCAGAAAATCCCCCTTGCAACAAACGGAAGCAGTGCAAAAATTATGCTGGAAGCACTTAAAAACGGTACTTTTTTTAATTAAGCGGTGATTGTATGAGAAATAAAAAACTGAAAAATACAGTTTTGTCAGCATTGTTTCTTGCAATAGGAATAGTGCTGCCGTTCTTTACATCGCAAATAAAAGAAATCGGTGATACACTTCTGCCGATGCATATCCCTGCACTTCTCTGCGGATTTATATGCGGACCGTATTATGGTCTTGTTATAGGGTTTATGATACCACTGTTAAAAAGTGTAATCTCATCAATGCCACCTATTTATCCCAATGCCGTATGGATGGCATTGGAGCTTGCAACCTACGGTTTTGTAGCAGGATTTTTATACAGAATGAAGAAAAATCCCACAATTGCATATACCTATGTTTGCCTTATAGCATCAATGATAGCAGGCCGTATTGTGTGGGGAATCGCAAAAGCCCTGCTTCTTGGTATCGGCGGAAAAAGTTTTGGAATCAGCGCATTTATTGCCGGGGGATTTGTTGACGCAATCCCCGGAATAGTAATACAGCTTGTGCTTATACCCCTGTTGTTGAAAATGTTAGAAAAAGAGGTACAAATATGAAAACAATAGAATTTCCTTACGGAAAAGAAAAATTAAGCCATACGTTTGGGGAAGAGCTTATTGGAGTTCTTACATCATCAATAGAAGAATATGTGCCTGAATGTGGCGAGATTGAACTTATTGAAAATGCAGTAACGAACCCTGTTGGTTCGCCTTTGCTTTCAGAGCTTGCAAAGGGTAAAAACAAGGTTGTAATTATAGCAAGTGACCATACACGTCCTGTTCCGAGTAAAATTATTATGCCCATTATGCTCCGCGAAATAAGAAAAGGAAATCCCAATGCGGATATCACCATTCTTATTGCAACGGGATGCCACAGAGGGACAACAAAGGATGAGCTTGTAAGTAAATTCGGTGAAGATATTGTAAGAAATGAGAAAATATATATTCACGACTGTGACGAAAGGGAGAAGCTTGTAAACATCGGCACACTTCCCTCAGGAGGTACGTGTGAAATCAATTCTATTGCCTATGAAGCAGACCTTCTTGTGGCAGAAGGGTTTATTGAGCCGCACTTTTTTGCAGGCTTTTCAGGTGGAAGAAAGAGTGTGCTTCCCGGTGTTGCAGGAAGAAAGACAGTGCTTGCAAATCACTGCTCTGAATTTATTGCACACCCTAATGCAAGAACAGGTATTCTTAAAGACAATCCTGTTCACGAAGATATGCTGTGGGCGGCAAAGCAGGCAAAGCTTGCTTTTATTGTGAATGTTGTTCTTAATGCAGATAAAGAGGTTATTTTTGCTACGGCAGGTGATGTGGAAGAAGCACATAAAAAAGGCACAGACTTCCTTTCATCCCAGTGCGGTGCAAAGGCGGTGCCTGCAGATATTGTTATTTCCACCAATGGCGGCTACCCTCTTGACCAGAATATGTATCAGGCGGTTAAGGGTATGACTGCTGCTGAAGCAACCGTTAAAAAAGGCGGTGTTATTATAATGCTCTCTGCATCGGGGGACGGCATCGGTGGTGACCATTTCTACCATCAGCTTGCCGATGAAGCGGATATTAATAAGACAATGAATATTTTCCTTTCGCGTAGCAGAGGAGAAACTGTTCCCGATCAGTGGCAGACACAGATAATGCTTCGTGTACTGATGCACGCAAGCGTGATTTATATATCGCAAATGCCTGACGAAACGGTCAGGGAAATGCATATGATACCTGCTCATTCAATAGAAGATGCAATTATTAAAGCAAAAGAGATTCTTGGTAAAGAAGCTGCAACAATAACGGCAATCCCTGACGGTGTAGCGGTAGTAGTAGATAAAGGAGAATTATTATGAGAGATATTTCATTAATTGATAAAAACTTTGCCATACAGACAGAAATAGACCGTGATGATGTTAAGTTTTATGATATTGAGGATAAACCCTTTAAAGTTTACGGTGTCTTCAAAGAAAACGGCAAGTACCGCCGTATGCCTGAAAATACTGCCAAATCTGTGAATATGGCAATATACGGACTTCACACACATACCGCAGGTGGAAGGGTGCGTTTCAGAACAGACAGTGAATATATAGCGATTCATGCAGAAATGGGTGAACTTTATCAGGGTTCTCACTTTCCGCTTACAGGAAGCTCGGGATTTGATTTGTATGACGGCAATAATTATGCAGGCACTTACCGTCCGCCTATGGAGGATAAGGGCGGTTATGAAAGCATACTTACCTTCCCCGACAGAAAAATGAGGGATATTACAATTAACTTTCCGTCATATAATGATGTCAATAATCTTTATATCGGACTTTCAGAGAATTCGGTTGTAGAAGCACCGAAGCCTTACAGAAATAAGAAACCGATTGTATACTACGGTTCATCAATCACACAGGGAGGATGCTCATCCCGCCCCGGAAGAATATATCAGAATGTCATTTCAAGACGGTTTAATTATGATTATATAAACTTAGGATTCTCAGGCAATGCAAAAGCTGAAGACGAAATGATTGACTATATAAAAAATCTTGATATGTCAATGTTTGTGTATGACTACGACCACAATGCACCAAATCCTGAGCATCTTAAAAATACTCACGAAAAAATGTTTAAGGCTATTCGTGAGGCACATCCCACTCTTCCGATAATTATGATGTCAAGACCAAAGTATAACCTTACTCCTGAAGAGGAAGAGAGGCTACAGATTATAAGCACCACTTTCCAGAATGCCTTGGACAGCGGTGATGAAAATGTGTATCTGTTGACGGGAAGAGAGCTTTGCTCCCTTTGCGGAAATGAAGGCACTGTTGACGACTGTCACCCCACAGATTTTGGATTTTATTCAATGGCGGCAGCGCTTGGCGGACTTATGGAGGATATAGAGATAGAATGAAAATTCAGTTATCTGACCATTTTACATACGGCAGACTTTTAAGGTTTACATTTCCTGCTATGGTAATGATGGTGTTTACATCCCTTTACGGAGTTGTAGACGGACTTTTTGTAAGTAATTACGTTGGGAAAACGGCACTTGCGGCAATAAATTTCGTTTTTCCGGTACTTAATATTTTAGCAACGTTTGGCTATATATTCGGAGCAGGAGGAAGTGCCCTTGTAGCAAAAACCATGGGCGAGGGAAAAACTGAGAAAGCAAACAGCCTATTTTCTCTCTTTGTATATATTTCCTTCGGTGTAGGCGTACTTTTTTCTGTACTTGGTTTTTTCCTTTTGAGACCTCTTTTATCAGCGCTGGGTGCAAGCGGACAAATGCTTGAACAGGCAGTTCTTTACGGAAATATTCTACTTATATCAATGCCTTTGTGGAATTTGCAGTTTTTGTTTCAGATATTTTTTGTAACTGCAGAAAGACCGAAACTCGGTCTTTGGGTAACAGTTCTTGCAGGTTGCACAAATATGGTGCTTGATGCACTTTTTGTAGCGGTATTCAAATGGGACTTAGCCGGTGCAGCCTGGGCAACTGCTGCAAGTCAGATAGTAGGCGGAGTTGTGCCACTGTTCTACTTCTTCAGTAAAAATACAAGTAAATTAAGACTTGGAAAAACACAGTTTGACGGTAAAGCTACCCTTAAAGCTACCTCTAACGGTGCGTCAGAATTTGTAAACGGTGTTTCAAGCTCATTGGTGGGACTTCTGTACAACACACAGCTACTTAAATATGCAGGGGAAGACGGTGTTGCTGCGTACAGTATAATGATGTATGTCTGTTTTATTTTCATCGGAATATTCTTCGGATTTGCAAATGGCTCAGCACCTGTTGTAGGTTATCATTACGGTGCGCAGAACCATAACGAAATGAAGAATTTAAGAAAGAAAATTATAGTATTTAATATCACGGCATCAGTAATAATGCTGTGTCTTTCAGAATTATTAGCTGTACCTCTTTCAAAAATATTTGCAGGATATGACAGAGATTTATATGATATGACACTTCACGGTTTCAGAATATACGCATTGTCATTTTTGTTTTCTGGTCTTGCTATTTTCGGGTCTTCATTCTTTACGGCACTTAATAACGGCCCTGTATCTGCTGTAATTGCTTTTTTACGTACAATTGTATTTCAGGTTGTATGCGTACTTGTATTTCCTGTAGTATGGGGAATAGACGGTATCTGGATTTCAGTTGTCGCAGCAGAAGCGCTGGCAGCAGCGGTATCGTTGATTTTTGTTGTTTGTCTGAGAAAAAAATACAATTATTAAAAAGAGGACAGCTTTGCTGTCCTCAAATCTTAAATTTTTTAAATACCCACGGACATAATCCCATAATCAAAAACACCAGAAGAAAATAACGTACTGCATCAAGAATCAATGAAAGGCGCAGTATTTCTGTCGCAAACAGTGCTTTCAAAGTTTCTTTGATAACTACTGCAAGTACAACACATATAATCACACGCAGGATATTTTTCAGGGTAGATGATTTTTGCAGATTTACTGCCTTTTCTTCAAATATTACCGCAAGAATAAAGCCTGCAATCATTCCGTAAAGCTTAAAAAAGTCCTCGTAAAGAGCATCTGGCTTTATAGTGAAGAATATAACAAATGGCGTGAGAATAAGCATAGCTGCACAATAAAGATGACTTTTGTTTTTTACTTTGTCATAAAGCATATTTCCGAAAAATGCAAAAATAAGTCCGAAAATAAGTCCTGCAACGACATCGCTTGGGTAATGCGCCCCCAGATACAGCCTTGAAAAACCGACAAGTATTGATAGAGTAAGGGTAATATATATAAGTCTTTTTTTTCTGAGATTAACTGCGAGTGCATTCGACCAGGTTGAAAACGTCTGTGTGTGTCCGCTGGGAAATGAATATCCCGTTGCAGTTTCCTCTCTTACGCAGGAAATTCCCCGTGTGAAGGGTCTCGGTCTCTTTACAAAATTCTTTACTATACAATTAAGAGAAAGCGACATCGCTGTTATAAAAAACAACTTTTTGGCAAGTGCTTTATCGTACATAAAATAGATAACAGCCATGAGAATGATGAGTAGAGTCTCTTCTCCAAGCATTGTAACGGTTTCAAAAAATTTATCAAGAAATCCGTTTCGGATGCCTTCTATCATGCGGAGAAAATCAAGCTCATACGAAAGCATAATATCACCTCTGAAGGTTATTATACCACTAAATAAAAATAAAAGCAATTGAAAGAGAAAACTATGATTAAAAATTTGAAACTGAAAGGAATAGAAATTGAATATAAATTGGAGTACAAATCCGTCAAGAATATCAATCTGCGCATAAAACAGGACGGGAGTATTTTTGTCAGTGCCAACAGATTTGTTACACAAAGCATAATAGAGGGCTTTCTTATAAGTAAAAGTGATTTTATCCTTAACGCCCTTGAAAAGTTTAGAAAAGATGTGGAAAAACCGCTTGTAAAGTATTTTGAGGAAAAGGAAATAAGAACAGTCATAACAGAACTTTGTAAAAAAGTATATCCGTATTTTGAAAAGAAAGGCATTGGATATCCGACAATTAAATTTCGTCGTATGGTTTCACAGTGGGGTAACTGCAGAAGCAAAGACGGAATACTTACCTTTAACATAAATCTGATGTATGCACCTATTGAATGTATTGAATACGTAGTATTGCACGAATTTACCCATTTTATTGAGGCGAATCATTCTCCCGCATTTTACAGGGAGCTTGAAAAAGTATGCCCCGACTGGAAAAACAGAAGAAAGCTGCTTAAAAGCATAAAATTGAGGTGAGAAAGTGAAAAAAATTCTGATAATTATATTGTGTCTGCTATTTTTATTTGCAGCAATAAGGATAAGTACATCAATACATGAGAACAGAGAACGGGAAAAAATTAAATTCCGAGAGATAGCAGAAACAACAAAGAAAAAAGCCATAGAGTGGTAAAAACTTGTTTTTAACACTCTATGGCTTTTATACGGATATTGCTTTAAGAAAGTACTCATTGATAATTTCAGGAGGTTCTTCCATTTTGTGATTCCCCCACCACCGTACTGTTTCAACAAAAGTGGAAGAAATGTGATTTGTCCAGAAGTCAGAGGGTAAATCTGCAGGTTTTTTTAACTTAAATAAGGAAATCTGATTGTTGGCAAGCTTTTTCAGATTATCCTTAAAATATCCTAAAAACAGTTCGTTGTTTCTGCAGGAAAGAAGCTCGGCAATATTGTTATCATTGTTTTTAATATGCTGAAGCAGGTGCAAAAAGACAGAGTCAGGAGCATCGCAGTCGAAAATATGCCTATGCATATCAGTTCCTGAATCTGACTCGAATATATGGTCGAAAAGCTCCTCGCATAGCTCTTTCAAAAGAAAGTCTTTAGTTTCAAAATGAGCATAAAAGGTAGCACGCCCAACATCGGCACTGTCAATAATTTCCGCTACTGTAATGTGGCTAAAATCCTTTTTTGAAAGTAGTGCTGTGAACGCTTCAAATATGGCATCGCGTGTCTTTTTCTGACGTCTGTCCATAATAACCTCCGTACAAAAACCGGAAAATGTTCAGTAACGGACATTCCGGAGAAATTATATGTTGAATTAACGTAACCGAACAAGTATACTTGTATTGAACAAAGTGTTCGGTAAATTTATTATATGACTTTCCGGAAGAAAAGTCAATGGAGGGACTATGAAAACAGAAAGAAATATTTTAATTGCATTTATACTTAATTTTGCATTTTCAGTGTTTGAATTTATTGGTGGAATTTTCATCGGAAGCGTGGCGATACTTTCAGATGCGGTTCACGATATAGGTGATGCTGCAAGTATCGGAATTTCATATTTTCTTGAAAGAAAGAGTAAAAAGAAGCCTGACGAAAACTATACCTACGGCTATTCAAGATATTCTGTTACGGGCAGTGTTATAACTACTTTAATTCTTCTTTTCGGCTCTTTGGCAGTTATATATAATGCAATCGGAAGAATTATAAGCCCTGTCGAGATTAATTACAGCGGTATGATAATTTTTGCCGTTATAGGCGTAGCGGTAAACGTAGGTGCTGCCTTTTTTACAAGAGAAGCAGGCTCAATGAATCAGAAAGCTGTTAATCTTCATATGCTTGAAGACGCTCTTGGCTGGATAGTTGTCCTTGTTGGTGCCGTTGTAATGCATTTTACTGATTTTTATATTATTGACCCCATTATGTCAATCGGTGTGGCAATCTTTATCTTGATAAATGCAGTAAGAAACTTAAAGGAAGCGTTGGACCTTTTCCTTGAAAAAACTCCTGCAGGAACAAGCGTTAGTGAAATTAAGCACCATATTGAAGAGATTGACGGTATCAGTGAAGTGCATCATATTCATATATGGAGTATGGACGGACAGAATAATTTTGCAACAATGCACGTTGTAACTGACAGGAACAACCACGAGGTCAAGCATCTTGTAAGGGAAGAGCTTAAAGAACATGGCATAAGCCACGCTACTCTGGAGCTTGAAAGTGTTGACGAGCATTGCCACGAAAAGGAATGCAGGCAGGAACATAATCATAGTCACTCCTGCGGACACCATCACCATCATCACCATTAAGTAAAAAATGAAGTGTAAAGAAACTCAGTTTCTTTACACTTCATTTTTTAGAATTTGTCGTAGGAAACTACATCTTCAATCGGTCTGAATGTTGAATGAAGGTTGTGAGGAACAGAATCCTTTGCAGGATATCCCATTGTTAAAAGTGCCACAGGCTCTATGCTTTCAGGAATATTGAAAGCCTTCCTCATTTTTTCGGGATTGAAATGCATTACCCAGCAGCTTCCCACACCTTCATTGCGTGCAGCAAGCATAAGATGTGTTGCTACAATGGCGGCATCTACAGGTGCGGAAAGTGCACCGTCGTAAGGGCGTGTCCAGGTTTCGTCTTTGCTATAACAAACAAGCATTGCACAGGGTGCATCGAAATGACATCTTGTACAATCTTTAAGCTTTGCGATGCTTTCATTGGTGTTCAGTACAAGAATTCTCTGTGGCTGATAATTGCATCCTGTTGGTGCAAGATGCCCAGCCTCAAGAATTTTGTCAATTACATCCTTGGGAAGATGCTTGTTTTCGTATTTCCGTACAGAAAATCTTTCTCGGATAAGCTTTGTAAATTCCATAAAATCACCTTTCGTTAATTTTTTTAATCATTTCTTCTCTTAAATTTTCAAGAAATGCGCTGCTTTTAGGATACCTGTTAAAATGCATATCCATTCCTGCGGTAGTGTCAATCATTTTAATAACGGCATTTCGTCCGATTTTTTCCTCAAGTGCAAAACAGATGTCCATATCCTGAATTGCTTCAAACATAGCCTCTCCCCGAATTGTGGAGTAGACAGTGTTTTTGCCGGGATACACAATAGCTCCGTCACCGGAGGGGAAGCACCCATCAGCAGACGTAGTAACATAAGGATTTATGGGATACATTGAAAGCCAGGAGTTATAGTAATTAAAACCCCAATGCAGAAATCCTTTGATATTGTACTTGTACATCAGGAAGCCTATTACTCTGATGCGGTAAAGAGGCATTGCCATAAGGGAGTTAAGAAATCCCACCTGCGGTGCACAGCAGTAGTATACCCACTGGTTTTCAATATTGTGTCCAAGGAAATCGTCAATGGTATTAACCGCAGTTACGGGACATTCAACAAGTCCTTTTTCGTAAAATTCAAAGTGTGAAAGTGCGTCAAAGGTCTTACTGTTTCCAATCAGCGGTTTTATTATATTCTTTGCAAATGCATAAGCTTCAAGATTTTTTTCGCTCGGCTCATCCGAAATGTGGAAATACGTCTTTTCGGAAATTCCCATAGCTTCAAGCTCTCTCGAAATTGCACCTATATACTGCTTTAAAAATGAAATATACATTTCAGAATCTGACGGAACGTGCCAGCCGAACATATAGTCTGTTTTTCCGTTTTCCGTAACCATAATATTTGGTGCACATTTAGCTCCCCACTGTGAAAACATATGCGCAATTTCAAAATACTCTATTTTGCATTTTTGTGCAAGAGAAATAAAACGGTGAAATTTTGTAAAATCAAATGAATAGTTATCGCTGTTTTTTTCAATATCAACAAGCTGAACGCAGGGCCTTTGTGTGCCGATTCCCGTATCAAGGGGAGGGGTGTGCGCAGGTACAAGAATCATATTGATACCCGTGTCCCGTGCCGCAAGCATATATTTTTCAATCATATCCCAATGTGACTCGGAATAGATTTCTACGTTGTGTGCATCGGCAATGCAGTCTGCATAAAACCATCTTGTGTAAATAAGCTTCTGCTCCGGAACTTTATGGGGAACTACCTCTATTTCCATTGTTTTTGTGCATACATGGGTAAATTCAGGTTGTACCGAAACAATGGGGAAGTGGCTGATGTTAAGATTAACCTTATACACTCCCGGAGGGAAGCCTTCCGGCACATCAATTCTCACGCGGACAGACTCTCTGTTTTTACAGCACATTATAGAAAAGTTACTTTCTTCCATTGGAATAAGTATTTCAGGCATAAGCCCCGGCTCGGTAGTAATATAATCCTCACCATCGACATTTACCGTGGCGGGCATATCCATTATTGCCTCTTTTATTCTGAAAAGCCGAATGTTTTCACCGAAAGGTGAATCAGGCTCAACCTTAACAAAGGTTTTCTCGTCGTAATCAATAATAATCTGATAGCTTACACGCTCACCCTGCATAACTGTTTTTTTCGTTATCTCGCTATATTCTGTTTTGTCGGTGCTGCGTACCTTTTCCATGGATGTAATCTGTCTGAAACTGCAGTTCATTTTACCACCGCCTTTTCGGATATTATATAATATCCTGTAATCTGTGTCAATAAAAGGAATGAATTTAAGATTGTGTTAAAACATTGACTATTATGGTAATTTATGATAGAATAAAATAGTATAAAAATAAGTTGTATGGAGAATTGATATGATATCAAATTTCAGCTTTGTAAAAGAGCGTAATCTGAAATTATATAAGGAATTATTACATTTTGAGAAAAATATTAAGCTCAACACCTTTGGAATAGGTAATGCAATGAGGCAGATTCTTGAAGACTTGTGTCGGGATATGATAGAAAATTACGGTATTTTGCCTGAAATTGAAAAGGCATGTGCTCCCAAAACACCCGATTTGAATGCTATGATGAAGCTTTTGTCAGACAACAAAAATTTCATTCCCGCGATGAGACTTCTTCCGGGATGTGAAGGAATCCGCGCTTTGCCTGATTTCAGAGTTAAGCTTGAGTACATCACTTACGGTAATGTAAAACTGTCAAGATGCATAGACCCGACTTCAATGACGGAGGCAGACTATAGCCATTACTCGAAGGTGAATGTTTTTTTAAGAACGATTTGCAATCAGTTTTCTCATAGTGAAAACAGTAACTACCGTAAAGTTTTTAAGAGAAATTACGATAATGCAAGCTATGCTCTGAAAATTCTGCACAGATACATCCGTGAGTATTACGGGCTTACAAACAAAGAGGTTCCCGATTATAGTGAAAATAAAGCACCTATAGGGAATTACGAAATAATAAAAGCATACGTCCCGCAGGACAGAAAGAGGACAGGCTGCATTAAGGAATACGTCGCAAACAGGTACGAGCCATTCAGGGATAAAAGCGTCGGAACTTCTGTTATAAGACAATATCTTAAAGACGAAAGTCAGACCGAAAGACTGCGAAGAGTTGCGGACGTTTATCTCTTGAAAGAATATTCAGGCTCGCTGCTTAAAAAGATATCTTTGCTCCCTGAAGAAAACAGCGAGGATTCACCGTTTTATTTTGTGACTTATGATTTTGGAACAGAAGCTCACGGCCTTAATACGAAATTTTTGGGAACTCTTTCGTTCAAGGAAAGAGCAGAGCTGTGTCTGTCTTATGCAAATACCCTTAAAAACTTCCACAATAATACAACCCCCATTTATCACAGACTGTTAAACAGTCATTGTGCATATTATTCTGACAGAAGAGAAGCCGGCAAGGGAATAACAACAGCAATAATCAAGTTCGGGTATGCAAAAATAGACGATTTTGAATATGAAACCGTTCTCGGGAAAGAAGCTCCGCATTTCGAAGCTGCCCACGATGAAACACGCTATATGGCTCCCGAGTGGAAAAGCCTCAGCAATCCTGAATCCAAGGAGTGGGGAAAAGCGGATATATATTCGCTTAAAACACTTTTTACTGATATACTTATGGGGCAGATCGGCGGTTATAATGAGTGCGATTTTGCAGTAAAGCCCGAGATGGAAAAGTTTTTGCCGCTGATTGAACAAATGGACGGAATTGCCGAATGCAGGCCGGATATAAACGAGGTTTGTGATTATCTTGAAGAAATTCTGAGATAGAAAAAGGAGCAATATGATGCAAATTACAAATACTGGCGGACGCACATACAGATTTGACGAAAATGCACCCATATACCAAAGTGCAGTAACAAAAATTTACAATGCCATAGATGAAACCTTTGACCGGAATGTTTGTCTGAAAATAATTACATACGATAAAAAAGAGCTGCGTGCAATGTTAAAAAATGAGGTCATAGCCCTTGCAAAAGCAGGAGGTAAAACAAATAATGTTCCTGTTCTCATTGATTTTTGGGAGGATGAAGGAAACAAAAAGTTTTATCTTGTTATGCAAAAAATACTGGGGGACTCTTTAAGAAAAAAGATGTCATCAGCCGGGAGGCGTGAGTTTGCAAGCTGGATGATTTCTCTGTGTGACACCGTAAATCAGGTGCATAAGGCGCACATATATCACAAGGATATCAAGCCCGAAAATATTATTATTGGATTTAATTCTGATGTATACTTGATTGACTTTAACATAAGCATTGAGTATGCAAATCTTGTTTCGGGAACAGAGATTTACAGAGCACCGGAAATGCATATTTCAGGTGTGACGATTGCCAGAAGTCACGCAGATATTTTTGCAATAGGTGTAATGATGTATGAATTTTACACAGGAGTTCAGCCTGTAGAGGGCAGGGAGTATGCACTGAGCAAGTTTACTCTTTCCAGAAACAAGTGGACAAGCTTTAAGTCTCCGAATAAGTTATGCCCGGATATGCCGGAAAAGCTCAATGAAATAATAGAAAAATGTATGAAATTGAATCCTTCGGAAAGATACCAGTCCGCACAGGATATTAAGAGGGATTTATTAAAAATAATAGGGGAAATAAGCAAATGGAAAAGTCAGAACTGATGATAAAATTTGAAGAAAAATTTAAAAAAATCTTTCCCGGAAGTATTAAACCGGTAAACAAAGAAATAAGCGAGCTTCATGTGCCTGTATACAAGGACGAAAAGTTCGGAATCTGGAGGAAAAACAAATGAGCGATTTTATTTCTTTTGATATACCGGTAAATGCCTGTATGCGGTTTAATATTACTAAAACCGCCATAGATACACTATATGACGAAACCGGCCGCGGTACAGACTGGTTTATGGAGCAGTCAAAATGCAAGAGACTTCTTATAACAAAAGAAAAAGAAGAGGATAACTTCTCTGTACACATGAATGGTTGCGTTATGAAATGTATTGCAAAAAGTGAAGGTTTCTATAGCTATTTCGTTATAAGATTTATTCAGGCAGAAAACTATCATTCTAAAAATAACGCCTTAAATTCCGGATTGTGCTTTTATCTTGAAAAGGGCATGGTTTTTTCTCATACGGGGGAAGGCGGTATAGGAATGCACTTTGCTGATGGAAGAACTGCAACTCAGGCCCGTGTAATGGTTAACAGCAGAGAACTGATTAACTATATAAAAAGTCAGTTCAGTGCTAAGGAAAATCCGCAACCTGTAGAAGAGCAGGAGGAATTTCAGCCTACTCCGGAACTGAGCAGGTATCTTAATATTGCAGAAAACTATGCTGAGGCACAGTATCAGCTTGAAGAGAATAAAGCTCTTAAAAACGGCCCTTTGTATTATGACAGTGTAGGAGGGTCGGAGTATGCAAAGCTTGATAACAGCGCATACCGTTTTTATGTCAGTGAGCTGAATGAAAAAATCTTTACTGTTAATACAACGGTGGAACTTGACAGAACAGACTCGGATGATTCCAAGCTTCAGGCAACTGTTGTCGGTTTTGGATATGACGGAGAGGAAAAGCCCTATATTGACCTTTTATTTAACGAGCAGGTAACGATTGAAACTATCTTTCCTGTGGGAAGAATTTCGCTTAGCCTGTCAAGTGTCAGCAGAGATGTTCAGTTGAGCGCAATTAAAAAAATAGAAGACGGTACAGCAGATTCCAAGTATATGAATGACATACTCGGAGAGTCAAAGCCCCGCGGATTCAATAATGAAGATCTGACAGAGCTTGAGGCTACTCTTGATGCAAAAGAGCCTGCACCGAACGACAGCCAGAAGGCGGGTATTAAGCGGGGTATAAATTCAAAGGACGTATATCTTGTTATGGGTCCTCCGGGAACGGGAAAAACTACAGTAATTCTTGAGTGGATTAAATACTTTGTCAAAAATAAAAAGATGCGCGTACTTGTTTCTTCGCAGAATAATAAAGCCGTAGACAACGTGCTTGAAAGAATTGTAGAAGAAGACGGGATAGATGCTCTGAGAATTGGAAATGAAAGCAAAGTAGCAGAGAATATAAAACCGTGTCTTTTTGAACTTAAGCTTGCAAATTTAAGAGAAAAAATAGAAAATACCACCAATTCGCACATAAAAACCTTAAAAAGCTTTCTTTCTTTGTGGCAGAAAAATTATCAGGAAATTTCGGATCTTAAAGATGAATATACTGCAAAGAAAAATCTTGAGGATGAGGTTCTGAAAGAATGTAAAACTTTGGTTTCAGTCAGAAACGAGCTTAATACTGTTCAGTCAGATTTTACAAAACTGGCAAACTGGCTTAAAGCTTATGTGCAGAAAATAAATATCCAGATAGATAAGGAACTTGCTTACCGTGACAAAGGAATTGTATGGAGAATACTTCTGAAAATTGTATCTGTTGTGAGAAATCTGATTATTTCTCACAGAGTAAAGGTTTATGATGAAACTTACAGCCGTGTGAAATTTCTGGCATCGCGTCACAGTCAGTTAAGAGAGCAATTCTTTTCAAAGTATGACTATGTGGTTTTTGAGGTTTTTGCAAAGGAATGTGTGATTGCCGATGAAATAAGAGGGAAAATCTCTACCCTTAATATTGACTTAAATGTCGAAACGGATAATTGGGGACTTGTTTCCCTTGAAAAGTTAAGCAAGTTTGATGTTACCGATTACGGCTTTTATGAGTCATTTACAACAGCTATGACGGAAGGAATTCAGAAAGCCGGAAATCTTGAAAAAGAGCTTATTTCCTGGCAGGATGCTTCCGTTAATACTTCGAACTACACTTTGCAGAAAATACTTCTTGACAGTGTTAATCTGGTTGGAGCAACCTGTATAGGTATAAACTCCCAGCGTAAATTTGCAAACCTGAAGTTTGACGTTACTATTATAGACGAAGCAGGACAGATACAGATTCACAATGCACTTGTGCCTATGAGTGTTTCAAACAAGCTCATTATGCTTGGAGACCATAAACAGATTCCGCCAAGTGCAGACGGAGATATGGTTAAAATATTGAAGGCAAACAATATAACACCTGAATTGCTTGAAAAGAGCTTATTTGAAGTAATGTACAATAACCTTCCTGATGAAAACAAGAGTATGCTGGACACCCAGTTCCGTATGCCGGGAGAGATAGCAGACATAATTTCAAACTGGTTTTATGGAGGGCAGTACAAGTCGCATGAAATGAAGAGAAATTTAAGCTCGATTATACCAAAGCTTACAGACAGACCGTTTCTTATTATAGATACATCAAACAGTGGTGACAGACGCTATGAAACGAGCGTAGTTGTGGAAGAGCAGACTGTACATTACAACACTCTTGAAGCGGATATAGCCTCAGAAATTGCTGCACTGCTCAATAAAAAAGGTTATGACACAGATGATATGGGAATTATTGCTGCACTTAAAGCGCAGGTAGAGCTTATTAAGAGTATGCTCAAGAAAAAAGGAATTTCTCCCGATGCTGTAAATGAGCTTGCAGCCACATTGGACAGTTATCAGGGTCAGGAGCGCGACATTATTATATACAGCTTCGGCAGAAGCTCCAAAACATCCCCTGAAAATTCGGGAATAGGCTTCCTTAAAGAGCTACGCAGACTCAACGTTGCTATGTCAAGATGTAAAAAGGCACTTATAATTATAGGTGATATGAAATTCCTTTCTGAAAGGGCGTCTGTAACAGACCGTGACGGAAATATTATTATGGATATTACTCAGACGGAAAAGAATTTCGGTGACTTTATAAAGTATATGCTCTCCTGCGTTAATAACGGTGCCGGTGAGATAATTGATGTCGCTACGTTTGAAAAAAGAATCAGTGAATGGAAAGAAGAAAGATAGGAGGGATATTAAGTGGCAAAAAGAAAAGTAAAAGCATACTATGCGTTAAGTGATATTTGTGACAGGTATCCCTTTATCAAGAGGCAGAATATAGAGAACTTCGGACCTGTGTACTACCCAATAGCTAAAATTGAAGTGCAGATGGTAGAGAAAAGCTTTGAGGATTTTGATGCGGTGCAGAGGGCTGTGCTCAGAATTATGGCTCTCGGCATAATAAATGCTGAAAAAATTGCCGATCTGATGGGTCTTACGGAAAGCTTTGTGATGGATATGATAAAGCTTCTGCTTTCTTATGAGCATATTGATAACAATGGAAAAGTCACAGAGCTGGGACTTCAGTCAATAAGAGCAGACAAAAAGATACTTGTTGCCAATACAAGACAGATATTTCTTCTTGATGCGATAAACTGCAATATTGTCAGAATAGATAAGGAACTGGATAAATCAATTATCGAAAATGTTGATGAAATAAGCCGCTATGACAAATATATCGTGTTTCTTGACCATGCAGAGGGTATACAGAAGTCCGATATAGAGAAAACTCTGAAAGAAACAGATTTTTCTACTCTTAAAAGAGTCCAGAGCGGTATGAATATCAACGTTACTGAGGTCAGTAGTGTAAAATGTCTGGGTATAAATTATGTGAAAAGCTATATGCTCAAAGAAAAGGGAAAATCGCCGATTATATTTGTAAAAAGATATAATTTTGCTGAAAAATCCGGAGATAAGTTTTATTGGATGCCTTTCAGTGTGTCTGGCGACAGTAAAGAGTTTCTTTCTATGGAAGGTGTTCCTCAGCACTCTCAGGAAGCGGAAGTTATGACACTTGACGCTTTTAAAAGAATGAAGGAACATAGTGAAAACGAGCATAGCAGAAAAGAAATTGAAAAAGCAATAGAAAACGTTACAACCAAACGTTTTAAAATTAAGGCAGACACATCAAAACCGACCATCAAGCTGAATTCTGACGGATTTTATGAATACGGTGAATCTGTCATAACTTTATTGTATGAATTCGGCAAAAACGGAGTATATATAGCGGTAGATGATGGACTTGCGGGAAATCTGATTTTCATCTATCCCGATGAGAATGACACCATTCTCAAAAAATGCTGTAAAGCAGTGTATGATGCTGTAGAAAAGCACGACCGTGATAAGGTTACGGCGTATCTTTCCAAATGCGAAATAGATGAAGAAAAAATTATAGAAAGTATATACTCATACGTAGAAAAGATATAAAACAGGAGGCTATCGCAAATCATTTTGCGATAGCCCCTTTTTGCAGTTTATTTTTTAAATTTGTTCTCAAAATTTTTTTGCGTGATTTTCTGATAAATCTTTCTGAAAATGCCAACAACCGGTTCCTTCGGAAGCATAATGAAAAGTGCAATAAGTGAAGCAAGAATAAATAGAACACATACAGCGGCTTCACTTGTACTGAGATTGGAAATAAACGATGAGAAGGAAGCTTCCGAGTGATTTTGGGAAATCAGCTCATACAAGTCCTTGAATGCAGAAAGAGCGCACAGAATACTTATAATAGTCATTGCGTGGGAAGTGTTCTTGTCACTTTTTAATTCCCGATGCTGCTCAATTCTGTTCACCTTTTCGTCAATATCCTTAAACAGGTCATCAAGTTCTTTTACCCTTGAAGTAATTTCGTAAAGAGTCTGATGAGAGCTTTCTTCGGAAATTTTACTGAAACGGTATTTTGTGTTGAAGCTCATAATGCTTTCACGGAAATGCTTTAATGTGTCGGATGAGCTTTTCTTTGCAATATCATTCATACACTGATACAAAAAGTACTTCTGATGCAATATCAATATATACCATACTATGTATCGCTGATTTGTATTCCTGAACCATTCCGTTTTTATAAAATCATCGTCTTTGGCATTGCCTTTGAGCATCGCAACATTGCATATACCCCTGTCGCTTACAGCCCACCTTATATGAGGGAAATTCGAGTAAAACTCGCCACCGTCTGTTTCCCCTGTATAAGCTGAATTCAATCCGGATGCAATTTTATAAACAGAAGCATCAAGATTTTCTTCAGCGGAGCCTAAAATCACACTTGCAAAAAGCTCGCTTCTGGTAAGTCCATTATCTCCAAGATGGTCAAAGAAACTTATTTTGTCAAAGGGAGCTATCAGCTTTTCAGCAATGCCGTTAAGAGTTGTTTTTTCTCCATTACACTTTAATGGTCGGTTTGTTATTCTGAGCATTGAACTAATGTTTGCGACATCGTCAAGCGTATTGAAGTCGTAGGGAAATTGAAGTTCCATAAAACTTACATCAGTATCAAAAGAGAAAACTCTCGCATAATTCGCATCAAGCTTTATATTTTCGTCAAGTTCGATTTCTAAGGAGAGGGTGCTCTGAAGAACAAAGCAATCACTGTAAATGCTGCTGTCAAAAATTTTGTCTATGTAGCGTAAATAAAAGCTTGAATCAAGCTTGTCTGCAACTGTCCAGGCATCTTCTTTAAGAAGCGCTGTTCTCAGCATAATGCTTTTTTTTGCCCGGAAGGGAATAAAAACGCGAATAATGGATTTATTCATAAAATTATCGCCTCAGCTTACAAATTTTAGAAACTATAGTCTTATTATAAGTTTTTAAAGAGGATAAGTCAAGTAGAACGACACACAAAAGCAGATGAGTTAACGGCTTTACATTATTGAATTTATGTGCTATAATTGATGTGTGTAGAATTTGAATGTCAAAGAAGAACGTGAAAAGAAGGTGTAAATTATGAAAAGAACAATTATTATTTTCATTATAATAGTGGTTCTGTTTTGCACTTTTTTTATTTGTGGAAAACAGTCTTCTCCCAAGCGCGGGATAACCGTGGAAAGAGCAATTGAATATACAAAGCAGATGCTTGATGATAAAAGCAGGGCGACTATCACAGATATAAACAATCCGAATATTAAAGAAGTTGAGTTTGATGAAGCTCCCTCAATATATCTTTTTGAGAAAAAAACAGAAGTAGTTGGGAGAACATTATATAGAATAACCTACAATACCGAGCAAGATGGGCTGCTTGGACCGATAGTATTTTATGTTGATAAATTAAGCGGAGAAATTATCGGGATGGATTATAGAGAGTAGGAGGATATATGAAAAAGAAAAAAGTGATAATAGCTTTAATTATCTTGAGCTGTATTGCAGTTGCAGGTATAGCGACTATTATTGGAGTCAATGCCTATGTCAAGCATATCGGCAGAAAAAGGCTTGTTGCACCTGAGGAAGCAATAAAACTGCAGGATGTTGATTGTATATTGGTTTTAGGGTGTCAGGTAAAAGCAGACGGAAATCCAAGTGATATGCTGTCAGACAGATTAAAAAGAGGTATAGATTTATATAAAAAAGGTGCAGCACCAAAGTTGATTATGAGTGGTGATCACGGAAGAAAATCTTATGATGAAGTAAATACAATGAAACAAGTTGCCATTGATGACGGCATTGATTCAAATGATGTATTTATGGATCACGCCGGATTTTCTACATACGAAAGCATTTATCGTGCAAAAGAAATATTTGAAGCTGAAAAAATCATAGTCGTAACACAGGAGTATCATTTGTATAGGGCTTTGTATATTGCAAAGATGCTTGGAGTTGATGCCTATGGAGTGAGTGCCGATTATCAAACATATTGGGGGCAGACTAATCGGGATTTTCGTGAAGCACTTGCAAGATGCAAAGATTTTATAAAAACTGTTTTTAAGCCTGAACCGACCTACTTGGGAGAATCCATCCCTGTAAGTGGTGACGGAGATGTGACAAACGACTAGATTGCAAAAAAATACAAGGCTGAACCTATCGGAAAAAATCAGATAGATTAACGGGGAGTTGAAGAATAATGAGTGAATTGAATATTCGCTTTGCGACTGAGGGAGACGCAGAAAAAATACTGTTTTTTATAAAAAGCCTGGCTGAATATGAAAACCTGTCTTCCGAGGTTGTAGCCACAGAATCACTTCTTCGGGACTGGATATTTGAAAAGAAAAAGGCGGAGGTTCTTTTTGCAGTAGAAGGTGGGAAAGAGGTCGGTTTTGCACTGTTCTTTCACAATTTTTCGACCTTCCTCGGAAGAGCCGGAATATATCTTGAGGATTTGTTTGTGCTGCCTGAATACAGAGGAAAAGGCTACGGTAAAGCTCTATTAAGTAAGCTTGCACAGATAACGGTAGATCGCGGCTGCGGCAGACTTGAATGGTGCTGTCTTGACTGGAATAAGCCGAGCATTGATTTTTATCTGTCTTTAGGGGCAAAACCCCTTGACGACTGGACTATATACAGACTTACGGGAGAAACTCTTCAAAAACTGGCAGGGGATACAAAATGAAAATAACCGTACTTATGGAAAATACCTGCCCAAGCGGAAAATATCTGTGTGAACACGGGCTTTCACTTTTTATTGAAACAGAAAATAAAAAAATCCTTTTTGACATGGGACAGACAGACGGATTTTATAAAAATGCCGTAAAAATGGGGATTGACCTTAGAGAGTCTGATTTTGCGGTTTTGTCCCACGGACACTATGACCACGGCGGAGGACTTCAAAAATTTCTTGAAATAAATAAAACCGTGCCCGTGTATGTAAGCAGGTTTGCCTTTGAGCCGCATTATAACGTAGCAGGCAAATATATCGGTCTTGATGAATCTCTTAAGAAAAATGAAAGGCTTGTGTTTGCGGACGATGAGTATAAAATAGCCGATAACATAACCCTCTTTTCCTGCAATGATATGAAAAAGCAGTATAATGCGGGAACTTGCGGGATGTCAACAATGGAAAACGGAGTGCCTGTACCTGACGATTTCCGCCACGAACAGTATCTGCTTATTGAGGAAAACGGTAAGAAAATCCTCATCAGCGGATGCTCACACAAGGGAATTATAGATATAACAAATTGGTTTAAGCCTGATATTATTATAGGGGGATTTCATTTTTCAAAGCTTCCTCTTGATGAAAAATTAAAAAGCTATGCAAAAATTCTTGACAGCTTTGAAACCACATACTACACTTGCCACTGTACAGGCGGGGAGCAGTATGATTTTATGAAACAATATATGAATAATCTTAACCGCATCACTGCGGGAGATATTATAAAATTTTAAAAGGAGTGTTTATTATGCCGTACATTGCAATTAAAGCTTATCCGAAGGATGAAGAAATCAAGAAAAAAGTAGTTGACGAAATTAACGAAATTTTCGTTAAATACTGGGGATGTCCTCCCGAGGCTATTTCCATATCTATGGAAGAATTTAAGCCTGAGGACTGGGAATCACAGGTTGTAAAACCACAGATTGAAACAAATCTTGATAAAATGATGATTCTTTCGGGAGAGAAAAAATATTGAGTTATCGATGAAAAAATTGAAGGAAGCAGTAAAAATGACCAATAATAAAGAATTTTTAGCAAACGAGCCTATAGGTAAGCTTTTATTCAGACTGTCAATTCCGACAGTTGTGGCACAGCTTATCAATATGCTTTACAATATTGTTGACCGTATATACATAGGTCATATGCCGGGTGATGGCAGCTTAGCGCTCACGGGCGTTGGAGTGTGTATGCCCCTTATTATGCTTGTTGCGGCTTTTGCAGCACTGGTAAGCTCGGGCGGTGCACCGCGGGCGTCTATCTTCATGGGAGAAAAGAATACTGAATCCGCTGAAAAAACGCTTGGAAACTGCTTTAGTCTGCAGATTGTTGTCTCAATCATTTTGACCGCAGTTTTGCTTATATGGAACAAGGACCTGCTCCTTGCATTTGGTGCAAGCGAAAACACAATCGGCTATGCAACTGACTATATGAGCATTTACGCCATAGGTACTCTTTTTGTGCAGATGACCTTGGGAATGAATACATTTATTACAGCACAAGGATTCACGACCATTTCTATGGTTTCGGTAATTATCGGTGCGGTGTGCAATATTGTGCTTGACCCTATATTCATTTTTGGATTCCAAATGGGTGTAAAAGGTGCGGCACTTGCGACTATCATTTCGCAGATGCTTTCCTGCGTATGGATTATCTCTTTCCTTTGCGGAAAAAAGACACAGCTCAAAATAAAGAAAGAGAACTTAAAACTTCGGAAAGACATAATTCTGCCTTGTATCGCACTTGGAATAGCGGCATTTGTTATGCAGTCGAGCGAAAGTGTGATTTCTGTTTGCTTTAATTCTTCGCTTCTTAAATATGGTGGAGATATTGCAGTTGGTGCTATGACCATTATGACAAGTGTAATGCAGTTTGCAATGTTACCTCTGCAGGGAATTGCACAAGGTGCTCAGCCTATTACAAGCTATAATTTTGGTGCTAAAAATGCGGACAGAGTTAAGAAAACTTTCCGTTTGCTTTTAATCACTTGCCTTACATATTCCGTCGCACTCTGGGCGGCGGTTATGGCAGCACCCGGGGTTTTTGTTAAGATATTTACATCAGATGCAACCCTTGCACAGTTTGCAGCCCCGATGCTGAGAATTTATCTTGGAGGACTTGGTCTTTTTGGTATACAGATTGCCTGCCAGATGACATTTACATCACTCGGCAAAGCGGCAAACTCCATTGTGGTTGCAGTTGTTCGTAAATTCGTATTGCTTCTTCCGCTGATTTATATTATGCCAAGCATTTTGGCAGACAAGACACAGGCGGTCTATATGGCAGAACCCGTTGCAGATATTATTGCAGTAACATTTACAGCAATACTCTTTACATTCCAGTTTAAGAAGGCTTTAAAAGAAATAACGGAGGTGTAAAAATGAAGGTTGTTATTGTTGGAGGAGTTGCAGGCGGTGCTACGGCTGCGGCAAGAATCAGAAGGCTTGATGAAAATGCAGAGATAATCATATTTGAGCGAAGCGGATATGTTTCTTATGCAAACTGCGGACTCCCTTACTATATTGGCGGAGAAATCGCTGACAAAGAGAACTTGTTTTTGCAGACACCACAAGGATTTTGGTCGAGATTCAAAATTGATGTAAGAACTCTCCATGAGGTAACAAAAATAAACCGTGAAAGAAAAACTGTTACGGTTTTGGATAAACAAAGTGGAAAAGTGCTTGAAGAAAGCTACGACAAACTCATTTTATCTCCCGGAGCAAAGCCTGTTATGCCTGACTTTTGCAAGGGTGATTGCAGTAATATTTTCACGCTGCGCACAGTAGAAGATACGCTTAAAATCCGTGAGTTTACAGACAACAATCCTACTCGGACAGCCGTTATCATCGGCGGTGGTTTTATAGGACTTGAAATGGCGGAAAATCTCAAAAACCGCGGAATAGATGTTACTGTCATTCAAAAAGGCGACCATCTTTTAAATACAGTTGATTCTGACATTGCATCATTTATTCACACAAACTTAAGGTCAAAGGGCGTTAATATTCTTTTAAACGCCAATGTAAAAAGTATTGAGAATAATATGGTTGTTACAGATTGTCAGGAGAATCTAGCTGACATGGTCATTGTATCTGTTGGAGTTTCGCCTGAAAATACCCTTGCAAAGGATGCAGGTCTTGAGCTGGGTGTAAAGGGGGCAATTGCAGTTTCTGACAATATGCAAACCTCGGATGCGGACATTTATGCAGTCGGTGATGCGGTCGAGGTAGAAAACTTTATTTCAAAAGATAAGGCAGTTATTACCTTGGCAGGTCCTGCCAATAAGCAGGGGCGAATTGCGGCAGACAATATTTGCGGAATTCACAGCACCTATAAAGGTACGCAAGGTGCATCGGTTATCAAACTATTTGATATGACAGTAGCATCAACAGGAATGACGGAAACGCAACTAAAAAACAGCAATATTGCTTATGAAAAAGTTATTCTTTCGCCCCTTTCTCGCGCAGGGTATTACCCCGGGGCAACAGTTATGACGTTAAAGGTTATATTTGAAAAGGAAACTTATAAAATCCTTGGTGCACAGGCGGTAGGTTATGAGGGCGTTGAAAAAAGACTTGATGTAATTGCCACTGCAATTTTTGCAGGACTTACAGCGGACAAGCTAAAAGACCTTGAACTTTCTTATGCACCGCCCTATTCATCTGCAAAAGACCCTGTGAATATGGCAGGCTTTATCATTGAAAATATGAAAAATGGTATTGTAAAGCAGTTCTATTATGAGGATATTCCGTCTCTTCAAAAAAGAGATGATATCACGCTTTTAGATACAAGAACCGCCTATGAATATATGCACGGTCATGCAGAGGGCTTTGTCAATATCCCCGTTGATGAACTGCGTGAAAGACTTACAGAACTCGATAAATCAAAGCCTGTATATGTAATGTGCCAGAGCGGTCTTCGGGGCTATCTTGCCACAAGAATACTTATGCAAAACGGCTTTGACGCTTACAATTTTGCGGGCGGATACAGACTTTATAGCTCGATGTACTATGATGAGGCTGTATCAAAAAGAGCATATGACTGCGGAATGGAGAAATAAAATGTTAAATAAATTGCTAAAAAGCGTACTTGACCAAGACCTTGCCCCTGTGGTTGTTTGCGATATGGATGATATAATCGCATATATGAATCCGTCAGCAATAGAGCATTATCACAAGGATTTGACGGGCAAAAGCATTAAAGATTGCCATCCGCCAAAGGCAAATGAAATGATTGACAAGGTGGTTGCCTGGTTTAAAGAAAGCAAGGATAATAACATTATATACACCTATCGCAATGATGAGGAAAACAAGGATGTGTATATGGTTGCTCTTCGTGATGATGACGGCACTTTAATCGGCTATTACGAAAAGCACGAGTATAGAAACAGAAAAACAGTAGGGCTTTATAATTTTTAAAGAAAAGGAGAAGTGTTTATGCCAAATTTGAATTGGAATAAATTAAGTGGTTTGCAATTGGGCAGATATGCAGAATATTATGCAAAAATGGAGTTTGCTTCATACGGATTTGAAGTATATACATCAGAAGTTGATGACCACGGCGTGGACTTTGTTGTAAAGACGCCATTTGATAATAAATTTTATGAGGTGCAGGTGAAATCGGTTCGAGATTATGGATATGCGCTTATATCTAAGTCTAAAATGCCTGTTCTCAAAAAAGAAAGATTAGTTTGTTTTCTTCACTTTATTAATGGAAAGTTACCTGATGTGTTTGTTATACCTGCTACAGCCTGGGAAAAACCGAATGCTATACTGGTTGATAGAAACTATGATAAGCCAGGACAACAAAGTCATCCTGAATGGGGAATCAGTCTTTCTAAAAAGAACTACAGTTTATTAGATTGCTATCGTGCAGATGTATATTTTGAAAGGTAATTATATGAAAAGAATATTATGTATCATATCAATTTTACTTTGCATACTGCTCTCAGGTTGCGGAGATAATACAAGTATTGGAATTATAGGCGGTGCAGACGGACCGACATCAATAATCGTCGAAGAAAAAGGAGAAAAAGCAATGTACGAACAAATTACGGCAGAGGAAGCCAAAAAGATAATGAATTCAGGCGAAGAACATATCATATTAGATGTAAGAGAACAGGACGAATTTGACGAGGGACGCATTCCGGGAGCAATCCTGATTCCATACACAGAAATAGAAAACAAGGCAATCGAGATGATACCCGATAAAGACAAGCTGATTTTAGTATACTGCAGGTCAGGAAGACGCAGTAAAATCGCAGCCGAAAGTCTTGCAAAACTTGGTTACACCAATGTAAAAGAGTTTGGCGGAATCATTGATTGGCCTTATGAGGTGGAAAAATGAGTGAAGAATGTTTAATTTGCAAAGCACCGCTTGAGTATCTGGAAACGGATGCAATGATGGAATGTGTGATTTGCAACAAAAAAGAAAACAGCAAAACAAGATGCGTAAACGGGCATTATGTCTGCAGTGAGTGTCATACAAGCGGAATGGACGAAATCATAGCGTTGGCTTTAAATGAAAAGTCCAAAAATCCAATTGAGATTTTAGAAAAAATGATGTCTATGGACTTTTGCCATATGCATGGCCCCGAGCATCATGCTATGGTAGGAGCATCTCTTCTTACTGCATATAAAAACGCAGGCGGAGATATTGATTTGCCGACTGCACTATCCGAAATGTATGCAAGGGGAAAGCAAGTTCCCGGCGGAGCATGCGGATTTTGGGGTGCATGCGGTGCAGGTATCAGCACAGGTATGTATATGTCGATTGTAACTAAGTCAACACCCCTTGCCAAAGAAGCTTGGGGACTTTCTAATCAAATGACAGGTCAAGCACTTACTGCAATCGGTAAAAACGGCGGGCCTCGTTGCTGTAAAAGAGATTCTTACATAGCAATTCGTGAGGCGGTCAAGTTTACTGCTGAAAACCTTGGCATACATATGGAGCTTGACAAAATCGAATGTTCACGCTCCAATCTAAATAATCAGTGTATAGAAGAAAGGTGTCCGTTCCATGTCAAAAACTAAAATAGCATTTATTTGCGTTCATAATTCCTGCCGAAGTCAAATGGCAGAAGCCTTTGGAAAAGTGTACCTTTCAGAAAAATATGACTGCTATTCTGCAGGGACAGAAACAAAGCCAAAGATAAACGGAGATGCCATGCGGATTATGAAAGAGCATTTTGGCATTGATATGCAAGGTCAGTATTCAAAGCTGATTTCGGATATTCCTGAGCCTGATATTGTTATCACAATGGGATGCAATGTTCATTGTCCCAATATACCATGCAAAAAACGCTCGGATTGGGGTCTTGACGATCCCACAGGCAAAAGCGATGAAGAATTTATCAATACTGCGAATAAGATAAAAGAGAAAATATTAGAATTGCGGGGGGAGTAAGGATAATGCAAAATTGTAGAATAACCGTTATGAAAATGGCACGGTATGATGATTTGATAGAAAAATATGAAAACCCAATTGAGCACACCTGCGATATGAGGCTCGGACAGGAGTTTATTTCCGTTGGTGGCGAAAAGCCTGAAAATATGTGTGATTCTGCTTGGGAAAGTATGGAATACTTTGTGAAAGAGCTTTCAAATGGTGGCGGAAATTTCTATGATGGCTGGATGAAAAACAAAAAATCAGCTATGATTTCCTGTAATGACGGATTCAGACC